>JAVCBU010000011.1:0-141488 GCA_037917685.1 Thermoproteota archaeon
AGGATTAGGGGTAAAGTATAGGGAGGCTGAGACGAACCTTTAGTGGTGAGCTATGGCCGCGCTTTTCGTGGAGAGGGCTGACATCGACCAAACTCTGGCCGGTAATCCTTACGCGCGTGGATCTTTCCATGATCATGTAAGCATCGCTCGACAACACAGCAACGGAACATGTAGAAACAACTGTTTTAGGTTTATATTCAAGCATTCTTTCAAAGAAGTTTTAATTTATCCTGCTGAGCTCGCCGCCCAGAAAACTGTATCCTATGAAAAGTAGCGCGCGTGATAGACTGGTACTCCGTTGTGGCTTGTGCGGAGAGGAGCGCGCTAGGTGTGTAATGCGAGATCATATGAAAATGTAAAGTAAAGTTTAGAGACTCTCGAATAGATCCTTTGTATCGTGGTTGTATGTCTTCCTCTTGCAGGCTTGAAAGCTTTTTACGCTTTCTTCGCTCTTCTGTAGCAGTAAAGCCATAGTTCCGTTGAACATGGGGTTTTCATCTCGTATATGTAGCCTATTACACCTTTTAGTTCGAAATTGTCATCCTGTATTTCCTTAGTGGTGAATAGGTAGTCCGCGCCTCTCTCTTTTGCATAGTATTTGTATAAGGGTACGGTTCCAGGTTTTTGTTCTGTGAATATGAAGCCTACTATTTTAATGAACACCATTTCTCGTACTGGTGGTAGGCCTTTTGGTTCCTCATTTAGATCTGTGGTTAGGAAAAACTCTGTTTCATCGGGGTCATAGACCATAATTAAGGGTTTTGTGCCTTCCACCGGGTTGTAGGGAATGTATCCTATTATGTACTCCCTCGACAGGTGGAAGAGATCCGTATCTCCATCTTTATCTACTACTGTGTAGGGGAATGTCTGAGTTCCAGCGGCGATGTCTGTTGATAGGAAGTACACACCTCCAGTTGCGTTGAAAAGCCATAAGATGTTCGAGTTTTCTTGGTGATAGAGGGGTAAGTATAGGTTCTTCACGCTGTCTTCATACTGTATGTTATATGGCTTGAGACAGTCTTCCCCAAGCCTTACACTTGGCGTTGTGGGCTGGGTTGTCAACGCGTATCCCAATAGGCCTATGGGGTATTGATGCGTATCTGCATTTAGTGTTACAGGTTCGTCAGGATTTGTGGATATTCTATATCCTATGATCTTCCTTGTCCTCGGGTTTATCAGCTGGTACTCATATATCGGTGTCCTATCGTTTCCAGGCTCGGCGTAGAGATATCCTAACGCAATTTCCCTTATCATACCGTTAATAAGGTAGGGTGTGTCAGCTGTAGGACTCTGAGAGTAGTAATAATAGTAATATAGTTTTGTCTCTGGGCATCCTACCCCGAATAACTTGCATCCGAACTTTTTCAGACCCTCCCAGATTTTTCTCCCTAACCATTTGAATGCTTCCCCAATGGCTTTCACAAGCCATGCAAGCCCCGCAGTTATCCATGCAAATAATTCTGTAAAGGCCCCTCCAACTATGTAAATTATCGCTGGAAGGTAGAATCCTTGGTGCCAAAATTTCAACCCAGTTCCTAGAATTTCATGGGCTTTACTGGTGAATTTCGATATTTTGAATATGATTTTTTGCCCGGCGTCTATGTTGCTTGTTGGAAGCCCTTGGGGCTTATCACCCATCCATACTGCTACGTATACCCGGTTCCATAGGGTGATGCCACCCATTGTTGTTTCCTTCCAGTATCTTTCGAGCCTATCCTCCGGAATTGCACATTGGTAGCCCCATGGATTGTAGTAGCCTATCATTATATGGGAGTTAAGCCCATATGTTAGGGTTTCGTCCTCCCAGTAGCATATCGGTACGATCCAGTGTACCCCCTTAAGGAGCCCTGTCTTCCCTGTTACTGTAATTAGCATTAGTACTGGTATTCCATGGTCTATGAACCATTTTATATCTGAAAGGGATCCGTCTACGTAGACTCTGGCTCCCAATCCGTAGTGTTCAGCCGCGTCTTTTATGCTATACGGGTCTGTATAGACATCTAGTTCGTTTCCACCCCTATAAAGACTGTCAATCATGTTGTGGTCATACGTGGCTGTGTTTTTGAGATATCTGAGAAGAGCCGCTAGAGAAGTTGTCCCGCACGCGCTTTCCTCTTTGCGTTTCCACGTATCCGGGTCGAGGTTCTGCGATTCAAATTTCGAGTTTGGATCTCCCGGATCTCTTCTTCCAATTACATGATAATTGGGGAGCGACTTGAATGTAGGGTTCAGCTCTACAGTTGTTAGCAGGCTTGTTGTACATGGAGTTCTACCGCCACATGGCAAGAAGCCCCATTTTCCCTCTTCCGTTTCGAGATCAAGCTCTGAAACCTCTATCCTCTCTTTTGTAAAGAGCTTGACCTCGAAATCCTTGTTTAACTGGTTGTTTGACCTGTCAACGTCGGGTAGTCTTCCGTCAGGGTCGACTTTGACGTTCATCGTGTATTCGCCTGCATGCTGGAATATTGTGCTGTAAATCACCGTTACTGCTTCCCCAGGTCCTATTACATGAGTTATGTTTACAAGTATACAATCTCCGATGTCCACTACAACCTTAACATCCTCGGCGACGGCATCCCCACTATTTTCCACAGTCACCATTAAGAGGCAGTTAAAGCCTGCAATAGGCTTTGAAGGTATGAAGATCGCATCCACAACCCTTAGATCCAACGCTGGAGATTCGTATGAGTATGTGGATGGGCTTAAGGTTAAGATTAGAAGCATGAATGGGAGGATAGAGCTGTTTCTCATGTTATCACCTTTCTTATCACTATCTTCGGTATTATAAACCCTGAAATGCCGGAATCTTCAGCTGTGACTTTCCCCACGTAGATCTTATCGTCCTCGTCAACTGCTACTAGGATTTCGTCCTTACCATCCAGATCTGTGTCACCACATGTCAAACCATCGTACTTGGTGAACTTGATATATTGGATCTTCAATAGGCCGATTCTAAGATCGTAGACATATACCGCCCTATCCTCATCTATACCTATTATTAGTTCCTTTTTCTCATCCCCCGCCACATCTCCCAACGTTATTCCATCGTACTTAGTAAATCTCAAGGTTAAATTGGTCTTAAACTCCAGAAATCCATGGTTGTATCCATAGACCATCGCCTCGCTTTCATCTCCGTTATCGTTTTTTACAAGTATTATCTCTGCTTCGTCCCCACCCACCACGTCTCCGACTAGAAAACCATCATAAGCCGACCCCGCATGGTTCTTGCCGTATGTGTAGCGGCATCCATCAAATTTCCACCCTAAAACAGACTTACTGATGTCTATTTTTCCCTCATTGATGAGCTGCAGGCTCTCAGAATCGGTCTCAAGAACGCTGTAGATGTAGATTGCATCATCCTCATCGACGGCTATCAGGATCTCGTTGACCCCATCCCCGTCCACGTCGCCTATCCTAATCCCATCGTACTTTGTAAACCTAATGTCGAACTCCCCGATCCTGAGACCGTACTTGATCTCCTCCTGGTAGGCCGTGTAAACCCAGAGTTTCCCTCCATCATCGTTTGCAACCACGATAAGCTCATCCCCAGGCCGCGACTCCACCACGTCTCCTATCAAGATTCTGTCGTGGCGGGTGTAAAATGCTTCAAACGTGCACAGTAGATCTCCAGTGCCGTCGTAAATATAGAATATGCCATTGTCCCCATCCGCATCCTCGTCTATAGCAATGACTATTTCGTCGCCCTCAACACTTGGTAAGATGTCTCCTGAGGCAAAGTCATCACAGTGGGTGAATCTGGCTTCGAACGTGTTGCTCCACCTGCATCCGCATGTAACTCTCATTACTTCAATTACGAGGTCGAAGTGTCCGTGATTGCCGCTGTGGTCGCATACATCCACCGAAAGTGTGGCTGATGCACAATCTCTGTATGGGCCGAGGGTGTATGAAAGCTTCCTTCTGTAGACCATTGGTGTGTCAATCCTAATGTCGTCGAGGATTCTTTCCTCCCTTTCCCCGCTCCTCTTCGCCAGTGTCTCTTTGGCTCTTATCGTGTATATTCCCGCGCCTCCTTCGTTGTCCCTCACAACAAGGGCGATTTTGAGCTTCTGCATGCTGGTGATCCTTCTATCAAGCCTCTCAACTGGGCCTGAGGGTACAGGGGCCCCGAGCTTCCTGAGAATATCCGTGAAGGGTGATTCGCCGAGTTCAACCCATGGATTGACCGTGTCGGCCGGTATGTATGTAAATGTTGCAAGTGCCCCTGCTGGTCCTACGATGATTGTGGCAACGTTAGGGGAGCATGGTAGCTCGGGTTTCAGAACCCATGTCCCCTGCGTAACCTCGTAGGTACATGAAAACGTGTTTTCAGGCTCCCCCTTGGAGTAGGTTGCGATCAGGTTCTGGGATTCTACGACAGAGTAGCTCTGCGGGTCTACGCGTTGAGCCTCCACAACACATTCCTTTCCCTCAAGGCAGGCAGGTACATTTCCTATAACAACAGTTAGTGTAGTTGGAGCAGGTGTTGGAGTTGCGGTGGGAGGGAGTGTAATGGGAGGAGGAGTTGTAGTTGGCGGGGGTGTAGTGGTTGGCGGCGGAGATGAAACATCGATATAGCAGGCGTGCCAGTATTCCGGCCCATTCTTTATTATTGGTGTAGTTGTGATACCACCTTGGACATGTATTGTATAGGATGGCCATATTATCCACTCCCCCTCCTCTCCCAGAACTATCCTACTTGCTGTCAGCGTAGCGGTCTCCTCCCAACCCAATGTCTCGACTGGAAGCGTGAACAGGTCAATCTTCCTTCCAGATGGGCTTTGAGCCCTCAGTACAAGGCCACCCCTACCAAAATAAAAGCCGAACTCGCTCTTTCCAACATAGGTGATCTTGAACGAAGCCGTGAGAACAGTTTCAGTTGTGACGAGGAAGTCCATGCTCTCAACCTTAAAGTCCGTTAGTTGAAGCTCGTCCTCCGAGGTATCAGGACCTGGGTAATAGCAAACCGTATAGGGCGGTGGTGGATCGGCGGTCAGCTGGAGTACCATTTGTGCAACAAAGAGATAAACAACCAACTTACAAATCAATTTGATTTGTAACCTCAAGTCTATCCATTAATTACTATTATTACGTATTTATAAATTTTAGGAAGAAAACTGTATATCAAAATCTTACAAATATCTAAAATTCCGCATACAAACCAGCATATCCAATACAAGCCCTCTTGCCACTACAGACGCGCGCAACTTGAAATGAGGAACCTTTAGATACTTAGACCTTTGTGGGTGCAGACCCGAAGAAGGGTGAGGGGAAGGGTGTTGTAAGCACGTGTAACTATAAGGCTATGAGATACGGTGTATGCTCATATCGACGGTGCGGAGACTGTGTCCCCATGCTGTTTACCTTCCTGTCAACTACAAGCTCTACAGGGAGGTTTCATCCAGGATTACGGAGATCCTGCGGGGATGCGTGGACAGGTTTGAGCAGGGGGGTATCGATGAGGCCTTCCTAGACGTGGTTCGATGGTTGGGAGTTATGATGAGGCTAAAAACTGGTGGAGAAGATAAAACTTGAGGTTCTGGAGAGGGATGGCTTAACTTGTTCGATTGGCTGGGCCTAAACAAGCTTGTAGCTAAGATAGCGAGGACTTTAAGAAAGCCGGACGGCCTTATAGTTGTTGAGGAGAGGGATGTTAAGGATTTCCTTGCACCTTACCAGCAGATAAGTTGCTGTGGGTAGGGAGGAAACGGCTCAGAAGCTTAAAATGTATGGGGAGGAGATTTTGGGTAGATCTAGCAAATCCGCCTCCGGCATCTCTCCATGGAATACTGCCGCCTCTGTGGAGGCTTATCTGTTGAGCTTTCTCTCGAACCTGTTCTCTGCGACGATCTTTCCCTCTTTGATCACGTAGAGCCTTGCGGGCTGGAGTCTCAATGCTTCCCATACGGTTTCGGTGTCTAGGACTACTAGGTCCGCCCTTCTTCCAACCTCTATACCGTAGTCGGTAACCCCAAGTGTTTTGGCTGCGTTAAATGTCATCATGTCAAAAACCATTTCTATCTCAGAGGGAGATGTCATCTGTTCTGCTAGGGCTAGGACGAAGCCAACTTGAAGAAGATCGCACTTTCCAAAGGGATAAAATGCATCTCTAACGCAGTCTTGCCCAAAGGTTACATTTACCCCTGCCTTTAGAAGTTGTTTTACTCTAGTGAGACCTCTCCTCTTAGGGTATGTATCAAGTCTACCCTCAACGACAAGGTTCGTCTCAGGATTTGTCTCGATATTCATTTTAGCAGCTTTTATCCATCTGATGACCTTGTTAGCGTGGTAATCGTCATAAGACGCAAGAGCACAGACATGGTCAGCCGTTACGCGGCCTTCGTACCCCTCTTGGATGGTCTTCCACGCCATGTACTCTACACATCTTGAAGAGGGGTCATCTGTTTCGTCAACATGTGAGTCTATATCGGCGTCATATTCCTTCGCTAGTTCGAAGAGGAAGTCCACATGCTTCTTCGCTATGTCGTCTGTCGCCTCGGTATGGGGCATGCCTCCTACAACGTCTGCCCCTAGTTCCATTGCCTTCCTCATGAGTTCATCCGTTCCTGGATCCGTGTAAATTCCTTCCTGTGGGAAGGCTACAATCTGAATGTCAACTATGTCCCTGTATTCTTTCTTAAGCTCCAGAAGTGCTTTTAATGCCGTCAATCCTCCAATCGTGTCTATATCGCAGTGGGTTCTTATCCTTGTTACTCCATTCATAACCTCCCATTCTATAACCTTTGAGGCTCGCTTTTTAACATCTTCTATCGTATACCTTCGCTTGGCCTCCCATAATATTTCTATGGCTTCCATTAAGGTTCCTGAGACGTTTACACGAACCATTTCCGCAGTAAGGACTTTATCGAGATGTATGTGTGGATCTATGAGGGCAGGAACAACAAGCTTGCAGCCAGCATCAATCTCAACTTCACCTTTCTCTCTAACTCTTTCGGAAATGGAGACTACTTTGCCGTTTTCTACACCAATATCATAGAGGCCCTCCTTACCTCTAAGTCTCGCCCTTCTTATTACCAAGTCCAATAATCAACACCTTTAAGGAGATTTATTCTCAGAATAATAAAAACCTAAAGAGCTCCACGATTCCGTCTGGCTCATGGATGAGATTAGTTTTCAGATCTTCAACTCCTTTGCAACATCTTCTAGGCCAAGTTCCTTGAGCTTCTGGTAGGTCGGGAGCCCTCTCTCGTCGTAACCTCTAAGTCTATAGTACTCCGGGAGCATCTTGTCAAGCTCTACAATATGGCCTTTTGCTCCCCCGGCAGGTGCAGGTTCCTTCAGGAATCTCTCTGGAAGCCTGTCGTCATCTTTGGTTAGGCCTTCCCTCACATTGAAACATCTTTCAAGGATAAATATTCTCTCTCCTATAATTCTTAGATCTTTCTCGGTATATTTTATACCTGTAGCATACGTGAGAGCTTTAGCCGCATCCCTAAAGTATATTACCGGAGGCCAGTGAGTTGTGAACTTACACACAACCAAGGAGTCTGATATTGCTGCCATATTCTCGCTATCATAGACCATGAGGGGCTTGAAAACAGGGCTAAGCCTGTCAGCTCCCTCCGGCATTATCGACCTTCCGTATAGCTTTTGAGCTCTCTTCTCAAACCTTTCAATTATCGCGTCGGGAAAGCCAACCTCGCTTAGGAACTCCGCTGAGGTAAGATGGTCTGCACCCCTATTAGCTGTTACGTGACTTAGACCCATTGATTTCTGAGCCCTTCCATCCTGAGCAGGAATATCAACCTTCTTGACAACCATCGCATACTTCATCGCTTCAGGGCCGAATTTTAGGGCTACACGGTAAGTTCCCTCTGCAAGCAGGTCTCCAAAACCTTCTCTGCGGGCGGTCATCTCTATAAGCTTTATTATTAATTCAGGATTCCCCCACTCAAGCTTTAAACCACCCGTGTCCTCCTTGGTGATGATCCCTCTCTCCCACAGCTCCATGACATGTGCTATCACACCACCCATGCCATCGGTGTCAAAGCCGTACTCGTTGCAAAGTCTGTTTCCATATATAATTGACTCGAGATCCTTGTTCCAAACGAGACTCCCTAACGCGTGTAGTGTTTCATATTCGAGGCCTAGGCCACCGTCACACTTCCACCTGCCCTTCTCCACTATGTGGTACTTCTTACAAGCGAAAGGACAGGCGAAGCAGGACTGGTCACGGACATGATACTCCCTTCGAAGCCTCTCTCCACTTATAAGGTCTGCATATGACTTGCCCGTCTTTAGATCTACAAAGGATCCTAACTGACAGTTCTTCGTTGGGAACCTACCTATCTCGTGCATGATATTCACCAACAGCGGGGTTCCATATGTCATTAGGTCCTTGCTGAACCGATTCTTAAGGAGCCTCTCTTTGGCTCTCATAGAGAGCTCGTAGAATATTCCCCGATTGTAAAGTTTAACCCCGCCTGTGCCGTGTACTACTATTCCCTTAAGCTTCTTCGAGCCCATGACCCCTCCAAGCCCTGACCTTGCCACCGCGTGCCACCTGTCGACCTGTATGGAGGCGATGCGTGCAAGATTTTCACCAGCCGGGCCTATAAGGGCTGTACTGATACCCTTGCCATGCTCCTTCCTCAGGGCCATGTCCGCCTGGCTTACCTTCAAGCCCCAGAGCTTATCAGCTTTTTTTATCTCGATATCCTCATCATGTATCCATAAGTATACAGGCTTTTCCGATGCCCCTTCTACTATGATCATGTCATATCCGGCGTACTTTAGCTCTGGTGCAAAGTATCCACCACAGTTACCCTCACCCCATGCCTCAGACAGCGGGGACTTGGCGGCGACGTGAAGCCTCCCAGCTGAGGGCCAGGTCGTCCCGGATAGAGGCCCTGCAGCTATAACCATCTTATTGTCTGGGGAGAAGGGATCGACGCCGGGACTGAGTTCATCCCAGAGTACCCTGGCTGCGAAACCGTTCCCACCAATGTATCTCTGAGCGAACTCGCTGTCAAGCTTCTCAACTTTTACCCTTAAGTCTGATAGATTAACCCTCAAAAACCTGCCGCTCCAACCGTACATGTCACACCACCTTGACCTCTCTCTCCTTTAGGTTGAAAACCCCCCGAGGACACATCTCGATGCACGCCCTGCAACTAACGCATTTGACAGGGTACTCCAGACCAGGCCTCCACCATATAGCTTCAAACGGACAAACCTCGATGCAAACACCACACTTTGTGCATCTTTCAATATCTATGACGTAGACACCATTGACCAATGCGATAGCCCTCTCCGGACACTTTTCTGCGCAAACCCCACACTGTGTACATATCTTGACATAGAAGCCTTCAGCTTCAGGTTTTTTCTCGACTATCCAGACTGCGGATTGCTTCGGATTCACACTCCTAAAGTTATAGTTTGAACAGGCAAGCTCGCACAAGTGGCACCCGACGCACAGCTCCTCATTGGCAGAAACCCAAGTAATTATCATAAAGACCCCAGTTAACCCCTATATAAAATTTTAAAAGTATAACCTGTAGAAGATTACACCTCTAAGATGCCATCTACAAGTCTACCATTAGAGTTACAAGTGGTCTTAGACGGTCTAGGACTATATTTAAATTTTCTCAATATTCTATGCCATAAGTGGCTGGAAATGGCATATCATAAGGATGCTGTAGTAAAAATGGTTGGAATTACCAAGAGGTTTCCTGGTGTTGTAGCAAATGATAATATAAACTTCGAACTTTATAAGGGAGAGATCCACGCGTTGCTTGGTGAGAATGGGGCTGGGAAGACGACCCTGATGAATATATTATATGGTCTCTATATTTTCTCTAGCCGCATGATTCTTGAGGACCATGATGGGCATAGGCTTGGGCTGGAAGGATTGTATGGGACCAGCATTCTCCACATATAGGCTTCTAGAAGAGCCTCATCAACCTCTTCTTTGCCTCCGGCTCCCAGGGCTTCCTGGTATGATATTCTCCCCTTGGCTGCTGCCTGGAGAGGCAGTCTTGAGAGAAGTCTCCCAGCCCCATACGGGAAGGCTCCATTCATAAAGGAAAGGTATATACAGGTAGCTCACAGCCTGTCTTTTCCATTCTACCACCTAAAAAGAACATTCCCGATGCCGAGCGGAGGGATCACCCCTGCAATGGTGCCGGAGGTCATAAAGGACCTGGGCTACGACGTGGTTATAGGTACAGGGGGAGCAATCCACGCCCACCCAATGGGCGCAACTGCGGGGGAAAGAGCTTTCAGACAGGCCGTTGAGGCATCTGTGAACGGTATCCCGCTGGATGAGGCTGCTAAAGAGCATGAGGAGCTCAGGGTTGCACTGGAATCACTAAAGGTAAGATAGTTACCATTGAAGTAGCATGCCCTAGCCTTTCCTACTCCTCAATGTAGGCCTTAGCCTTGAAAAGGCTGAGACCATCGTACAAGATGATAGAGCCCTCAAGCATCTTTGAGACTAGGGGGCTATCGACATCCTCTAGGCCTATGACCGTGAGATCCAGGCTCAAGCCCCTAGGCTTGAGCCTCCTATAGCGCTCGATATCCATTAGGGGGTCTTCAACGGTTCTCGCTATGATCATCAGGTCGTAGTCACTGTAGGGGTTATGGCTCTTTAAAGCCCTACTTCCATAGAGGACCACTGTAACATTAGGGCTCATGCCTGCTATCCTCCGAACATACTCTTCAAGGAGGCTTTTGCTTTCCCTGAGCCTTTCAGCTCTCTTTCTGAGAAGCCTCGCTCTTAACCCATGAGATGATCCTCCTGGCATAGTCTATACACCTCGAAGCAACCTCACGTCTGTATTTAACCAGGGGTTTTCCAGGGTATCTTGCAAGCGTGTAGTAAGGTGTTAACGCGTCAGCATATACCTCAAGGTTCTCTGGAGGGTTGAGCCCGGCATCAGCTAGGTAGTTTATAAGCTCTACAAGGTCGTAGGTGAAGGGATGAATCCCTGTAACCTGCAGGCAAAGGGCCTTTAAGTAGAGTTCACAAGCCTGCTGGGCCTCAAAGCAGGAAAGCCAGTAGTTTCCTTCCTCTAAATGCTTCTCGGCATCCCTGATGAAGACTTCAGCCTTCCGAACCCAGTCTTTAGGGAGGTTTAGGGACAAACGCCACCACGCTTATAGTTATCTGGCATATTTTAAAATATGTCTGGTAAACATTTTATTTGAGAAGAGCTTACCCATTTTGAGAAACTTGGCTGAGGAGAAGCTTGTCGGAAGAGTAACACACTATTTTACAAAGATAAGTGTTGCAGTTGTGGAGCTTGCCGACACCCTGAAAGTGGGTGATGAAATAATTATTAGAGGGGCCACCACTAATTTAAGGCAGAAGGTTGAGTCGATGCAAATAATGCATAAACCGGTCACAGAGGCTAAGCCTGGCCAGTCTGTAGGTTTAAAGGTTGTCGACAGGGTTAGAGAGGGAGACAAAGTCTATAAGATAGTGGAGCGGTAACACGGGGATGCCTTATCCTGGAGGCTTGTTATAGTTCGAATAGTAATATTCCATCAACCCACCATCTCACACATGGCTCAATAGCCTCCCTAATCTCGAGTGTATAGGATACATTTAGATCTATTAGCAGCCTTAAATTTGGCGGCCTGAAACGTTTACGTAATACTGTTACATAGAAACAGCAGTCTTAGAACAAAAATATAATTGTAGGTTTGACGTCTCGCTTCCGCCGGCTGCGTTGAGATGACAACGAGGGAGAATAATACTTGTATTAGAAGGGTTTGCCCAGGTAACATGTGTGATTTCCCTACAGGCCCAGCCATTGCTTATATCCCATTCTGTACTGGTGGTCTTCTACGTAGAAGTTTTGATAGGTAGCTGTCTAGCTCCTTGCTTATCCCTACGATTCTGTCTATTGTTTCAGGGGTTAGAACTGTAACTCCGTATGAGAGTACTGACTGCTTGACATGGCTTGGTATGCCAGCCTCAGCTATACCTTTAGGGTCTGTAAGATGGTATAATATGATGTCTTCGGGTTTCACCCGGCTTCTAAGCGTACCCACATACCATCTGTCGCCGTGTATGTACGGCCCTTTCACGGCTTTTCCCAGCCACTTTTCAAGGAATTTGTCCTCCTGGCCGTCCATCCCAACCTTTGGCCCCTTTCTAACGGTCATCTTGGGGACGATGTTCCTGTCAAGCTCGTATAGTGCCACAGCTATTCTCTCGGTGTCTGTCCAGCATCCGCCGTCGACTACTTTGAAACCTTCACCTTCCAGGATTCTTTCAAGCTGCCTCCAGAGCTTGGCTAGCTGGGTCCACATTATCTCTGGTGCTGGTCCTGGAGGCCTTATGAGGATGGCGTACAGATATGTTCCTCTTTCCCTTATGGTTTCGGAGGGTTTAGGCCTAGGCTGCTCCGCCTGGTAGATGTGGAAGTATGATAGGGCCGGCTTTTTAAGGAAGAGTCTTGAGTATGCTTTAAACTTGTAGTACTGGGTATTACTTAGGGCTGCAGCTGCGTTTCTTCTCCAGTCAACAGGATCTATAACTATTAGTGGATTCTGGAATATCTCCTCAGGCTTTTTATCCTTCCAGTATTCTTCAAGATCTATGATGGTAGGCTCATCCCAGCGGCATGCTTCTGACAGAAGCTGCTGGAACGTGCCGTATCGTAGGATTAGGAGTTCGCATAGGTATCCGGAGAAACCTTGGGTCGCCGCCTCAGCCCCGTAGGCGTCCAGAGATAGGAGGAAGCTTTTTAGGAGTCTAACCTCGTCTCCCACCTTCATAATCCCCTTCTCTACGAGATATTTGTGGTGTAGCGGCGTCCTGTCCACTGCTGACTTAATAGTGCCTCCTATCTTAGCCTCGAAGCAGGGGACTATATCTATCCAGAATCCTTCAATCCATACCGTTACGTAGGGGTGGCTTGCATATCTAAGCTTGTATCTCCCCTGGGATATTTCTATACCTGCCTTAAGCCCTCTATTCCTTAGTTCCTCAACCGTTAGATCCCTTGGGAATACAAGGAATATGTCAATGTCGACTCTGCCAGGCAGCCATGTATCTCTCGCTACAGATCCTACAGGCAAAGGCTTGAAACCGTACCTGTCAGCCAGTGGTTTAAGCCTTTCAATGGTTGTTTTAGTAGCATTTTCGACTCTCACTCTTTGATCGGGGCTAGGTTTAAGCCTTTTCTTAACCTTTGATAGCAGCTCGGATAGACTATTCGACGCTTGCATGTCGACTCCTCAGATCTTCCTCTGTTTTACCCATTCTCTCAGTCAGCTCTGCTATTAGGGCATCACATAGCACCGATGTTGAGAGCTCGAACAGGGTTCCCATCGGTGTTAGAGGCTCATGCTGGCCCATAAGCTGCCTCAGTATGTAGTCTCTACCCTCAACGGGCTGCTTCCTCCCGCCTACTATCACCTTGTGGTCTGCTATCCTGCCCAGCGTGGAGTCTGGATATGAGGTTATGGCCACGACTATGGCGCCAAGCTTTTTAGCCTCCTCCGCTATGCTGACGGGATACTTTGTCTCACCGCTCCCGCTTATAGCTATAAGGAGGTCCCCCCTCTTCAGTGCTGGCGTCACGGTTTCCCCAACCACGTAGACGTTGAAGCCTACATGCATGAGCCTGTTCGCTAGGGATCGCCCCACGAGCCCAGATCTCCCGGCGCCAACTATAAATATCTTCCTGGTACCCACAGTGCTCAGAATAAGCTTTATCAGCCTTTCAAACGAGTCCTCGTCAACCCTCTCTATGTTTTTAAGAATTCTCTCCGTTAGCTTTCTAGCCTTATCTTTAACAGGCAAACCTATGACCCCATGTTGAGCATAACAAGCCAGTCTAAAATAAAACTATCCTTTCATGTTACCACCGGGTCATGTTTAAGACTTAGATATGTATCTAAGTATTGATGTCTGAAGAGCTTCACGAAGCCATATTTTACAGGGTTATGGACGGTGGGAAGGTTAAATGCAGCCTCTGCCCAAGAGGGTGTGTTATCTCCCAGGGCTCAGTAGGTTTCTGCAGGGTTAGGATAAATCTGGAGGGAAAGCTTTACAGCTGGATATATGGTCGTACATCCTCGGTAGCCATCGACCCAATAGAGAAAAAACCTCTATTCCACTTCCTGCCTGGATCAGACATTTACAGTGTTGGAACGGTAGGCTGTAACCTAGCGTGCCTCCACTGCCAGAACTGGTCAATTAGCCAGGCAGGGATGAAGTATCCCTATATAAGAATGTACCCACCACGCCAGATTGTTGAGGAAGCCCTGAGATATGGGTGTAAGTCTATAGCTTTCACCTATAATGAGCCTACCATAGCCTACGAGTACATGCTTGACACATTTAAGCTTGCAAAAGAGGAAGGGCTGAGAACCGTGTCTGTTACAAATGGGTACATTAATAGGGAGCCTTTGCTAGAGCTTATACCATACCTGGATGCTGCGAACGTGGATGTTAAGGCATTCACAGATGATTTCTACATGAAGATCTGCGGTGGCGCAAGGCTTAAACCGGTTCTCGAAACTGTTGAGACAATGCACAGGCACGGTGTCCACGTTGAGGTAACATATCTCGTAATCCCAGGCCTAAACGATGATGAGGAAGAGTTTAGAGAGTTTGCTGCATGGGTCGCAAGTATAGACCCGGAAATGCCCACCCACTTCTCTAGGTTTTTCCCCATGTACCGGATGACAGGTAAGCCGCCGACACCAGTTGAAACTCTAAAGAAGGCTAGAAAGACCGCCATCGAGCAAGGTCTTAAATACGTGTACATCGGAAATGTGCCGGGAGAGGAGGGTGAGACAACCTTCTGCCCAAGATGCGGGAAGCCCTTGATAAGGAGATACGGCTTTACCATCCTAGACTACAATTTAACAGAGGACGGTAGATGTAAATTCTGCGATCGCAAAATTAAAATCATAGTTTAAGCCGCCTAACCCACGGGGGTGTAGATATCGTTATAAAAAACAGAGGATAGCTATAGGGATATGATAGATGTCCACTGTCACTTGGAACAGCCGGACTATGACAGGGATAGATGGGAGGTAATAGAAAGCCTAAGGGAGGAGGTTAAGGCCTTTATAACATGCTGTGCTAACCCTAAGAACTGGGATATAACCATTGAGATGGTTAAACGCTACAGGGGCTTCGTATACGCCTCTGCGAGCATCCACCCCATATACATCAAGGACTATGGGGGCAGGGATGAGAGGGAAAAGTATTACAGGCTGATAGCTGAAAACAGGGACTTAATAGTCGCAATCGGCGAGACGGGGCTGGACTACCACTGGGTTAAAGAAGGCGGGTGGAGGGCTGAGCAGGAGGAGATGTTCCGGGAGCACATATCACTTGCCAGAAAGCTTGGACTACCTCTTATAATACACTCGAGAAACTCGAATGAGAGAGTCATCGAGGTTTTAGAGTCTGAAGAGGCAGGGAATGTCGACATGCACATGTTCGGCGACAGGAAGCTTGTTAACAGGGTAATCGACAATGGATGGTACATCTCGTTCAACACCATGGTTCTGACAAGCAAGGCTTACAGGAAAACAGCTAGGGACACCCCTCTCGACAGGCTCCTACTTGAGACGGACAGTCCCTGGCTGGATCCAAATAAGGGTAGGAATACTCCTGCGTCGATAAGGCTTGTAGCTATGAAGATCGCTGAGATAAAAAAGACCAGCTTCGAAGAGGTTTGGGGGGCTGCATGCGTAAATGCTAACAGGCTCTTCAACCTTGGAGTAACATGTTAAATCTGGGCTATTATAGGTTGAAGGTTTGATATTGAAATTCGCATCCTCGAATCAGCAGGACTGATACCTCCGAGATTTCCCCCTCCACCCTTACTGTAAGCCTTACCTCACCACCCATTAACATCAGCAAATCGTAGGTTCTATTGCCCATTCGCACGCTCTCAACATAGGCGGCATGCGGCTTACAACCAACTATTTTAATCGTAGAGTTTAACGATCTGTTAAGCATTATACACACTATTTCGGAGTTTCCATCCACGTTAACCCTAAGGATTCCAGCCTTATATGCAACGTTAATGTTTGATTTTATGGGTATGGCTACATGCCTCGGCTTGGATCCGAAGGGTAGCAGCTGAGGCCCTCCAGCCTGTGATGGAAGTGGTGGTGGGTCAACGGGCCCGTCAAGCCATTGTGCAGTATAGTTGTAGTCCCAGCTGCTCTCCACATCTCCAACAGTTCTAAGCCACCTTATACCTGCGGCCCACGCATCATCTAGCACAAGTATTGGGTCTGGATCCGGGGGTGGCTGCCAGAAATACGTGATAAAAACGTAGTAGGTCGAGTTAAACATGAAGTAATAAACGCTTTTCTCCCCGTTCTCAAGGTACTTCCCCCATGGCGTGGAGGGTATGTCGGGTAGTGTGAGGTTCCACTCATACCTGCCGTCGCCGTCGCTGTCTACAGGGCCGGAAACCACGATGTAGGACGTTACATCTATAGTGGTGGTGGAGTTCACCAGTAACACTTGGTAGAAGCCTCTGTTGAATTCCTCAGGGGTTTCATCCTTTAGGATGGTTGAGTCGAGGCCTAGGCTTCCATTGTTCTCAGCGTCGACCCTTTTTATCACCGACCAGTGCATTATGTAAATCCGGTAGGGCCCCCATTTTATTATCCTGTCAATGTACCACTTGAAGGTGGAGCTGTAGTAGGATATGTAGGTAATCCTTATGAACGGCTTGTCGACGTTGAGGGTCATCTCTATATTTGTCGTCATTGTCTCGGAGCCTTCAGCGTCCGACAGGTTTAGGATTAGGACACCGGCATACGCCCTTCTCTGGGCGTCCTGGGACACTGTAAAGTAGAAGTCAAGGTATGCTTCTCCCCCAGGGTTTATGTTGGCCTTCAGCTGGGGTGACCCGTCCCATAGTAGAACGCCGTCACAGTATATGTAGTCTATAAACTGTCCTATTTCACCGTCTACATCTACGGATAATAGGGCGTTTTCATCGTCGTAGTTAACAACTTTTAACGCGTTGTCAAGGAGTACATCACTGTAGCCGGGAGGTATTATCTCAAAGTCTAGGATTATGAAGTCTAGGTAGTAGCGGCTCCAATTGTACTCGTTTAACGCGTAGTTTGCCTGTGTAACCCCAACTATTGAGAGAGAGGCGTCCACAGGGTAGCTTACATACTCGAATGCAAGTGCCACGTTCAGAATTAAGATCAACCCTATAACCGGGAGGATCCTTGAGAACTTCACACTAAAACTTCGATTCCTACGAGGTATACTGAAACTTTCCAGCATCCTAACAGTCTCAAACAGTGTCTTCCCCTTAGATTTCACAGTTTTAACCTCTCTTTCTCTTCTGCCGTGCCTATCTCTATCAAGGCTTTCTATCTCATATGCTGACTTTATAAGCCTAAGTATACGCATTCTTATGTTTCTGGTCAGATATAGAATCAAAAGGTAGAGGATGATAAGTGGAAGCGAGAAGAATCCGAAAACTATTCCCGTTAAAGCCATAAAACATGCTAGAGGCTGAAGCTTTGACATTGGACTTAGGATTTCGACAGGAAGCAGTTGGGCTAGAGGAATGTTCCAGACGTATATTTTACCCTGAATAACAAGTCTTTCATCGCAGGTTGGAGCCTCAAACACTACCTGTATGGGCCTCTTCTCCCCAGGCTTTAAAGCTAGTATTCTCCTGGAAAATTGAATGTAGCCGGCCACGTCTTGATCAACTGTTACGGCTGCCAAGGTTGATATTAACCCGTGGTTTGAAATATTCAGTGTTTCAGTAAAATTGGAGCCGGGTCTTAGAATCTTCCCGCCGCCTATAAGAATCCCCTCAGCCGCACAGGCAGGTTCAACCACCACCCTGAAGTTTGAGATTGAACTGTTTCTAAAATTTGTGAAAAGTAAGGCAACATAGAATATTAATAGGAAAACCAGAAGGGTTGAGTATTTCCCTTTGAGGTTCGCTTTCACCTTTCCAAGCTTCATTTCAGACATTAGAAGATATAAAGCGGATGAAAACCCGATAGCCGCAATAAATAGGGCTGTGTTCCTTGTGTTACTTAGGAGTAGGAAGGTCCAGGATCTGAGCTTCAGAGGCACGAGTCCAACAATAGGAATCTTAACCGGTGAACCTAACGCCATTAATAGTTTCCCTCTCACCTCTTCTACAGGTGAATATGGTATTCCAGCCATCTGCTGATCTGAAACCCTGTTAGCGTCACCCTTAGTTATTATCCCAATGGTATTGTTCGCCTCTACAATGTTAACCACTCTATGAAGTAGGTATCGTCCGTTTAACCTGAGTAAAACTATATCTCCAACCTCAACATGTTTTGAAGGTAAAATTATAACCACGTCCCCCTTCTCGAGGGTGGGCTTCATACTGTATGTGGAAACCACCATTAGGGGGTATGGAATGTTCAACAGGAAAGAAAGGGGGAAGAGTACTATTAGTATACTTAGCACTATCCCCGCTATGTCGACCACGAGTTGCTGAGCCTCTTTGGCATTTAACCCCATTTTCTTACCCTGACGGCTCTCCAGGTGCCGATGGAGTCCCTGTTGCTCCCTGTTCCTGGCCGTAGATGTAGAGTGTCCAGCTCTGACTTCCTGAAGGAGCTGCGGTTGATATCTGGAACTCTATCCCTATTGACTGGGTCTCCCCGCTTGCTAGAGTAAGCCTAGTGGTATCAGTGATTGTCTGCCATGAAGAGCCATCCCAGTACTTGAATGTTAAGGTTATCCCAGCCGGGGTTCCAGATACGTCAAACCAGAACTCCCACGTTTCATCGTCGTAATTTGTGATGTTGAAGACGTTTGAAAAGAAGACTTTATACCTCTTTGCCCATGGACCCAGCCTGAGTTCAAGCCAGCCGTTAGATATATCACCTACGTTTGTGGCTGCACCTCCTGGACCCTGCCATGTGTCAGCCCCTGGGATTAGTGCTATATTAGCGGAATCAGGTGCTACAATGTTTAGCGTTATTGGAACCTCAACTGTAAGATACTCGTATGCTGAGACCACGAGGAGCATTGAGAGCAGAGTAATTGTAAGGAATAGTACTCGCCTCCCGGTCATCAGACGCATACTTATATTATCTTCGATGGTTATTTTTAAAATTTGTTCTTTAAATTTAACATTAGAAACAGTTATTTTACATTTAGCTTCATATTAAATGTCTTTTTTAACTTTGAATTTGTTATCATCTATTCTTATTTTGTAATCATAGGTAAATAATTATAACTTGTATATCATGTTTTATTCATGGTAGATCCTTATACCTCCTCTGCCGATTTCGTACCTGTGGGGTTGAGGGTTAATGGGTAGGCCTCTAGCCTTTAATATTCGTAGAACACGTTTCGGGGGTTTACTATCGACACTTATTGACAGGTTTATAAGTAGGTCGCTTATGAACTCCACTTCCGACGCCCCGATATCCTCTGGGCTGTTTTTCTCCTCCACGAATATTGTTAAACCCTTAATTTCCCTGGTGTAGTGCGCTAGCTGAAGGGTAAGCATTCTCTTCAACCATTTATCCCTGAAGAAGCTTGTAAGGGTTGTGTAGGTATCGATAACTATTCTATTCGCCTTCATGGTTTCAACAGCGGATGCTACATCTGCGATTATATCGCTGGGTTTAAGATCGTAGAGCCTATCATAGTATAATATCTTAAGCCATCCAGTTTTAACTGCCAATTCCACAGGGAAGCCTATTGACTCCATTGCCCTGATGTAGATGTCTGGGGAGGAGGTTGTACATAGATATATCGCTTTTTTCTTAAGCTGTATCCCCCTCATTATCATCTGAGTTGCAAGTGTGGTCTTGCCGACACCGACCCAGCCGGTTATTGAGATAGTGCTTCCGCTGTATACACCACCGAGCGTTTTATCTATTAATGCTAAACCGATGGGCTCTCGCTCCATACTTACTCCTAAGGGATTCGGACCATGGTTATATTAAAATGTTAGAAAGTTTAAAATTCAAAATTAAACTGGTATGGTTTATTTCAAGTATGAACTATTCTATCGTTCTATTTTCAGTTGTAATCTTTTGATAAAATATGTTATTTCTTAGCTCAAATATTATCTTCTATGAATATGCTAACCCCACAGTGAAAGCCCTCTCTCTGAATGCCTAGGATATGATTATTTTACATGGGAACTCGCTTTCATGTATTAGAAGCCAGCAAATCCCACAATACCAGCCTGGCGGTATGTTTTGGTCTGTTTTCTCAATCATCCAACCCACTCTGGGTACTGTCCATCCTTATTATAGATTACAGCGAAGACCCCTATATACTTAAGGGGTTTGAGGGCTGCAACAGTCATGCCCACCACGTAGAGTTTGGTTTGCCTTTCATAGTCTCGCAGGGGATAGTATGGGGTTGCCTCTGAACTATGCATGGAGGTTCTGTAACGCTCCTGTCGTAATCAGGTATGTCAGGGTTGACCTCTACAGTTTCGATGTCTATGGCAGCATAGGTGTACACTCGGATCTCTGTTTCATATTTGTATTCAGGGTTCGTGAAGAGGGAAATAGCAACTATTATTGTTGCAAATACCTTTGAGATTCCTAGTTGTTTCATTCCGTTTACCTTTCATTTAGCCTGGAATATAAATTATGTACTACAACAATGGGTCACGGGCTTATACAAACTGGCACAAACATGCCGGTTCTCCTTGGTTATGTGAGCATAAATGATGGGTATCTAGCTTGGTCGGAAAGTTCGGTTTCTATCTCTAAGAGCCTGTTATACTTGGATGTTCTCTCAGACCTTGCTGGGGCCCCGGTCTTTATCAGGCCGGTGTTTAACGCCACTGAAAGGTCTGCTATTGTTGTGTCCTCTGTTTCTCCCGACCTATGGCTTACTATAACCCTGTAGCCCGCCCTAAAAGCAGTACTTGCAGCTTCAAGCGCCTCTGTTAGCGTGCCAACCTGGTTGAGCTTGAAGAGTAGGGCGTTGCATGACCCGAGGCTGATTCCCTGCTGAAGTCTGTCCTTGTTTGTTACGAACAAGTCGTCACCGACTATCTGCACCTTGCCCTCCAGTTTCCTGGTGATCTGGCTGTGGTGGTAGAAGTCATCCTCCTGGAAGGGGTCCTCTATAGATTTTATAGGGTATTTCTCTACCAGGTCTAGGTAATAGTCTACGAGTTCTCCAGGCGTATATGAACGCTGGTCTACAAGGTATTTTCCATCCTTGTAGAACGTTGAGGCCGCGCAATCGAGCCCTAGTACAACTTGCCTGTCGGGCTCGTACCCTGCCTGCTCGACGGCTTTGACAAGCATTTCAAGAGCCTCCTCTGTTCTGCTCATTGGGGGCGCAAATCCCCCCTCATCTCCAACATTGACAGCTGAAATGCCATATTTATCCTTTAGAAGCTGTTTTAAAGTCTGGTAGACCTCGACACCAGCCCTTAGGGCTTCGCTGAAAGTCTCGAATCCTGTTGGGATTATCATGAACTCCTGGAATGCAAGCCTGTTCCCTGCGTGCAGTCCACCATTGATAATGTTCATCATAGGTGTTGGAAGCAAGTAGGAGTCTACTCCTCCCAGGTACTTGTAAAGAGGCAGGTCCGCCGTAGCAGCGGCCGCCTTTGCTACCGCCATAGAAACTGAGAGAATGGCATTCGCGCCCAGCCTAGACTTGTTCTCCGTACCGTCAAGCTCAACGAGGATCTTATCTACAAGCCTCTGATCCCTGGAGTCTAGACCTACTATTTTATCGGCTATAATTTCGTTCACATTTTTGACAGCTTTCCTGACCCCCCGGCCCATAAATCTTTTATCACCGTCCCGAAGCTCCAGCGCCTCAAACTTCCCCTTTGAGGCCCCTGATGGAACCTTAAAACACGCCCTTCGTAGAGCCTCCGTCTCAACCCATGCTTCAACCGTTGGATTCCCCCTTGAATCAAGGATTTCAAGGGCCCATACACGTCTTATCCTAAAGAGATCTTCCACACCCTACATGGCCAGGCTAAACCTTTAAAATGTTGCACTAAAATGTGTTGTATACTTATTCTTGTGGCATGTTCCACCTTGACTGTCCGACAGCTCAATCCCGGCTTTGAAGAGGCCTAGCCGGGTGGATAACTTATAACTTTCCATGGCTGTAATAGTGAGGGTGTACTGATGAGCTGGCTTGTATATGCGGTCCTGTCCGCGCTTTTCGCCGCACTTGTCGGGATTGTTGGTAAGATCGGGGTGTCAGAGGTTGACCCTGTAACTGCTACAGCAATTAGAGCAGTTATAATGGCATTTCTTTCGGTTTTATTCACTTACGGGCTGGGTAAGACAGACTTATCAAAGGTTGACAGGAACGCTTTGTTTTTCATATCGCTTGCAGGACTCTTCGGAGCACTTTCATGGATGGCTTATTTTAAGGCTTTGTCGATAGGGGAGGCCTCACGTGTAATACCTGTGGACAGGGCTAGCGTTCTAATAGCTTTAGTCTTGGCTGTTCTCGTCCTGGGTGAGTCTCTTACATTGCAGAAGGTGATCGGCGGGGTTCTAGTCTTTATAGGTGTGTTAATAATCTCACTCTAATAATGGGAGAGGGGAGGGCCTGGGATACGTGTTTTAACCCCGCCAAAGCTTTACTGAACGGTGGATTAGCACCGATACAGCTATGTTTATGCCTCCCTGAATGGTATTGAAGATTCCTATTGCTGGCAGCATTGATATTACACTTGCCCTGGGGATCCCGTAGGCTACTGGTAAAACCATTATGCAGGCTATGCTCATAACAGCCACCCTTAGTAGTATGCAGGCCACAGGGTAGAAGGGTCTCTCCTTTGTAAGTGGATATAATGCTATGGTTGACAGTTCTGCAAGGGCTTTCATAAAGCCTGATACTATGTTCCTCATGCTTATCACCATTCCAGCAACTAGAACATTGATGATTCCCACAGATGCCCCGAAAAGCATCGTTGAGAGAAATATGGGTATACCTGTTGGGTCCAGGGTTAGTTTCACGCCTAGGATTGGGACTGGTATGTCCAAGGGGAGGATCTCAGATGCTGCTGTTAGAGCCGCGAAAACCGCGGCCTGGGACACGGTCTTACTATTAAGTTTCAGCCTCATAGGGGAAAGGTCTCACTGCTATTTTTAAACTATCTAAATAGGTCCTCATCCATGGGCCTTGCTAGCACGGTGGCCTTCTCTTCTCCACGCTCGTAATTGTATCCTCTTATTATCACAGCTGGGATCCCCTCGTCCCCCTCACCCATTAGTAGTTCAGCTGCTGAGGCAAGCTCATCGGCCACCGCGACGACGGTAACTCTCATCGTATACCCGTACAGGTCCTGTTTCCCACGGTAGTTTTTAAGGGGTTTGATGCCTGAGCATCCTATCGCCACATTTATCACTCCTCTCCGGAGAGGCCTGCCATGGGTGTCACTGATAATAACTGCGACCTCCCGCCCCGTAAGCCTGAATATTCCATCTCTTATATTCCTAGCCGACCTGTCGGGGTCTAATGGGAGTAATGTCGCGGATTTGCCTCCATTAACATTTGAAAGGTCTACTCCAGCGTTTGCGCATACAAACCCATGTATGGTTTCACATATGAGATGCTTATCGGACATCCTAACTATACTCTTGGATTCTCGAAGTATAAGCTCAACCAGTTCCGCCTTCTTCCCTGTATACTCTGCAATTTTAAGTGCGAAGGGACTTGGCTTAACCTCTGAAAGACTAACAGTCCTACCCTCCGCCTTTGATACTATCTTCTGTGAGATAACTATCACATCTCCATCCTTGATATCTATTTTGGACGCCTTCGCACATTCAACAATAAGCTTAGAAATGTCGTCCCCTTTTTTAACCCTTGGTATTCCCTTCAAAGGTATTATTTCCATCTTCAATCTTGAGACCTTACATTAGAATTGCATACCCAAGTACTAGGAGACCCATGGATATTATTGAAAGCCCCGGGATAAGGTTTACCATCAGTATTATAACTCCTGAAGACCATAAAACTGCTGCAACCGCCATTAGGATCGCCTTTGTACTACGGACAATCTTGTATCCGTAGAGGAATATTCCTGTAACAAGGGCTGCGGTAATACCCGAAAAAACGTTTGAAATGAGTATTTCATCCATAAGTCTTGTCACAAGGATTAGGATTGTCAAAACTGCAGGTATCGTATAGTACTCCTTTTTCTCGGTTATTATCATTAGAGCCCCTAGCAGGAATAATCCTTCACAAATGCTACTGGTTACGATTTCTATGAATCTTGCTACCTCACGGGGTATGACAGGGGTTAGCTCAACATAGGGTTTTGTTGGGTATGCAGCCAGCTGGGCAACCCCAAGAAGTAGAAGGAAGACACCCCACACTTTAAGGGTGGGATACCTCCTTCTTGTTGTTTGATATTCTATTAGAACTATTCCTGATAATATTAGACTTATAGTTGCAACTATTATTCTAAGTACAGCTTCAGCCTCCATTACTGATCAAGCCTAAAGATGAAACACTAATTTATTAAAACTATCATCAAAGATGTTGCAAGAAACCAGTCAAGTTTGAAGTTCAACGATTTCACCCCTTGCAACGTCTACTAGGCCTTTATCTGTTATCTTCAGCTCAGGTACTGACACAAGAGTTAGAAAGGATAATGTGGAAAACGGCTCTCTCAGAATGCATCCTGAAGATCTCGCCTCATCGAAAGCCTTTCTCAACATTTCAGCAGTCGACTCTGCGGAGTACTCAGACATCAAGCCTGCAACCCTCAGACTTACAAAGGCTCTCACCGATCCCTTTCTTGCAACGGAAAGTCCACCGTTCTCCATGGCAACTGTTGAGGCTGCGATGAACATGTCATAATCATTGGATCCTACGACAACTATATTATGCGAGTCATGGGCAACGCTGGACGCAATTGCCCCCCTTAGTTCGCCGAATCCCTCAACAAATCCTAACCCTATGTTTCCCGTCATTCTATGCCTCTCTATAACCGCCACCTTTAACATGCATCCTGAAGCCTCAAGATACTCATCTAACGGGTGGACTTTTCTCAGTGCCATGCCCGTGTATATCGAACCATCCTGGGCGAGAATAACCCTAATATTTTCCCCTTTACGTCTGATTCTGAAGGACTCCGGTGTAAACTTAAAAGTTCTAAAAGTTTCGGCCACATGGCTCGGCGGGCTTTTAACTTGGAGCGGGACCGTCAAGCCGTCTCTAAAGACTATCTTGCCACCAAGTAGAACCGTATCAACCCTAAAATCATCCAGAGATTTGAAAAGCACAAGATCCGCATATTTCCCTGGCTCGACGGTTCCAAGTTTACTTTCAAGCTTGAAGTATCTTGCTGTGTTTAGTGTTGCGTACCTGACAGCTTTAACAGGATCCAATCCCTGCTCCACCGCAAGCCTTAATAGATGGTCAATATGGCCAACCCTGAGGATTCTCTCAGCCGTGATATCATCGGTGCATAGGCAGATCTTATCATAGCCATCCCACGACACCCTGATGACATCCCTTAGATTCCTTGCTGCAGATCCCTCCCTGGCCATGATCCACAGACCATGTTTTGCTTTTACCAGCGCCTCTTCATAGCTTGAACTCTCATGGCATGACATTAGACCGAGCTTTGCAGATGTTTCAACCTTGGACTCTTCGATTGTCGGTATGTGACCGTCTACAGGCATTCCTAAGTTAAGAGCAGCCTTAACAGCTGCAGTGACGTCAGGATCGCCCTTTAAAAGGTAGGTGTAGACCACCTCGCCGAGCCCGGTGAAGCCTAGCCTACCAAGGTATTTGGGAACCATTTTTGCCTCTAAGACTTCTCCCCTTGTCTCAAGTTTTCTATCCCACTTTATGACAGGTGCAAGAAAGAATACTCTAACGAGGGCAGATTTCGCTTCCTCCATCATGAACAGTAGACCGTTTAACCCGAGCACGCTACATATTTCCCTGCAGTCAGCAAACACGCCGGTTGTCCCATGGGTCACAATCACCCTTGAAAGCTCCGGGAGCCTCACCATACTACTCTCAGGGTGCATGTGAGCGTCTAGAAGGCCTGGTGAAAGGTAGAGACCAGAGCAGTCTATGGAGACTCCTTGCTTTGAGGGTGGATTGGGGCCTACATATACTATCTTTTCCCCACCTATTAGTACGTCTGCCTCTTTTAGCTCTCCACTAGCAACATCTATTATGGTGGCATTTTTCAGGGTCTTCCAATAGGGATCCTGCATTTATATATCTCCCTTTGTAACGGTGGGAGGATAGGATTTGAAAAGTCTATGTGTTCCGCGTCGATTACGATTTTTTCTCCTTCCCTTTCAAGTTCTACCTGTTCAACAAGGCCGGTTTGAATGTTTATTTTCAAATCTTTAATCCTAGCCCTTTCACCGTTGGCGTCTGTAACTAGGGCATCTCTAAGGTAGGGGTTAAACCTGTCAGGCATGGCGTTAACACTCAAACTTTTACCTTCAAAGGTAATCTTAACCTGTGATGGGAGAAGGTATACTCCATTTTCCCCGCTCCTGGGAGGCTCGGGTGTCTCGAGAGTCATGTCTGAAAATTTTAAGTTGTAAGCCGGGACGAAGCCCTGCCCCTCCGTGCATCCAGGCCTGGAAGCCCTAATGACCTCCATTATCAGCCCACCGAAGAGGCCGTATCCCCTCTTTCTCCCTTTAAGATCAGAGAAGTATATGAAGGCTCTACAAGTTACAGGTTTGAAAAGTAGGTTAACGGCGTAGCCTAATAGAACCCTTTTAAATAGCACCCTGGCGCCTAAAAGCTGCCTATAGAAAAAGAATGTGGGTGATTGCATGACTATTTCTTCTCCGGCTTTTTCATGATGTACCATACAACTAAAATTAGCAGCACTAGTGCTATGACGCCTGCGATGGCCTGCGTAGCTGTAACCTGGAATGATACTTGCATATTAGCACCCCTGGAAGCTGTGAACCTATCTAATAAAAAGGTTTCGGCATTTGCTATATCGAAGCTTCTAATATTATGCTGTATACCTAAAGCTTTCCCCTATCAACTTTAACATTTCGGCTGCGGGGAATCCTATAGGTGCTGATAACACTAGTTGTGTTACACCAGCCTCGAAGTATTCTCTAATTTTCCCGGTGCATTCCTCCGGACTTCCCGCTATGGCGAACTTTTCAACCATTTCATCGGTGACATGGGTTGAAGCAGCGTCCAGATCTGGGAGGGACTCCCTTATAGGCTTAATATCCTCAGTTGAAAGCCCAACTGTATCGAGAACGTACTCTGGGGTCACTGCCATGCTGTATACAAGGTATTTTCTAGCCTTCCTGAATGCCTCTTCCTTGTCTTTCATGCAGCAACAGATCACAGAGTTCGCTATGTCAAATTTATCCAGCGATCTGCCAGACATTTTTAGGCCCTTAGAGATCTCCCTTAATGCGACAGGTATGTACTCCGCGGGGACACTGCCAAGTAAGACTCCGTCAGCTATTTTCCCGGCAAGTTTCAGCATTTGGGGGCCCCGGCAGGCCAGGTATACCGGAATAGGGGAGGGGTTTAAAAATCCCATGGTGCACTTGAAGCCCTTAACATGGAATCCGTCCATAGATGCCTCTTTACCGCCTGTGAACTCTTTAAAGAATGTTATAGCCTCCCTGAGGACTCTCACAGGACTTTCCAGCCTATAGCCCAGGGGGTTAAGAATGTTCAAGCCTCCGGTTCCTATGGCAAATACTGCTCTGCCGCCTGACAGCTCGTTAAGCGTTGCAGTAGCAATTGCATTCATGGCTATATGCCTAGTGTAAGGGTTCACGCATCCAGGTCCAAGCCTTATCCTCCTAGTTTTCAACGCTATAGCTGTTAGAGTAACATATACGTCTCTGTAGAAGTCTTCGTCGGCAACCCATACATAGCTGAATCCAGAGTTTTCAGCAGCTATCGATATCTCTACTGCCCTGTATACTTCTATGTCTGGTATGAGTAGTATCCCAAGCCTTCTCTCCAAGCCTATTCCTCTGCGGCTTCCTTGTAGAGCGGTACATGGGTTACGTATCTTGTCTCAGGGTATACTCCGGCTTCAAGAAGTTTTTCCTCAGCCATCTTTAGGGATGTTGTCTCCATTAAGGCTTTGGCCGGGCTGTACTTCATAACTACTTCAGGGTCGAAGAACAGGATTACAGACGCCAACGGTGTAACCTTTATGATCCTGAATTTTAAGGCCCTATGTATACCAACATTTCCCTTTGCAGCCTCCAAGACAAGGGCATCTATCGGGTCGTAAGCCTTGCTGTAGACCCTTTCAAGAAGATCCGCGTCCTCAGGGGTTATTCCTATTGCACCCATGAATCCCCTGTCTGCAATAAGCCTCCCAACAAGCTTGTCAACCTCCTCCAGCGCTAGTTCACCGTCAACCGCATAGCCTGTCAAGGCTAAAACCGAGTCTGCCTTAACCTGAACTGAGGAAGCCAGCATAATAAAGTCATGTAAGGGTGTTATAGCCTCACCTGTCTCGCCGTCATAGAGGGAGTCCGCTCCACAGTCCACGTTTACAAACAGGTCTATCCCGTACTCCTCGAAGAACTTGTTGAGTCCCTCCACGAGGCCCTTAACACCCTTGCTTGCCGAGAGTAAGACTACAGGCTCCCCTATGATCTCTGAAACCTTAGCCTCTGGGAGCCTTCCCTCGTAGATCCTTGTCTTAACCCTGGAATCTTTGTTCACCAGCGCAACAGTATCAGCTATCCTCTCGGCATTCTCTACACAGTCTATGCTGAATAGTTCGGGGGAAAGGGTTATCTGGCCTTTCTTCTCCCACCAGTGGCAAGCAAGATTGCCAAGATAGACTTTCTCCACGCCAAGCTTTTTAAGATATGATATTATCGGAAGCCCATTCACGAAATCTGAGGCGCCTCCCCCCGCTACAAGCACGCCCTTAGACTTTAAGGCCAGGTCGAGAAAAGATTTACCAGCCATCTTTCATCAATCCTGTCCTTCGTATTCTAACCTATAAAATTAAGGGGGAAGATGTTTTGATATACATGAGTTTTACAGACAGATGAATTCAAATAATATCATGATGATAACAGAAGTTTAAGCAGGTAGGTGTCCAGTTAATTTTAAACCTTTAAACTTGGAGATGCCCATGATGGCTAAGCCTAAAGTTTTCTATGATAAAGATGCCGATCTAACAGTTCTGAAGGGTAAGGTTATAGCAGTTATAGGATACGGGAACCAGGGTAGAGCTCAATCGCTAAATATGAGGGATAGCGGGCTTAAAGTTATAGTGGGAAACAGGAAGGATGAATACTATGATATCGCCGTTAGAGACGGATTTGAGGTATACAGTATAGACGAGGCTGTAGAACTAGCTGACGTGATATGCCTTCTTATCCCTGACGAGGTTCAACCTGCCGTTTTCGAAAAGTATGTGCGGCCTAACCTTAAGGAGGGGGCAGTGTTAGACTTCGCTTCGGGCTATACGATACATTTCGGCTTTATAGAACCCCCGGGAAAATCGGATGTAATAATGGTAGCCCCGAAGATGATAGGCGCCTCAGTCAGAGAACTGTATATTAAAGGGTTAGGATGCACATCCCTGGTAGCAGTACATCAAGACTACTCTGGAAAGGCTCTGGACTATGCTCTCGCACTGGCGAAAGCTATAGGGTCAACAAGATCTGGGGCTATCCTAACCACTTTTGAGGAGGAGGCTGTAACAGATCTTTTCGGGGAGCAGGTACTAGCGGGGGGACAGCTATTCCTGCTGAGATTTGCGTTTGATCTTCTGGTTTCAGCTGGGTATAACCCGTACGTTGTCCTACTTGAACTCTACATGTCAGGGGAGGCTGCCGAGGAGGCTAAAAAGATAGTTAGAATGGGGTTATTCAAGCAGCTCAGCCTGCACTCTCCTACAAGCCAGTATGGCCAGCTGACAAGAGGCCCTAGGATGATAAACAAGCAAGCCCGGGAAACCCTGAGGCAAATATTGGATGAGATAGTTGACGGTAGGTTCGCAAAGGAATGGGAGCTTGAGAAGAAGGCTAACTACGTCCGCATGCGAATATTGAAGAAAAAGGCGCTGGAGCACCCGTTGAACAGGTTCGAGGAGGAGCTTAGGAAGATGGTTAAAATAGTCCTACCAGAATAAAGGGGAGGCAGGGAGGCTATTGCCTGTACTCATTCTATCCCTAGACTTCTAATCTTCTCGACTGTAGGCATACCTGACTCAGGATCCCATCCTCTAAGCCTGTAGTACTCGCCGAGCATCTCTGAAAGCTTGACGGTTACGCCTTTCGCACCTCCGCTAGTCTTCGCCTCCTTGAGAAGCCTATCAGGAAGGGTGTCCTCCGACGGTTTAAGCCCGTACCTGCAGTTTACAATCCTCCTAAGGTTGAAAATTCTTTCGCCAGCCGTCATGAACTCTTCTTTCCCCATCTCAACGCCTGTTACAAGCTTGTATATGCTTGTCATATCTTTGATCGTGGCCCATCCTATTTCGACGAACAAGCAGAAGCCCATGGACGAGAGCGCACATAGATAGTTCTGCCTTGCTATTACAAGCTTGGCCTTCCCAACCGGGCTGAACCTGTCCGTAGGTTTGAATCCAAGTTCCCCGGCTCCAAAAAGTTCCCAGAATATTGTAAGATCCTCTGTATGTCTGCCTCCAGTGATGGCTGTCGCATAGTTCAGCCCGCCACCCTGGGATGCTCTTGGATCATGCATGGCGATCTCAACACCCTTGACTTGTATGGCATAACGCTCAGACCCTGGAATATGCATGGATGCTACCCTTGATCCCTCAGCAAGCAGGTCTCCTATCCCCCTTCTATACGTAACGTCCTCGGCAAGCCTCTTTAAAGCCTCAGAATCTCCGAATCTTAACTCAAAACCAACTTCATCCTTTGACAATAGTCCCCTCTCATAGCATTCCATTGTGAAAGCCGCCGTCGACCCGAATGATATGGTGTCAAGTCCAAGCCTGTTGCAAAGGTCATTTACTTCAGCTACAGCCTTCAAATCAGTTATTCCACAGTTTGAACCTAGAGCAGCTACAGTTTCATATTCAGGTCCTTCCACCCTCTTATCGCCGAGCTTCACTATCCTCCTACACGCTACGGGGCAGTTGTAGCAGGCTCTTCTCCCAGCATATATTTCCTTCTCATATGACTCCCACGCCAGACCCTGCCAACCCTCTAGGTTGCCTTCAGACCAGTTTTTAATTGGGACATCGCCAAGCTCGTAGACGAATTCAAAATCACCCGGGGTTCCCTTGAGACTGAAGTTTACAGCCACTTTGCTCTCCTTCCTCCTTTCAGTCATCTCCTTAACATAGTCTAGTAGCTCGTCTGGCATTGCAATCTTCACGCTCCCTGAGCTCCTCACAGCTACGGCCTTTAGCCTCTTGCTTCCCATAACCGCCCCTAATCCACATCTTGCAGCGAACCTCTCAGCATTATCGTTTGCTATAACCGCGTACCTCACAAGATTCTCCCCTGCGGGGCCGATGGTTGCAACCTTAAAGTCGTCGCCAAGCCTACCCCTCACAGCCTCGTCAGCTTCCCTTGCATCCAAACCCCACATTCCGCTTGCATCTTCAACCCTAACATCTCCATCCTCAGCCACTATTATTGCCGGCTTGCTGCTTCTGCCTTTAACTACTAGCATGTCAAGTCCAGCCATCTTAAGCTCAGGACCGAAGAATCCTCCACCATTGGCGTCTCCAAGATAGCCGGTCAAAGGAGACCTCGATACAACGGTATACCTTGAAGCAGCTGGCGCAGGGGTTCCCGTGACAGGGCCTGTCGCGAATATCAGCAGGTTTAGAGGGTTAAAGGGTGAGACCCACGATGGAACGTGATCATAGAGAATCCTGGCACCCACCCCGTATCCGCCGATGTAAAGCTTTAAAATGGATGGATCAGTTTCTTCCATGTAAACTTTCTTCCTGGAGAGGTCAACCCAGCAAGTCTTACCAGCATACCCTCCCTTAAACTCCACAAGTCACCGTTTAGGTTATTAATTCATAAAATTATCCGTTCTAACTCCATGTAATCTAAGAAGAACCTATGTAGATTGTTGAGTTTAACCATACCTTGGTAAATCATCCCCGATTATTGGATGCCTTTCCAAGTAGGAAATATAGAATACTCCATGTAGCTATGTGATAAATACTTGGATGAAAGCTTGGGAATGTTTCTATGTTATACACCCTAGCCCCCTCCCCAGCCTTCATCAAGGTTTGGAGCAGCTGCCATGTTGAGATTCCAAGAGGCTCGTCCAAACCCTCTGACATAGACAGATCAAGAACGTCAAAGTCCACATTAACCATGAAGGTGTCAGTTCCATCTTTCACCCGCTCCAACGCCTCCTCTAAAACATTCTTATAGCCCTTATTAACTATGTCCCTGTACGTGTATATCTTGGATCCATGCTTCCTGTACCATTCTATCTGGCTTTTCATGTTCCTCGGGCCTCTAAGCCCTATCAGTATGAAATTCCTCATGTCCAGGTTCTTCAGCTCTGAAGCTCTCCTCACCCAGCATGCCAAGCTATATTTTGTACCGGAGTGCTCATGGAGATTATCGCCGTGAGCGTCGAGATGTAGAACTCCTATCTTCCCCTGGGAAGAGAGTGATTCTGCAGCTGCAAATGGGTGTCCCGTAACTACAATAGGGGCGCAGCCGGCTGAAAGTACCTTTTCGACTTTTTCCCTATTCTTTCTGATTGCATATAGGTAGTCATCATCTGATGAGACTGGTGATAATAACTTTATGTCTCCTAAATCTCCGAGCCTCACTTTTTCCAGGACGTCGATGTCGTATTCTGGCAGATAGCTTCCATATTTCAGGGAGTGAACCCTTAGGTTGTGAGTATGAAGAATTGAAGGCTTCAATGATCTTCCGGCAGGGGGAGTCGTCCTCTGCAAGGGTACACCTATTATTACTGCGTCGTACCCGTCTAAGTCCTCTTCTGAGATGCTTGGAACCCCCAGGAATGTTGGAGTTCCAGGGTGGATTGTGGGAACCTTGAAGACTGTGAACTCTTCCATTGACTTTCTAGGTTTCAACCTTGTGGCACCCTATAAAGGTAGCACACCTTTACCTGTCACTCTAAGATATATCCCAGCTATTAATAGAAGTATCGAGAACGCTAGGAACAAGTAGTCTCCAGCTGACATTTTGAATGTTTTATAGAAGGTTCTCTTAGGTACGGCTCCAAAGGCCTTTAGCTCCATCGCTATGGTCATGTCATAGGCGCTCTTTAGAGAGGTGTCTATGAGGGGGACGAATAGTGTGATGTATTTTCTACCCTTCTCTATGATCCCTCCCTTATCCAGGGCAACCGCTCTTGACAGGTATGCCTCCTTTATTGTCCCGAAGGCTCCGACGAATGATGGAAGGAATCTAAAGGACGAAACAACCATGTAGGGATACTTGTATGAGCCTCCAAGCCTCTGGAAGTCTTCCCCTATGCAGTTTGCAAGGTCGATCATGTCTGTGCATAGGACAAAGAACATGCTGGCCGTGACTGCTACGGCTATCCTTAGGGCCATAGCTGTCCCATAAATCAGTCCCTCAACGGTGTAGGCTCCTTTCCCACCTATGAGGGGCACCCATTTCGGTATCAAGGTGAATATAACCCTTCCCCCTTTATCGTAGAAGAAGGGCCAAGTTAGAATTATGAAGCCGAGCAAGGCTGGATATGTTACTAGAAGATACCTACCGAGGCTTTTATGCACCCTTGCCACAACTGCGAGGACCCAGCTTAATAGTACTAGTGGAATTGTATAGATGTAGTGGGTCACTAGGATTGGCAGGATTATCATTACAATCCACCAGATCAGCTTGACCTTTGGATTTAGCTTGTGTATGGGGCTTTTCATCTTACCAGATTCAAGGATTTCGAGAAGCAGGGACAAAATATCACCTCCTACATGCCTGATATATCTTTTCAGCTAGATCTTCAACTCTAAGTGAGGGTTTTCCGCCCAGCAGGTTTCTAAGCCTGAAATCTATAAGCACGACGTCTGGAGGCTTAATATATGCTTCCCTTAGTGTTTCAATGTCGTACATTACTTGCTCAGTTGGGCCGTCGAGCAGGATACGACCGTTCTTCATAACTATTACTCGCTTTGCGAACATTGAGACGAGCTTCATGTTATGGGTCACCATTATGATTGTGTGTCCCTCCTTGTTTAGCCTATCCATGAACTCTACAAGTTTGACACACTCCTTCCAGTCCTGTCCCGTCGTGGGTTCATCTACAACAAGCACTTCAGGCTTCATGGCAAGGATTGATGCAACAGCCAGCCTCTGTCTTAAACCCTTACCAAGCATGAAGGGTGGAGTGTCGACGTATTCTGATAGTTCAAGTTCTTCAAGGACATGTTTAACTATTTCTTTGATCTCGTCCTCGGGGAACCCTAGGTTTCGGGGCCCGAATGCTACTTCGTCGTATACGCTGTCTGAGTATATTTGGTGATCAGGGTTTTGAAAGACATATCCTACTTTTCTAGACAGCTCGTACGTGGACGCTTTGGAGGTGTCAACCCCGTAGACGTAGACCTTCCCCCTTGTCGGCTTGAGGAGCCCATTAAAGTGTTTAACCAGTGTTGTCTTGCCTGAGCCGTTCTGCCCTATGATAGCTATGAACTCTCCACGTTTGATGGTTAAGTCTACGCCGCGAAGGGCTTCTATGCCGCCTGGGTAGACGTGCCATAATCCCTCAACCTTTATTATCTCCTCCACTTCTATTCACCCCTAACTATCTCGCTGAACACATCAACTGCTTCATCCACTGTTAGCGGAAACTTATCTATGTTAATCCCACGTTTCTTAAGCAGATATGCTATCTGAGTTGCCTGAGGAGAATCTACACCTATCCTCTTGAGCAGCTCAACGTCTGAAAGTACTTCTCTGGTTGGGCCGCTCTCTATGATTCTCCCCCCATCCATAACAATAACCCTGTCCGAGAATACTGAGAGAAGCTCTGTTTTATGTTCAACCATAACTATCGTCTTACCCTCGGCTTTGAGTTTTCTAACAGTTTTGAAAACCTCCTCTGTTCCTATAGGATCCAGCTCTGACGTTGGCTCGTCCAGTATCATTATCTCCGGCAGCATTGCAAGCGAAGCTGCTACGGCAACTTTTTGCTTTTGCCCCCCGGACATTAGGAAGGGGTGTCTGCTCCTGAACTCTTCAAGGCCTACAACTTTAAGTGCATAGTCTATTCTCCTCCTGATCTCATCCCTCGGCAAACCAAGGTTTTCCGGGCCGAATGCTATCTCCCTCTCCACATCGGGCATTAGCAGCTGTGACTCTGGATCCTGCATGGTCATCCCCACCTTCTGGGATATCTCTGAAACCTCGTGTTCCGTTGTTTTCATGCCGGCAGTGATGACTTCCCCTGTAAAGTCTCCCCTAAGGATGTTTGGGACAATACCAACCATTGTTAAGCATAAAGTTGTCTTCCCGGCACCCGTGGGACCTATAATACCGAGAAATTCCCCCCTGTAAACTGTTAGGTTTATGTTTAGCAGTGAGGGTTTCTCTGCTCTCCTATACTTGAACGTTACATTTCTAATTTCTATGGCTGGCTCCATTCCCCATCCTTACCCTACAACCTAATGTTGGAATATTTAAAACCCAAGCATGGGTCTGATAGATTAAAGTATATTGTTGAAATACCACATGCAGGTATACAGTAATAATTTTTCTGTTTAACCAAGTATACTTTTATTTTACGACATTTCGCTAAAATTTATTATTAAATCGTGTAAGCCACATATCGGCGATGAGACGATGGCAAAATTCACAACTCTAGATGTGGCACTCACAATCATAGGCGCCGTAATCTACGGGCTAGGGTGCTTCGCTACAATGGGGATAGCAATATCATTTATGACGGTTAGGCCAGCATCATGCATAGCATGTGTATGGGGCATATTATTCGGCCCATGGGTCGGAGGACTCGCGGCCGGCATAGGGAACACGTTCATATCTGATGTCCTCGCCGGATGGCTAGGCGTCGGAGGAGTTGGAGGATTCGTTGGAAACTTCGTAATGGGCTGGATGCCAGGCCAGTTCGTGAAAGACCCTGAAGACATGGTTCAGGTCATATTCTGGTCAGGCCTCTCAGCTGTCGTCTGCGCTGTAATAGTCGCGGCATGGATATCATTCCTCGGATACGCCCCGTTCATGACGCTATTCATCCTTATCACCGCGAGTGACCTGACAGCCAACGTAATCGGCACGCCAATACTGATCAAACTGTTATATGAGAGGGTAAGGAGGAGAGGACTGTACTGGAGGGAACGCTAAGCAGAACTTCAAGAACCCCCATTCTTTATTTTTAACGTTACCCTAAACATCTATCCTCATCCCACCTGGCTATCCTGTCCCTATAGTTGAAGGGTATAAGCCTGGCTTTGCCTCTGGGCTGGAGTTCACCCCTTTCATAAATAATGCTTCCGGAGACGATCGTGTATACAATCCTTCCTTTAAGGGTTAAACCCTCATAGGGCGTCCAGTCAGCCTTCTGGTGGAGCATGTCCAAGTCTAGCTTGTACTCGTCTTTTAGGTTGATAATTGTTAGGTCAGCGTCTGCCCCTGGGATAATTGCCCCTTTCAACGGGTATAGGCGATATATTCTGGCAGCTCCAGTGGAGACAGCATCTACAAATCTTTTGAGGGTTAGTCTCCCCTTGAGGTATCCTTCACTTAACATTAGAGGGAGTCTGGTCTCAACGCCTGGCACTCCCGCCTCAACATTCCATATGTCGTCCCAGCACTTCTCTTTCTCCTCCCTTAGGGGTGCATAGTGGTCTGAGGTTACTATGTCTACTGTTCCATCCGCAAGAGCTTTCCACAGCATGGCCCTGTCTTCTTTTGTCCCAAGCGGTGGGTTTATCGCCAGGAAAGGCCCCATATCCTTAACGTCCTCCCGTGTGAATATAAGGTAGTGAGGGCATGTTTCAACAGTGACACCCTTCTGTTTGGCTGCTACTATATCTGGCAGAACCCTGGCGGTTGAAAGGTGAAATATGTGCAGCCTCACGTTCATGTAGGTGGCAAGGAGTATAGCTCTTTTTACAGCTTCAACCTGAGCTATGTCAGGTCTTGCCTGCCAGTGAGCGTCGGGGTCTCTCCTTCCAGCATCAACCAGTAGTTTCTGGGCTTCTCTTCTGATCCACTCGTCCTCAGCGTGGACCGTGGCTATTAGGTTCTTTCCTGAAAGCGTTAGGAAGGATTTGTACATGAAGCCTGTATCTACGTATGGTGTTCCGTCACAGTTTGCCATCATGTGTTTATAGGATAGGGCGCCCATCCTCGCAAGCTTTTCAACCTCCCCTATATCCCTATCTCTCCATAACACTGTGTGTAGGCAAAAGTCGCACCGGGCGAGCCTCAGGCCTACTTCTACTTTCCGCCTGAAGGCTTCAACTAGGCTTTCCCTCTCCCCTGCCCTTGCAAAGTCTGCTACTAGTGTTGTTCCTCCAGCTATGGCTGCAAGGCTTCCTGTTTTAAAGTCTCCCCTGCGGGCAACCCTGGGATGTATGTGTACGTGGCTGTCGAACCCGCCGGGTATCACCAGAAGCCCCGTCGCGTCAATATTCTCTGCAGCCTCCCCTATCGCTGCGTTTCCGCCTATGGATACAATCTTACCGTCTTTGATGCCTATTGATGCCTTAACCACGGCACCCCCAGGGAGGTAGACGTTGCCATTTCTAACTGCGAGGTCGAACATAAAGCATCAACCTGGAAGTTTCCCTAGGCTTTCAAGCTCATCTGCCACGGCTTTAAGACCTAGCTGCTCGAACTTTTCCCTGGTAACCATTCCCGTCTTGGGATCCCATCCTCTAAGCTTGTAATACTCGTCCAGCATTTGGTCGAGCTCGACAACCTGACCTTTGGCTGGCCCCTCTGGTGATGGTACCTTGGTGAATCTCTCAGGGAGTCTGTCATCCTTCCTGGCCAGTCCAAGCCTCTGATTATACGCTCTCTCAAGATTGTAGATTCTCTCACCTGCAAGCCTTATGTCTTCAGCTGACACCTGGATGCCCACGGCGAGGCTGAAGCCCATTGCTATTTCAGGGTAGTAGACCGCCCCGCTTTCAAGTGGAAGTAGGGTTCCGGTACTCTTGCACAGCAGCAGGCTATCGCATAGGGCGGCCAGTTCTTCGCAGTCTTTTACAAGGAAGGGTTTATACTTTGGGTTTAGCCTCTCTCCAAGCTCTGGCAGATACTTCCTCCCATATCTGACGATGATCTTGCTTTCCCATATACTCTCGTCTAGAATTGGAAAGGCCTTTAGGTGGTCGGCGCCCCTGGTGGCGGTGACATGGGCCAGCCCCATGGATTTCTGGGCCCTGCCGTCCTGTGCTGGAATTTCCATCCCCTTAACCGCCATTACATATTTATCTGAGCCTCTTCCGATCTTCTTTGACGCCCTGTGGCTTCCCTCCGCAAGTAGGTTGCCGAATCCCTTTCTGTAGGCTATCATCTCTATGAGTTTGATCATTGTGTCGTAGTCTCCCCAGTAAAGCTCTAGGCCACCAGTATCCTCCCTTGTTATTATTCCCTTCTCGTAGCATTCCATAGCCCATGCTATCGTCCCACCGGTCGAGATGGTGTCCATTCCATACTCGTTGCATAGGTAATTCATGTATATTATTGCCTCGAGATCTCCCACATAACATCTTGGCCCGAGGCTTGAGATTGTCTCATATTCAGGGTTCTTATATATTCCTTTAAACTGGCCCTTTCTTATGAGAACAGGCTTCTCGCACAGGCACAGACAGGCGTAGCATCCTCTATCCTTAATCCGATACTCAGATCTAAGCCTTTCCCCACCAATTCTCTCAACATCTGGGAACATTCCACGCTGGAAGTTCTTGACAGGCCATCTTGCAATCTCATTCATGAGTTCTGCAAGTATTGGGGTCCCATACTTTCGACGCCTCATAATGTGCGGGTCTCTTAAGTACTCCTCTGAAAGCTTATCCACCAGCTCCTGGAACTTGTCTGGGTAGGCGACTCTCACATCCTTTGAACCTCTGACAACTATTCCCTTAACCCTCTTAGATCCGAGGACAGCTCCTATCCCCGCTCTAGCTGCGACCCTAGTGTCATGGAATATTCCGGAATATCTTACAAGGTTCTCGCCAGCCGGGCCTATAACGGCGGCCTGGCAGGACCAGTCTCCAACCTCCTCCTTTAGGGCTTTTTCAGCCTCGGATGTCTTGAGACCCCATAACCCGTTAGCGTCTCTAATCTCAACATTATCTTCATCTATGTAGATGTAGACTGGTTTTGAGGATCTACCACTGATAATTATCATGTCATACCCTGCAAGTTTAAGCTCCGGCCCTAGGAACCCGCAGCAAGAGGAGTCTCCATATACACCAGTAAGAGGCGACCTAGCCCCAACTTGGAACCTCCCGGACTGGGGCCAAGATGTGCCTGTGAATGGCCCCACTGCCAGAATGAAGCGGTTTTCAGGGCTGAAAGGCTTAGTATCCGGGCTTGTCTCATCCCATAGGGTTTTAGCTATGAAGCCTGCTCCCCCTATGAATTTAAGAGCAGTCTCACCTGGCAAAGGCTGGGTGAAAGTTTTCATTCTGTCAAGATCGACCCTTAGGATTCTACCTGCATACGCGTAAAATTTCATGGAGATTCACCTCTTAACATTCTTGTAAGATACTCTATTTGCTTTCTTTGCGAAACCTGGCTTGGCGTCACTATTTTTAAAGCCTGGTTTGGACATTTCTCAACGCACACTCCGCAGAGATCACAGATGTACGCGTAGCCATCCGGGTGTATGTCTATGGCTCCTATTATGCAGGCCTCGACACAAAGTCCACAGCCTATACATCTCTCCGCGATCACCTTCACTATCTCGTCTTCTTCGATGGCGTTTACAGGGCATACCCTGGCGCATTGAGGGCTGTAGCAGTGGACGCATGCTATAGGTAGGTCTATTAGCTCCCTTGTCCTGACAACTCTGATCCTTGACTTCCTCGGGTTATAAACTTTCTCCTTCTCAAAGGAGCATACTATTTCGCAGATCCTACAGCCCGAGCATTGAAGCGGATCAGCATAAATAAACTTCTTCATAATACTACACCTCCACGATCATTCTGATGGCATGTACGGGGCAAACTGAGCTGCAAAGTCCGCACCCCTCGCATCTTTCAACAATATTGGAGGCCCTGCCGTCAACCATTTCCATGGCTTGGTATGGGCAAACCTTGACACATAGCCCGCAACCCGTACACTTCTCCTGGATCACACTTGACTTCCAGGAGCGGTAGTCAGGTTTGCCAGTAATATTTCTAGCTGCTGATCCCACAGCCTCTGAAACACTTGAATATCCTAGAGACTCCAATTCCTGCTCGAATTCGTTTACTATACGGTCTAGCTTCTCTACGCCGTGGATCAGCGCTGCTGTAAGCACACCGAAAGCATCGGCCCCTGCCATAACCATCTCAACGGCATCTCTTCCGTTCGAAATCCCTCCTCCACCTATGATTGGATTCTTAAAGCTCCTGTATAATTCGCTTACAACCCTGAGGGCGATCGGCTTCAACGCGGGCCCGCTTACATATCCATAACCGTACTTTGCCCCGAGCACCGGCCTCCTATTCTCTATATCAAGAAGCAGGCCAGGGCCTATAGTATTGATTCCGGATAGAACCTTACAACCTGCCTCAACAGCCGCCTTCACATGGGACATAGGGGTTAGCGGGCCCACCTTGACAGCCAATGGCACGCTGACTTTCTCAAGTGCTGCTTTGACCGTATGAGTAATCCATTTTTCACCTATGGTTGAGGGGATCGGAATCTCTATAAGGTCTGCACCCGCATCCTGAAGTATCCCGGCCATCCAGGCTGTCTTTTCAGGATCCATGTCTAGCACACTGACAAATACTGGCTTGTTGGACTCAGCCTTTAGCTGAGGAAGCTCACGGGAAATCATGTCTATTGACGGGGCTGACCAATCATAGTTTATCAGGCCCCCGCTGAAATGGTACATGTTAGGCTTTGGTGTATCCATGGCTCTTGCTTTGACTGTTTTTATTGTTATCGCTCCGATCTTAAAGTTTAACAGTCTTTTAGCCGCCGTACAGTCTCTTGTGAGAGGTCCTGGAAAAACTACAAGGGGATATTCAAGGGTTAACCCCCTTTCTATGGTTACGGTCAGATCTACCATCTACTATTCACCCTTAACCTTTATCTTGAGTTCTACAAGCTTTTCCTCTGGGACTATTCCGTCACTGGTCCATCCTCTAAGCTTGTAGTACTCGTCAAGCATGGGGTCAAGCTCTACAGTCTGGCCTTTAAGGCCACCCTCTGGTAGAGGCTCTTCTAGAAGCCTCCTTGGAAGCTGGTCGTCCTTCCTTGTAATCCCGTGGAGATTATTGTAGTGCCTCTCCAAGTTTATTATCCTCTCACCTATCCTCATAATCTTTTCAACAGTAAACTCTACACCTGTTAGATGGCTTAGCGCCTCTGCCAGTAGCTCCGCTGATAATGTGTAGAAGGTAAAGAAGGTATACTTGCAGGCGATTACAGAGTCTAGTACAGCCCCAAGATCCTCGTGATACTTAACCATAGGCGCTTTTCCTCTTATTGAGAGGGGGTCAACTGAGTCAGGGCTTCCATAGAGTTTCTCCCCAAGCTCCGGGGGGAAGCCTATAAGTTCAAAGTTTACTAGGGCCCTTAGATGGTCTGCTCCTCTACTTGCAACTGCAAGCCCCAGGCCAAATCCCTTTGCCCCCCTAACCTCTACCGCCGGAAGCTCCATACCTTTAACATGCATAGCACATCTTGAGGCTTCCTCTCCAAACTTTCTTGAGGCTCTTGCACAGCCCTCAGCCAGCACGTTCCCGAATCCTTCACGCCTAGCTATCATCTTTATGAGTCTTATCATGACTTCGCTGTCACCCCACAGGATGTCTATACCCCCTGTATCCTCCCTTGTTATTATTCCCTTCTCGTAGCACTCCATAGCCCACGCTATCGTCCCACCGGTCGAGATGGTGTCGAGGCCAAGGCGATTGCATAGCTCATTCATTTCTATTATTGAAGCGAGGTCTGAGTTCCAGCAGTTTGAACCGAGGCATACTAGGGTTTCATATTCTGGCCCTTCTCCCCCTACACATTTGGAGCCGCTCACAAACATGGCATAGTTACTGCAGTGGATAAGGCATGCAAAGCATGCCCTATCCTTAACCTTGTACCTGGAGTCAAGCTCCTCAGCAGATAATAGCTCTCCCTCGGGGAATATTGAGGTCTGCCTATTCCCAGTTGAGATTCTGCCTGCCAGTAGCGCCCTGTCAACTATTGATGGGGTTCCATACCTGGAGAAATACTCGTAGCCTGGTGCCTCCATTATGAGCTCTGAGGCTTTGTCGCATACCTCCTCAAACTTTCGAATGTTGGCAGCTTCAACCATGCCTTCACCTGAGACTGCTACCGCCTTAAGCCTTTTAGACCCCATTACAGCTCCTACACCTGTTCTAGCAGCCAGCCGGTACTTCTCATTTACTATACCAGCATACCTCACCAGGTTTTCCCCTGCCGGCCCTATACATGCAACCCTAACGCCTGGGAGGGTGGACTCCTTTATTCTATCTTCGGTTTCCCATGTGTCTAGGCCCCACAGGTTAGAGGCGTCTCTTATCTCAGCCTCACCGTCAAATATCATTATGTACACAGGCTTTTCAGCTCTCCCCACTATGACGATGGCGTCAAAACCTGCATACTTCAGCTCTGGTCCAAAGTAACCGCCTGAGTTGGCGTCTCCAAGTATACCTGTAAGGGGTGACTTTGCTGTTACGGAGTAGCGGCCTGATCCCGGGAACCTTGTCCCGACAAGCGGGCCTACCGAGAATATTAGGTAGTTATCTGGCGAATATGGATCGACATCCGGGTTTGTGGTTTCGTATAGGATTCTTGATCCTATTCCCCTGCCTCCAAGGTAGAGTCTAAGGTTTTCCCGACTGGATTCCTGCAGTACAACTTTCCCCTTGGAGAGGTCTATAAATAGGGTTTTCCCAGTCCAGCCGTACATTTAAACACCCAGCTGGATATCTCCCGCTATCTCAATCATGGTGTTCCACAGCTTTGTTTTTCTATGATCCCAGCTGTCGGTAACTTTTAGTTTTTTAACAGGGCATTTTTCAATGCACACCCCGCAAAGGTCGCACTTAAAGGCTTTCCCATTATAATAGGCTACTGCTCCGAACGGGCACGCCACTATGCAGAGCCCACAGCCAATGCACTTTTCCTGGCTTAGCTGTACGATGTTGTTCTCTCTGTACAGTGCGTCTGTCGGACATACGTCTATGCAGGGGGCTTTATTGCAGTTCTTACATGTAGTGATGTAATCCCCCTCTTTGAGTCTTACAACCGTTATAGCTGAGGATGTAGGCTTATATACGCCGAGGTTCTCGGCAGTACACGCCAGCATACATATTTTGCAGCCTACACATTCTAGCGGGCTTATTGAAATGTAGACCGGCATTTCAACCACTCATCCAGGGTGGCTCCCAGGGCGGTGAGACTGGTGTTTCCTCAGCCTTCTCTCTGAACTTGTATGCGTTCTCCTCAATCTTCCTGTACGCCTCTTCCTCATCAACCTTTAATATTCTTCCTTTCTCAGAGACGAGTTCCCCGTCTATGAAAACGTACTCCACGTCGAATCCCCGGACATAATTTGCAACGAGGCTAAGCTTGTCCTCTACAGGCTGAAATCTGGGCTTATCTATGTCGATAACTATTATATCCGCCTTCTTGCCAGGCTCGATGCTTCCTATCTCATGGTCTAACCCCAAAGCCTTAGCTCCGTTTATCGTGGCCATCTCTAAAGCCTGCATTGGTGTTATTAGGCTCCTGTCTAGATGGTGTACTCTCAACAGGTATGTTGATATCATCATAAACTCGAACATGTCTGACCAGCCGCCGTCTAGCCCGTAGGCAACATTAACTCCTCTACGTAATAGTTCTACGACGGGTGCAATGCCGTGTCCGCCGCGCATGTTACTTTTTACGTTGAAGGCCACGTTTATCCCTGTCCTCTGTATTGTGTTTAGCTCGTCCTCATATACGTAGATGCAGTGCGCAACTATCACGTCAGGCTTTAAGAAGCCGAGGCTGTGGAGGAAGTCTATAGATCCCTTCTTCCCATACCATTTCTTTATTAGGTTAACCTCGTATGGGCTTTGGGCCACGTGCAGTTGGATGCCTGCTTTGTACTCATCAGACAGCTCTCTAACTTTCCTGAAATACTCTGGTGAGCTTGAAAATGGAGCGTGAACCCCGAACATTCCTCTAATCCTTGAATCTGGCTTAGAATTCCACTTCCTGATAAACTCTAGGTTCGCTTCAAGCCCCTTATAGCCATGCTCCACCCCCAGCCTTTGGCTTGCCTCGAACGAGATTACAGCCCTAATCCCAACCTCCATCACCGCCTTCGCCTCCCAGTCCAGGGCTTCCGGAATATCGTTTGGAACCTCCATCAGATCCGAGGTTGTTGTAACACCAGCCCGAACCATGTCCATTGACATGGCTAGAGCTCCATAGTAGGCTTCTTCGCGTGTGGCTGTCTCCTCAAACCTTGGCCAGTAAACCCTTGTAAGTAGATCTCCGAACTTATCGACAGTAGCCATACCAGGTGGAGGATAGGTCACCCTCAGGTTTCTTAAATGATAAACCGGCATGTGATTATGCACGTTAACCATGCCCGGCATTATTATCTTGTTAGAAGCATCTATGTCAAGGTCAGCCTCACCATAAAGCTCAGAAGCCTTATCCGACTCCCCAACGAAAGTTATCCTTCCATCTTCAACGATTACCGTCCCGTCCTCGATTAGCCTTCTATTGGCGTCCATAGTAATTATAAAACCATGTCTTAGAGCTATATCAGCCATACCTCCTCAAATCTACACAGGATATGAAAGCCTTAAGAGTTTTTGAACCACAGGTTACTTATCGTAGTACAACAGAAGGTTAATGTTAATCTATATATATCATGTTGATACGTGAAAATGTGAAAACATGTATATACATGATTCAAAATATAGATAACTTGTCACTATACACCAGAACCTAAGCCCTAAACCTTGATGCTTTACTCTTAAAGGTTTCCAATAGAAGTTCCGCATCTACTCTACTTTTATAACGGTAAAATGTTAGACTAAAGAAATCTACCGCCCTACACCAGCCGAACCATTTATCATTTCACAATAGTCCCATTGTAATTGGATGAAGGCCTCATTTCACCTGATTCAAACAGGTCTATGTAGTCTTCGACATTCCACATTTTAAATATAAGTCTTCGGGCTTTAAGGAGATACAAGCTCGTCCTTCTCGCTGCTTGAAAGGTGAAGTTCCAATGGTTTATAATATTTTCTCGTGACCATATCAAGGTTTAGATCTCTCCACTCAGCGTATTTTCCTCCCAGCAGATAAAGTTAATAAATTATTAGGGTTACTGATTTGTTAAGAGATTGGATGTGGATTCCCAGGTGGCTTGGTGAATGTTATTCGAAGCTTTACTTAAAGTTCGGTCAAGAACCCTTCACCTTCTCCGAAGCTAGGGATTTCCTATCATTTAGTGAGAACAAGCTTTCCGTCGCATTCAGTAAGCTCCATTCTAAAAGAATTCTACTAGTTTTTAAACGGGGAAAACCTAGGCTTTATAGACTTTTAGATCCTGAAAACTTCATCTTTATGGCCTCAGGGGCCGTGAAAAACGTTGAGAGGGTTGCTTCTGAAAAATATCTTAAGCTTATACTTGATTGTCTGAGGGCTCTTTTAAAAACCATAGAGTTGGAGTCCTTCGCCGTTTACGGATCTGTGGCTCGTGGATCAGCATCCAACTACAGCGATGTTGACATACTCATAGTCTCGGATTCGCTGAAGGGAAGCTTAGCCTCCAGAATAGATAAGTTATATCATTTGGAGGATGAACTTGAGGAGCTTAAATGGCTTAGGAAGCATGGGATATATACGTCACTCAGCTTCTACCCCTTAAGGAGGGATGAGGCTCAGAGACTGCCGCTGCTTTTCCTTGATTTAACGGAAGAGGCGGCAATTATTTACGATAGGAATGGATTCCTTGAGGCGGTGTTGTTGGAGTTTAGAGGTAGGCTGTTAAGGCAGGGAGCGAAACGGGTGATCCTAGATAGGAAGCATTGGTACTGGGACCTAAAGCCAGACTACAAGTTTGGTGAAAAGGTTGAGATTGCTTAAAATCGCTAAGTCATACCTCCGACAGGCCGAAGCTAGGATTGAAGATGCCAAAGACGCCCTTCTGGAAAGCAATCACCCTTACGCGGTAAGGCTAAGTCAAGAATGTGTTGAACTGTCCCTAAAGGCTGTTCTAAAAGCTGTCGGAATAGAATATCCTAAAGTACACGACGTTTCAGATGTCCTAGATGCGGTTAAGGACAGGTTTCCCCAATGGTTTAGAGCTGAAATAGGGTTTTTACGTGAATCAAGTAAAGCTCTTGCTAAAAAGAGGGAAATAAGTTTTTACGGAGGGGAGGAGGCTTTCCTATCCCCAGACGAGGTTATAAGCAAGGAGGATGCGATAGACGCTGTACAAAGGGCTACAAAAACACTCAAGTTATGCAAGAAGCTTATCAAAGAAATCAAGAGGATATAGATATATTTACGAATGATGAGTATAGATCGTTCGTTCTACTCCATGAGGAGAGAAAGTCTAAGAGTAGGATCCCTAAAGAATATTTTCTCCTCTGGCACTGATTTCTTTTCAAATGATTTATGAAATGTTTTCGCCCTTGCATATATCACAGTAATCTTTAAATTATAGTAGACATCTACATAGTAGGGGTCTACAATGTGTGTTGGTGGTGTGCTTTGGAGGTGGAAAAGAGTAAGTCCTATAGAGCTCTTGATACTCCTACAACTCAGAAGAGAGCCACTCTACGGCTACGAGATCATCAAGAAGCTCAAAGAAGAGTTTAAGGGTGTATGGGAGCCTAAAACAGGCACGATTTACCCGGCTTTGAGAAGGCTGGAGGGTAGAGGCCTAATAAGGACTGAGGTTAGGGATGAGCGTGAATATTATCATATAACACCGCGGGGCGAGGAAGCCCTAAGGGAAAGCTTACTTGCCCTTGAAGAGAGCCTTAGCTTTGCAGGTAGATATTTCAGATGCCTGTTCAGGCATGTACCCCCACACCCTAGGATTTTAAGAGTGATATCGTCTGGAATGGACCTTCCTATGCTCGACATCGAGAGCCTTACAGGCTGGGATAGGGAGGCTGTCCTATCCATCCTGAAAAGTATTAGGGAAGTGCTTAAGGCAAGACTGAAGTATGTTGAGAGTAAGATTAGAGAGCTTGAACAGTCACAGTAATAGCGGGGTGTACATGCTTGACCGAGGCAATAGAGGCTTATGGGCTTACAAAGTGGTATGGAAAGTTTCTAGCAGTTGATCATATTAGCTTTACGGTCCCGAAAGGTGAGATTTTCGGGTTTCTGGGGCCGAACGGTGCAGGTAAGACGACAACTGTAAGGATGCTGACGGGAATGTCAAAGCCTTCCGAAGGGACGGCAAGAATAATGGGCTATGACATACAGGCTGATGCTGTCAAGGCAAAGGAGCATATAGGAGTGGTCCCGGACATATCAAACGTTTATGTTGAACTGACGACGTGGGAGAACCTTCTGTTTACCGGAAAGCTCTATGGAATACCGAGACATGAGAGGCGGAAGAGGGCGGAAAGCCTTCTCGAACTCTTTGATCTTGAGGAGAAAAAGCTTGAGCCTGCGGGTAGGCTGTCGAAGGGGATGAGGAGGCGTCTATGCATCGCGATGGCTCTGATGAACAATTCTTCCATCTTATTCCTAGATGAGCCTACCACAGGCCTAGATGTTCAAAGCGTTATAAAGATAAGAGACCTCATAAGAACTCTAAACCGGCGGGGTCTAACAATATTTCTAACAACACATAACATGCAGGAAGCAAATATAATGTGCGAGCGAATAGCAATAATAAACAAAGGAAGAATAGTGGCTGTAGATACCCCGGAAAAGCTTAAGAACAGGGCGAGAAGGCTACAGTCGGTGGTAGTATCGTTCGACAAGACCGGAAGATGGGTTGAAGAGCATCTTAGAAAGCTCCAAGAACCGTTAAGGGTTGTAAAGGAGGGAGATAAGTATAGAATTTACACATCTGATCCTTCAGAGGTGGTGAGGGCGGTATGCGACTTCGCCTGGAAGCAGGGCTTGAAAATAGTATCTATAAATACGGTGAAACCCAGCTTGGAAGACATATTCCTAGAACTGACAGAAATAGGGTGAGAGGTGGCAGGCTATGAGTAGACTCTTAAGGGAGGCATCTGTCGGGCTTGCTGTTGCGGAGAAGGACATAAAGGTGTACTACGCCAAGCCAGGCACGGTGATGTTCGGATTCCTGTTTCCACTCTCAATGTTCCTATCCTACATCGCAGGTAGAGGAGTAACCGTGGATAAAGCAATACCAGTCCTCATAGCGATAACCCCACTCTTTGCATCCTCTTCCATAGGACCGGTGACAATACCTATGGAGAGAAGGACTAAGACATTTGACAGGTTCCTGACAGCCCCAGTCACACTGCAGGCAATCCTGATTGGGAAGACGATTGCAGGCCTAACATACGGTGCGCTGACATCCCTGATACCGGTAGTAATAGGCCTGCTCGTAGGGATGAGCATTGTAAGCCCGCTAAAACTTGCGTTAGCCATAACCCTCTCATCCGCGACATTCTCATGTATGGGAGTTATGTTCGCAAGTATCCCAACACAGAACCCAGGCCAGGTGATGATGCCCCTAAACTTCGTGAGAATACCACTCCTATTCATAAGTGGAGTATTCATCCCCATAGAACAGCTACCAGCATGGGGAAGGACGTTGGCGGCGCTGTCTCCACTGTCATATTCCATGGACCTTGTAAGAGCCGGAATAAAAGGTGTAGAGTACTACGGCCTAACAGCTTCGGTTGTTGGGCTTATCGTTTACTTTATCCTCTTCTTAATGGTGAGTGTAAAGTTTCACATGGTAATACAGAAAAGAGAATAGAAGGCGACGTGTAGACTCCGGTGTAAAGGCCAAGCTAAAGATTGTTTTGGGATTTAGCCTTTCAGGTGGTAATAGTAGTATTATTAGCTTTCAGCTGATAATAGCATTGATAAGGGTTAAATACATGCCAAAAGGAGAAGCCAAGGCCAGAAATGTAGGTTGCTGCCATAATAATTATAGCCGCTCCTATTACTAGCCTTGCTGCCCCGCCGGATAGTGAAAGTGCGAATTCAGACTTAGGTTTAGCGTTCACTACCTCCCACAGGGGCAACCATCCCATGAAATGATAAATTTTAGATAACATTTTTACCCAAGATTTACAAGTTGCTGTATTCGAATGCTATTCTATGTGCAAGTTTCTTTGAGAAAGCTATGATTGTTTGGACTGGAGGTACGCCTGGCGCTTTTGGAGGATGCTACAATCTGACACGAAGAGCCGGCTTATCTCAGTCTCCTGCTCTCTGTTTACAACGCGTCCTATCCCAGCTGTTCCTCCAACATGTGCCCCTCTGACAGCTGTGGTGAATATGGATTTAGGATTCGACCCTGCATGGGCGATTATGTCAGTTGAAATCTGAATTCCCCTCCTCAGTTTCTCCCCGTCGCTCCTTGTAACAGTCTTTCTTATTGTGCCATCAGCGTCTACATTTCCTGAATCTTCGTCCGAAATCTTAGTCATAACGCCCAACAGCCTTTCTCTCCTTAGGGCGATAGATTTACGGAGTATTGGTAGGTACAGAAACATGTGGAGAGGCGTATCTAGGACTGGAGAGAGTATAAATCCGTGTTCACTATGGAACTCGTCTATTAGTGTTGCCATGCCGGCCTCATTTCCCATTTTATCGTCTACCATCCCGTAAGTGTCGACGAAGAGGTCAACGAATAAGTTTCCCCCAGCGTTGGTTAAGCCTGATTTTTGGAGAATAATGGGTGTCCCTATCCCTCCTGCGGATAGTATGACGTTTCCAGCTTCAATCTCGTATACCTCCTGGGGACCGTGGACCTTAACTCCCTTTACCTCTCCCCCTGAATGTAAAACCCTTTCAACAGAGGTATTCAGGATCATCTTTGCGCCAGCCTTGAATGCGTCTCCAATGTACGTCTGACTGGACCATTTAGCTCCATACTTGCAACCGGTAACACATGCCGCAGCTTCTACACTTTGAGAAATCCACGGATTTAGGCATGGGCTTAACATTGTACCCCAGCTCCTGGGAATGCTAGGATCCTCACGTCTGAGAATGCTAGGATCCTCACATATTTGAGGTGCCACACTATAAATATAGTAGTGCTTGGGAGCTATAGGCTGGCTCCATTTGCATGAGCGATATGATTTTATTTTTCTGGTTTTCTATAGTGGAGGGCTGCAGATTTGGACTTGTTTTATGTCGGCTTGGTTTTCCTAGGCTTGGTGGTCGGCTGCATTGGTGCCTATGTTGGGATAGGGGGAGGATCTATTATCAGCCCAACACTGATCCTTATAGGGATAGACCCGCACATGGCAGCTGGAACTAGTCTCGCCGTGGTTTTCTTTACAGGTCTATCTTCGGCGATAGCCTACGCCCGTAAACGCCTGGTGGACTGGAAAATAGGTTTAATCCTCGAATTATCCTTATTCCCAGGGGGCTACGTGGGTTCTAGACTTACAGGAATAACAGCCAGCCAGACGATGAAGAAAGCCTACACCATACTATTATTTGCCCTGTCAGCTTACATGTGGGTTTCTCAGAGTAGGAGAAAGGGGGAAGAGACCAGAGACCCTAAGTACAGGATCAACCTGTCGGTTGCGCTTCCACTAAGCTTCATCGCAGGCTTATCATCGGGATTCTTCGGAATTGGTGGAGGCGTGATAAAAGTGCCGCTACTCACCTTCCTCGGAATGCCGGTACATAATGCAGTGGCAACATCGACATTTATGATAATGATAACCTCGATAGGGGGGCTAATGGGACACATACACCTTGGAAATGTAAATCCAATATACGCCCTGGCAATAGCGCCTGGAATATTCCTCGGGGCACAGTGCGGGTCAAAACTCGCCTACAAGTCTAAACCAGAAATGGTGGCCAAAATATTCTCTATAGTCCTCATAACAATAGCATTTTCAATACTGTTAAGGGGTAGAACAGGCCGCCAGGCCCTTCTACCCTGTATGCCTACGGCTACGCCCCTATACGGTATAGTGCAGTAACCTTTTACGATGCTACATTGAACACCCGGCGGAGGCAGCCGTGTACCCGGATGCTACGCTTTCACGACTCGCATTGTTCCATACAGGCTTTGAAGCTCCTTCAGGGGCCTTTGGCTTCCATATAAGTGCCAGGATCCCCCCAGTAAAGCATAACGGTTTCGGCCCAACGATAACCGGAGATATAAGGATCATTATCCCAAGGTCTTCCGCTCTCCCAGGATACTTGTAGAGGGCTATGGCTTCAGCTATAATTACCAGGTCCGCGAAGATGTTGCACAGTATTAACATGGAGATGAGCCTGTTAAAGTTGATTGAGGCAGGAAATTTAGTCCGAGCATCGGTCCCGCATGCATCAGAAGCTCAACTAATCCCCCAATCAGCGTAACCGCAAACGCCGCTCTAGGCTTAGACCTTGTAACCGCCAGCTTCGGGGTGCCATACATCTTTGACCTCCATTTAATCGCTAGAATCCCTCCTGCTAGGCTTAACACGTTCGGTAACAGTAAAATGAAAACTTTCCCATCGACGAAATATTCGCAGGATTCAACATCACGGTTGATAACACTACTATTATTACGCCCAAAATTTGGCCGCCGTAGGATTTCTGTAGAGAAGCACAGCCCCTAAGATGATTATAGCATTGACAATGGTGAAATGCAGACCAATAATGAAGCCGAGCGCGGAGTCACTGTCCCATGCAGTTATCAACATAGCTAAACCTACTATTAGCTCCGCCGCACCATCGAACAGTGAAAGTACATATGGAAACTTGGGTTTAGCATCCACTATAATCACCAGGGTAGCCGCGCCTTAATAGATGATAAAGTTTAGATAACATTGTTACTGTAATCCTACCATTACCTGTCTAGCCTGCAGCCTCATGACCATAGGCTATTAAGCTAATTTCTGGTAAGAGGCATGTGATGTTTACCAAAGGCCGGGGCACTACACTCGCATCCATATTAGCCTATATACCATTATCTGCTGTCTGCTTATACATTAGACTCTACACGCTTGTCATAGCATTCATAGGAGCCGCCGTATTCGCGTTGTCGCTACGGAAGCCCCGCAGATCAGTAGTAGTATTAGCCGTAAGCATACTCTTCCTAAGCCCAAACCCGTACAGGCTTCTACAGCAGTGCCCTAGGTACTGGGAGCCCTCAGCCCTTGTAGAGCCTGTCTACATTAATGTGAGCTTCTCCAGCTGGGAAGTGTTTGAAAAACAGATATATGAGATGCTCCCCTACCAGTTTGACTATCTAAACTGGAATACAGCTGACTACTGGCCCACACCAGCCGAAGCCCTAAGGGCTGGCTGTGAGGACTGCGACGGAAGAGCAATCCTAGCCTGCAGCATTCTCAGAGACATGGGATACCATGCTAGGGTCGTTGTAGGCTTAGATCACGCATGGGTTGAGGTTAAAGAAGGGGATGAATGGGTTGGGATTCTATGGCCAAGGCCGCCGGGGCTCTTAAGCTTCAATGATACCCACACATGCCATGTCGGTTTTCTTAGGGAGTTGAAGATACGCCTACTACCGCCCCTGTTCTACATGGACTGGCTGATGATCGTCGGAGTATCCATGTGGCTTGCCACCTGCCTACTCATCGCATCACCAGATGTAAAGAGAGGGTTGAGAGCTTTCATCCTAGGCATCGCCGTCTACACGCCTCTCGCCTACTTGTACTCAGAGGTGTCCCACCATGTACCCATACTGTCTACAGTCTTAGGCCTAGCCCTTTCATATGCGGGTTTAAAGCTGGTAGCTAGGCTTACAGGAATCGCCTAGCTTTACTATACTTTCCCATCCACTAAACCCTGCATAGAGGTTTTAGTTGTGGTACTCGGATGCTATCCTGTGTGCGAGTTTCTTTGAGAGGGCTATGATTGTTAGGACTGGAGGTACACCTGGCGCTTTTGGAAGGATGCTACCATCTGACACGAAGAGCCGGCTTATCTCCGTCTCTTGCTCGCTGTTCACAACACGGTCTATTCCGGCCGTTCCGCCGACATGTGCGCCTCTAACTCCTGTTGTGAATATGGACTTAGGATTAGACCCTGCACTGGCAAGTATGTCCTTTGATATTTGGATTCCCCTCCTTAATCTCTCATCATCTTTACTTGTAACACTTTTACTTATGGTGCCGTCAGCGTGCACCACGCCTGAGTCCTCCTGTGGAATTCATCTATTAGTGTTGCCATGCCAGCTTCCTCCTCCATTTTACTGCCCATCATCCCGTAGGTATTAACGAATAGATCGACGAATAGGTTTCCCCCGGCGTTGGTTAAGCCCGATTTCTGAAGAATAATAGGCGTACCTATTCCTCCAGCCGCCAGTACTACATTTTTAGCCTCAATCTCGTATGATCCTTTAGCACCATGCACCTTAACTCCTTTGACTTCTCCTCCGGAATGTAAAACCTCGTCTACGGAGGTATTTAAAAGCATTCTTGCGCCTGCCCTAAATACATCCCAAATGTACATCTGACTTGACCATTTAGCTCCGTACTTGCAACCAGTAACACACATGCCGCAACTTCTACACTTAGAGAAATCTATGAATTTAGGCATTGGTTTTACATTGTATCCCAGCTCCTCTGCCGCTGTTTTCAGCCTCCTCGTCCTCTCACCCATCATCTTCTCAGGAAATGGTGAAACGTGAAGCTCCCTTTCAGCCTCCCTAAACTCATCCTCTAACTCTATCCCATAGTTTTTCAGGGTGGCTTACATATCAGTTAACATATAAAACTAACTAGCAAAGAAATTTTATCTGTTATGTTTAAATAGTAAACTTGAATAATATGTAAATTCTATGTATACATGGGCTACTGAAATCCTAAGTCTAAACCTATGGGGGGTGCGGCCCCTACATTATGTCCTTCGTAGATGTTTAGAGCTATTCTAAATGTTTCTTCAACCTCAGACTCCGATGACGCGCCGATTACTACACCGTGAACCTTGTTGACATGAGATATGAAGTTTAAAGCCTCTTTTGGCTTCAGCCTCCCAGCGGCAAGCACTTTCTTCGCCAGAACGATACCTTTAAACATGGATATTAGCTCGACGATCCTTCTGAAAGGCATATCAGCCATATATCCAATCTTGTTTAGTGGAAGCAAGAGTATTGGGCATTCAAGCTTGGATCGTATTAGCCATTCTAAAAGTCTTCCAGGCCTATGGGTAACAAGCCCGTAGCTCATCCCCTCTTCCCTTATTACATCGTAAACCTCAAGAATTCGAGTGGCCTTTAGGCTATCTGTTATCGACGCGTGCACCAGGCAGGCTTTAGCCTCAAGACCCTTAAGGACGTCAATTTCCGATTTGTAATCATTACAGCCTACAGTACCAACTATGTGCTCTGGACATTCATTCTCCAGCTTCAATTTTTTGGCGGCTACCACTAGAGGCTTGAAGGGTAGAAGCTGGAATCCCTTTACTCCCAGTTTGTACGCCGCTGAAACAACCTTTACGATGTTTCTAGGCTGCAGATAGAATTTCCTGTAATATTCCAACGCTCGGAGGCCGAACTGTCCAGCCCCTATGAATGGGCTTGACCCAATGAAAACACGGGGTAGATGGTTCACGTAACGTCTACCCCTGCCTAAACTATAATTTTACCTTTAAGCTGGAAATGGTAACCTACCGTGTATGCTTAAGTGTAAGCGGTTTTTAGACATGTAACTGTGGTGCAAAGCATGAGAGAATCTTATAGGGGATAAATGCTTTAAGCCTTCCCTGAAGAGTGTTTCTCCCTAGCACCCTAAATTTTCCCTTCCCAAGGGATACTACTATGTCTCCAATTTCGTATCGTGGTAGTACGCTTGTTGAGACTATCAGGCTTCCATGCTGGCCTCTTTCCAGCATGTATAGTGGTTTAACCTTTCCCCCACATTTAACTTCGTAAAAGTAGATGTCATACATGGGCTTAAGCCCCAGCGTAGGCCCCTCTTGGACTCCGAAGGCTCCCTCGCAGGCACCGTAGAGTTCGACCACGTCGGCTTTCCTCCAGTAATGTTTGAGGAATGGCTTGTATACCATGTGGATGTCGGGAACTCCGGAGAGGAATATTACGCTAAAGTCGAACATGCTGGATACCTTCCTGTTTATCCTTCTTTCCACGTATCGGGCGAGCATGTAGAGTGGAATGGGGGATGAAACCGTGAATGAGACCTCTTTGCCGGCTGACTCCCCTAATGCCATGTTGTAGAGCTTTACCCACCACTTTCTTCCAATCTTCAGCCCAAGCCGGTCCACAAGTTCAGGTGTAGGTATCTGTTTAAGGCTGAAAGCAGGAGTTATTAGTCTTGCATGCATTCCTGAGATATGCCCGTAAGGAGCCTTAGACTCAGCCTTCCCGGCAAGCCCCTGGATGCTCGGTGGATGGAGGGAAAGAACGTAGCCCGCTAGGTATTCGAAGCTTGTTGAGAGGCCATATAGTGCTAGGGCTCTTGCTGAGACAACTATTCTATCTGATAGGTCCCTTGTGGTTACGGGTATAAGCTTCGGCGGACCCCGAGTCCTGGAGCTGGCGGCATAGTATAATGGGGCTGAGTCTAAACCGGCTTTCCACCGGCCCTGAAGAATATTTCTAAGAATACTTTTGTACTCCTTATACCTTAAGACTTTAAATTTCAGCTTGTAGGACTTAAGATCCTTAACCTCCCCTGCTTTCTCGGACCACGCCTCAGTCTTCTCGTAGGCTTTCAGCAGTGATTCTAACACTTCGGCCTGGCTTCTGGCAGGGTTATCTTGAGCCCTTCTATAGTCTTCAAGCCTGGCTTTTCCTATTATTGCGTCCTCGAGGCTCCCCAACATTTAGACTTTAGGTTTGGATTCTAATATAATCGTCTCGGATGCAACTCTAAATTTAAGCATACCCTCGAAATAATTCGATGAATGTTACCCTTGTCGACCCACCGAGAGGTCTATGGGACCTGCTTGGGGAAAGCGTGATGCCTCCACTTGGCCTGGCGTATGTTGCGGCATACCTCAGGGAGAGGGGGCATAATGTTAGCATTATAGACTGCAACGCTGAAAAGATAGGATGGGATGGGCTTGAAAAGAGGCTTAGAAGCACACATCCTGACGTTGTAGGCGTAGGTGGTGAAACCTGCCATGTGTACAAGGCTTACAGAGTATTCAAGATGGCTAAGGAGCTGGGTGTAGAGTATACAGTTGCTGGAGGCCCGCATTTCACCTTGAACTATAGGGAGGCGCTGACTGAATGCCCCCATCTAGACTACGTGGTGGTGGGAGAAGGCGAGATAACCACGGCTGAACTCCTTACAGCTCTCGAGTCTGGTAGAGAGCCTTGGAAGGTTAGGGGGGTGGCCTACAGGAGGGATGGGCGGCCTGTATATAATGGTGACAGACCGCTTATAGAGGACTTGGACAGCCTCCCGATGCCGGCCTTCGACCTTTTACCCATGGAGAAGTATAGGCTTGTAGCGTGGGGCGATAGGGTTACAATGCTAGTCTCAAGCAGAGGATGCCCTTACAGGTGCATATTTTGCAGCGAGAGAGTACTGTGGAGGGGTAAATGGAGGGCGCACAGTGCACGGAGAGTCGTGGACATGATGGAACACCTCAAAGATAGATATGGTAAAGATATAGTATGGTTTGGGGATGACACGTTCAACCTGGACAGGAATAGGATAGTTGAGATATGCAAGGAGATAAGGGAAAGGGGCCTGGATGTGTGGTGGGGGTTCGAGGGCCGTGCAGACCTAATACTCAGGGATAAAGATATTTTCGGTTTGATGAAGGATGCTGGGCTATTCTGGATCCTTATAGGGGTTGAAGCCGCGTCAGACCGTGAGCTTGAAGCCTACAATAAGGGTTTGAGTATAAGTCAGGTTAAGGAGGCCTTCAGACTTCTCAAACAGTATGATATCATAAGCCAGGCTATGTTCATCCTTGGCGGGTGGTGGGAGACCAGGGAAAGCATAAAGCAGAAGCTGAAGCTTGCAGTAGAGTTAGACCCCGACTTCGCAATATTCACGCCGCTTACTCCCTTCCCGGGAACCGAGCTCTACAGAATGGCAGGAGAGATGGGGCTTATCGTGGAGCATGACCTGTCCAAGTATGATTTCGCACACTTCGTCATGAGGTCCAACAGCCTATCCGTAGAAGAACTAAGGGCGCTTAGATCCTACTGTTACAAAAAGTTCTACAGGAGGCCTCTAAAAATTCTTAGAGGCGTGACGTCAGGGAATCGCTTTAGAAGAAGTTTATACCTATACTTTCTAAGAAGATTCATAATGTAAATTTTAAATTGTAAACTTAACACTACCAGTAGGGTGTAGCCATGGAAGAAGAAAAGAAGAGGAGGAAGTGGTCAGTACTCTACGGAAATATAATCGCCGGACTCACGCTGATAGCAATAGGGCTATCATTCCTGTACGGTTTTAGATGGGAAATCTTCCTTATAGCCCTAGGAGCTGTTTTAATAGTAGGAGGAATCATCAAATGGTACTCGGGAGAAGAGGAGGAGTTTGAAAAACCATAATAATCCTGACACTCAAGGTAAAAAAGAAATTCCTGTGCTAAGGCTTAAGAAGGCATACAGGGAGCTGGACTACATATTTATAGGAACAGTTCTAGCTGCTGGCGGAATGTCAAAAATTTACGGGGTGAACCCCTACAGTTCAGTGATTGTTGGGGTCATCTCAGCCCTGATAGTAGATATATCCTTGCGTACACTTACTCTTCCACCCGTATTCTACTGGAGAATCGTTCTTGACTATTTCTTACTCCTAGCATCCGTCTCAGCTGTATTTTACATTCATGGTTTCCCATATGTGTCAGTTTTAGCATTTATTGCTTCGGCTGTAATGCTTTGGATACTCCTGTTTAGAAGACTTTTGACAACGGTTTAAACTTTAAATTTAATTTTAAAGGCTGGCCTGATGCTAAGTATGTCTACGAAAAAGTTAACACTGGCCGCCGTGTTCATGGCTATGGCGTTTGCAGTAAGGAGTTTTAACGTGCTTGTCATAGAAACCCCTGTACCGCCGCTGAAGATGGATATCAGAGACATACCGGTTTTCATAGGATCGATCCTAGTCTCTCCATGGCTGGCATGGCTAATCGGTGGGCTGCAAGCCAGTTCGACCCGGTCTTCGGGTGGGGGATAGACTTTATAGGCTGGATACCTGCAAGCATAGTGTGCAGCCTTATTTGGAGGAAGCTCAAAGGAATCAAGGTATCATACAGAGTTCCACTGTCTATAATAGGCGGGCAGGCCCTTGGATACTACCTGTTCACAGTTGCCTTTATAGGGTTTTACTGCGTACCCGACGCAGGCCTGTATGTTTTCCTAACCCTGCTACTGGGTAGAATGATAGGAAGCTTTATAGTGACAAGTATTGTCGGAATTCCTATTGTCAAGTTCATTGAGAGCCAGTATCCCAACCTGTTAAAATAGGGTGCATCTCATGACCGAGTACAAGGTTTCAGCCAGGTATATCGGCGGCCTATCAATACTAGGTCTTACACCTAACGGCAGCTACGTACTTATGAGCAGCAAGCGCGATGTAAAAGCCCCATCGCCAGTTCAGCTGCTCCTACTCTCACTTGCAGGATGTACATCTGTCGATATAGCTGCCTACCTCGAAAATAGAAGGGTATATGATTACTCTCTCGAAGTTACCGTTGAAGGAGAGAGAAGGAAAACACACCCAAGAACATTTAAGTGGGTTAAGGTAACGTACAGGGTTAGAATAGGGGAAGAGTATAGGAAGATGGTTATGGAGGCTGTTGATCTCTCATGGAACAAGCTCTGCTCAGTACTAGAGACGATAAGGCAGGTAGCAGACGTTGAGAAGGAGATCGTTTTCCTCGAATAGCAGGAGGTGAAGCCCAGGCTTTCTACTTAGGATTCATCACTCTATTATTTTCTGGTTTTAAGTATTAGGTATTCCACAGCCTCTCCGTAGACTTTCCTCGATATCATGCCTGATGTCCTGCTTATCCCCTCTAACACCTTCCTGGGATCTCTTATTTTTATCCCAGCAAGCATGTCTACACCATACTTGAACATTATAGGGGTCATAGGCGTTGAAGGCCCGGCTATAATTGTATAGGTGCCCTTTGCAAGTTCCAAGATCCTCTCAAGAGACTTGTTTATGAGAGTTGAACCGGTTATTAGGGTTACGTCGGATTCCGGTATTAGATATTCGCATGCGGTTGCCGGGTAGATCCCCTCCTCAGGTGATACTAGCTGAGGGTCAAGTTCTAGGATGTATAGTTGGCTAGCGGACTTCCTAACTCTTTCAATGTACTTTTTGGGGAACATTCCAACTATCACAACCCTCTTTTGGCTGCAGATGCCTGGTAGAATATCGAATATATTTGTTTTATCCCCCTCCGGCTGTATTAGTGAGTTTATGGTTGCAACCCCTATAGCTGCCTCTATAAGATTCCAGGAGTAGGCGTATTCGGCAAGCTCAAGGGCAGACTTCTCCGTAAGCCTGTCAAAGTCTTTGACATATGAATGTGACCCGGTGATGTAGGTTTTTGAAACTCCTAAGTTCCTGCTCCAGACCCCAGTCCAAGAGACGCCTACACGTACATCTCTAACTTCACAGTCCTCAAGAGATGAGATAAGATCCCCAATTATATCCATAATAACCTATCAATAGTCCACCGCTGAACTATTATTAATTACGCTTCTCTACACTATACCGTCCAGGATCCTTTAGCCTATAAACAAATAATGGTTCATTATGTTCATTATGTTCATTGGTTGAGCCCGGAATCTCAAAGCCATTAGTAGAGTATTCTAGATCAGTATCAGGCACTTCCAGACACATAAATGTAAATATACCTCTTTCTGTTGTCATATCGGTAAGTAGCAGAGTTGACATGATAAGCTGGGAAGCTTATCATGGCCTTTCCTCCTTTACAACTGGGACTCGCAGAAATGGATTGAATACAAGAACTTGTCAGCTGAATCAACACTGATAGTGCTAAGAGCTTTAAGAGACTATTTAAAGTGGAGAAGTGTAGATATCCCAAGCCCTACAAACATCTACCTTGAAACCTTCCAGCCAGTAGAAGTTAACCCCTGCCTTGTTCTACAAAAACTTCTACATGAAAGAAGTGTAGTCATTTCGGACTTCAAAAGCCTCGTAGAGCACAGAAGGAAACTTGAGGAAATAATCAGGAAGATTAACATTAAGCCAATAAGGATAGAAAGCCATATGAGTTCATGGTACGCCAAAATGCTAGGCATAACACAAGGAAAAATAAAGCTCCTACTTTTAACATCAATGAACAATCCACTTAAAGAGATAGAAAGCTATCTACAGAACATTTCAAAAGAGCCTGATATCGAAGTTGAAGTCCTATTGTTTGAAGAAGACAAAGACAGAATAAAAATATCGCACTAGCGCTAGGATACACGAACATCGAAGCCAATGGGCTTAGAATAGGATTACAACCAGCAGATACATTAAAGGTCACTTCTTCGAAAGGGAATATTACGCTAAGAATACCCAGCCTCATCATATCCGATCTAGAGGAATACATTGTTCTTCCTGTGGAGGAGCTGAACTTTCAGCAGTTAAGCCTAGCAATCTCGTATTTTAAGAGTAAGATTAATGCTGTAGAAAACTGTATGGTTAAAATATTTGACGAAAATATGGAAATGGCATATACTTACTTCTATTGTCGCTCGCGATATAATTTAGAACACACCTATCTCAATGTGTAGAGATGATAACCGGCTTTATTATTCCGCCAGTCTTCTTATCGTAATCTTTGAATGCTTGGGGTGACTCTTCGATTGTGTACCTGTGGGTTATGAATTTCGACAGATCTATTTCAAGCCTTTTAATCGTTTCTGCAACATGTTTCAGGCTTTTAGGCCCTGCCGGGCATAGTGCCCCCTTTAACGTTATCTCGTCCATTGTCAGCTTTATGAGGTTTAGCGGTATTTTTTCAGGGTGTAGGGCTGTAACCACGGCAACCCCGCCTCTCCTTACTATTTTCATAACCAGTGTGATGCTTGCGGGTGTGCTTGCCGTATCAAGCACAGCATTAAACCCGCCTTTAGAGATTTCTAGGAGCTTATCCACCGGGTTTGGAGACTTCATGCTTATAACTGTCCGGATTCCCATACCCATCGCCTGCTCCACTTTTTTAGACCCCATCTTGACCCCTACAACCTTTGCCCCAAGCTTCTGTGAGATGAGCGCTGAGAGTATACCTATAGGCCCCATTCCAAGGACTGCTACGCTCCACCCCGGCTTCACGCCAGCCTTCTCCACAGTGTGAAGAGCTGTGGAGGCTAGATCACCATAGAGAGCCGCTTCCTCAAACCCGGTTCCCTCAGGGATTTTCTGCAGGGTTAGGTCTGCCCTTGGGACAAGGAGGTACTCGGCTATGCAGCCGTCAACGTGGACTCCTATTCCAACTCGGCCTGTGCAGAGCTGGTATGCCCCGCTTTTGCAGTATTCGCATCCGCCGCACGGCGACACCGGGCTTCCATAGACCTTATCTCCAGGCTTAAAATTGTTAACCCCCTCGCCTACATGCTCCACCACTCCTGAATATTCGTGTCCAAGTGTTATAGGGATCTTAGCAGGGATGGAGTCACCCCTATAGTAATGGAGGTCTGTGCCGCATATCGAGGATGCCATAATCCTAATGAGAACCTGCCCGCGGCTAGGATACGGGGTGTCTACCTCAACGACCCGTATATCTCTGACGGAGAAGAGTCTAGCTGCCTTCAACAAGATTACCATTCACATGGCACACTTTAAAAGCTAAGCAAAGCTTCCAGGTACATTTGGGCCTGACATCATCTGTTAAATTGATTCAGACTTTTGATATTATATGATGGCTAGTAAGGCCGTTTCAGAGGCCTTGCTCAGAGTTCCGCCTTCTAAAAACGACAGGGATGCTGAAAGTCTGTAGACCTGTCAAAGGTTTACGATAGTTATATACTCTTAGCATGTTGCAACTTTCCTATACATGGGTTTTTAAGATGTTGATTGTGAGATGCAATTGGTGATGCTACTTGGATAGAGGCGTTGTGTACAAGGTGTTGGAGAAGGTCAAGGACATGAGAGGCGAAATTATAGAGTTCCTCCAAAGTCTTATATCTTATAGGAGCGTGACTGGGGAGGAGCTTGAGATTCAGAGGTTTATTGAGGGCTATCTTAAGAGTTTGGATTTGGAGGTTGACGTTTGGGAGCCTGATTGGGATGAGCTTAGGAGGCATCCAGCCTATGTTCCTGTGGAGATGGGTTACGAGGGGAGGCCGAACGTTGTGGGGCTTTACAAAGGCATCGGTGGGGGGAGGTCTCTACTCTTTAATGGCCACGTGGATGTTATACCAGCTGATCCTGAGGCTTGGAGTGTTGACCCATGGGCTGGCGTGGTTAAGGATGGAAAGCTACATGGTAGGGGAGCTTCCGACATGAAGTCAGGCCTTGCGGCTTTCACGATGGCCCTTAAGACAGTTTTGGATCTGGGATTCAAGCTTAAGGGAGATGTCATACTTGAATATGTGGTTGATGAGGAGTTTAGCGGGCACGGAACCTTGTCGGCGATACTGAGGGGTTACAGGGCTGATGCTGGGATTAGCTGTGAGGCAAGCGACATGCAGATACAGCCAGCTACAACAGGGTCTATGTGGTTTGAGATAGAGGTTGAAGGTAAGACTGCCTCTATGAGCAGGCGGTGGGAGGCTGTGCCAGCCATTGATAAGGCCTATAAGGTTTATAGGGCAGTATCAGAGCTTGAAGAGATAAGAATACAGGAGATTAGACACCCCTTATACCCTGACAACAGGGGTAGCCTGGCATTGTTCATAGGAATGTTTAATGCCGGGAACTATCCTAGTAGCATTGCCGATAGGGCTGTCTTGAAGGGAAGGATGGGTGTACTACCATGCGAGGATCCCCGCCAGGCGCAGAATCAGCTTAAAGAGTATATTTCTAGGGTTTCGGAGCTTGACCCGTGGCTCAGGAATCATAAGCCTAGGGTTGAGTTTAAGGGCTACTACGCGGAGCCAGCTGAGATACCAGCAGATCACCCTATCGTTAAGACTCTCGAGGAATGTTATAGGACGGCTCTCGGGAAAAATCCTGTTGTCAGGGGGCATGATGGGGCTGCGGACACCAGGTTCCTGATAAAGTATGGTAACACTCCTACCCCGATTTTCGGCCCTGGAACAATAACGCAGATGCACGCCACGGACGAGTGGGTTAGAGTTGAAGACCTAATCGACTCAGTGAAAGTTTTAGCATTGACTATTCTTGAATGGTGCGATTATGAGGTGTAATAGGAATGTCTGCAGGTGATATCGTCGAGAAATATCAGAAGTATATCATTCCATCGAGCATTGAGGGCAGAAGGAGCCTGGTTATAGTTAGGGCGAGCGGCGCAGTGGTGTGGGACTCTGAAGGTAGGGAATACATAGACTGCCACTCCGGATATGCTGCGGTTAATCTTGGCCACTGCCATCCTAGGGTTGTAGAGGCTGTTAAGAGACAGCTTGAAAGAGTATGGCATACATCGTGGGATTATAATACTATTCCTACTGCCCTTCTAGCCGAGAAGCTTGTGGATATAACACCTGAAAGCCTCTGCAAGGTTATGTTTTTAAGTACGGGGGCTGAGGCTGTCGAGAACGCTGTTAAACTCTCGAAGAAGAGGGCATCAAGCCGCGGGAGGCCTGGCTCTTATATTATCTCCCTTATGGGTGGCTTTCACGGTAGAACTTCCTATGCAATGGCTCTCACAGGCAACGTTAAGTATAAGGCTGGGCTGTCAACCTATGTTCACCAAGGGGTAATACATATACCGCCACCATACTGTTACAGGTGCTTCTTCAAGCAGGAATACCCTGAGTGTGGCCTGTACTGTGCAGAATACCTTGAGAGGATTCTCAGATTTACAGGTGCAGGAGACATCGCAGGAATGATTGTTGAGCCTATAATGGGAGAGGGAGGAATAATCCCGCTACCAGACGGCTACCTCGAGAGGGTTTCAGAGACGGTTAGAAACGCGGGTGGAGTCATAATTATAGATGAAATTCAGACGGGCTTCGGCCGAACAGGGAGGCTATTCGGCTTCGAATGGTCAAACATAATACCTGACATCTTAACACTTGCAAAGGGGATAGCAAGCGGGCTCCCAATATCCGCTGTAGTGACAACCATGGATATAGGAGAGCTGCTTAGCCCCGTAGATCATACGTCGACGTACGGCGGAAACCCTGTAGCTTCTGCGGCAGCCCTTGAAAATATTAAGGTTATACTTGAGCTTAGACTATGGGAGAACGCTGCTAAGATCGGGGAAATGTTTCTTAAGAGCCTTCAGGAACAGATGGATAAGTACAGGTTCATAGGCGATGTCAGGGGGAGAGGCTTAATGATAGGGGTGGAGATAGTTGACATGGGAAGGCCAAGTCCCTTAAAGGCTGAGAAAATAAGGGAAGAAGCTGAAAAGAGAGGCTTACTGGTGAACGTTGGAGGCATGTATGGAAATGTACTTAGAATTCAACCTCCATTGTCAATAACATCTGATCAGGCGGCAAGGGCGCTTACCATACTTGACCAGGTATTCAAGACAGTTGAAGATTGAAGGATTCAAAATAAGTTAGACATGTACGCTTAAGAAGGGATTCTAGACTTGAGTCGGTCCCTTATATGTGAACTCTGCATTGTCTTCTACTAAATTGTTACTCCGATTTGAGCTGGAGTCTATGTGAATTATGATAAATATGTTAGTGGTTGCTCCTGGTAAATTGGCTGTGAGTACGAAGGATATTCTGGAGAAAAGGCTAAAAGAGCTTCAGAGAATGGTTCCAGAGATAGAGGGTGCAGCTGTTGTCAGCAGCGACGGCCTTACCAACCCTACCAATCATAAATGTTAGCGTTTTTAACTACTCCCGATTAAGGTTTAAGTGTTTGTAAGGTGGAGGTGTGTGCATCGGTCGGGCAAGTTTGAGGTTATAGGTAGATCAATGGTAAGACTCGACGCTTGGGATAAGCTTAGTGGCAGAATAAAGTTCACCGGTGACTTAAAGGTTCATGGGATGCTTTATGGCAGGGTGGTTAGAAGTAAGATCCCGCATGGCATCCTCAGCGGAGTCTCAGACTCTGATGCTTTGAGTGTGCCAGGTGTTATGGCGGTTTACACAGCTGAAGATATTCCAGGTGAAAATCAGGTTGGTTACGCTGTTGAAGATCAGCCTCTTCTGGCGTATGAGAGGGTTAGGTTCATAGGGGATCCCGTGGCGATAGTGGTGGCTGAGAGTAGGCGTTCGGCGTGGCAGGCATGCCAGCTTGTAGAAGTTAATGTGGACCCCCTACCAGCTGTCTTCACGGTTGAGGAAGCCCTTAAACCGGATGCTCCAAGGATTCACCCTCATGGGAACATAGCGGAGACGTCTAGAATTAGGAAGGGGGATGTAGATGAAGCTTTTAAGCGTGCCTACGTCACTGTGGAAAACGTGTACAGGCTAGGGCATCAAGAGCACGTCTACCTTGAGACTGAAGCTGCGCTTGCTATACCAGAGTCTGGGAGGATAACTGTTATAGGTAGTATGCAGTCTCCCTTCCTGGTTAGAAGGATTATTTCGAGGGTTCTGGGCCTGGAGGAGTCCAGGATTAGAGTTATACAGGCGCCTACCGGCGGCGCTTTCGGTGGTAAGGATGATATGGGACCGCTGGTCTGTGGAAAAGCTGCCGTTGCAGCTTATAACATCGGACGGCCTGTCCTCCTATTGTATGACCGTGAGGAAAGCATTGTTTCAAGCAATAAGAGACATCCAGCCATTATAAGGTACGCTTCAGCCGTTGATAAAAACGGAAAACTTCTCGGTGTAAAGGTTGATATAACAATGGACGTTGGGGCATATGCGAACCGTGGCCCATACGTGCTTTGGAGGGCGACCTTCCACTCTGCAGGGCCGTACTATGTCCCAAACGTCTGGGTTGACGGGAGAGCTGTCTACACCAACAAGGTCTTCTCAGGGTCATTTAGGGGATTTGGCGACCCACAGATACATTTTGCAGCTGAGTCCCAGATGGACATTCTAGCGCAGAAGCTTGGAATGGACCCCTTGGAGTTTAGGCTTAAAAATGCCCTGAGGCAAGGCCAGGATACTACATGCGGCCAGGTGCTAGACCACTCTGTAGGAATAGTTGAAGCCCTCACCAGGATAAAGGAGGCATCTGGCTGGGACAAGCTTAGAAAACTCTATGGAGAAAACAGGGGGAGATACAGGCGTGGCGTAGGGGTTGCCTGTGCATATCATGGGATAAGTACGAGTAAGGGTGTCCCCGACTACAGTGCTGCCTCGGTCGTCGTGAACAGGGATGGTACAGTGCTCTATAGGAGTGGTATTTGCATGCTTGGACAAGGCTCGCTGACAGGCCATGCTAAGATAGTTGCAGAGATCCTGGGAATACCTCTGGACTGGATTCGGATAAGTGAAAGGGATACTGACTCCGTTCCGGATTCAAGGCCGACACATGGGTCTAGAGGGCTTATGGCTGGCGGTACAGCCGCTGCTGATGCGGCTTGGAAGGTGAGAAGGAAGCTTGAGAAGGTTGCTAGGAGAATCTTAGAAGTCGAAGGGGCTGTCATATTTAGAAATGGAATCGTATATGCCAAGGATTCTCCTGAAAGCCGGGTCTCCTTCAGAGAGGCTGTAGAGGAGGCTTATAGGTTGGGGATAATTCCAGCTGCCTACGGGTTCTACCATCTGCCAGAAAGATACTTCGACCCGGAAACAGGCCTTGGAAAGGCGTATGCATGCTACACTTTCATTGTCAATGTTGTCGAGCTCCAGGTAGACACCCTGACAGGTGAGGTAAAAGTGTTAAGGGTTTGGTCTGCTGCTGATGTTGGCAGAGCGATAGATCCTCTGCTGATTAGGGGGCAGATCGAGGGAGCAATTGTTCAGGGGATAGGCTACGCACTTATTGAGAAGCTTGTGCTAAGGGAGGGTCAGATACTTAATCCCAACCTGACCGACTACACGATCCCAGTTGCATCGGACACTCCAGAGATAATAGAGCCTATAATTGTGGAGGATGAGTATAGGAACTCGGTGTTCGGAGCTAAAGGCGTTGCTGAGGCAGCTCTCATACCCACCCCTCCAGCAATAGCAAATGCCATATACCACGCAATCGGTATAAGGCTGAAAGAGGTTCCCATGACCCGGGAAAAGATATTAGAGTATTTGGAGGGCGGGGAGGGTTGAAGGTAATACCTTCATTCGAGTATTACAGGGTGGAAAGCCTTGAGGAAGCGCTTAAGCTACTCTCCAAAGTTGAAGAACCAACAATCATCGCTGGAGGAACAGACCTCATCCCTGCCATGCGCGACGGGCTAGAGCCAATGAGCATTGTTGACATAAGTAGGATAGAAGAGTTAGAGTATATTAGGAGAGAGAATGGATACGTTAAAATAGGCTGTTTAACCACTATCAGCACGCTCGAAAGCTCAGACATAATCCAGTCATACGCTTATTCTCTCGCTGAGGCTTCACGGCTTATGGCATCAATCCATGTTAGGAATAAGGCAACCATTGGAGGCAACCTTTGCAATGCATCACCAGCCGCTGACACAGCTCCACCCCTCCTAACATACGATGCTGAAGTAGTCTTGGCATCAGCCTCAGGATCCCGTGTAGTCAAGCTTAACCAGTTCTTTAAGGGGCCGAAGAAGACCTGTCTCAGAAAGAACGAGCTTCTAGTTGAGGTAAGATTTAAACCAGCAGGCAGGTCTGCTTCCTGCTTCATGAAGCTTGGTAGGAGGACGAGCTTCACAATGTCAATAGTGTCTGCAGCGGTCAAGGTGGAGGTTGACGGTGGCAGGCTTAGAAATGTCAGAATAGCCCTTGGATCCGTGGCTCCCATGCCTGTTAGAGCTTTAAGGTCGGAGAAATTCCTCGAGGGGAAGAAGCCAACCCAAGAAAACATCTCAATGGCAGCGAAGCTTGTACTCAAGGATATAAGCCCAATAACAGACGTACGGTCGACTGCAGAGTATAGAAAAAAAGTCTCACAAGTCCTGGTTATGGATGCCCTTAAGAAAGCGCTTGAAAGGGTGAAGGAAGCATGAAGATCAGGTTAAAGGTTAACGGCAAATGGGTAAAGCTTCAAGCTCACGAGTATGAAACTCTCCTAGAGATCCTGAGAGACAGGCTTGAAATCACAAGTGTGAAGGAGGGCTGCCTGAAAGGAGAATGCGGCGTCTGCACAGTACTTCTGGATGGGAGGCCTGTAAACTCCTGCCTAGTGCTGGCACCACAGGCGGATGATAGAGAGGTGACAACGCTTGAAGGCCTACTACAAGATGAAACCATGAAAAACATCCAGGAAGCATTCGCAAGGAACGGGGCAGTCCAATGCGGCTACTGCACCCCTGCCATGCTCCTAGTCGCCTGGTACCTTGTAAAGTCAGGGATAAACTCGACGGAGGAGGTTAAACGGTGCATTTCAGGGGTGTTGTGCAGGTGCACAGGGTATGTAAGCATCGTAAAGAGTATAGCCCAGGTCGCTGCAAAGATGAAAAGCAGCCTCTAATGGATTTTAGCAGCTGTCAAAGTATCGAACACATGATTGAATTCCGGTGACAAGGTAAAAGCCAACGTTATAATGTGCATGTTTTATGGCCTGGGATGTTCTTTGAAGAATTCCCATATTATTTCTGTTGCAGAGATCTCCATGGTTGGCGGGTCACCGAAGGAGCCCTGGTAGGTTGAGCCTGGCCACGCATGGCCGCCTCCTATGATGGTGTAAAGAACTACTTCTGTGCCGTTTACCCCGCCTATGTAGCGTTCCACTCTTATACTCTTATACTGCTCCACTATTGGTGTTTCTTCACATTTGTTATGGTGAACCCAGAATTCTACGGCATATGAAACCGGCTTGTCAACCCTTTTCTCGAGGGCTTTCCTGCCGATTCCCCCGTTATAGGGCACATTTTCATCGGCTGTACCATGGAATATTATCACTGACACCGCATATCTAGGATTACAGTCTTCCAGGTTCATCGCCCCTGAGACAACAGCTATCCCTGCAATCTTATGGGAAAGCCTGCATGCAAGGAGATAGGCAAGCATCCCACCGTTAGAAAAGCCTGCGACATAGACCCTCTTCGGGTCAATCCTATATTCTGATATAAGATGATCTATTAACTTCTCTATGAAGCCTACATCGTCTATGTTCATCCTCGCCGCATAGCCGCAGCAGCCGCCAGCGTTCCAGGTCAGCACACCCTTAAACCTACCAGTTCCCTCCGGGTAAGCCACGATAAAGCCTTCCCTATCTGCCAGAGTGTTCATCTCTGTCCTCCGCATAATGGAATACGCATTTCCACCGCCCCCATGCAGCACGATAACCAGGGGGACAGGGGAGTTCCCATCATAATTCTCTGGCACGTGCAAGATATACCTTCTCTTTAAACCATCGTGAATATACCCCTCATAGTTTAGAGAAGTGTCTAGCCTGTGTCTCTGTGAAAGATACAGGACAGGAGGAATGGATAGCAATAGGAACCCTAATAAGATAAATGCCTTCATGCCCTACCTCCCCATAAACCCATTTTGGAATATAACATAAACCCATTTTAAAATATAACATTTCTGCAGGCATCCTTCCTAAACTGAATGTTAAGGGCTAATACTGGAATAGGGCTTTCTTACAGATATGCTTAGCCCTCCCGGATCTATGGGTACTATTACGGTTTCCCATTCTTCTCCTGTTATGGCATCTATGAATTCTTTCAGTATTCCCCCATGGGATATCACATTATGAGCAGCTAGAATTGAGCCTTCCGGCATTTTTGGCTTGAGAAGTTTTAGGTAGTCTATGTACTCCTCTTTCTTACCATCCAAGAAGGCAAAGTCTACGTGGAACTTTAGCTGTGGAATTATATTCAGAGCGTCTCCATGTATTATTTTCACAATTCTTCTAACCAATGATGCCATGCTTTCATCTGTCACCTTCATTAAAGTTTTCTCCGCCTCGGCATACCTTAAAGTGTTCTTCTCTATTGTGTATACTTCGCCGCGCCCGCCCAGCTCTAATATTCCAGTAACTATCCACATCGTTGAACACCCTATCCCGGTTCCTACTTCAACTGCTTTGATCTCGCCCCTCGCCTCTAACAGTAGTTTAACTATGAGTTTTATGAGCCTTCCACAGCTCTCCGAGATGGGATAGGCTCCAAGGTCGAGGGATCTGCGGCAGAGCTCTCTTATAGTACTGTAGACCTCTGGTTTCATCGGTAAGACGGTGCTGGGAAGAGTTATAAAGCTTAGCAGTCAGGGGTCATGCATTGGCTGTTCATCATGCATACTTTAGGACACCGAGGTATAGAACTATTTCTCGATCCATGCTGGAGTAATGTCGCTGGGCCCCCGGTAGGATTAAGTTTCTTAGCTCTAAGGTGAAATTTATAACTATAGCAAAGCTGCTAGGCCTCATAACCAAGACAGACATTGTAAAAGTATACTCTGAAAGGGTTAAGGAGATAAGATGGTTCCCAGAGTAGGCCTCTCAACGTAGATAAACCGGTGGAAAGGAGAAAATGAGTAGAATACCCCCGGCAACCCAGCCTAAGGCTTAGGGGATTGGGGCACACCGCACACAGCTCCTCTCTATAGGTTTATCTAACACTTGCAGGTGCCTTCATGATTCAGCGCTTCAATATATTAGGAGCTACGGCTTTCGATCTAAGAGGACTGGTTTCACATGTTTATACATTTTATCTTCAAGCCTCCACTCATATTGGCTTTCCGATGTTCTATGGAGCTTGAATGTTCTCCTAAGTCTTCTAGCATGGCCTATTTGCATGATTAGATCCTCCATGCCTAGGCTTGAGTGTTCAACCGTTAAGGCATAGTAGATGTACCCCACATTCCAGGGATTTATGCCCATAAGCCATGAGGTAGCTGCGTCAACTATGACGGGGTCCAAGCCTGCTATGGATAAATCCCAAACCAGTGGCGTGCCGTTGACGGGTCCATCCCCCTCCATAGCCTCATAGCCATCTATAACTGCAAGGTTAGCCCTTACAAACCTTGAAAGCCTGTAAAGACTAAGATTTATGGCTTTATAGCCCTGGTGAAGCTTGGACCTCCACATCTTCTTAACCAGGCCCATCGCAATGTTCTTCATGCTAAGGGTGACGAGAACTGTATCATGTGTTTTAGGCGGGGAAACTGAGACAATATACCAGCCTTTAGGGTTGACAACTGGAACCCTGAAGGTTGAAAGGTTCCCGTCGAAGACTCTAACATTAATTTCAGGCCATCCTTCGAGGGGCTCTAGCTTAACATCATATTTCTCCCTGAGAGCTTCATAGCCGTAATTCCCGCATCCCTCCTTAAAGCTTCCCACGGCAGGTATCTCCCCGACAACGATTGCAACGTTAGGCTTCAGCCTTCTAAGAAATCCAATGACAGCATCCAAACCTTCAACATGTGTTGCGGAAAGCCGCCTAAAAGCTGAAACCATGTTGGGCTTCACAAGAATCCTATTGTATCCTGATAGGCTACGCCTAATCTCACCCTCCAGCTCTCTCAGGCATTTAGTGATGTTTCCCCGGCGCCCTAGCCCGTGGGACACGGCGACCCTCACTTAGCATCCACCGCTACACCATTACAGCTCTACATAGCTATACTCCCCCGGGCGAAGGCTTGAAGCCGTAGCGCCCATTGTTCAGGTTCACGTTCAGGGTTCAGCGTGCCTATCAGCCTCCTAGTGCTTTTAAGATCTCGTTTGCAAATTTTCTCGCCGCCTGAGGCCCTGATGCTGTAATTATGTTTCCATCCACGACAACATCCTCGTCAACGAAAACCGCCCCCGCCTGTACAAGCTTCGACCTAGCAGTATGGAACGCTGTGACCCTCACACCATCAACAATATCAGCCTCGGCCAGGACTCCAGGGGCGAGGCAGATTGCTCCTATGATCTTACCCTTCTGGTAGGCCTCTCTGGCTATCCTTATGGCCTCAGTGTTCCCCCAGAGGTGTTTAGGAGTTCCAGGCCCTCCCACGAAAACTATGACGTCGTAAAGGTCAACGTTGACCATGTCAAGGGAAATGTTAACCATAACCTCATATCCCAGCGCCCCCATAGCCTTACCGGTCTGATCACTTGCAACATCCACCTTTAAGCCGGCTCCTGTGAAAACCTCCAGCGGAATCCTAAACTCCTCATCTCTAAAGTCCCTAAAGGAGATTATAAGTAAAACCCTCTTCCCCTCGACGCCTGTAACCTCCACCTCAGCTGGAGGCCTCCTTACACCGTACAATATCGCCACCGCCGCAACAACGGCAACGATGAAAACTAAAACAATAAATGTAGACCTCATATACCCCCCATTCTAACGCCAAGCCAGTCCTAAAAATATTAACCCTCAATATTGTACAACACGACTTCAACTTCCATGACCACCACACATCCCCATTAATACTCACTGATAGCCTGTTCCCAGCAACGAGATAGGGATCCTTCAGGCTTCCAGCTGGCTTAACCATGTTAACCATCCTACTAAGCAGGAGCCCTACTGAGCAGTAAACAGTCTAATAAATTTTTAATAGGGCTGACATAAATACTGGCGTGGATGCCAAGTCCTCTTTTAAAGAGTAGGGAGGGATTGAAATGGAGGTTCAAGGAGCAGATTTAAGAGCATTAGGATATTGCGTAACATTTACCATAATAAATTATACCCTGTCGCCAATATTTATCGTAACACCAAAATCAAGCCTAGGTGCAAGGCTGGCTATCGTAATACTTGCCTTCGCCGCGATGTATATGGTTGCAAGGATTTTCTATGGAAATCCATTCAAAAATAAGTATCAGTCACCCTATTTCGATAGCTTTATACATGTACTGGCTCTGATAGGTATTATCAGCATTTTCTCCCTCCCATTAATTATTCTTTTTGAGGGGGTAAATGTAGATATAAATGAAATCTATGTTAAAGCAAAACCTGCATTTGTGGATTCATGGGGGATGCCAAGGAGCCGCATGCTCAGACCGTCTACTATAGGATAACGGATCTCGGAAGGGAAATCCTTAAGATTGTAAGGGAGTTGGAGAAAACAATTGCCTAGATGGCCTAACCAGAAAGATATAGTTTCCTCTTTCTTAGAAGGAGATAGAATAGTAACACGTAGACCGCGTATATAGCTGAGGTTGATAGGACCGGGAGATCCAGGTTTTTATCCATTAATATTCCTCCAAGCTGGCTTGAGATCGAGTTTGGCAGCCCCCAGCATATACTGTTAAACGCTGTTACAGTTGCTCTATCTTCAGGGTGGGACAGGTTCATGTACAGAGTTTGCATCAGCGGTGTTACCATGTTCATCAATGCTGACCGGCATATGTAGAGTATAGAAGCTACAATAAAGCTCCCAGAGTATGGTATTAATGCTAACAAAGGTACTGAGGCGGCCTGTGGGATAACCACGCCATTTATCATGCCGAATCTCCTTGATAATGGGATGGCTCCAAGATATAGAAAGGACCCTACGATGTTCACGATCATATACATGGTTCCTATGGGTCCTGATTCAACGTTAAACTTGACACTGAAGTAGTAACTAAACAGTGGAATACTCAGACCAGCGCCAAATCCTACAAGAATGTTCAGAGTGAAAAGCCTCATTAGAACAGTGTTCCCACGTATCCTTTCAAATGCAATTCTGTGCTTGGGTTTACTTTCAATTTTCTCTTCGGTGATAGGGGCGATTAAGAGGATTGTTGAAAGCTGAATTAGGCCTGCAATTAGTATCATGAGGCGGTAGGCTTCGAAGTAGCTCCAACCGTTTTGGACAAGTTTTTCAGGTATCCAGCCTATTAGGCTTCCGGCGGCCATGCAGAAGCTCATGATGAACGAGGACATACTGTAGACCTTTTCCATTTTTTCACCGGCCTTGTCTGCCACGAGTGCGTTGAAAGCTGGTTGTACAGACGCCCAGCTAAACCCTGAAAGTAATGCTGAAAGTATAAGGTACGGGATGCCTATGAAGACCACGACTAGAAAGGTTGAGCAGGCTGAAAATACTGCTCCTATGAGCAGAAACTCTTTTCTCCCTGTTCTGTCGGCCATGACGCCTGCCGGTATTACTAGGATTGTCATGACGAGGCCGTTTGCAAGGTTGTAAAGGCCTATTATCCCGCCTGTATACCCTGCGCTCTTAAGGTAGAGCTGCCATATCGACATAAAAATTCCGAAGCTCAGGCCAAACACACCGCTGAACATGATAAGAGCCCATAGATCTCTACCGAAAGAGCCAAGGTTCAAGGTTGAACACCATTTCTCCGTTAAATATCATACTGTGTGAAATAAAAGGTTATGCTGTCAGATCTTACGGCTATGCTCTGCTATTAATTCTGGAATTGTCCCAAGGATTGTATCCTGTCCTCTCAGGGTTCTAAGATAATGGGCTGCCTTTGCGGAGTTTGTTGCTGTAATCCTGTATCCAAGCCTTTCTACTGGTGAGACTACCATGCAAGTGTCGGCTATAAGCCTTGCTCCAGCCTCCTCTAAAATCTTTGTCCAACCGGCCTTGCGAGCATATGCTTTGTTCCTTCTAGATGTGAAAAGCCATAGGCTACACTTCAGAATTCTTCCCCTTAGCTTCTCGACGATCGCCTTGATCTCCTCTATGGATAGGTGAGGACATCCAATTGCTATAAGGTCCGGCTTTTGACCTGTTGTTGTAAGTTTATTCCTCACATCGTTTAAATCTTCAAATGTAAATCTGACTGTTAGGTTTATTCCGCTTTCATCTATGCCCTTTAGTGCTTCGGGGGTTACTCTGTCGACATGGTATAGTGGCATTTTGCCCGATGCTCCACCCCCAGCCCCTAGGGCTTTAAGCTGATCCCTACTAACATCCTTTACCCCTGTTATCAGTGGAATTTCACCATAATTCATGCCTATCCAGTATCCAAGCCAGCTGTACTGGTGTCCCACCAGAGGGGCCTCAACTTGTACCTTTATCCTTGGAGTCCTGTTCTCCTTGAGGTGGAGGCCGTAGAGCGGTGTCCCGCCCAGCATGGCTGAGGCGAGGGCTTTTAGGCCGCTCTCCCTGTTCGTCCTGGCACCTATCACAGAGTTTACATAGGCAACAGCTGAAGATTCAGCCCAGGAAACGTGCTGGCCGTAGAGGGGGCAGTTCTCAGCGTAGTAGGGGGTACAGGTGCAAGTTGTATTGACACCCATCCTCCTGTAGGCGGAGACTATTCTCGCCTGCTTCTCCGCATAGTCATGGCTGAAACCTAGCTGATGCCAGTCTTCTAGGTCCAGGGAAACCGGGTTTAGGGTTGTTGGGACTCTCACCCTCCCGCCTTCATCCGCCAGTTCCTCCAGAAATTTCATGCCTGCATCTCCTATCAACTCGTATGAAGCTCCCGAGACATGGGCAGAGGCGATGGGGATCACCTCATCTGCACCTGAAACTCTGGCGTCTGCCTCGATGAAGTCTATTATACGATCAGGAACACCATTTAACATGACGTTGTATCTTATTCTCTTGGGCTTTACCCCCTTTACCTTTACTGGTACGCCTGCGAGGATCGCTGCTTGTGTAATGGGGTCGGGTTTCCCAAGGATTATCTCTGCTGGCAGGGTGCCATGCATTTTCATTTTGAAGAATGTGTACGATCCTACTGTTGATCCTATAGAGTACGGCATTTCAAGTATTTTGCCTTTGATGCTTTCCCCATGGAGGTCATGTCCTTCCTGGGTTATGATACCTGTCTCTGGGTCTATACCGTCTAGCCATGATATTGGCTTCTCAGCCTTGATCCTATCCACAGCTATTCTTCACCGTTGAAAACTATTAAACTCATAAGTCTATAGAACCGTCTTTATCGTGCTTTGAGGGTAGCCGCGGCTTGTATCCGTATATATCGCGCAGACAGGTGTGTAGGGTATAACACCGTAAAACAGGACTACACCGTGCATCTTAAAGAATTTAAGATGCTTGTCCGCAAGGTGAAGGACGATCCTAGGTATTTTCTGACCAGTCTTGTATGATAGAAACACAATCATGCCTGTGGATCTGGCGAACACTGCAAGATTGTTTAGAAGTTCAAGAGTTTTTTCAGGACCAACATACAATTCTAAGGTGTCAGCTCCTATAAATACAATTACTAATCCGTCCGTGGACTTTTCTATAAGTTTTCCAGCTGATGATAGGATCTGCTCCGTCACCTTATCCGGGTCTGAGGTATCCATGTGAACTACGAAGTTTTCATCTGTAACCCTTAGGGTCTTATGGCTGTGTAGGAAGAGGACCCTACCCCCCATTTCCCTTTCTACATGGCCTACAAGGAAGTTTTCAGCAAGCTTGTAGCCGCTGTCCCCTCCTGATGGTATACCCATGAAGCATCTTCCATAGTTTAGGTTTCCCTGAAGCATGGGCACTAGAAGAGAAAAGTATCCTCTCCCCACACCCTTACCGACCTCGATTATATTTATGCTTCCTTTAGTCCATCCGCCGATCGCCTTGTCCAGCTCTACTATTCCCGTTGATATGTGATCCTCTGAAACATCCTTCTTGAACGGTGTTTTAGCCCTTTTCTCTTTTTCTAATACGCCGAATTCCCACTCCTTTAGATAGAAGAATCTCCCCCCGTCAAGGGTATATAGATACCTATGCTTTCTAATCGGTACACCTCTTAGCTTCTGAATCTCCATTACACGGATTCTACGACCCTCGACATTCTTCCCGTATAGAGATACAACTCCGTCGGCCACGTAGTCTAGTTTTTCCTCTTTAGTGCTTTCACTCACGTAGATTACTATGCTTCCAGACTTTTCAGCCCAGCTTGAAATTTCGAGAAGCAGTTCCTGTCTGAGTTCAGGGGGATGTTGATCTATAAATGCCTGCCAGCTGTCAAAAACAACTATCGGCCTCTCAACCATCCTTAAAAGTTTTATTAGATAGTTTAGACTTCTTTTTGCCTTAGAAAGCTCCACTATGGGTAGAAGGAAAGGCTTCTCCTCCTCAAGCTCCTCTGAGAGTCTTGGGATGTCCTCTATAGATATTGCCTTCACCGTTGAAGCGAGGTGTGGATGAAACCTAAGGAGGCTTTCAACCTGCAATCTCGTAGTTATATATATCCCTTTACACTCGCTTCGGAGAAAGTTAAGGATCTCGAGCGATAGACAAGTCTTACCAACGCCTGGACCACCCTTTATGAGCAGCCGTCCCCTACCCTCCTCAAGGAACCTTCTAAGTTCGGGGGGAATCAAAATCATCCGTCTATCAATAATGGTTTCCAATTTTAAACCTTAATGCTACAGTAGAGATTTGATTAGTCTATACACATAAATCTCAGAAGGAAAGCTGAAAAGATGGCTGAAAAAGCCGATGCTCCTATAAACAGTAGTATTGGGGTCAAACTGGCTATATCTAGGGCTCTAAGCAAGATGTAGGGTAGAATTGTTAGGCTTCCAACGGTTAGCCCAGCCATGCTAGCAGCAAGGGTAGCAATAACGTCTTTGAATGGATTATAGGATATGATCAGCTTGCCCCTGGTAAGCCTTAATATTACACACATCTCAACGGTTGAGACCGCAAAACACGTGAGAATCCCAATGAGTGGCACAAAGTTGTCAGCCCATAAACCATGGGTGTAGGATAGGTAGAGGGGGATGAACACCGCTATTGGGACTGCAGAGGCTGTTGAAAAGAGGGCTTTAGAGAGGACTATTTTTCTCCAGCTTATTGGAAGCATTAATAATGGTCGAGGGTTCACTAGGTCTAGACTTAGCAGATAGAGGCCATTTGCAGCTGCTGAGAAGATCAGCAGCCCTGTGACAGCAGCGATTTTCAAAGGGGATGGTTTCCCTGAGAGGGTAGGGAGCATTATGATAAACATGTATATTGGGACTGCAAATATGTATGCATGACTTGGACTTCGGGAGGCCACTCGGAAATCCTTCTTTATAACCCCGAGAGTTGCACCCGTCACGTTAATAGACAGCTGAAGCGGCTCCACACGGCCCCCTATAAGCCCTCGCATACCAGGTTTTGAAATTATATTTACAGCTTTAACCCCGGCAAGCAACCCTAGCAGGAGATGCAATACGGATAGTAGAAGTATAGAAATGCTAACCTCGAATTCCCCGGCGTAATGTAAAGCGATTAGCATAAACTGGTAGGGGAAAATTAGACCTATAAGCTCATGTGCTGCTGTAGCATGCGATGATACATAGCTCATTATCCAGGCAACCAGGTTTCCTATCCAGCCTAGAGACATTACAGCAAGCCCCCATAAGACAACTGTGAGAAACCTTAATAATGACCTGGAGAGAGACCTTTCAACGCCGAAAATAAACCTGTAAAAGAGTGATGAAAGATAGATGGAAGCAGCCATTGAAAATATGAGTGTGAGAAGAGAAGCTGTAAGAACAGGGAGGGCGGCTTTTACACCCCACTTAAGCCCTGAGGCAAGAGTAGGAATCCCCACCAGTACAATAGAAGGAGCGTCGATGAACCTGATGAAGATCAAGGCTGAAACGATTTTAAGCTCCTTTGCCGACAACGGCAGGACAGTTAGGGTCTTAAAAGCCTTACCTGAAAGAAAACTGGCTACAGTGGGCAGGTTGTAGAGAATAATAATGAACATTGAGAGAAGAAGAGAGGTTCCAAGGGTAACAGATTCTTCAAAGGGGTTATCATTCGCTACTCCGAAGGTTAAACCGGTAATGAATATTATCACCACTGAGAGTATAAGCTTGTTTAAAGCGTTCTGCCACCTTATCGACCTCCTCAGTTTTCTGATCCTCTCCTCTGTGTATGCACCGGCATGCCTGTATAACAAGAGGGCCTGAAAGTTAACCTCTTGGTAGGCTGTTCTAGATATGCTGAAAAGTCTTCTAATATTCATATTCATAGGGACTCCTCCAGCCCAGCTATTATCCTTGAAACCTCTTCCTCCTCACCGGTTACTTTCAGAAATATCTCCTCAAGGTCGGAAGCCTTAACCATGCTTGTAAGCTCTTCCACACTCCCTTCAGCGACAAGCCTGCCTCTATGTATTATTCCAACCTTTGTGCATATCTTCTCCGCAACCTCCATGATATGCGTTGAAAATAGAACTGACCCACCATTCCTTACATGTTCTCTAATTATCCCCTTCAATATGGCTACTGTCCTCGCATCAAGACCAATAAATGGCTCGTCTAGCACTAACAGGCGAGGGCTGTGGATCAACGGTGAAATTATACTAACTTTCTGCCTGGTTCCCATCGACAATGATATGATGGGACTATCAAAGTATTTTTGAAGATCAAAAGCTTCAACCAGAAGTTTAACCCTCTGCCGGGTGAGATTCCTGTCTAAACCTCTAACGGAGGCTATAAACTCGAAGAACTCCCTAGGGGTGAGTGACTCATATAAGGCCTGCTCCTCTGGTACATAGCCAATGATGCTCTTAACTTTTTGGCCGTCACTGGCAGGGTCAAGGCCGTAAACCTGGACGAGGCCGTCGTCTCTATCCAAAATCCCGGAGACGATGTTGAGAGTTGTCGTCTTTCCAGCCCCATTCGGCCCCAGTAACCCGTAAACTGTAGCTTCTTCAACCATAAATGTTAAGCCATCTAAAGCTCTGACATTACCGTAGCTTTTGTAGAGCTTTTCAACAATCAACGGCTTAAGCACAATTATATGCTCACATTAATAATTAATAATAGGGTATGATTTTAGCATAATGCATGATGCCAAGAGCTAAGCTTTTACATCTACTTAACGACGCATACGAAACTTTTCTAGGCGAGAATCAGTTGTTGAAGGTAGAGTCTGACAGGGTTGCTTTTGTTGGCGATACCCATGGAGACTTCGAATCAACCAGATCTGTGGTTTCAAAGGAGCTTGGAAAGTCAGTTATGGTTTTCCTGGGAGACTACGTAGACCGGGGGCCCCAACAGTTGGAGAACATAGTTTATCTCCTCGAGCTTAAGCTTGAAAACCCGGACAAGATCATTCTCCTCAGGGGGAACCATGAGACCCCTCTTGCCAACAGGTTCTATGGCTTTGAATCGATTGTTGTGAGAATGTATGACTTAAAGATTTACAAGAGGTTTACCGAGGTATTTTCCGTGATGCCTTATGCTGCGCTTGCAGGTAGTGTTCTAGCATTGCATGGGGGAATTGCTAGAAGGCTTGGAAGCCTTGACGATATCAGGAATTTAAGGAAGGGGATAGTGGAGCCATACAGGGAGAGCAGTTTAGCGCTTGAAATTCTCTGGAACGACCCCTCCGAGGATGTTGAGTGGTTTGGGCCGAGTATAAGGGGTGAGGGGATCTATGTTTTCGGGCCTAAAGCATATGAATCTTTTTCAAGGTCCAACAATATAGATTTTATGATAAGAGCGCACCAGGTTTTTGCTAAGGGATACAACTGGTACTTTAACAGGAGAGTACTCAGCATTTTCTCAGCAAGGCATTACGGATTTAAGATAGATGCTAAATACGCCATCCTTGAGGGGGGCATGTTGAGAGTGGAGAGGGTCTAGGACCGTTTAGTTTAGCGGTGCCAAGAGTCGCCAAAGTCATTTGAAACTCAACAATTTTAAGTGTTCTTTGGGAAGAGCATGCAATGGCTAAGGTTGAGCATGTAGACGTGTGGCCAGGGATCTCTGTTAAAGAGTTGGTGGAACAGTTTTCCAGGGGAGGCTTTCAGGCGTACAGGCTTTGGAAGGCTTGCCAGATTTTCAGGGAAATGGTGGAGGACAAGGAATGTACAAGGTTTCTCGGTCTTGCAGGGGCGCTGATCCCTGGTGGGATGCGTAGGGTTATTGTCAAAATGATTAGGAAACACATGGTTGATGTTATTGTGTCGACGGGTGGGATACTAACCCACGACCTGATAGAAGCAGCAGGAGTACAGCACGTACACGCGCCGGAGAGATACAACGATGTAGAGCTAAGGAGTAAAATGCTTAACAGAATCTACAATGTTCTACTCCCTAACGAGGGATACGTTAAGCTTGAAAAGATGCTTGCAACAATCCTGGAAAAGCTTCCTCAGAAAACCATGAGCAGCAGGGAGTTCCTTGAACACCTTGGCCATCGCTTGGAGGATAGGGAGTCTATCTTAAGGGCTGCCTATGAGGAGAATGTAAAGATATTCTGTCCTGCTATAGCGGATTCCGTTCTCGGCTTCCATGTATGGATGAACACCCAGTTTTTAAAGCTCAGGGTGAACCCAATATTGGATCAGAGGGAAATGACAGGGATCGCCTATGAATCAAAGAAGTGCGGGGCGCTATTCGTCGGTGGTGGGACCCCTAAGCATTACATAGCACTTGCAATGCAGTTTTCACCCAGAAGCCTCGAATACGCGATTCAAATAACGATGGATAGGCCTGAACATGGCGGAGTATCTGGAGCTACCCTCTCGGAGGCTAAGTCATGGGGGAAAGTTGCGGAGAAAGCCAAAACAGCAGAGGTGATATGTGACGCCACCATAGCATTACCGATCATGGTAGCCTCAACCCTATCGTAAATCGGTATATGAGCATGGATACGTCGCCTCAGCTGTAACTATTCTTTTCGTATTTCTATCTACCGGTCACTATGAACTTTCAACATCAAAAATTTAACTTTGGATGGTGTAAAAGTGGTATGGTTGAGAAAATAAATGTAAACATCACTGTCGAAGAAGTGAATAAAAAGCTTCTAGAACAAAACGATAGGGTTGCCGGGGCTATAAGGAGGATGCTGGAAGAGAAGGGCATCAGAGCCATCGAGTTCCTCGGGGGACCGGGATCCGGAAAGACAAGCCTCATAGAGAGACTCTCATTGTTAATAGGCCCGGATAAAGTCGCCTATATAGGGGGAGATGTCGCAACGAGTTTTGATACTGAGAGGGTTAGTAAAATAGGCGTACGTGCGGTCCAGATAAATACCGGTGGAATATGCCATCTTGAAGCTTTACATGTCGAAAAAGCCCTTAAAATTTTGAACCTTGAAGGAGTAAGGTATCTATTCATAGAGAATGTAGGCAACTTGATATGCCCCTTTGAGTTTAACATCGGCTCACATGTTAGGGTTCTGGTGGTCTCAGCTGGTGAAGGTGAGGATAAATTCTTAAAACACCCAATGTCTGTAGCCCTTTCAAACGTGATAGTTGTAAACAAGGCTGACCTGGCACCCCACGTTGGCGTTGACGTTGAGAAAATGGTCAGAGACGCACTGAAAATAAACGGGCGGGCCAAGGTTGTAGTTACAAGCGCGAAAACCGGGGAGGGAATTAAAGAACTTGCAGAAGCTTTAATGTTAGAAGCATAAAGGGTATAGAACTATCATTACCATGTAGGAAGGACAAGTATGGTAGGATGGGCAAGTGAGTTTAAAACTTTGAACCCGCACTAAACCAATAGATAATGACGTGTAAGCCTGAAATTGGTTAATTCAGGGGCCGCAGTCTTCTCTGAAGCCTTTATCTTGTAGGACAATATTTTAAGAAAGGCCAGAGTTAGAGTCTCAGGTTAAAATGGCCGACGTTAAGACACGAACTAGTAAGCCTTTAGATCCTGAGGTGGAAGCTATAAAGGAGAAGCTTAAAGGTGTTAAGAGAAAGATAATCGTTTTAAGCGGGAAAGGAGGGGTTGGAAAATCTACTGTAACAGCTAACCTTGCAGCTGCCTTTGCTAAAAGGAAGCCTAACAGTGTGGGTGTTTTTGACTACGACTTCCATGGACCAGCGATCCCCAGGATGCTGGGGGTAAGAGACATGCAGCTTAAAGTCTTCCCTCTAGGCATATTCCCCGTTACTGGCGTATTAGGGATCAAGGTGATCAGTATGGCTCTACTTCTGCCAGATGATAAGACCCCCGTTATATGGCGTGGCCCTTTGAAGCACAAGGCCTTGAGAGAGTTTATGGCTAATGTTATGTGGGGAAACCTTGACTGGCTGTTCTTCGATCTCCCACCAGGAACCGGAGACGAAGCGTTGAACATCGCCCAGAACGTTCCTGGAATAGACGGAGCCATAGTTGTCACAATACCTTCTGAGGTTTCAAGAGTCGCTGTTGAAAAGTCGGCGGAGTTCTGCAAGAAGCTTGACATCAAGCTGCTAGGTGTTATTGAGAACATGAGCTACCTTGTCTGCCCCAAGTGCGGGTTTAGGATTGAAGTGTTCGGACGGGGTGCGGGTGAGAAGATAGTCGCTGAGGAGAACATACCACTCCTGGGCAGGATACCCCTGGATCCACAGCTGGCGAGAGCCATGGACATAGGGGAACCCATAGTTATGAGCCGGCCGGGGTCTGAAGTTTCAAGGGCTTTTAATGAAATCGCGGACAGAATAGAAAAAGAAATAGCAGTAAAATAAAATGTTATTTCAGCTTTATTCATTAACTATTTAAATATTAAAGCAATAGTTTTGAATAATGGATGAATTTAGGTATCTATTTTTCCAAAAACTTGTTAATAGCTATCCTGGAGGGATTGACTTTCTCCGGGGGACAAGCGATGGCAGGATTATTTTAAGACCGAAAAGGGGGAGAATAAGCTTTATATATGTCAGAGCCGCCGGTTTTTTAAAGGATGGAAGGGGTACAGACGGCTTTTCCCTATCCTGCCTGGTTCAGATTGGCAAGAGGAAAAGATGGGAACTGTTTGAGCTTATGCTCTCAGCCTGTAAGCTCACACATTCTGAGCAAAAATGGAAATTTGAAGAACACGAGGCTATAGGCAAGCTACTCGCTGAAGCTCTTATTAGAGGTCTGAAACCTAGAGCCTTGCATGCAGTCTTAAACATGGACTTAAACCTCATAGGGGAGATATCAAGTTATTTTACAGCCTATAAACACTCCCTGGAGCTTCTTCCAGTCCCAGATGAGATAGCTTTCAAGCTTCCCATTGATGTAACCCCAATAGGGCTGAGCTTCGACGCTGAGAAGATATGCCGAAGCTTCGGTGAGGGGATGGTCTACTGGTCCATTCTTTTTACAAGAGTATTCCCAATGGGAAGGCCTGGAGTTAAGGAGTTTAACCGTTTCATAGATCTTGAGCTTCCCTCAACCCTTAAGGTTATTAACAGAATCGCCAGGCACCTATAAATTTAAATTTTATCTACACATGAGTGAAATAGGATTCTCATGGTTGAAGCTTATGTTCTAATATCTACCGAACCCGCTAGAACAGCCCAGATCAAATCTGAAATATTAAGGATTGAAGGGGTTAAGAGGGCGGACATTGTAACCGGGCCTGCAGATATCGTAGTCCTACTCGAAGCCAACAACATGAGCGAACTAAGAGATATGGTTAGTGAAAGAATTAGAGGAATAGAGGGAATACTTAAAACTGAAACGATGGTTGTACTTTAAGGTTTGAGGCGTACAACAGCTAGAACGTACATAGACAGGCTTGTAGCGTCTGAAAACGTAGACGCAGTAAATACAAGTAAAAAGTTGAAAGTAGAATACGAAAGATTCAAGTCAACTCTTAAAGTCGAGGACTTCGACAGGTTCTTAGACCTTATACTCCAAAACTCAAATGTTATAATGAAGGCTCTCGGAGGCCTCCCCCAGCTGATAGGACAATTTAGAGCTTTCAGTCTTGAGGAGTATGTTTTAGAACTGCTTGTAAGGAGAGTTGGTGTAGAAAGGAAGTTCATCTTCTGGAATGATGACGTTGCCATATGGAAGGAAGGGGGCGAGACTTGTAAGATGAAGTTTGACATTGTAATTGGGCGTAAAATCAAGAACGAAATCCACCCAGTCTTAACAGTTGAGGCTAAAGTTGATGTTGATGCACCAAGGCTTAAAGCATCTATTTTCGAGGCTTTAATGGTTAAAAGACTGCATAAGGATTGCAAATGCCTCCTAGTATATGTTAGTTGGAACGCAGATAAGATATGGCATAGGATTGCAATGACAGGATTTGACGGGATATACCAGTTCTACAGCTCTCAGGATGATGTTGAAAGATTCGTTAGGGACATCAAGTCTTATTCGACTGGAATTATGCTGTAATTCCCGTTTTCCAAGGGTTTGACATAATATAGTTTGGTGTAGGGCATTTCACCATAGATGACAGTAGAAGCGTTTATCTTCGTGATCTTCCAGTAACTGCTCAGCTCCGCTGTCACACCCCTTAACGGTTTAATTGAGATGTATTGTGACACTGGAAATGCAAGCTGCCTCTCAGATATTACAAGTTCAGCGAGTCTAACAATGAACTCCCTCATCTCATTTACTCCAAGCCTCCTCGAAATCAAACCAATGCATGGAAATATAACTACAAAGTTATCCTTGGAGTTTTGCTTTACACCCTCATAGGCTTGTAGGAAGTCATGCCACGCCTCATCCAGCGAGGAGGTGGTTAGCCTCCTATAGTAGGGCTTGTCTCCTCCAACCGGAGTTATCAGGGCAACTCTCTCATTTAGGCCTTCCACATCCTGTAACATTTTATCTATGATCTCTGTGATAGGTCCTCTTTCGTACAGTAACACGAGGCCGTATCCTGATGATACGATCTCTTTGAACATCCTTGAAAACAGGGATATGAACTCAAGCCTTATAGTCTCATCTAGAGCTATGAGATTTATGCTGCCCCTATCCCAACCCCCACCTAGCACCTCATCGAACCCTTCTATTCTGGAGGGGACTTTGACGCTGACTTTTAGGTCGTCGGCTGAGGAGGTTGAAACCTCCTTAATACTTAAGGGTTTTAGAACCTGGAAAATCCCTCCTGTCAGGGTAAACAGGTATTTATGATAAGCAATGTTTACCCCCCTGAGCTTTGAAATCTCCATTATTCTCACTAGCCTTCCGTACAGTTCGCTCCTTTGAAGTTTTATTACTCCGTCTACAGTGTAGTCAAGGGTTGTGGTCTCTTCTGTCTCGCTTACAAATATCAGGGGTATATTTTTCTCTCCAGCCAGCCTTACCACTCTATCCTCGACGTTCATCCTTTCGTCAGGTGACAGCTGGGTTGCAACAGCTTCCCAGCTGTCAACTATTATGAGTGGGTTTTTTATCCGTGAGGCCACGTCAAAGGCATGCTCCAGCCCCCTGGCGGCTGAGGGAAGGTCAAAAAATGATATTGTTAAGGCGATATTTTCAGGTGACTCGACCCCATAGCGTCTTACATCTCTTAATGTAACGGTTTCTATTCTCTCTGCCAGATAGGGATATTGTTTGAAGAGCTTGTCAACCCCCACCCTTGTTGAAATATAGATAGGATTAAATTCGTCCTTAAAGTATTCTACTATTCCCATGGAGAAGATAGTCTTTCCAGCCCCGGGCTGGCCCTTGACAAGAAGGGTGTTCCAGCCTTTCCTAAGAAACTGATCTAGCTCAGGTGGAATAGATGGCTTAATCATCATGTAGTAGTGTATAAACCACGTTAAAAAATTTACCCATTATCGAGGCCTATGAAAATTCCTGTGAGGATGTCTACACCTGAGGTTCCACCAGCAGCGATAAGCTTCTCAACCCATGGAGTTGGATCTTCGCTCGACATTAGCCTTACAACTTCTTGACAGTAGTATCCACATGTAGCGCAATTGATCAGGCTTCGGCTAAGCAGCGTTGTATTATATGCATATTTTAACATGTTTTCCAAGATTATTTTCCCAAGCATTGAGCCTTTACTGTGTAAGGCAGCGGCAACCCCCATCATCATGTCATCGCAGCTTGGTGTCGACCCTTCTCCGAGACCTACCAGCGTGCTGATAGCCTGGCCCGGGTCTCCTGTTTTAAGTGAGACTACTAGATTGTCTATTCTCCTGAGGATAAAGCGTCTGTAAGGGTTTATGTTTACCTTGGCGCCTACTTTGTATTTTACATACCATGAGAGTCCACGGTCCGTACTTTGAAGCCTTTCAAGGATAAGTCTTTTAAGCCTTTTAAGCCTTACACCGTTAGTCTTAGGCATTTTAGATCTGTCTGGAGATACTTGGACTTCCACCTCCAGGGGTGGAGCTTTAAGCAGAGAGTTTCCAACAAGGAGATAACTGGACTTAACCTTCCTCATATCATAACTCGCTGGAATATCGCATATTATTGTTATAGGGAGGTGTAGGGTTCCCATGGCTCCTACTCCAACCAGGCGGTCTCCGCTTAGCACGTTTATGGTTCTCCTGAATTTTGAGTGAATCTTGTATACTCCTGGCTTTAGGCCTGTGCACTGTCCTCTCCATACTGCCTTATAACGGTATATTTCCATGCTTCCTGTATGGTTTTTTCTCAGGCTTCTTATTTAAAAGACTCTTGAATGCTGCTACGACTAGTCTCCTCGTCTCCCCTGGTGTTATGATATCGTCCATGTATCCTCTTGAAGCAGCAACATAAGGGCTTGCAGCTTCGGCTCGGTACTTCTCTACAAATCCTTCAAAGCCTTATCCTTGTCTTCAACCTTCTCCAGAATTTTCCTGTAAATAATTCTTGCAGCTCCCTCTGGACCCATGACTGCGATCTCAGCTGTGGGCCATGCATATACTATGTCAGCTCCTAGGTGTTTGCTCCCCATCGCGATATACGCGCCGCCGTAGGCTTTTCTTAAGATCACAGTTACAAGGGGGACTGAAGCTTCAGAGTAGGCATGTATTATTTTAGCACCATGCCTAATTATTCCGCCATATTCCTGCTCGAGGCCTGGGAGAAACCAAGGGGTGTCGACGAGAGTTAATATGGGAATGTTGAAGTTGTCGCACAGCCTTACAAATCTTGAAATCTTATCTGAAGAGTTTATGTCGAGGCAGCCAGCCTTATGTAATGGCTGGTTAGCAACAACGCCTATGGTCGCTCCTTCTATCCTTGCAAAGCCTATGACAGAGTTTAAGGCATACCCGTGCTGAAGCTCAAGGAATGATCCAGCGTCAACGATGCCCTCGACCACCTTTTTAACATCGTAGGGCTTCCTGGGATCATCTGGAACTACATCTTCGACTGTGGCGGCTGGTCCTCTAGGCTGTGTGCTTGGAGGCCTTTCCATATTGTTCTGAGGTAGATAGGACAGAAGCCTCCTTATGAGTTTAAGGCAGGCATGGTCGCTTTTAGCCGTCAAATGCACGTTTCCACCTAGACTCATCTGGACTGATGCACCGCCAAGCTCTACATGCGAGACTTTCTCGCCTGTTACGGCTTCTATCACAGCAGGCCCCGTGATATACATGTAGGATGTGTTTTCCACCATCAGGATTAGATCTGCGAGCGCAGGACTCTACACTGCACCCCCAGCACACGGCCCAATGATGGCTATTATTTGGGGTATGACCCCTGAGGCCTTCACGTTAAGCTTGAATATTTCTCCGTAGCCCTTGAGACTGTCAACTCCTTCCTGGATTCTAGCTCCTCCAGAGTCGTTTAGACCTATCAATGGAGCGCCTGCCTTCAGGGCTAAACTTATAATCCTACATATCTTAGCGGCATGCGCCTCTCCTAGACTGCCTCCCATGACTGTGAAGTCCTGGGTATAGACGTATACAAGTCTACCGTCTATTGTCCCATATCCTGTTACGACACCATCCGCAGGGGTATGCACACCAGACAAGGCTTTATGCCTGCTTTCAATAAATAATCCGATCTCAACGAAGCTTCCCGGATCTAAGAGAGCCTGTATCCTCTCCCTCGCTGTGAGCTTTCCCTTAGCGTGTTGCTTCCTTATTCTCTCAGCCCCTCCACCCTCCATAGCCTCCATTCTCCTACGTTTAAGTCTTTCTATAGGGCCTACCATATTATACACCTTCTAGGTCTGAAATGCTAACATCCGCCGAGTTTAAAGCCACTGTTCTATCACCTACATCCAATAATAGTTCCCCATTATCCGATATACCGACGGCAAGACCTGAAACCTCCCTGCCGCCTGGCAGGTAGGCCTTAACCCTTCTCCCTAGGGTTACAGACTTATTTTTCCAGTCATCAAGGAGTCTGTCAGATTCTCCCTTTCTAACCATGTGGTAGGCCCTATCTATCCTACTAACAAGCTCACATATAAGGAATGGAACATCCACCTTCCCTGAAAGTAGGAGTAGGGATGTTCCACCCCTGGGTGGCTTGTTCAAAACATTTATTCCCACCCCGGCAACAACATGTTCTATCTCCTTCCCACCGTGTGCTTCACATAGTATTCCGCCAAGCTTTTTACCTTCCACGAGAAGATCGTTGGGCCATTTAAGCCCAATGTTGACCTCAACTGCGTCCTCGATGCCTCTTGCAACTGCGATCCCTAGGGTTAGTGGTAGAATGCCTAGAACCTTTTTCGGAGGTCTAAGTATTATTGAAAAGTATAGTCCTCCGGGATCCGACACCCACTTTCTACCTTTCCTTCCTCTACCATGGGTCTGCCTGCCCGCAGCCACTATTACCCCCTCTTCCCAGCCTTGTGACGCCAGCCTGTGAGCTTCGTCCATAGTAGACTTAACCACTTCTAAGTATATTGTCTTTCTGCCTATCACAGTTTTCCTTGCAAGTCTCAAGCCTTTGTACCAGTCATCGAACGTTATCATGCGCTCACCAGCGCTGATATAAGGCTTAATAGGAGGCCTGTAGCGACAACAGAGCCCACCTGGCCACCTGTGTTTGTGGCCACAGCTACAGGAAGAAGCCAGTTGTCGTGGTTTTCCTCCCTCCCCAGCCCATGAGCCGTCCTGGCAGCCATCGGGAAAGCCGAAACTCCGCATGCGCCGACAAGCGGGTTGAAACGTCCACCGCTAAGGTAGTAGACAACCTTGCCAATAATTATGCCTGAGCCTATGGCTGACATGAAGGCTATAAGACCGTATGCGAATACTAGCAAGGTGTCAAGCTTCAAGAAGCTTTCAGCTTTGAGTGTATAGCCTATCCCGAGACCTAGAAGCATAGTTATTATGTTTACAAGCTCGTTCTGTGCTGACTGTGACAATCTATCGGTTACACCTGTTTCCCTTAGGAGATTGCCAAACATTAGAGAGCCCATTAATGGAAGGCCTTCAGGAGCTACAAGACCCGTTAGCAGGGTTACAACTATGGGGAAGGAGACCTTAAGCCTCCATGGTACTTCAAACTCTTTAAAAGTCATCCTTACAAGCCTTTCTCTCCTACTTGTTAGAAGCTTTGAAAGGGGCCTCTGTATTATTGGCACCATTGACATGTAAGAGTATGCGCAGACTGTGACGGGGCCCAGTAGTTCCGGGGCAAGCCTGCTTGTCAGATATATTGCTGACGGCCCGTCCATAGCCCCAATAATACCTATGCTTGCGGCCTGCCCCAGGCTGAAGCCTGAGGCCAGGGCGAGGAGTATAGATATGAAAATACCCATCTGCCTCGCTGCTGCAAATACGAGTAGGCTTGGATTAGCGATTAATGGCTTAAAATCTATCATAGCTCAACTCCGATAAAGATTAAACAAGGGAAGAGGTCGTTTTCAATGCCAGCCCTATAGAATCTATTCCTCCGTGCGCTCCGGCCGCAGAGCCTGGAATATTGGCTAAGATAGCCCCAAACCCAATAGGTACAAGTAGGAGGGGCTCGTATTTCTTCCAGATACCTAGGATTACTAATGCGAGGCCAAACAATATCATTGCGAGGCTACTCAACCACTGCAAGAGTCTCCCCCTCTCTAACTTTAGCGCCTTCCCCTACAATCATTTTTAGAACGCCATCCCTTGGACTGTATATCTCATTTTCCATCTTCATAGCTTCAAGTATAAGTAAAACATCCCCCTTAGCAACCTTCTCGCCCATTCTTTTCAGAACCTTTACTACGGTCCCGGACATTGGAGTCTTTATCTCACCCGGCTCTTCGACGGTGACAGGGGATATATGCCTCCTAGAAGCCGGTTTTACAGATACAGGCTTCGAAACCTCTGCTGGTTCGGCTATCGGCCTTTCTCTCTCCTCTACGGTTATTTCTTCCACCTCGACAATGAAGGTTTTACCATTTACCTTAACCTTAAATCTCCTCAGCATTATCTATCACCCATCTCAATCGTCACCCACGCTGGAAGTCCTGTTCCAGCTTTAATTTTTATCTTTTCAGGCTTTATCTCTTCATACATAGTCGAAATCGCCGCTATCACCGCCGCGACTTCCTCCAGGCTTTGCCTGTCTTCCTCTACCGGAATTCCGGGTTTTTCCCGGGTAATCGTTTTACCTAGAAGTTTTAGCAGTAAGGATAATGTAGCCATGACTGCAAATGTCCCTGTTACTCCATACAACAGTATTTTAAGACCGAGGTATATCTGGATCACGCTATCCACCAGGTTAGCTGTTAGTTTTAAACTATTCTCTAGCTGGGCTGAGGTTCAAGCCCTACATCTACAATCCTTTTAACACCGTTCCTATATATCTCAAGCCTTAGAGTCTCACCAGCCTTCCTAAGTTTAACCATTGACTGCAGATCTTCAGCAGAGTTCAGAGGCTCTCCATCAACCCGTGTTATTATATCACCCTCCCTTAACCCTGCCTTTGAAGCTGGGCTCCCGGGGAAAACTCTCGAAACCAGCACACCCCTACTCACATGTAGGCCGTAGTAGCGGCTCATCTCCGGTTTAACCGTGATCCCGGCAAGCCCTAGCCATGAAGTTATATGCTTCCCATATTTTACAATATCACCTGCGCACCTGACAGCGTCTTCAGATGGGATTGCAAAGCCAATGCCATGCGCAAACGGTATCAAGGCTGTATTAACGCCGACAACCTTTCCGTCAAGATTTATCAGGGGGCCTCCGCTGTTCCCGGGGTTTATGGCTGCATCCGTCTGTATTAGCCCCCTCATTATGCCATACTCCGTCTTGATTGACCTTCCGAGAGCGCTGACTACGCCTAGGGTTACGGTTGGCCCCCCTGTTAGCCCGTAAGGGTTGCCGACCGCCAGTACTATCATCCCAACCTTTAATCTACTGGTGTCGTCGAAGTCAGCAGGATGAAGCCTTTCCCTTTCAACCTTGATAACCGCAATATCATGTATTTTACAGCTTCCTACGAGCCTACCCTTAGATACAGATCCATCTGTGAATGTGACAGTTATATCTCTAGCCCCATATACTACATGAGTGTTTGTAAGAATGTAACCATCATCACTAAGCACTATACCCGACCCGACGCCTTTCACAGGTATAGGAGCAAATAGAAGGCCATAGTAGAGCCTAACAGTACTAACACTTACCACTGAGGGTTTTATTTTTGCAACAGCAGATACGATAGCATCCTGGTCCAACACGGGATGATATAGCCACACTTACCATATAAAGCTAGGAGTGTGTAAGCCTGTCTATATCTTTCAGATCTTCAGGACTGTCGATGTCAAGTAGACATGCAGGCTCTGTCTCGACAATCAGCACTTCACTCCTATGCCGTGAGACAACAGACTTCAACCCGAACGTCTCTTCTCTTATCTCTAATATTTCAGGTATGAGTATGCTACCAAATAGTATTGGATGGCCAGGCCTGCCTTTATATCCGGCAACCACTATTGGCTTCCCAGTTGCATTATATGATTTTACAACCTTATCTATTGTATCTACTGTGATGAACGGAACGTCAGCCGGGTGGATAATCACAGCATCTGATTCCAGGGCTCTTTCAACCCCTATCCGTACTGAGATGCTCATCCCCTCTTCGTATCTCTCGTTAAGTACGGCTTCAACATTCATTCCCTTGATCACGGCTAGAATTTCTTGAGCCTGCCATCCAACAACGACTATAACCCTGTCAACCTTTGAATCGTTAAATATTGATAAGACCCTTTCTATAATTGTCTTTCCACCTATCTTTACCAACAGTTTGTTGCCTGGAAACCTCGTCGACTTTCCGGCGGCAAGTATCACAGCAGATATCATGGACGCAGCCCCTAATACTGGAACCCGATATATTTATATTAGCCTTTTGGATTCTACTCACAATGAGCTTTAAGTATATCGGTAAACCAATGTCAAGGATAGACGGCTGGGAAAAGGCTGGAGGGACAGCCATATACGCATTTGACATTGAGCTCCCGGGGATGCTGTATGCAAAGCTTGTTAGAAGCCCCTACCCACATGCGAGGATAGTGGAGGTCGACGGCGGGGATGCTGAAAGGCAGCCGGGGGTTGTAAGAGTAGTCTTTGGAAGGGATGTTCCCTACAAGCTTGGAATATATGTGGGTGACAGGGATGTACTTGCAAGAGAGAAAGCCTTGTGGTCAGGCCATCCTGTGGCCGCTGTAGTCGCAGAGTCGCTTGAAGCTGCTGAAAAAGCTGCTGAGCTTGTAAAGGTTAAATATGAACCCTTGGACCCCGTGCTTGACCCCCTGGAAGCCTTGAAGCCTGGCGCTCCAATAGTTCATGAAAGGCTGGGGGAGTATAGGAGACTTCCAGTCTTCAAACCCATACCTGGGACCAATATTGCTAATATCTTCAGGCTTGTCAGAGGAAACATTGAAAGGGGGCTCGAACAAGCTGACCTGGTTGTTGAAAACGAGTTTTCAATGCCAATGGTAAGCCACGTATACATGGAACCCATGACGGTGGTTGCACACTATAGGCGTGATGGCCAGGTCGAGGTGTGGACAAGCGCACAATCACCCTTCACAGTAAGATACCTTACAAGCGTTTCCCTAGGGATACCTCTCCAGAATATTAGGGTTCACGTCCCCTACGTAGGCGGGGGCTTCGGCGGCAAGGCGGGGCTTAACTTCGAGCCTCTCGTCATACTTTTGTCCAAGCTTTCAGGTTACAGACCCGTAAAGCTCTCCCTCTCAAGGGAGGAGAACTTCACATCTGCAGCTGTCAGGGTTGGCCTACATGCAAGGATAAAAACAGGAGTCTCGGGTGACGGCGTGATAACAGCTGAGGAAATAAGGTATGTCTTCGACGCAGGCGCATATGCTGACTACGCGGTAAACGTGGGTAGAGCAGCGGGCTACGCCGGGGTAGGCCCCTATGAGATCCCGAACGTCAAGGTTGAATCCTACACCGTCTACACCAATAAGACCTATGCTACTGCGTTTAGGGGGTTCGGCCACATGGAACTCCACTGGTGTGTGGAGAGACAGATGGACATTGTCGCCAGGAAGCTTGGGATGGATCCTGTGGAGTTTAGGCTTAAGAACCTTCACAAGCCTGGCAAGTCGATAACGGCGACAGGGGTTAGAGTTAGAGAGGATGCTGGGAGGCCTGACAAATGCCTCAAAGCCGTCGCTGAAGCCTTAGGCTGGGGGAGGACCCTTGGGAGGCAGGTTAGCCCATGGAAGTATAGGGGTGTAGGGCTTGCGATGTTTATGAAGGGGCCCGCCCAGCCTCCCAGCAGCGCTGCCTCGGCCATTATAAGATTTAACGAGGACGGTTCAGCCACCTTGCATGTTGGGACAACAGAGATAGGCCAGGGTACTCTCACGGCTTTGGCCCAGCTTGCCGCTGAGGAGCTTGGAATACCGTTTGAGATGGTTAAGGTTTCAACCGTGAAGGATACCTTGTTTACATCCTATACCTGGCAGACGGTTGGAAGCAGAAGCTTGTTCATGGATGGAAATGCTGTGATAATGGCCGCCAGGGATGCTAGGAGACAGATCTTGGAGAGAGCGGCAAAGGTTTTTAGGGCTGAACCCTCAGATCTTGAAATTGTTGAGGGTGTGGTTAGAGTTAGGGGGAAGCCTTGGATGAGCGTGGCTGTTAAGGACCTAGCCATGGGCTACACCTATCCTGACGGGACATCTATAGGCGGCCCCGTAATTGGAAGGGGCTGGTATATTGCAAGGCATATGACAAATCTTGACCCTGAGACCGGGCAGGGAAGCCCGACCATTTTTGAAACGTATGGATGCCAGGGCGTTGAGGTTGAGGTTGACATCCTTACAGGGGAGGTTAGGGTTCTCCGGGTTGTCTCAGCCTTCGATATCGGAAAGGCTGTGAATCCTCTGCTTGTAGAGGGCCAGATAGTTGGGGGTAGTGTCATGGCTATGAGTATAGCCTTAATGGAGGAGTTAAAATATGGCGAGGGGAGGATGCTAAACCCAAACCTCACAGACTACAAGGTTGCTAGGGCGGGGGACATACCCTGGGAGTTCAAATCAATAATTGTCGAGACTCCCCAGCTTGACGGTCCCTGCGGGGCCAGGGGTATAGGGGAGCTTACGATGATAGGTGTTCCAGCCGCAATAGGCAATGCAATTTACAATGCTATAGGAGTTGAGATCAGAAGTATGCCCCTGTCCGGCGAGCATCTATGGAGGGAGATTCAAAGGCAGAAACCTAGTCTTCTACGTGAGGCTTTAGATAAGCTGGGGGTGAGCGGTGAATGATTAGCCTTCCATCCCTGTCATATCATAGGCCTAGAACCATCGAGGAGGCTGTAAGCCTCCTCAAGATGTACCGTGGGGAGGCGAGGGTTCTGGCTGGTGGAACAGACCTAATAGTTGACCTCCGTGCTAGGGCTAAGACGCCGAAACATGTGGTGGATATAAAGGGGATTCCAGAGCTGAATAGGATAACTCACTTTGACGATGCTGTTGAGGTGGGGTCTGCCGTAACCCTGGCTGAGATACTTAGAGACGAGCGGATGATTATGTACCAGCCATTGTACACTGCTGTCGGGATGATTGCAGACAGGATAATAAGGTTTAGAGCCACCCTCGCCGGTAACATATGTAACGCATCGCCCGCGGCGGATTCGGCTCCAGCTCTCCTGGTAATGGGGGCTGAGGTTAAAGTTGTAGGCCCAGCTGGGAGGAGAATTATTCCAATCTCAGAGTTCTTCACAGGTGTTAAGAGGACAGACCTTGAACCGGATGAGCTTGTGGAATCGATAAGGATACCGAAACCTCCCAGCAATGCCAGGTCTGGCTTCGTGAAGTTTGGAAGAAACATTGAGGACCTTGCAATAGTCAATGCTGCAGCCATGCTTACAGGCAGGAGGCTAAAAGTCTCCTACGGCTCGGTAGCTCCAACCCCTGTGATGGTTCAGGTTGAGGCTGAAAGCTACGGAGAAGCTGTTTTTAAAGTTTTGAGTGAAGCCTCGAAGGCCGTTAAGCCTATATCGGATGTCAGAGCATCCGCTGAGTACAGGCATCACCTGGTAAATGTTGCAACAGCCAAGCTACTGATGAAGATTTATGGTGGGGAAGCATGAAGGAGATTACGATTAAGGTTAACGGCGAGAAGGTCAGGCTCACCGTTGAGGACAATGAGACATTACTGCAGGTGTTAAGGGATAGGCTTAGGATAAAAAGTGTAAAGGCGGCGTGCTGGCGTGGAGAATGCGGCTTGTGCAATGTTCTCCTAGAAGGAAAGCCTGTTAAGTCCTGCCTCGTGCTCGCCTGCGAGGTGGATGGTTGCAGCATTGTAACAGTTGATGGCCTTTACGACGATCTCTCCGAGAAGTTAAAAAAGGCATTCGTTGAGGAGGGAGCAATACAATGCGGCTTCTGTACTCCAGCATTCATACTAGCGGCCTACAGCCTCCTAAGAGAGAACCCGAATCCTTCCAGGGAGGAGGTTGCTGAGGCATTAAATGGCTTGATATGCAGATGCACAGGCTATTACCACATAGTTAAGGCAGTGCTGAAGGCTGCAGGGAGCAGTCATACGGAGGGCTAGTACATGCTGAGAGTGCTTGAGGAAGCTTTGAAATTAATGAGGGAAAGAATAGCATTCGCAGTCTGCACGGTGATCGAAAAGAAGGGATCCGGACCTGCAAACCCCGGGGATAAAATGATAGTAACACATGAAGGCGGGAGAATCGGCACCCTAGGGGGGTGGAGCTTCGAAAAACTATTCATAGAAGAAGTCTTAGAGTCCATAAGAAATGGAAATCCAAGGATTGTCGAAGTGGACATAACAGGTAGGGATGGGGGCGGGCTTGAATGTGGGGGCAAGGTTAAAATATTCGTCGATGTTTGGAACCCTGACCCCCAACTTGTAGTCTTCGGAGCAGGACACATAGGTAGAGTCCTTGCGAAAATAGCTGAAATTGTAGGTTACAGGGTCACGGTGGTTGAAACTGAAAAGCAAGCCGTTACGGAGGAGATGGAAAACCTGGTCCTTGTAGAAGACTATGCTAGCTATGCGAGAACAGTAAGGCCTGACAGTAAGACCTACATCGTTATTACCGTGGGAGAGGTAGATCCATGCGCCAAAATACTGAGAGAGCTTCTACCAAAGGGTTTTCCCTACATAGGACTCCTAGGAAGCAGGAGGAAGATCCAAAGGGTTAAAGAGGAGCTTAGAAAATCAGGCCTAGAAGCTGAAATGATAGATAAAGTTAGGGCACCAGTAGGAATAAATATTGGCGCTAGAAACCCAGGGGAGATAGCGATAAGCATCATAGCTGAGATCATAAAAATCTCAAGAGAAAGGCCGACCCGAAAAGTTCATCAGCCAAAACTCAGCCCACATCGGATTTAAGAAATGTTTATGAAGCATTTAAACCATTAACCTATTGGGAGACATGCTATTCCTACATGGTTCCGATGTTATTGACAGAGTAGTAAATGTCATCAGTAAGCATCAGGGAGCCTGTCTTCTCATAGTTTACGGAAGCGTCGCTAAAGGAACATATAATCCTAAGAGTGACATCGACCTCGCCCTTATCTTCAAAGGAAACCTTAAAAAGGTAAAAGAAGAGATTTTGGAGGTGTCAGCAACATACAATGTTCCTATAAGCCTGAAAATCCTAACTCCTGGTACTCCTCGGAGAAGAGCCTAAAACCCATAGTGGGGCCAAAAGAATATTAGGACTTCTACTCGTGAGGGAAGGGCTGACAGATAAGAAATACTCCAGAATATTCTCCGAGCTTATGAACGCCAGGGAAGAAAGCGACTACATGCCAATTACAGACTATGACGAAGAGGAAACAGTAAACCTCATAGAAAAGGCAAAGGGATTTCTGAAGGAGATGGAAAGAATAAGAAACATTATAAGACAAAGAGAACAAAAACTGAGAAAAAAGGTGAAATAAGTTATCAGTCAAGACTAAGACGGCTATAACCGGAAGGCAGACTCCACCGGGAAGGAAATACAGGCTTCAGTATGCTTATCTCTCAGCCTAGACGAGAACCAGCCTTGCTAGCCTTGGCGGCAGGGTTCTGACATTGCTCATCTTATTTGAATTCGAAAATGTAGTGTTATTAATATGAGGAGCTTGAATAGAGCTTAATATCTCATATAATAATTACGTGGATATCGCCTTTGATATTGCATAGGCTATCAGCCCATATATGGCTCCGCTGGCGGCTGCTAGGAAGATTAGAACCGTGAAGACTCTCGGCGGGTAGACTGATCCCCATAGGAGAATGTCTAGTATTATTGAGGGGATTGACGGGAGGGCCCCGGATACTGCCGCCTCCGCCCTGCCGAACCTTTTATAGCGTGTAGCTATATATGGGATTTCTGAAAATAGACCCTGAAACCCTGCGTATATTAGCCCTGAGAAGCCGCCTATCTGGGGCATTATGGATTCTACGAAGCCGGCCAGTAATTCTCCAAGGAACGCTGCCAGGGGCTTTTTGATGATGCTTGCAGCCAGGGGTGCAGCCATGTACCAAATACCGTAGGTTAGAAGTACCGCAACCAGCTTGCCTCCTACCGCCTTAATTGCGTAGTATGGCGTCCATGCATATGTAAATACAGCTCCGAATATGGCTGCTATCACGGCTAGGATTGCGAGGTCTACAGTTGTATATCTTAACTCCACGGTATCACCATGAATTTTAGGCTGACTTTTACTTTAAATCATACGTTTATATTCTCCCTATAATGTATGCTATTGAAAGCTGGAATACGAGCAACATTAGAAGGTACATGTCTAGAGGGAAGGGTTTAAGTATCTTCCTTACGGGTTTCCTATACCTGAACCCTCTTAGCTCGGTGGCGATGCCCATCCATTTACCCCTTTGTATTCCCAGGCTGAATAGGGGGGTCAGTAAAGACCTCCAGTCTGAAGGCGTGACAGGTGTCTCCCTTAGGCCTCTACTTCTCCTAATCAGTCTAATCTCATGTATATCCTTCTCAAATATCGAAAGAAGCCTTAGTGAGAGAGCTACCATAAAGGATGCCTCTTTAGGCATCCAAAGTTCGGCCTCTAGAGATTTTAGGAGGAGCCTAGGGTTTGTAAGGCTTGAGAATATAAGGCTTGCAGAGAGCATTATGCCCAGCCGGAGGCTTACATCAGCGAAGCCGTAGAGGGCTCCGGACCTAATCTTTAATGGTCCGACGCTGGCTAACGGGGTTCCCCTGGCAAATATAAGGGCATTTATTAAAACTCCTAAAAGGCTTACGAAGAAAGGTACTAGAAATAGCTTGAACTTTTCGTATCCGACAACTATGCCTATCGGGAGGTTTACTGCTAAAATTAGGATGAGAGACCTTATATCTCTGAATACGAAGGCTGAAATTGTTAGGGACAGGCTGTATAGGAAAAGTATCGACGGGCTCAGTATTTCTGTCCTACGCATATTTCTCACTCTCATCTATAGGTTTCGCTAGATATTCTGCAGCTTCCTTTTCCTCTACTTTAAAGGCCGCCCCTCTCTTCAGCAAATATATTTCATCAGCTACCTTTAACACTCTCTCGTCATGGGTTAGAAGCAAGGCAGTTCCACCTCTCCCTTTAAATCTATTAAGCCATGAGAAAAGATCCCTAACAAGGAACGGGTCTAAACCAGATGTGGCCTCGTCTAAGACTACAATTTTAGAATTGTAAACTGACGCTAGAAGATAGGAGAGCATCCTCTTCTGCCCGTAGCTGAGTGTGTAGGGGGAGGAGTCCATAAGCGTGTTGAACTCCGGATAAGAGGTTTGCACCATCTCACGCCAGTTAACCCCGCTGTGTTTAGATGCAAGTTTAAACTCGTCCTTTACACTGCTTGTTACAAACATGTAAGTAGGCTCCTGGGGAAGGTAGATCACCAGCTTAAGGAGCTCTTTAGACTTAAGAAGCCATGGTTCACGCCCGTACACCAGGACTTTACCCATTACTGGCTTGTACAGGCCAGCCACGATTTTACCAAGTGTTGTCTTTCCGGATCCGTTAGCCCCCACAATCGCATATATACACCCAGCTTTAAGCTTCATGGATAAGCCTTTGATTACAAAGGGGTAGGTTTCCTTGTATCTGAACCATACGTCTTCAATTATACAGGAATATCTCTCGTCACACTTCCCCCTCATACGTGGAGACTTTAATATTTTAGTGTACCGTTCTAGGTGTCTACGTCCAAATTTCAGAGTTCCGTCTTCTACCACTGCGATTTTATCAGCAAGATTCATAAACTTCTCAGGCTTATGCTCTGTGATAATAATGGCTACACCCTTTCTTTTCATCTGCGAGACTTGAGAAATTATCTCTGAGACAGCCCATGGGTCGAGATTCGCCGTCGGCTCGTCGATAATTAGAAGCTTGGGCTGATGCACTGTAGAAGATGCCAGGCAAAGCCTTTTCTTCTCACCTCCCGAGAGCTCTTCGACATCCCTCTCAGCCGCCCCGTGTAGCCCGTATCTTTCAAGGATTTTATAACCCTCCTCCAGGGAGTTCTCAAACCCCATATTTTCGAGGGTGAATGTTACCTCGTCGATGGGGGTCTGCATAGCTATTTGGAGCTCGTGAGATTGAAGTACAACCCCAACTATTCTTGGAATAGCCGTAAAACCTTCGGGTTTAAGAGGGTCTACACCAAATACTTTTACATCGCCTTCCACGTATCCGTTAAGAAGATGGACTAGAACGCCTGTCAAAGCTAGTATCAAGGTTGATTTTCCCGAGCCAGTTTTACCAGCGATAAGCAAGACTTCGCCCTTTCCAATGTTAAGCTCAACGTTCTTTAGTATAGGCTTATTTGCCGTATAACCCGCTGACCTTATACTTGCTGTTACTGTTTTCAACTATGCTGACACCCTACCCGTAAGTATAGGTTGGAAGGAAGCCCCACGCCTCCCTGCCAGTCTCCTTGAATCCAAGAAACTTCTTAATTCGCCTAGCCTGATGGCCTACGGCTAAAGGCGGGCAGCCCGGCACGTATAGAGCTTTCTCTCTAAGCTGCCAGAAAACCCTATGCTTAGTTGAGAAAAGGGCACAGTCTCCCCATACAATGGGCAAACCTAGGTCTAGAAGGCTTTCAGGATCATCGGGAACAGCAGGATCGAGCCCCATTATGAAAACGAGTTTCCCAGCTTTCTCTGGAACTTTTTCGAGGATTCCTTCACCCCTCAAAGCGTAGAGGGTAAATTTGGCCCAGGCCTTGCATGCACGGCATGTACCCCCCTCTAACACTATAATATTTGGAAATATTCCCTCTATAATCTCGCAGGAAGCTCTCTTAAGCCTCTTTCTGACATTGCTGATGGGTTCACCCAACACCTCTATCTTCTCAAGGTTTGCTTCACCCAAGCCCTGGCTGTACGCGATACCTATAGGTCCAATCTCCCTAATTGGATGGTCAAACCCCATCACTGCTGCCCCAACAGCATCCGTAGCTACGGGGTCATCTCCTGCGAGGAGGACACCCATATCCACGGGATCGCCGTAGATTGGGCCGTCTCCCTCCATAGCTTTAAGCCCGTCTACAATGCACAGTTTAACCTTGTCTCGGACAGCCTTCAATATATCTACAAGCTTCTGCCAAAGGTCGCTTCTATGGTGTTTCAATCTGTCAGTAAGCGGGTCAACAAGAGCGTGTAAATCTTTAATACAAAGTGTTACTCCTCCTCCCTCCATACTGCATTTCATCACTGGTATAGGGATTATAACGTCTGCCCTTAAAGCTTCATCCGCAATTTTCGCCTCTCTAAGAAGTATTCCTCCTGGAATCTTTACCTTGGTATAGTGTCTTCCACTCTCATCCTCAAATGGGGAAACCTCGCAGCCAACCTCCCCCGCAACACGGTATGCACCCACAAGTAATAGTACATCCTTGCTTGTCATCTCCTCACGCCAAAGCAATGTCATAGCAGCCGTCCCCTCTCCTATAACAGGTTTACCTCCCGCACCCTTCACAAGCTTTGCAACAGCCTTTACAACCCTTATGTCGGTTGTTGTAGGCGGAGGGGCGGGCCTCACAAAGTTAGGTTTCAGCAGTACGCGATCCCCGGCTTTAACATAGTTTTCTATCCCGCCTACCAGGTCTACAGCATGCTTCAGAGCTCTGAATATTTCATCTTCGCTACGGCCATTCGCCTTTACAATTGAGACCCTGGTCATTAGTTTCCCCCTTTAGGTTATGATAGGCTCCTTGTAGCCCTCAATAAAGTATTTAATGGCTTCTTCGAACAGTTGAGAAACACTGTTTATACCTATCTCCCTTAGCTTTGGATTGTTCTCCTCGTAGAACTTTAAAGCTATGCTGTAAATCTCCTCTGGTACCTCTATCTTAACTTTTCCGGTCAAGTGTTCACACCACTGTGAATTACGGATGCCAATTCTTAAAAGAATGAGGTTCCATGATAGGTTGATGGGAGAGATATACGTAGATTCAGAGTTGTGGAAAGAATATAAGAAGATTGTAGAGGAACTTGGCCATAAACCTGAGAATCTCCTCCCCTTTGTCCTAGAAAAATACCTTAGACATCTGAGAAGGAAGGTTAGTATTGATCATTAACTCCTTATAAGTTGCTACATCTTTAACTCCTTATAAGTTGCTACATCAAGAATGGTTTAACATTCCCTTATCGTCGGGTAGGGTATAGGAAGGTTTGAATATTCGGTTTCAGCAGATCAAACATTTCTAGGAAGGGTAGATCTAAATTTCACACCTATGCTGATGAACCTATATTTTTAAGTGTTCTTATCCGACGATTGCTGTGTTCGGTAACACTGGTAGAATATTACGTATAGACCTCTCATCTGGTATATGTAGAGTCATCGAGCCTAAGCTTGAAGAATATGTGAGATTCATAGGTGGGAGAGGCTTATCGATAAAACTGCTCTATGAAATGGCTGAGCCAGGTGTCGATCCGCTGTCACCAGGAAACCCTCTAATATTTATGGCTGGACCCCTTACCGGCTCATCTATACCCTACACTTCAAGGATAGCTGTTGTTACGAAGTCTCCACAGACAGGCTTCTACAATAGGTCTATGGCGGGTGGAAGGTTTCCGGCATGGCTGAAACAGGCCGGCTATGATGGTGTAGTATTAAGTGGAGCCTCGGACAGCTGGATTTACATATTTATTTCCGGAGAAGGCTGTGAGATAAAGGATGCTGGCAGGCTTAGAGGCTTGAGTACTAGTGAAACGATAAAGGCTTTGAAAGAAACCCATGGCAATAGGGTATCAGTTGCGTGTATAGGCCAGGCAGGCGAAAACCTCGTAAACTATGCAAATATCCGGTTTGACATGCACAATTTCGCAGGTAGGGCAGGCGCCGGCTGTGTGATGGGCTCTAAGAAGGTTAAAGCCATAGTGGTAGAGAAGGGTGAAGGTAGATACAAGCCTAGAGATGTAGAGATGGTTAAAGATATTGCCTTGGAGCTTAACAGGAGAATCAGAGAAGCCGGTATGGAGAGTTTCAGGAGATATGGCACAGCACAGACTTTACTATTGACGAACGAGCTCGGGGTACTGCCTACTAGGAACTTTCAGACAGGGGTATATGAGCACGCTGAGAATCTATCTCACCTGGCACTTTACAAGTATTACAGTTTTTCAATAGGCTGCTACGCCTGCCCTGTAGGATGTAAGAAGGCTTACATGTTCGAGAATACTGTCTATGGGCCTGAATATGAAAGCCTAGCAATGTTGGGGCCTAACCTTGGGATGAAGGATGTGTCTCAGGTTGCAATACTTAATAATCTCTGCAATGAGTATGGTATGGATACCATATCAACAGGTGGAACCCTCGCCTTCGTCATGGAGTACTGCCAGAAAAACCCGGAGAAGGCTCCTGTCAAGCTACTATTTGGCGACTTTGAATCTGCTAAGAAGGCGATTGAGGATATAGCTTACAGGCGAAACTTCGGAAATATGATGGCCCAGGGTGCTGCTTATCTCTCCACAATACTTCCAAAGTCGGAAGGCTACGCTGCCCACGTTAAGGGACTTGAAATGCCTGCGTACGACCCTAGGGGGCTTCAAGGCTTCGGCCTTGCCTATGCAATTTCCCCCCGTGGAGCCTGCCATAACACCTACTCCATGTATAGGGCGGAGGTCTCGCCTGGCAGGGAAACCGACAGGTTTAGTACAGAGGGGAAGACCAAGGTCATTAGAAGATGGGCTATTAACTATGCAATCTATGAGATGCTTGTATTCTGTAGTTTTGGCCGGGGCCTCGTAGACAGAGAATTTCTCACCTCAGCTCTCAGACATGCAACAGACATTGACTACACTGTGGATAATGTTGTAGAGGCCGCGTTGAGGGTGATAACCCTTGAAAGATTATATAACATTAGAGAGGGGTTAAAACCATGGATGGATACGCTTCCATCGAGGTTTCTGGAGGAGCCCATGCCGGAGGGTCCAGCAAGAGGTATGACGGTTAAGCTCTGGGATATGCTGGGAGAGGCATATGCAGAGTTTGGCTGGGATGAGAACGGTATTCCAAGTGATGAAACCTTGAGGATGCTTGGCCTGGCGGAGTATAAGCCTAGATATCACTCTCTATCATGAAGTAAGCCTATCTAAAGCCTTCTCGAGGGCTTTACCATGCCTCCATCGATAGTATAAATGATATAATATCTTAGATGCAAGCTTTATAGTTGAAGCCTTGTTCTGAGCCCACTTGTCAATGTTCTGCCTCCAGCATTCACCTATGATTTCCCATTGAACCTCAGCAAGGGCTTTTGTATCAGCGTTTCTACTGTTTTCAAGGTTTCAAGGTTTCCATCGCATCTTCAACTCTCTCCCCGGGCATGCCTACTATGATGGTTGCAAGGGGGAAGATACCTGAACTGTTTAGGGTTTGTATAGCTTCCTTGACAACTACAGGCCATTCTTCAGGCCTGTAGGGTTTGGGTTTCCCAGCCATGCACCTCTTCATCAGGCGTGGACTGCCGGTTTCAATTCCAACCTCGAAAGTTGCGTACGCCCTTCCATTTCTCCTCCACATAGAGTAGTCTACTAGGATGTCACCCATCATTTCTGTGAGCTTGTCGTCCCATGCCGCCAGGGCAAGGGCTGCATGCGCAACCTGGATGTACTCTAAACCTTCAAGTCTAGATATGCTTGAAAATAGCTCGACCAATGCTTTCCTTAGCACCCCTAGAGGGATTGGAAATCCCGCGGCGGCTATTTCTTCCCTGCTAATTTCTCCTTTAAGGCCATGATTGTTAAGATCATGGACAGTGTCCCACCTATAACCCCTATAATCTTATGGTATTTTGAGATAAGACTCTCCTCCTTTACTATTTCAATCGCGTATTGAACGTCAGGCTTAAATGTTCTCGGTTCGCTCCATTCGCCATTTTTCCAAAACTGATATTCGATTATAGCTGTACAGTTATACCATCCCTCCGTAGCGGTCTTTGACACTGTGAACTCTGCCGGGCCTAAGGTAAATTCTGATCCAGGTAAGACCACTCTCCCATCATCTACGAATTCGTAAGTGTTCTTTGGGAGCCAGCCAGCTCCAACACCATAGGATACTATTTTCACTCGGGTGTTCATGTTGTTTTTAACATTCATGATATAATGCACCAGCCCCCCAGCCGGAAAAGTAGTAGTCTTGTCTAGAATTTCCCATGTGACAGTGAAGGGTTCGGTCACGGTTAGGTAATATATTTCCGTATCCCAGGTGTCTTTGACTATTTCTCCATTACTGTACCACGCATAGTCAACCTCCAGGTAATAGCTGTTCTCGCCGGGAACCGCTGTGTCGGGTACTTCAAAACGGATTTCACCAAGACTTCTTTCCTCTCCAACATCTACATGAACAGGGCTGTTGGAATAGTCAATCTGGAAGAAGTATCCTTCACTTTCCCATTGGAAGTGCACCCCGATCCATATCACATAAAATGGAATCTCTCCGTCGTTACTTATACTTATGGTGATCTCACCCTGGTCTCCCTGCGCATAGGATGAGTAGTCGAAAACCCAGTAAAGCGTGAATTCGGGCTCTATTTGGAAGGAGATTTGTATGGACAATGGAAGTATAACAAGCAGTGGGAGAAGGGGTCTCATAGTTATGATCAACTCGGCATTAAATTATAACTTTAACTTGCTAAGGAGTCCTAGTTCTAGTAGGTTTTAAATTGTTTCAATAGGTCTGACCTTCAGATGTAAATTGCACCCTGTTCTATCACCTGAAGGGGTTAGAATCGCCCTTCTAGGGAACGAGGCCATTGTTAGAGGAGCTTTGGAGGCAGGTTTATCGGTGGCTGCAGCCTATCCCGGCACACCCTCCACCGAGATAGGGGAAACCCTGTCTAAAATCGCTGAAGAATCGGGAGTGTATTTTGAATGGTCGGCTAACGAGAAGGTGGCTACAGAGGTAGCTGCAGCGGCTGCATGGTCGGGGCTGAGGAGTATGACTATGATGAAGCATGTGGGCTTCAACGTAGCTAGTGACGCCATATTCACGCTGGCATACGCCGGGGTGAAGGCTGGAATGGTTATAGTCTCCGCTGATGATCCCTCGGCCCATTCAAGCCAGAACGAACAGGATAATAGATACTACGCTTTATCCACCTATCTCCCAATGCTCGAGCCATCAAACTCGCAAGAAGCTAAGGACATGACTAAGGATGCATTCGAACTCTCAGAAAGGTATAAAGTGCCATTCATCATTAGGACAACTACGAGGCTTAGCCATAGTCGCTGGCCGGTTCTAACAGGCCCACTTGAAAAAGGCAGGGGACTCGGGTATTTCACGCCTGAAAACTGGGATGACTACCTACAGGTTGGAGCTATAGCGAGAAAACACCATAGGAGACTACTAGAAACAGTTTCAAGGATAGAGAGGGAGCTTTCAGCTGACCAAAGATTTAACAGGGTTGAGGGGGACGGTAAACTTGGAATCCTAACATCAGGCGTCAGCTATAACTATGTCTACGAGGCTCTCAGGGTTCTCAATGTTGAAGCAAGGATATTGAAGATGGGCTTAACCTACCCGGTGAGCTTCAAGATCCTCGGCGAGTTCCTCGAAGGGCTTGACCAGGTGATAGTGGTTGAAGAGCTGGAGCCGTATCTTGAAATGAACCTGATGGCAGCATCAAAGGAGTATAACCCTGAGGTTAGGATTTACGGCAAGTTGTCAGGACACTTCCCAAGGGTTGCCGAGTACACCCCGCTAATAGTGGTCGAAGGAATAGCCAACATTCTAGGAGCATCTATTCCAAAAGACATAGGGCTTAACCCGATGTATGGGAGTGTTGAAGCCATGGTTCCACCAAGGCCGCCGGTTCTCTGTCCCGGCTGCCCCCATAGGGCTACAGGGTACGTGCTTAGGAAGGTAACCAGAAAGCGTAAAGACACGATCTTCGTTGGGGATATAGGCTGCTACGCCCTACTCTTCCAGAAGCCCTTTCAAGTCGAGCATATAACACATGCCATGGGGTCATCTATAGGTTTTGCAAATGGCTTCAGCCAGTCTACCAGGCAGCCTATAGTTGCACTCATAGGAGACTCAACCTTCTTCCACGCAGGTATCCCAGCCCTGGTTAACGCTGTCCACAATAAGCATAGATTTCTCACCTTAATCCTTGACAACAGGATCACAGCTATGACTGGACACCAGTCACACCCGGGGGTTCCCTACGATGCAATGGGCAGGAAAGCACCAGCCTTAGATGTGGAGGCCCTCGTAAAATCTCTTGGAGTGGAATATGTCAAAACAGTTGACCCTTACGACTTTAAAAAGCTTGAGGATGCCATTAAAGGGGGATTAGAACATGATGGTGCATCCGTTGTTATAGCTAGACGTGAATGCGCCCTCCTAACAGTTGGTAGGCTCAGAAAGGTGGGTAAGAAGATAATTCCCTACAGGGTAAACCCTGAAAAGTGCACTCACTGCAGAGTTTGTATCTCAACGTACTCCTGCCCAGCATTCAAGGATACAGGGGAAAAAGTTGAGATAGACCCGGCGGTATGTTTCGGATGCGGATCATGTGTCCCCGTATGTCCATTCAATGCTATAGAACCTTCGGAGGGAGCAAAGCCATGGTTTAAAGGTGATGATAAATGAAGGATACAAATATCATTGTAGCCGGCGTAGGGGGGCAGGGGATTCTTTTCACAACGAATGTAATAGTAAATGCTGCCCTCTATAAAGGGTTGGAATTCGCCCAAAGCGAGGTTCACGGCCTAGCCCAGAGATATGGGTCTATCCATACAGAGATCAGAATAGGCTCAGGGGTTAAGAGCTCACTTATCTTGGAGGGGACATTGGACCTTTTGATAGCTATGGAACCATTAGAATCTATGAGGTATGCAAGGTACATATCCAGGAGAACTACAATAGTTTCGAACAGCCATATAATTCCATCGCAGGCAGCATACCATGAAAACCTGGAAATACCAACAATAGATGAGATAAGACAAGCATTAGACAAGCTTAAACCTGGGAGAAGGGTTTTCTTGGATGCTACCAGCCTTGCGATGAAGAAACTAGGGGATCCATTCTTCACCAACACCGTAATGCTAGGCGCAGCTGCCGCGTTTAAAGTGATGCCTTTAACACCAGAAGACCTCGAGAAAGCCCTGGAAAAGGTGAGCCCGGAAAGGTATAGGGAACAGAATCTAAAAGCTTTCAGGATAGGCATGGAGGCAGTAACAGATTAATGTTCTTTTCAGAAGGCTAAACCCATAGCTACTCTAAGTGTAAACTTCAGATTCGTAGAATGGGTGCAAAATGTTATTATAGGGCTTAGCCTAATCCATATTTAGAAGTATTCCGAGTTGAGGAGTTTGAAATGTAAACCCGGATGCGTAAAATGCTGCCTTAACACAGAAATGGTTCTTACAGAGTCTGATGTTGAGAGACTCACTAAAAAGGGCTATGCCAGGGAGTACTATGCTGAATATAGGAATGGCTATCTAAGGCTTAAAAATGTCAATGGTAGATGTGTATTTCTCCGTGAAAACGGCACCTGTAGAATCTATAAGGTTAGGCCTATAGGCTGCAGGCTTTATCCAGTCATCTACGACCTCGACGAGGATATTGTAAGAGTAGACGAAGAATGTCCTGCTAGAGACACCATCTCGGTTGAAGAGTTCAGCAGAGCTGCAAGGATACTCCTGAGAGCTGCATCTGAAGTAGTAAGATCAAAGAACATGATTGAAGCTGAACAAAAAATCTAGTCGAAGCAGAGAGCTACCTCTGATATCTGTAGGGATCTCCCCGCCTTTATTGTGTAATTAGTAGACCCGCATGAGGGACAAGTAAATAATTGAAGTTGAAGTAGAAGATCTGGAAATAAGTGTGCAGAATTTAAATTGTTGCTTCTAGGCTTAGAGCTCCACTCAAAGCTGCAGTCATTACATTTTAGTAGAGGATCCTCCCACTCTATCTTTACATCCATCCCCTCAGCCCTGGTACCTTTGGAGAAGACTTCTAACGCAAACTTCAGAGAATCCTCATCTACCATCCTAAGTTTGCCTATCTTCAATTTTATCCATTTTATCCTAGCATTCGGCCTTCTAGACATCATCCCATTTAGGGATCGAAGAATGGACAATGCTATACTGGACTCATGCACGATGCTGCACCACTTAATGCTTTAGAAGTCTCTCTTCGTATTTTCTTAAGTATTCCATTGCTTCCCCTACGTCCATGAATAGATCATCCACCGCATTGACATCGTCCACCTCAACCTTATCCCGACTGTTTATCTTAGCTTTTTGAGCTGAAAGACTCAGTAGCTGCACTGAGTATCTAAGGCTTGTCTTCGTCCCAATCTCCGTTAGCCTCTCAAGGGCTTCATCTGAGAGTTCAACCTTCTCCTCGGCAGCTCTAATCTTAAGAATCTCCCTTATCTCTTCAGGCTTATACTCATGGGTTGCGATAATGACGGATCTGTCTATCAGGTCTAGTGGGAAGCCGAGTGGGCTTTTAACATCTGTGCCTCTGATCGTGGTTACTCCTCTGTTAGTTGCTAGTATTATTATTGGGACAAGCTCACTTTCCCTTGCCCTGCCAAGGAAGCTGAAGGCTTCGAGGTCTAGGAGATGTGAGTCGTCTATGAATAACACTCCTGGGTGGATATACGCTTTGCCCTCGTCAACCCATTGTTTAACCTGCTCGTCCACAGCCTGCCTAATCTCCGGATCAATCTCACGTTCTTCAGCACTGCCGAAGAGCAGGGAGAATACGCCGCCTCTCCGTCTTGCATTCATCTGATCGAGATCATGAAGTGTAAGCATATAGACAAATTCTTTCTCCTTTAGGACCTTTCCCTCCGGCCTAGGTACCTTTCTCCTGGTGTCAACGTCATAGGTCTTGCCAATCTGGCTTTCAAGGCATATACCAACGTCTGAAACCATTCCCGTCTCTGCATCTATCTGAATAACATGGCCTACTGTTATACCCTGCGATACTATCTGCTGTGCAATCTGTGCGCCAGCCTCTATGGTTTTTTCCTCGTCTTTCGTCTTCAAGGTGATCCTTACGCTCTCTGGGATTTTCTGGTATGGATTGTAGGGGTGTGGAGCCGTCCTTATATCAATATTCGTGATTTCACCTTCATAGACCTTCCTGTACTCGTGTATCTCCACGCCAATAGCCTTCCTTATAGCTTCCATTAGTATCTCTGTTTTCTTCCGCTCGCTACTATATATCTCACTACCACTCATCTGGATGAATGGAACGTTAGGCCCAAGCTCCCTGGAAATCGCGACAGCTATAGCTGTCTTACCAGTTCCAGGGGGACCTGCAATTATAATGGTTCTACCACTGAGCTTCCCCTCTTTAACCATCTGCACTATGAGGCCAGCTGCCTCCCTAGCCCTGGTCTGCCCAACCATCCCGTCAGCGATGGGTTTGGCCTTAAGATTCTTATCAAGCCCAAGACCCTTAATGTGTGTATGCGCGCCTACTCTCTCCCATCTCTTAACAGCTGGGATCTCCTTGATAGACGACATCACTCATCACCCCAATGCTTAATTAAGATGTAGCCATTAATATTATGCAAGCCCAAACGTATAAAGCTGACGCCTACATGCACTTAACGCCTACCTATATAACACCAAGGCCAAACTGAGCACGTGTGTGCGAAACTGAGCGCCATGAGTATTCCGCACTTATAACAGTTCTCTACGGCATCCTCGAAGACTGCGAACCTCTGCTTTCATCGGTCTGCGAGGGTGGATCCTATATATGGGCATTCGAAAAGATATCTGTAGTATTCCAAAAGGCGAAGTAATCCTAAACCTATTTTGTTTATTGGGATAACTGTGATTGTCATAGCAGTATTCCTACTTGTTACATTCTGCGGTGAGATCCCTTGTTAAAGGCAGCAATGTTCAAAATATGTAGATCTAACAGGAAAATAGCTTTCCCCCACCTATTTCCGAACATCAACTTTTAAAAGAGTTTTCCTATCGCATAGTGGTATGGATAGCTGTACATTCTGCAGGATAATCAGGGGTTTAAGTCCGGCCGCCTTTGTCTACAAGGATGAATTTGCAGTAGCGTTCATGGATAGGTTTCCGCTATCGAAAGGACATGTTCTAGTAGTCCCCAAAAAACACTATGAACAGATATATGATATGGGTATAGAGGATGCTGTAAGACTTTTCAAAGTGGCATATCGGGTTGCAGGTATGATTCAGAAGGTGCTAGAGCCAGATGGCATGAGGATTCTTCAAAACAATGGGGGTGCCGCTGGCCAAGTTATCCCTCATGTCCACTTTCACCTGATTCCAGCTTACTACCACGCTCCGCTAATGCGGAAGAGTGCATCTATGGAGGAGTTAGAAGAGATAGCGAGCCTCATTAGGGGAGGCTAAAGTTAAATATACGAATTATACATTAAAGTTAAAGGTTCTCCTATAGTTGCCTGGATTGTGAAGGGGCTAGGATTAGGATTTTATGATTTAGCGCCTCTCCTGATAATTACAGTACACTTCCTAATGATTCCATTTCTGTGGGATGTGCTCCCAAGCGGGATGCCTGACACACCCTACCATTTGCTAATGGGGAAAATGTTCTCGGACCATGGGAGGGTGTGCCTATGGGACTACTACGAGTACGCCCCTGAAGGTAGGCCAAACCTTTACCCTCCACTCCTACACGTGATAATATGGCTTGCCCATGACGCCACTGGCGTAGACTACTGGACAATAGGGAAGGCTATATCCGCACTTCAGTATCCCCTCTCCCTACTGGCTATATGGCTATTTGCAAGGACTTTGTATGGAAAAGCTGTAGGAGCATACTCCACTGTTTTCGCCTCAACCGTTATGAGGTTTTGGTGGCAACAAGCTTCAGTAGCCCCTTCCTCAACCATCGCGATGCTGCTACCCCTTTACATGATTGCAGTGTTTCGAAGGAGTCAAGTAGGGATTTTTACACTCCTTACTTCCTTCCTGTACCTTCACCTGGGCTTTCCGCTTGTCATAATACTTTGTACAGTGATATATGCCGTGATAATAAGAGATCGGGGGATTTTGAAGCCTATCATCGCGTCATTTGTAGTCTATTTGCCATGGCTTTTCCATCTATGGACATATCGAAGCTGGATTGGCGAAGGCGTAAGTGGAATGCGCGGTCTCAGAGTAGCCTGGGAAACAAATCTACTCTACTTATCATTCACAATCTTAGGCGTGGTTATAGCGATAATAAAGCTCAGAGAGAAAAGATATAATTTGACACTTGTTTTCTCAGCTGGAATGTTGGCTGTACTATTCGCCTACGGCTTCAGATATTTTTATCATTCCCCTCCCGTGAACTCGGTTCTGGCAGGGATAGGGGCTTTATGGATTGGTACAGCAATCTCAAAGAAGCTGAATATCAGGAGAGATTTGGTTTATGGTCTACTACTGGTCGGCTTGGCTTGCTTAACTTTCACGAAGCTACCGTACCTCCATCTTAGACCAGGTATCGGAGTTCACATGGGTGACTCCATAACGTGCAAGCTCTTAGACCACGTATCAGGAGATAGCAGTTTCCCCTACGGCTGGAAATGGAACGATGATCCATACTTGCCCCTCATTATCAAGTGGATAGAGGAAAATACAATGCCAAACACTATAATACACACTAGAAGTGGTATTTTAGGGGACTACCTAGCCCTACTCTCAGATAGAAGAACCAGCACAGGAATGTTTGCGGAAGTGAAACCTGATTACTGGCAGCGAAAAATAAAACCGGATGGGGGAATTTTCATCTTTACAGAAGAGGAATACAATAGAATTCCACAGCAAGTTAAACGAAATGTAAGGATAGAGGTGGAATTCGGGCCCTACCTGATTGGAATCCCTAGAGTGTAGTTGAATGCGGGATGGTTTGTCCAATGCTTCTTCACATCTGCAGTGTGTTCTAGCCTATTATTTTTCTTTAGATACTCCGTCAGCTTTTGAAAAATAGTCTTTCAGGTTCTTAATATTCTTGCGAGAAGATGTGGAGGATCGTGGCGGCTAAGCCATAGAATGCGAGATGAGCCTTCTCATCGTTCAATGTAATGTTTTGGAACCTATAGTTCGATTAGTTTTACTTTCTTGCCGCCAATCTCCTTTATCCTTGAGTCCGTCGTCACAACGGTAGCTTTAAGCTTCTCCCCTGCAGCTAGCAGGTAACAGTCTGCAAGCGACAGGAAAGCGTAATGTTTAAGTTTAAGCCTTGCTGCTTCAACTGTCAAGTCCTCGTCTACACCCACGATTCTGATTGGACTTCCTCTTATAAGCTTGTGCTTGACAATAGCAGAGTCCCACCCGAAAACCCTTGCATAGTTATACAGGAATTCAGCCATATTCATCTCTAACATATAAACTATTGAATGCTTCTGGTAGGCTGTGTTAACATACGGTTTGGCATCCTCACGCCCAGCAAAGTATACCGCTAGGACTCCAGCGTCAAGAATGTACCTCTCCTTCAACTTCCATCCTCCTAGACTCTGAGATAAGCTTAGCAACCTTTAATGCCTTCTCACCATCAATGCCGTAAGCCTCTCTCAGAGATGAGGGGACGATTATGTATATCTTTTTGCCTTCAACAATCAGATCGAGATAGGAACCCTCAACTATACCAAGCCTTCTCCTGATCTCTGCAGGGATGACCACTAAACCCTTACTGTGGACCTTAACCTTATATCTAGCCTCCACACTATTGATGTTAAACCTTTATATATAAAAGATTAACGTTAAACAAAAATATTTTGATGGAAATGTTAGGCTGGTATTTTTCTCTCGAATCTTTCTGCTAGTTTTTTGTAGTCCTCCAGCCTTCCCTTGAGGCTTGGACCCACCTTCTTCATTGCCTTCTGGAAGTGTTCCCATCTTACCTTCAGTTCGTCGGCGTGTTCCTTCGCCTCCTCAGGGGTTTTGTACTTTGAAAGGTGTTCTTGTATCGCTATCATGGCTGCCGTGTTGCAAAGTGCTTCTATGTCTGCTCCTGTGTATTCCTCGGTTAGCTCTGCCAGCTTTTCCAGGTCTACATCCTCAGCAAGCGGCTTGCCCTTCGTGTGGACTTTGAATATCTCTTTTCTCGCCTCCAGGTCCGGTGGTGGAACATATAGTAGTCTATCGAATCTTCCAGGCCTTAGCAGGGCTGGATCTACAAGGTCAGGCCTGTTAGTGGCTGCTATAACCACTACCCTTCTTAGTTCTTCCAAGCCGTCCATCTCTGTAAGTAGCTGGCTTATTATTCTCTCCGTCACCCTGGAGTCTCCAAGGCCGACCCCCCTCCTGGGCGCTATCGCATCTATCTCGTCGAAGAATATCACACAGGGAGCTGCCTGCCTCGCCTTTCTAAATATTTCCCTTATTGCTCTCTCACTTTCTCCAACCCACTTACTCAGTATCTCCGGGCCCTTAACACTTATGAAGTTAGCCTCACTCTCATTTGCCACCGCCTTGGCAAGCAGGGTTTTACCACAGCCTGGAGGTCCATAGAGCATTATACCCCTAGGAGGCCTTGTACCGGCTTTCTCAAACAGCTCTGGGTATTTAAGCGGCCATTCAACCGCCATTTTGAGCTCCTGCTTAACATTTTCAAGCCCTCCTATGTCCTGCCATTTGACGTTTGGAACCTGTACTATTACCTCTCTTAGAGCCGAGGGGGTTATATCCTTGAATGCTGACATGAAGTCTTCCATCGTCACGCTAATCTTCTCAAGTACCTCTTTAGGAATCTCCTCCCTGGATATGTCAACCTTAACCTTTGACAGTATCCTCCTCAATGCTCTCATCGCCGCCTCCTTTGCAAGCGCTGCGAGGTCCGCCCCTACGTAGCCGTGTGTGATGTCAGCAAGCTTTTCCAGGTTTACGTCCTCTGTTAGGGGCATGCCTCTGGTGTGTATTTGAAGTATTTCAAGCCTGGCGTCCCTGTCGGGCACGCCTATCTCTATCTCCCTGTCGAATCTTCCGGGTCTTCTCAATGCTGGGTCGAGGGCGTTGGGCCTATTGGTTGCACCTATAACTATAACTTTTCCTCTTGCCTCGAGGCCATCCATTAGTGTCAGAAGCTGGGATACTATTCTCCTCTCCACTTCGCCGGTGACTTCTTCCCTCTTAGGTGCTATCGCATCTATCTCGTCAATGAATATTATGCTCGGGGCGTTTTCCTCCGCCTCCTTAAAGATTTCCCTTAGTCTCTTCTCCGATTCTCCGTACCATTTGCTCATGATCTCGGGTCCCGATATGCTTATAAAGTGAGCATTACTCTCATTTGCCACCGCCTTGGCAAGCAGGGTTTTACCACAGCCTGGAGGTCCATGGAGAAGCACCCCTTTAGGCGGCTCTATGCCAAGCTTCTGGAATAGCTCTGGATGCCTAAGTGGAAGTTCAACCATTTCTCTTATCTTCATGATGGCATCGTCAAGCCCTCCTATGTCTTCATAGGTGACTCTCGGGATTCTCCTTACAACCTCCGGGGCTGGTTTCTCGCTTACAACGATTTTAGTCTCCGGTGTTATTATGACTGCGTCAGCCATAGGCTGGTATGATGTAACTATGAAGTCAACCCTCGTACCCCAGACGTTTACCGGGACGCTGTTACCCTTCGTTACAGGCATTTCCTCCAGGATCCTGGAGAGATAGTCTTCGATCCCTATGATTCTTATAGGCTCTGTTGGTGCGAAGACAACACGCCTCGCAGGCTTAGCAGTGATCTTTCTAATTCTAACATTGTCGTCTATGCCTACACCCGCGTTTCGCCTGAGATACCCGTCTATCCTTATGATGCCTCTGCCGTAGTCCTCGGGATGTGAGGGGAGCACTTTTGCTACTGCACGCTTTTCACCTATGATTTCAATCATCTCCCCTGTTGATAGACCTAGGTCTTCCATCGCTTTCCTGTCTATCCTTGCAATTCCCCTGCCAACGTCACGTGAATGTGCTTCAGCTACCTTAAGTACTATTTCCTCCGGCATCTTAGAACGCCTCCTACTCCACAGGTATTTTCCTGCCTTTAGGCTTCTCCGAGGTCTTCAATGTTACCTCTAAGATGCCATTCTTGTACTTCGCCCTTGCCGATGAAGGGTCCACGTCCACCGGCAGGTCAACGCTTGCAATATATCGCCTACCGTTTCTCTCAGCCTTTATGGATACTGTTCTGACATCTGCCCTGACTTCTATATCTTCCTTCTCCACCCCAGGCATTTCAGCTATCACTTGGACCTCGCCCTGCTTTTCATCCTTTATCACGTCTATGAATGGGGTTCTATATCCACGTTCACCCTTCCCTCCAAGCCTGTTGCCGAATGTTCTCACTATAGGCCTGCCTTCAGGTCCTATGGCCACGGAGAAGCCGTAGACGTATGGCCCTTTAGATGTTAACTCTTCGAAGTGTTTATCGAGTAGTCTCCTCATTCTTCTCAGCTCATACTCTATCTCCCTAAAAACGTCCCTAAACCATCTGTCCCACATGAGCATCACCAATATCTAAATATTGGTTAGATATATATAAATTTATCCTGCCTCCTCAGAGCCTTAAGAATGGTCTGCCTTAACCATAGGAGGAAGGTAGTAGCTCCCTCCAACTCTACAAGAGCCCTGTCAATATCCTCCATAGCATCTGCGACAAGTCTAACAGCGTCTCCGAAAGGCAACCTCTCCAGCTGACCAACGAGCCGCTCTCCTTCTCTAACCAGTCTTAAGGTATCGTCAGATATTCTAGGCTTCCTCCCTGAGAGCTCGGTCCCAATCAACCTGAAAGCATGGTCACCAACACATATAGAGATGAGGAAAGAGTTTCTAAGCCTATAATACTTTCTAGGCTTACGACTCCCCACAGAGGATACCTCATAACTCTCGACAATACCATGCTCTTCAAGCTCCCTTAAATGTTTAAGTATTGCAGGCTGCGAAGCTACATCTCCAAGTTCCTTTGAAAGCTGGAAGAGATACCGAGGCTCCTCTGACAATAACTCTATTATCCTACGCCTAAGCCTATTTGACAGTATGAACAGAATGTTATCTATAGTCTCCATCCCCTATACTTATAAAGCGACAATATCTAAATAAATATTACTATTGAATGATCGTGTATACAACAATACAAACCAATATGCAGATAAGATGTTCAGCTCCGAGTCAAAAGGCAAACTTTCAGAGAGGATCTGAGAGGTTCGTAGCGCGCGCGATAACATAATCCTTTGTTAACAAAGCCCTAGTCCTACCTGTATCATTCCCGGCTTTCCACCATGTGTAGGGCTTTTAGCGCTACATAGACAGGGAGGGGGGTGAGCCTCTTGAAGTTTAGGATGAACCGGAGCGGTGACGTAGGCCCCACTATATCCGTGACAACCTTTACAACCCCGTATCTAATTCTAAATCTCTCACACACCTGAGCGAAAGCTGCAGACTCCATGTCAACTCCAACTACGCGTCTAAGCACGTTCATTCTTATGTCCCTCAGCGCGGATCTTTTCGCTGTGAACTTGTCCATTGTAAGCAGCGTTCCCTTCACATAGTTGACTTCCAAGTTTTCTGCAGCCCGGATCAATGCGTCAAAAACGTCTTTTGAAGGTTTAAATCCCCTAAGAGATCTCGGCAGCTTATCATAGCTTGCAAAGTGTATTGAGCCGAGATCTGTTTCAAGGCATTGGTCGTAAAATGCTATAATGTCGGGTACAAGCAACATCCCAACCCTTAGTTTGGGCGTAGCTGAGCCCAGGGTTCCTACAAGTAGGGCTTTTCCAACGTTCAACTTTAAGGCTAGGATCGCTGTGAGAATAGACATGTTAACTTTTCCTATACCTGAGAATGAAAGCAATAACTCATTACCGTTGTAAGAGGCTGATATTATCTTAAAACCGTGGATTTTCCGCTCACTCTTTATCTTCACATGGTTGTAGGCCGGCTTTAATTCCCCTGGGAGAGCCGACACAATCGCGGTCTTCACAGAAGATTAACCATATCGTAATATAATTAAGAATATGTAGCTATCTACTAAAGTCCATCAATAAACTTGTAAACATATTTCGTAGTCATGTAGGTTCTCTAGGTCATATTGCCGCTATGGGAATACATCGTTGCCCTACGCTTCATAAGAGCTAAGGTAGCTTTAGCTTTTGAATCGGGATATTGGTTGCAGTTTCATTTTGATGTTTGCGGATGTTATGTAGGTGCCCATGTGTCTTCCGGCTGGTTGGAGAGTAGGCTGTAGTTTCTGGCTTCTTCTAGGCTTTCAGATACTGCAAATAGGAGGGTGTAGGTCCTGCGGGTTTTAGGCTTTAGGTGAAGGTACGCTGTCGCCAGGAGATTTCCGCCATACTCCTGCGACTCGTCGCCCATTATTACTTTAGCTGCACCCTCACGTGAGACGAGTGTTATGTACGGCCAACCTGAGGTGTTGTAGGCTATTATATAGTTTCTTTCCGCCTGTGCCCATGCCATGTATCTGCCCTCCCTTCTCACTATTTCCCTCTCCCCCGGGAGTATGAACCTGTACTCTCCACCTGGCCTTTTCAACCTGAGGAAGAATCCTATGACTGGCGTGACATGCCTGTAAGCGTTAGTAGTGTTTTCCGCCGAGAACTTTATAAGGAGGAACCTTGCCATCTGCATGGTTAGATATTCAACCCTGAGTTTTAAACCCCATATTCTATCATGCTCTTCTCTTTCAGGTGTGCACTCTGCAGCTATCCCAGCCCACTTTTCACCCTCTATCTTCTTTACAGTCCACTTCTCCCTTTGTAGGCTCCATCTCCACCTAGTCTGCTCGGTTCCGAACATGCATATTCCTCCAAGCCAGTTTCCGAACCAGCTGTACGGCCTGGGCTTTGGAAATGAAGAGTTTAGCAGTTCATCTCCCCCGGCCTTGAGGGAGAATAGTGGTGCTCCAAGCTCTTTACCCACGAGGTACTCGAGATAGCCATTTCCAACCCTAAAAACCCTCGCCTCCTTGTACTTCTCCTCTGATATCTCAACCTTGCTCCCTCCACCTACATGGATGAGTGGGATGGATTTCACCTGCAGGATTCCTTCAAGTTCGAGTTCAGCTGTGAGCCTGTAGGCTCCGGACCTGCAGTGAGGTTTTACCTCGAGGCTTCGGCGTAGAGGATTCTCAATATTTAGATTTTCAACCTTTACCAACGTTGGCTCTATGCTCCAGCCCTCAGGTGGTTTTAGCCTCACTGTCCCGCTTTGCCTCCTTAGTCTGAGGTTTTCCAGTGTTAGGTTAATCTTACCCTGGCCCCCTATTATTAGGGGGCTTAGTTTGAGCCTTACTGGCTCGTCGTAGCTTGGCGGCGTGTCTTCGTACTCTGCTGGTTTGCCTTTGAACATTCTCCTCCAGATTCTGCTTATATTAACCCATGATCCGGGTCCCACATAGTAGTATAGGGGTTCAGTCCAGTACTCAGAATTAGGCTTAACCCTGACAGGGTATACGAAGGCTGCTCTTCCGCCGCCTATGTCAACCTCCTCCGGGCTTCTCCACAGGACAGCTGAAACCAAGCCCTTCTCCTTATCTTCCACCGCAATCCATCCCTCTCTATACTCACCCGGCTTCTTAGGTAGGTCTCCCTCCCAAAAGGGGAAGTCTCCCTCCGTAAATAACGTCCTTACCAGGCCCTTCTCCGATGGTATGGTGTAATATTTGCCAAAGCAGTTCAGCCAGCATCTGACTTTAACTTTAAACTCCGCCTCCCTCGTACTAGTGTTTTTAAAGCCGTATCTCAGCCTCACGAGGTGGGATCCCCTCGGTATAAGTATTTCCTTAACCATTCTAATGCCTGCTTGCTTCTTAGAGTCCGACTCCAACCTTATTGTGAGTCCCTCCTTTGACTCCTGGACTTCAACCTTGAACTTTTTCCTTTCGAACTCCGATGGCCAGTATGGCGGTCCTAAGCCCTCAGCAATGCCTAGAACGCTATATGTAAGGGTTTTGCCGTCGAGTATCCTGACGTTTGAGCCTCTAATTGTCGGGACTTCGACTATTATGCTCTCATTCCCAGCTACGAGCTGGTTTCTAATTCCCTCGTAGCCGTAAAGGACTGTTGAGTGACTGTGAACCCTGACGTTATAGGTTATGGGCTTACATCTTACTTTTAGACCTCTTGCTTCAACATGTGGGATTAGCTTTAACATGTACAGCCCTGGGCCTTCCGGTTTAACCTTGACCCTGAAGCCTGAATGCTCTATAGGGGTCATAGAGATCTCAGCGCTGGTCCTGTCTAAGGCTATACCCGTCGGATGCGAAATATCTACTCTAACCCTGCAACTGTCTCTAATCTCGGACTTCAAGTCCACGTTTAGATACCCCTCACCACCCGACCACAGCGTGAAGGGGTGGGGGCTTATAGAGACAGCAACAGGCTGTTTTATCCTGATTCCGATGCAGAGGGGAACCCTTAACCCTGAAATGTTCAGGGTAGACTTTACCCGCCATGCTTTCTCCTGTTCATCCCTATATTTCGCCTCCACCACAGGTTTAATTACGGCTTTAAAGGTGGCTTCCTCTCCAGGATTGACTGTAGCACTTTTAGGTGAGATAGGCCCTATCTCCGCATCTTCAGCCTCCACAGCCTCGATTGTAACCTTAAGCGGCTTATCATTCTTGTTCCTAATGATCCAAGTAACGTGTTGGGGGAAACCTGCAGGAGCATCCTGTTCTTCAATCATCATCCCAGCTTTAACCCTAGGAGTCTCCACTCCAGCTATGTCTCTGGCTTCCCTGTCCACAATTACAATGAGCTCCTCACTATCAGCCCTAAACCTATAGGGGAACGCTTTTATCCCTTCGTAGCGGTAGTCGTCGTCTTTAAGGTCTAACTTTCTAACCAGCCTTCCGTACCATGATGGATGGCTTAAGCCATGCACCCTTACAAACCTTCGGGTTAAGGGGTGGGTTAAGATGGCTGGAATGTAGTTCTGCATGTAAACGCTTGTTTTTGGAACCCAGTAGAAGCCTGTCTTTTTATATAGGGGGACGGCATTAATGTTTCCGCTCCAGGTGTGTAGGTCAACCCTCTTATATCCAAGTTTAATGCTCTCTCCAATAGCCCGTAGGAGTAGGCTCCTACCTATCCCCCTCCCCCTATAGTCAGGGTGAACATTGAGAAATTCTATATAGGAGGCCTCATCATCTTCGTAGTGCTCAACAACGGTGCATATGCCAACAGCTCTATTATCTAAAAAAGCCACTAGTGGGGCGAAGGACCTTACTGATCTTATCCAGTCTAAAACTCTGTCCTCTGTGTAGGGTACCCCGCCTGTGAGGCCGCCAGGCCATCCCTCCTCACTTTCATTAAGCATTCTTGCGACATTCGGAGCATCCACAGGCTTAAATTTCCTAATTACAAGCGACATACAAATACTGAAAACCTAATAGAAATATTTAAGCCTACCATGAACACGGCCTTCCAGCAAAAGACTTCAGAAACAGTCACCAGAAAATACGAGTTTTAAATTGTAATTGGTCAGAGTATAGCAGTATAACCAAGAAACTGAAATGTAGAGAGAACTTAATATTTCGGTATTTCGCCATAATACATGAATGTCCCTAATAGAAGAGTTAACACGGGAGATGGAGTAAAATCCGGAGAAAGCCAGAAAACTCATAGAGAAAATTCTAAGCGCAGAGCCTGAGCTTTCGATAGCAGTACAGATAAGTACAGTACTCAGAGGGAGTCCTTTCAGCGCCTAGAAGCGTGGCTAGAGAGCTTAAGAAAACCGCTGCCGAATACAACATTGAGTTGGTGATTGGTGGACCATCTAGGTGATTTAAAACTCTTGAGCGGTTTAGCATTCTTATGCTTTGCCATACGGCTTGATTTAGGGAATTTCTGTCTGCCGTGAAGTATTTTCTAACTTTTTAAGGATGAGATATGCCTTCATTAGGTTTTCCGCCTGTTGCTGGAGATACGATCTGAGCTTCTGTCTTAGATATTTAGTGTATGTTCTCCACTTCTCTACTCCCTTCTCTTCTAGGATAGTCTTCGACTTTTCGAACTCTATCTGGAGCGACTGGAGATCTGTCTCCTGCCTCAGCCCCAACGCTTGTATTACCGCTTGGTATGTTGGTTTTTCTATTCCGAGTTTTTTGGATGCTAACTTCTTAACCTCGATGAGATCTATTGCCCTAAAGGTTAAGGAGAGGGTTTTGAGGCCAAGTTTTTCCAGCGATTCTTCTATGCTGTCCCCATCGTAGACCACCATTTTAAAGTCTTGGTTTATTAGCCTGTGTAGGGCTAGGGAGGCATCCTCCCAGCCTTCTTGGAGGTAGTACTCCCGGGAGGCCTCGGAGTAAACATGTTTCTCTCCATCGTATATCTCTATAGCGCCTATCACATAGTTCTCCGATAGGGGTATTGATACTACGCCTAATACTGCCATCCTGAGCGCCCGGGAAATCCTTGGTATTAATATTTCCATCCCCTTCACTTTTACCTTGATCCTCATGGTTTGGAGCATATAATCTATTATCCTAGAGGCATATGCAGCGGCAAGGTCCCATCTAAGCCCTCTTGATAGAAGCGTTGAATGTGCTTCCTCGTCCAATGCTTGGAGTATTATTTCGGATATGTCGTCGGGTTTGAAACTTTCGATGTTCCTCTTCAAAGAGATCCAGTCAATCTTCTCCAATAGGCCTGCTGATTCCTCTTCGTGTATGCTTACAAGCTTTAGGTTTCCGACGCTTCCCACAGAGTAGGCAAACGTGTCCAGGGGGATTCCGTACTTGAATCTTAAAACAAGGATTATGTATGCCAGGCCTATTCTAAGCCATCCAAGGTCTTCTGAGGGGTCAACCTCTACAGTTAAGCCGTAAGTGTAGTCCCTGTATACGCCGCCGGTGGGTCCAACTACTGGTATCACCCTCTGCACCTTGAGGAAGTAGGTTTTACTATTGGAGACCACCAGCTTAAGCTTCTCCGAGACAATCCTCCAGTTCACCCTGTTAGGCCTTTTAGTCTTAAGTCCAAAACCTTCCCTTGGAGGGTCAACGATGCATATTCCCTCAGAGTGTAGCCTGCCCTGGTAATAGTCTCTGAAGAGGTTTGCCTGTTCCCCCCACCTATCCTTGATCCTGTAGTACTCCTCAAGGGCCTGTGCGAGGAAGTCTATCCTGTTGAGGGTATCATACCTTAGAGGTTGCTCCCACACTCCTGTCACAACCCTACCCTTCCTAATAAGATCTGTTACAATGGCGTCAGCAGTGTAGTCTATCATGCCTGGCTGAAACCTCTCCACAAGGTCGCAGTACCCTATGTCTTGGAGGTATCTTCCACCGTTCTCCGACTTAACCCTTTTAATACCGTAGGGCAGGGCGTACTCGTAGAAGTTCATCTTCATGAAGGCTCTCCTACCCTTAGCTGTTAAGCCTTCTCTCCCCGCAAGCCCAAGCTTTGAGAGGAGGCTGAACTCTTCCCTGGTTACAAGCCCCTTAAGTTTCGGATGTGAAAGTTTGAAAAGCCCTTCAAAGAGGGTTGAATACTTGTTTTCCGGGTTTACAATGGTCTTCTCAAGGGGTAGGGAAACCCATTTTCGAAGGAGGTCCACCCCCCGTGTCAGCAGCTCCCTGTCCCACCTGGAGACAGGCACTATCACAGTCTCCGTATTTTCTATGTCTCTCCTTCTACCTTTACGCCCCTCCCTCTGCCTGTACTCCCTCACATCTTCCGGGAGGCCTAGGTGAACTATTCTCACAACTGTCCCTATGTCGATCCCCTGGCTTAGGGTTCTAGGTGATACGAGGACCTTCATCCCGCCTTCCCTAGCCGCCTTCTCAACGAGGGATCTTTTCTCCCTGTCTACCAGGTGGTGATGGGTGGCTGCAAGCTCCTCTGCCTCAGGCCTTAGGATCCTGAGCCTCCTGTAAACCTCCTCTGCAGACCTGATGCTCCTTGTGAACACGATCGTCACGCCCTCGTCTCTTATATAGTTAGCCACGATCTCGGCTGGGTCAACCATGAGTGAGGGGGCAGGTACACCTGACACCCTGGCAGCCTCCAACACCTTGTAGACGTTTTTCTTGAAGAGTTCAAAGTCGTCAAGGCAGGATCGAACGTCCCCGCCGAACCCTTTAAACATGTCTCTGTGGCTTCTCAACAGCTCCCAGACCCTTCTAAGATTCTTCCCTAGAACTACATAGCACCTATTGGCAACCCTGAAAGGCTTCCCCCTAACAATCCTTGTTTCAAGGCCTGTTATCTCTGTTAGAGCCTTCGACATCTCCCCAGGGTTTCCAAGGGTAGCTGTTAAAACAGACACCTGGAACTGCGAAGGGAGAAGCAGCCTCATCAGCCTTATCATAGAGATGAGCAGGGCCACCTCCCTCGGCCCGTAGAAGTCAAACTCGTCGATAACAAGTAGTTTAAGGCTTGAAGCGAAGCCGTAAAGGTAGGACCCACTTCTCCCCCACTTCTTCAAGTCATTTATCAGGAATGCCGGGTTTGTAATCAGAAGGTCGGCTGTTGACAGGTAGCTTCTAAGCTGCTTGCTTCCAAGCCTGGACACGAGAAGGTCTCTTCTCCCGGCATCGAGAGCCTCACATTCCAGTCCTAAAGCCTCAGAGTATGCTTTAAGCCTCCTAACCTGGTCATTGGATAGGGCGAGCGTGGGGTAGACAACCATGGTCCTAGCCCTTTGGGAAGCGGAGTAGGAGAACCACGCCTCAGTCTTCCCGCTTCCGGTGCCAGATATAAGTATAAGATTTGAACCGCTCCTCAGGGCATCGTAGGCCTCAAGCTGATGCCTATAAAGCTTCTGCCCAGCAATTCGCCCAAACTCTCCGACAGCCGACTCCAGGCCTGGAAGGATTTCGCCGAATGAAACATCGACAGTCTCAGGGTTTGAAGCATCCTCGCTGAAAGAGTAGTAGTCATAGCCAAGGGCTTCGAGAAGCTCCGATGAGGAAACCCTAACCAACGCTTCTCACTATAACAAGGTGCTAACTCATTAAAATAATAGAGAGCGTGAATCTTAGGGGACAGTCAGCTGGGACCGCAGCCTAGCAGCTCTAGCAACTTTAGCCCCATCCAAGGATTCGGCCCCACTTTCATGAGCCGGCTGGAATCTACGGCCTTTTAATCTTCCATATGGGCCCATCGGGGGTATCTTCTATTATCACCCCTACCTCGGCGAGCCTGCTCCTGATCATGTCACTTGCCTCGTATTGTTTCATCTTTCTCAGCTCCTCTCTCACCTCAACTATGGCATCTAGCAGCTTCTCAACGAGCCCTCCACCATACTCCTCCCTACGCTGGAGTATTCCGAAGACCCAGCCCATTCTTCGAACGGTGTCGAGCACCTTTTCCTTAGCTTCCCCACTGATGCTTCTGCGGCTCGCCGCATACCTACCCATTTCCCTCAGCAGCATGTGAAGCTTTGAAAGCGCAAGTGGAGTGTTAAAGTCGTCATCCATCGCCTCCTCAAACTCTGAAAGGAGTTTTTCAGCCTTCAATTCTAATTCCTCCCCTCCCTCCCCCTCCTCCAGCCTCCTGAACGAGTCTATCGTGTTGTACATACCTTCAAGCGTATCCCTAGCCTTTGCAAGATCCTCCTCCCTATAGTGTATAGGCTTCCGGTAATGGGTCTGGACTACGTAGAGCCTTATGGCTTCAGCGCCGTACTTCGAGAGTGCCTCCCTAACGGTTATAAAGTTCTTTAGAGACTTGGACATCTTCTCACCACCTATCATTAGCACTCCCGAGTGCAGCCAGTACTTGACGAATGGTTTTCTGCCCGTGTACGCCTCTGCCTGCGCGATTTCATTGGTATGATGCGGGAATATCAGCTCCGTAGCCCCGCCGTGAAGGTCGTACTGGGGTCCGAAAATAGTGATGGTCATAGCTGTGTCTTCAATGTGCCAGCCGGGCCTGCCAGGCCCCCATGGACTATCCCAGTATGGCTCTCCCGGCTTGGCGGACTTCCAAAGGGCAAAGTCTAGGGGGCTCTTCTTCCTAGGGTCCGGCTCTATTCTATGCTTCTTCAGATCCTCAAGCCTCATCCCGGAAAGCCTAGTGTAGTCTGGAAACTTTGGCACGTGGTAGTAGACATCTCCATCAACCTGGTAGGCATACCCCTTCTCGATCAAGCCCTTAACCTGCTCTATCATCTCGGGGATGTAGTCCGACGACTTCGGGAAGAGGTTAACATTCTGTTTAACCCCTAGGGCCTCCATGTCCTCATAGAATCTCTCCAAGTACAGGCTTGAAAGCTCGTCCCAGCTCATTCCCCGCTCCCTAGCCCTCCTTATAATCTTGTCATCGATGTCCGTAACATTCTGAACATAGAACACCGAGTACCCTCGGTAGCGGAGCCACCTAACAATCACGTCGAAGTTTATATAGGTCTTGGCATGGCCCAGGTGTGCATCATCATAAACAGTCTGGCCGCAGACGAACATGTTTACACGTCGTCCCCTGAGAGGGGTGAACTCCTCCTTACGCCTGGTAAGCGTATTATAAACCCGCAACACAATAGAAACCACCCTCCAGCCATAAAGTGCAGGGCTACTTATTAAACTTTACATAATTCCTAGCTAAGGGTGACATTTCAACATGCTATGCCAACATCTCACAGCCTGTGAAGAATGTTAGCTGTCCACCTCCACAACCTGGGTAGGCTTTCTAACAATCGTTTGTTCTGGGATTGTTAATCCCCACTTTCCATGCGAGGAGGAGTATGAGGATCAGACCCATAGCGGACATAGCTATAACGACATCCCTAGCACTCCGCAACCTGCCTCCAGAGGCTTGGCTGGGCTGGGTTATGGTGGGAGTCCCAGCAACCTCCGAGCTAACTCCGTATATCGGCCTGCCACCATACACATCTTCCAAGTACTTTACAAACACGTCGACATAGGAGATGTTTAGGAAGACAGCCTCCTCAACTTTAAGGATGAGTTTTAGACGGTAGAGTAGATAGTCACATGTTGCAACTTTAACAAAAAGCAACACTAAAACAGCAATAAAAACGTTTTAGACGGTAGAGTAGATAGTCACATGTTGCAACCATGTAGGATTTGCCGTCAATTATTAAGCTTCCGTTCGTAAGCATGCCACCCTTCACACCGGAGAAGCAGTATCGGGAAAGCAGTCTCTTAAGGGCCTCACCCCTCAGCTTAACTAGTACCACAGTGTTAGGGAAGGGGAAGACTCTGAGAACATCCTCCATGTCTATCTCCCCCTCGCCTATGGCTGCCCTTGTCCCCCCCATATTGTAGAACCCTAGGTCCGCACCCGTATACCATCTCATGGCGTCAGCCATTAGAAGGCAGAGGTCGTGCTTTCCCAGGGTTTTACCCGCATATCCGACTCGCCGTGAAAGGTAGCCTGACAGGTTCGCCTCGAACACTTCAATTATTCCCCTAATTCTCTCATCAGCCGCTATGGGAGGGCTTTCAGCTTCTAGGAGGCTGCTTTCATCCATGTCAACCTTCACCCCACGGCCCACGTATAGGACGAGCTTGCCGAGCTGCTTCCCATGCCCCCCGGTTTGGACGATAGCCGTCCCCCTGATGAGAACTGGTTTCACGAGGGAAATCTCACTATGCCCTCCAACAATGACATCTATACCCCTTACACGGCTTGCAAGCTCCCTGTCAGCGTTCAGGCCAAGATGAGATAGAACAACCAAAAGGTTGACTCTGCTCCTTAACAGGCATACATACCTTTCGACCTCGGTGAATGGATCTTTAAGCGTAAGTTCACCGGTAAGCGCTGGAAGCGTTATCGGGGCATCTGTCGTGACACCGATAACCCCAACCCTCAAGCTACCAACATTAATTATGGTGTAGGGCTCCACAATAAGGCTCATGTTGTCTGAGTAGTAGGCATTGCAACAGACAAACTTGAAATTGGAAATCCCTACAAGCCTAGACGTAACATTTAACCCCTTGTCAAACTCGTGGTTTCCAAGAGTGCACGCGTCGTACCCCACGAGGTTCATAGCCTCAACCATGGGAACACCGTCGTACAGGTCGCAAAGCGGCTCACCCATCGTAAAATCCCCAGCATCAAAAAGCAGCGTGTTATTCTCGGATGCTCTAATCTCAGAGACTAGACTTGAAAGCAGCATAAGCCCACCATACATGGACCCATCCCTATAGTAGGGCTTAACCGCCCCGTGAAGGTCGTTTGTATATAGAATCACAATCCTAACCCCGCCACCCATACAGGGGGGTGGAGACGCACACCATAAGAATAGGACAACCACTAAGAGTCTAGTTCTAAATGTAGACATCTCCCGAAGCCCAGATGAACATGGCCATCGAACACTTAAACAGTTTACCATTATCCCCTAAACACCGCGCACAGTATGGTAGAGCACTGACTGCCACCCCATACCTCCCCCCACAAGGTGTAAAGCTATGGCAATTATAATTATTATCCGCAAATATGATTTAAGACTGGCAGATGGAGAGGCTAGTTGTAAACCCGAATCCAACAGTCAGCCTACTATGCTATTCAGTCCTAAGAGTAGAGCCTTACACCTTCTGCAGCTACAGCTGCCCATACTGCTATAGGAATTGGGCGGCTGAGAAAAGGATGCCAAGGCTGAACATTAAAGACGTCACATCATTCAGGAGGCTAGCCGAGAAGCTTGAGAGAGAAGAGTACAAGCTGCCAGTAAGGCTTTCAACCCTCTGCGAGCCCTTCCAGCCAGCCGAGGAAAGGTACAGGCTATCCTTGAGAGTGCTTAAATATGCTCTGCGCTACAGGATGCCGCTCATAGTATCAACAAAATCCACACTCCCAGCAAGGAAGCCCTGGATCCAGCTGATCTCAGAGCTAGCCTCCCAACAGCTCATAATAGTACAGTACACAGTTCTAACCCTAGGCCAGGAGTGGACCAGCCTAGAGCCCGGGGCTCCAAGCCCAATGGAGAGGATCAACACTGCAGGGAAGCTTGCGGACGCCGGGGTGCCCATAGTATTAAGGATACAGCCTGTAATCCCCGGCATAAACGACACCGCCGAAAAACTTGAAGAGCTGATGATAGAAGCCTCAAAGGTAGGATTTAAACAGGCAATAATAGAGACAATAAGAACAACCCCGAACTCTGAGTACGCAATGAAATGGTACAGGCCATACCACAGCTCAAAACACCTGGTATCACCCCCAACATCGTACAAGTATAAGGTAACGGTTAGGGCATTTGAAGCTTCTAGGAAGGCAAACATGAAGCTTTCAGGCTGCAAGGAAGGCTTCCTAGACATGTACGATGCCGAAAACTGCTGTGGACTCGCCCACATCAAGCAGCACAGCCTAAGAATAACAATAAGAGATATCTACAGGAGGACATCCAAGGGAGAAACCATAGAAGAAGCAATAAACAACCTGCTGGAAAACCCGAGATACGTAGAGTCAAATCTAAAAGCCTACCCAAAACCAGTAAGGAAGAAACTGAGGAAACACCACAGCATGCTTATAAAATACATACAGACAGGCCTAGCAGCCAAGATAGTCCCAGCACTACAATAAACCACACGAATTCCAGACCTACAACACAATATTAAAACTCTCAAAAGGGGAAGGCCTACAATAGAAGCCTTAGAGCCGGGAGGAGAGTTTTGTTTAAGAGTTTTGTTTAAAGTTTATTAATTAGGTCATCCTAATAATTCTAGGATGACCTCACTCATGATTGGGATCACCAGGAGGGTGGAAGACTATCTTAGAAGTATCTATGAGATTGTGGAGCGGAAGGGGTTTGCCCGCATCAAAGATATCGCAAGCGACTTGGATGTTAAGCCTTCTAGCGTTGTCGACATGGTGAGGAGGCTTCATAAAATGAATCTTGTCCTTTATGAGAAGTACGGCGGTATCAGACTGACCAAGAAGGGGATGGAGATAGCTAGGGCTGTTAAAAAAAGGCATGAAACATTCAGGAGGTTCCTTGAGATAATCTTGGTTCCAAGGGACATCGCGCTTAGGGACGCCCATGTGCTCGAGCACATGCTCCATCCCAAGACAGTGCTACAGTTTTCTAAGTTTGTCGAGTTTATAACAGGGGTGGAGAGACCACAATCCATTAGACGCTGGATGGAGGAGTTTAAGAGGTACTGTGATAGGATGGATGAAGAATGTTCCGAATGATTTTAGGCTAAGAAATGTTCTCTCTAACATTTTTAGACTTTTTAAAGGTTTCCTAGGCTTTTTAGGGTATTCTTTATATGTTTCAAGGGGTTTACTAGGATAGCCTAGATGTGGCATGTCCCACAGCTTACACCAGCCTGGTATGGTGATCGAGGGGGTGGAAATCATTGCAGAAGAGGCTAAGTGAGCTAAGCCCTGGCGAGAAGGGAAGGATAGTAAGAGTTCTTGGAGACAGAAACCTGAGGAGGAGACTGCTAGACATGGGGCTTGTTAGAGGCGCAGAGGTCGTGATGGTTAGGAAGTCGCCGCTTGGCGATCCAATAGAGTTCCAGGTGAAAGGTTACAACCTTAGCCTTAGAAAGAGGGAATGCGAGAATGTTTATGTCACGGTGAACCCGAAATGAAGGTTCCGCTAGCCTTCGTTCCGGAGGGTGAAGAGGCGGTTGTAGTTGAGGTCCTCGGCGGCAAAGGGCTGGCAAGAAGGCTTTATGAGCTGGGATTAATGCCTGGGACGAAGGTTAAGGTTCTCACGTCGTGTTCCCCGGGCCCTCTGCTGATAGATATCAGAGGGTCAAGAATAGCATTAGGGAGGGGGGTTACGATGAAAATCATGGTGAACCCAGGTGAGAAGTATGATTAGAGTAGCTCTCATAGGTAACCCAAACGTTGGGAAGAGCTTAATCTTCAACAATCTGACTGGTGGGAAAGCCCACGTAGGAAACTGGCCAGGGAAAACGGTTGAGAAGAAGGTTGGAAAATGCATTCACAGAGGGGTTGAGATTGAGATAGTCGACCTCCCCGGAACTTACAGCCTAACTGCAAACTCGATAGATGAGCTGATCGCAAGGGATTACATAATTAAGGAGAAACCCGACGTTGTGGTCGACATAGTTGATGCCTCAAACCTCGAGAGAAACCTCTACCTAACCCTCCAGCTGCTGGAGCTTGAAGCAAACGTCGTAATAGCGCTTAATAAGTTTGATATATCCCGGGATATGGGTTTGGAGATTGACTGTGCCAAGCTCTCGGATCTTCTAGGTGTCCCAGTGGTCCCGACTGTTGCGACAACCATGGAGGGGATGGAAAAACTGAAAGATGTCATTGTGAGAGCAGCCATGGGGAAGAAAAAGGCGAGGCCAGTTAAGCTTAGCTACGGCAGTAAGATAGATGAGCTCATAGGTAGAATCGAGGAAATAGTGGTAAGGGATGAGAACCTTGCTAAGATCTATCCTCCCAGATGGGTGGCGATTAAAGTGCTTGAGGCTGACGAGGAGATCTTAAAAATCGTTGAGAAGAGTCCCTACAAGCGTGATATAGTAAATCTTCTCCTTAAGGTGAGAAAATGAGTGATAAGATAAGGGAGATCCTTGGGGAGGAAGCTGAGGTCCTGCTTGCAGAGAAAAGGTATGAGCTGATAGGCAGGATCTTACCTCAGGTCTTAAGGGGGGAGAAGCCTCTAACAGTATCAGACCTTCTTGATAAAGCCTTCCTAAACAAGTATCTTGGGATACCAGTTTTCCTAGCCCTATGGTGGGCTCTTTTCCGCTTCACATTTGACGTCTCAGCTCCCCTCTCTGACCTTATAGACATACTTTTCGGAAAGCTGGAGGAGGCTGTCAGCGTGTACATTACCAATGAACAGCTGGCATCCCTACTGGCTGACGGCATAATTGGCGGGCTTGGCAGCGTATTAGTCTTCCTGCCGCCAATATTCTTCCTATTCTTCGGCCTCTCCATACTCGAAGACAGCGGGTACCTTGCAAGGGCAGCATTCGTCGTCGACAGAGCAATGTATAAGCTTGGGCTTCATGGAAAGTCCTTCATACCCATGCTGATAGGTTTTGGGTGTAATATTCCCGGCATCATGGCGACTAGGACAATAGATAGGGAGGAGGATAGGATATTAACAATTCTAGTTAATCCACTAATGTCCTGCAGCGCCAGACTTCCGGTTTACGTCTTCATCGGAGGGGCGGTACTCGGCGGATACGCAGCTGCAGGCGTCTACTCTATGTACATACTCGGGATAGTCCTGGCAGTCCTCATGGCCCTTATTTTCAGAAGAGTAATCCCATATTTCAAGGGTAAGCCCTCCCCCTTCATCCTTGAGCTCCCCCTATACTCCATGCCAACCTTGAAAAGTACAGCGCTCCACATGTGGGAGAGGGGGGTTCTATTTCTCAAGAAGGCTGGAACAATAATCCTACTGGCTACAGTTGCGATTTGGTTCCTTTCGGTTTTTCCATGGACAGCGGTACACGTGGGGGAGGAGCCCAACATTGAAGCCTCCTATATAGGCCGGCTGGGACACGCAATAGAACCCGTCTTTCGCCCTCTAGGCTTCGACTGGAGGGGGGCAGTTGCCCTGCTCTCCGGCTTCGTCGCCAAGGAGGTTGTTGTGGACACGTTTGGAGTGCTGGGCATCGGTGGACCCGGGGATCTCCAGCGGATCTTCACCCCGGTGACTGGTCTAGCCTTCATGGCCTTCACACTAGTCTATGTACCATGCCTTGCCACAGTAGGGGTAATCTACAGGGAAACCAACTCTTGGAAGTGGACCATTTTCTCAGTGATCTATCAGCTGATTCTCGCCTATCTCATCTCCCTCATGATAGTAGAAATAGGAGGAGTGGTAGGAGGAATAGGATAGGATGGTGGTGAGGATGGAAAGTCGGCGTAGCATAAGTATAGCAGCATGGTATGCCGCTATACTTGGAATTATCTATCTAATAATTGGCATGGTAGAGTTTACAGCCGGATTGTATGATCTGTTCTCACCGGGGGCTGTCGAGGGCCTACTCATCTTCCCAGCAGATGTTTTTGGGGGGTTCTCCGCCTTTGTCACGGGTGCTGCCTACACTATTGGTGGAGTATCGCTACTTGGCAGAAAGCAGGAGGCTATAGGCTTCCTCCTGGCTGCCTTCCTCCTATCCATGGTTTTTGGAGGTCTCTACCTACTCATAGTAGGCGCAGACGGTTTTGAAACGCTAATATCCCTCTGTGAGGGGGGAAATGGACATGGGAGTGGCTGGCCCCAGCCGGGACGGGAACCGGAATTTTAAGACCTGAAATATTGCTGGCTGCGGCTACGTCACCCCTTGGATATATTACACTTAAAGCAGCAAGGAAGAAGCTTGACAACAAGACTTTTAAACGGTCTCCGAAAGGCTTTTAAGTCTGGTTTCATGAGCGGCCCTATATGAGGGTTGCTTGGGCTTTATATTAGGCGAACTGAGGAGGCCTTGAATGATAGGTAGACGGTGCTTCCCTTGTTGAGGTTCATCTCGACAAGGGACCTTTTGCTTATTAGAACTGTAAACTCGAGCTTAGACTTCACCTTCAAACGGACAAGGGGGCCTCTATCTGATATGTTAGATACAACTCCCTTGAAGGTGTTTCTCGCGCTGGACTTTGGCCGTTCATGGTATAGTGTGATGTCTTCTGGCCTTATGCAAGCCTTTACCCGCCCCGTCTTCTGGTCTGTAGACGTTATCTCTACGCCTCCAACATTAACCAGTGTGATTCCCCCTGACTCTGAAGCATGGCCCTCGTATATGTTTTCGAAGCCTGTAAACCTAGCTATGAACTCTGTCTTCGGATTTCTAAATATTTCCCGTGGTGTTCCAGTCTGAACTACTGATCCTTGGTTCATAACGCCTATTCTGTCCGCCAGCGCTACAGCCTCTGTCTGGTCGTGGGTTACGTGGATCGTGGTTATCCTAAGCTTTTCATGTATACTTCTGAGCTCGTCCCATAGGCTTCTCCTTATTTCTTCGTCTAGCGCGCTTAAAGGCTCATCTAGGAGCAGCAGTCTAGGCCGGAGAACTAGGGCTCTCGCAAGTGCTACCCTCTGTTTTTCGCCTCCACTTAAAGTTTTAGGATATCTATCCAGGATCCTATCTATTTTAAGCATGTCTGCCATGTCTTTTAGCCTTTCTTCAGCCTCCTCCCTTGTAATCTTCCTCAATTTAAGGCCGAAGAGAATGTTTTCCCTAGCGGTCATGTGGGGGAAGAGTGCGTAGTCCTGGAATACAATTCCAATCTTCCTCTGCTCAGGCGGTACCAGGGTTATGTTCCGGCCGTCAAGCCATATTTCCCCCTCGTCAGGCCTGTGTAGCCCAGCTATAGTCTCAAGTAGAAGCGTCTTACCTGCCCCGGTGGGGCCTAGGATGACAAAGTACTCGCCATCATACACCTTTAGAGTTACCCTTCTAAGTTTGAATTCTCCCCAGCTCTTTGATACCTCTTTCAACTCAAGCAAGGCTTACACCTATCCATATTCTATTTTCCCAAGCCTTCTTAGGGATATGAAGATACCGAGGGTTATTAGGACTAGAAGGAGCACAATAGGCCTCGCTGCATCCAGGCCTTTTGTCAGGAATGTCTCATAGACCAGGACTGGGGCTGTGTACGGTGTGTATGCTATAACTGCCACAGCGCCGAACTCGCTAACGGCACGGGCCCACGTAAGAACTGCACCTGTGAATATGGCATGCAGAGATAAGGGTAAGTATATTTTGAAGAAAACGGTGAACATGCCTGCACCCAGAGTTCTAGCAGCTTTCTCAAGGTTTGGGTCAACCCTGAGGAATGCCTCCCTAGCAGACTTCACAAGGTATGGAAATGACAGGAACAGCTGTGCTGCGACGATGCCTAGAAAAGTATCTAGGAAAGATATCCCGTAGGACTGCAGGATCCTACCTAATGGCTGCCTATTCCCAAGCACTGAGACAACCATTATCCCAGCAGCAGTATGGGGAAGCAAGGTTGGAATATCGATGAGTGCATCTATAACGTCTCTCCCCGGGAAGCTGTATTTCGAGATAAGGAAGGCAAGGGGAACCCCGAAGGTTAAAGATAAGACTGTCGTCAAGGAAGCCGTGTACACCGACATGAATATAGCGCTTAAAACATTTTTGTCAACCACAACGTTAAAGAGCGCCCCCACCTCGGTAGTTAGGAAGACCGCAGACAGCGGGAGCACTACGAATAGTAGCGCTACTATAGAGAAGAAGCCTATAAACACATAAAATCCCATATTCTTTTTTAAACCATCAGTAATCCTATCCAGACCTAGAACACGAGTTACATTACCTACCTGCATGTCGTCAACCTCACAAACCAGGAGATGAGTAGACCTAACCGCATAAGTGTTCACTTCTAAGGGTTTATCTCTGTCCCTGTTACATAGGCTTTTAGCTCGTCAGGAATCTTACCCATGTCGGTTGTCAGTGCCGGAACTATCGGTGGCTGATCCAGTTCCTCGAGTATTCGCTGTCCCTCCTGTCCTAGAAGTATTTTAAGCCATTCCACCGCGGACTTCTTGTTTTCAGCATCGTTCAGAATCGTTATCCCGTAGGCTATGGGTTCCCCCCTAATAGTCTTCCCGTCTTTCAGTGTGATCTGGGCATGCGCGTAGAAGTCGGCGTATTCCAGGCTTCCAAGGTCTACCTGCGGGGGAAGGTCAACATATCTAAGGCCATGTTGCACCGCCACAGACCTGTACTCAAATGCGTAGTCTAACTCTCCGGCTTCGAGTAAGGCTATTAGGTCTACGCTTTTATGTCTCACTATCATGTTGGAGGAGTTCCATAGGTCAACTATCTCAGGCCTCCCATAATGCTCGGCTGCCAGTTGGAGGACGAAGTAGGCACGGTAGCCGCACGGGTCTACATCTGGGTCTGCATGTCCTGTCTTGACGTCCGTCCTTGCTATTATCTCAAACCAGTTTTCAGAGTTTATCTCATCTGCGTACTTGCTATGCTCCGTGTAGGCAAGGACCATCTCGTTCCCTGCGAATATTATAACCCAGTCCGCCTTACCTACAGGTATAAGTTCATCCGCTATCAAGGACCAGTCGGCGGATCCGAAAATGTCTGGGTGCTTCTGCCCTCCAAGGATCAGTTTTACACACTCGCGGCTTCCGTGAGCCTCTCTTATAACTTCGACATTTGGATACTTTAACTGGAAACTCTGGCTGACCTTTTCAAAAGGTATTACAAGGCTACCCGCGTTAAGAATGTACAGCCTCCCCTGCGATGGTTTAAAACTGTAGTAGAAGCCGCCTATGGCGCAGATGGCCAGTAGTACTATGATGAAGTGGTAGCCTTTCAACCAACCACCATTATCTCAATTCAGATAACGAATTATTAAAAATATTATTTCACAATCTGCAAAACCTGAACCCCGCGGATCGCCCACCCCAGGCTAAAGGGCTGAAACATGTTAAGCCCTGTTAACAACAAGTAAACCCGAAGGTTGACCAGTAGGCCATAACAGAGCCTAGAGGATAGCCCGCTAAAACGAAGGACTTAGCCATGGCTGGACAAGCCAGTAATAATGTTTTGTATACTATCTGTCAGGATTACGTAGTCTCCAACACTCCTCACGTTTAAAACCGGAATCTCAAACTTCTTCTTCGATATTTTCCCTGAGACAACTATTATATGAGTAATACGCCAGTCCTCTTCCACCTGGAAGTCCGTGACCACGCCAACCTCGCGTCCCTCGGAGTCTACTACAATTTTACCTTTAATCTCGCTGAGAATCATCAATAAGAGTATAGCTCTGGGAATTTTTAATCGTATCTTGCTTGATGTTACCGCCCAAGCAGCTGACTATACAGTCTTGTATATTCACCCTGCTTAGCGATTAGCACGCTATGCTTCCCCCTCTCTACTACTTTGCCCTGTTTAAGGACAATTATCTCATCCGCTATTCTAACAGTGGTCGGCCTGTGTGCTATTACTATACACGTCCTTTCCCTGGCCAGCCTTGAGATTGCTTCCTGCAGCTTGTGCTCTGTAAATGGGTCGACACTGCTCATCGCCTCGTCGATAATTATTATCTTAGGATTTCTAATCAAGGTTCTGAGAAAGCTTATAATCTGCCTCTGCCCTACAGACAGGTTCTCGCCTCCAGGTTTAACTTCTGTTTCCAAGCCGTCTGGAAGGCCTTCTATTATTTCTTTAAGGTCAAGTGCCTCAATAGCCTTTTCCACGTCTTCCCTGGTAGCTTTAGGGTTCCCTATTACAATGTTGTCCAGGATGGTTCCCCCGAAGAGGACAGGCTCCTGAGGTATCAGGGATACCTGGCTTCTAAGTGATTTGAGGGTGTACTTTCTAACATCGACACCGTCTATTAAAACTCTGCCTCTCTGGGGATCGTATAGCCTCAATATTAGGTTTGCAATGGTGGTCTTCCCGGCGCCTGTGTGTCCTACAAGGGCTGTTATCGATTTCGGCTTTATTTCAAGGTTTAAGCCTTCAAATAGCTTGACTCCATCATAGCTGAAGTGGATGTTCTCTAGGGCTATCTCTCCCCTCAGTATTTCCCTGTCCTCAGCCCCGGGGGAATCCACCACCATAGGCTTCTCCCTGAGGAAGAGATACACCCGTTCAGCCGACGCTAGGGCTGACTGGAGTATGTTGTAGAAGGTTGCAACCATTACTATCGGCTGGTAGAAGAGCTCCGTATAATTGTAGAATGCAATCAGGGAGCCTACGGTAAGCTCCCTCCTTGCAACGAGAAGCCCACCGTAGAATATGATTATCGCGGTGGCAACAGCCCTAATCGTCGACAGGGAAGGGTTTATAAGCGCGGTTACCATGGCTGCCTTGAGATTCGCCCTTACGCTCTCCCTGGAAATCTTGCTGAACCTTTTATAATCAATCTTCCTTCTCTCCGTGAAAGCCTGCGAAACCCTTGCACCGTAGACAGACTGTTCCACACTACTAGTTAGAAGGCTAACTTTCTCTCTTGTTGTCCTGTAAACCTCCCTCGTTTTCCTCGCGAATATATATGTAACACCTATCAAGAAAGGCAGTACACTTAAGGCTGCCAATGTTAACCCCACATGCATCTTAGACATGATATATACAGAGCCGACTATGGTGAGCATGTTAATCATCAAATCTATATTCTCCGAGGTAACCACGTTTCCAACGGCTGAAACATCGTTTGTGATAAGGGATATTATCCTGCCAGCCTGCTGTTTCGATATGTAGGCCAAGTCCATTTCGCAGAGATGTTCGTAGGCCTTAGACCTCATCGTATAGAGAAGCTCCGAGTTTAGACGTCCAGACAGGTAGGTTCTAAACATTCTGGTAAGCCATGACAGCAGGGTTAACCCTACATATATTAGTGTGAAGTGTAGCATTTTATCTCTACTTCCAGCCACTATCCCCTCATCCACTATCATCTTCCCAATGTATGGCGTCAGCGTCATGGCCCCAATATAGACCGCTGAAAGAAAGATAAGAACCACCACTTCAAGCCTGTACGGGCTTAACAGGCCGAACATCCATTTCAGAAGGGTTACAGTTTGGGGTTTGCGCTTCCCACCCTCCAAGGAACTAATTCTCCTAAAATACCATTCCATTCTAGCTCAGCCCTCCTGCCATTCATACTGGGACTTGTAAAGCCTTGCATATAGGCCTCCCCTTCTTAGAAGCTCGTCATGCGTTCCCTCTTCTACAACCCTGCCGTTTTCAAGCACCACTATCCGGTCGGCTAGCCTCAGCGTTGAAAGTCTCTGGGTTATAATGATCACAGTCTTATCCTCTACAAGCTTTTCTAACGCCTGGTATATCTCAGCCTCCGTTCTTAAATCCACGCTCGAAGTTGAATCGTCGAGAATGAGGATTTTCGGGTTTACAAGGAGAGCCCTAGCTATCGCCAGCCTCTGCCTCTGACCACCTGACAGTGTAACACCTCTCTCACCCACCATTGTGTCGTATCCCTCGGGGAGAGACACGATGAACTTGTGAAGATTTGCAGCTTTAGCAACCCCCTCTATATCATCCATGTCTGCGTCGGGCTTCCCGTAGGCTATATTCTCTCTAATGGTCGCGGGGAATACAAATATGTCTTGGTGGACGATACCTATGTTCCTTCTAAGAGAATCTATCTTCACCTTCCGAATGTCTACACCATCTAATAATATCCTCCCCTCCCATGGGTCATAGAATCGTGGTATCAGCTTCACAAGGCTACTCTTCCCCGACCCCGTCTCTCCGACAACAGCAACCTTCTCGCCAGCCCTAATCTTAAGGTTTAAACCCCTCAGAACAGGCTTGCCGGGCTGGTAGCCGAATGTAACATTCTCAAAGACTATCTCACCCTTAACCCCGCCGAGAGGCCTAGCATCAGGGGACTCTTTAACCTCGGGCTCCCTATCCAAAACTTCGAATACCTTGCCAGCTGAAATTCTACACCTCTGCATCCTATCCATGATGAATCCAAGCATCACCAAAGGCCAAAGCATCATGTTTATGTATGATGTAAGGGCGGCGATGTCGCCGATGGTCAACTCCCCGGATAAAACCCTAAGGCCACCATACCAGTAGGAAGCAGCAACCCCCAATCCCAGCAGCAGCGACAGCGAAGGCCACGTTAACGCTGAAAAACCTGCAACCTTCACACCCAACCCCAGAATTTTCCTGTTCAGGCCGTCGAAAATTCCATTGAAAACATGCTTAAGACCAAGAGCTTTCACGACCTTAAATCCAGAGACAGTCTCCTGTATCCTCGTGTTTAAACTACTATAGGCATCCCACCTTTCAAGGTACAGTGGCCTTACAACTCTAAGGTAAATCCACGTAGCTACAGATACAGCAAGGGCGAAGATGGCTATTATTGGAGATAGAGACCATGCAATGCTGTGCACCATGAGCGCTGCGAACAAGATGGTTGTAACAGCTCCAACCATGTTGGTCAGTCCAACGCTAAGGAGTCGGTCAATGTTATCCATATCTTGTAAAAGCCGGTTAATAATCTGCCCGACCTCCACCTGGTCGTAAAAGCTATAAGACAGGCTCTGAAGATGCCTGTACAAGTCAAGCCTAAGCCTGTGGATGACGTTCTGGCCGAATGTTCTCGCCATGTATACAGACAAAAACCTTAGAAAACCTGATGCCATCGTTAAAGCCACTATTAAAGCAGCAAAGAAGAGCAGGTTTGAAGGAACCCCCTGGAAAACCTGGTTTATAACATTCCTGGTAATATAGGGAACATATATGGATGCAACCGAAGAACAGGCTATAAGCCCTAGAGCCAAAGCTAGATAACCTTTGAAAGCTAACGCATATCTGAAAATTCGAAGTAATGGTTCATCTCTCAAATTCCACATCTAACGGCTCCCTGCTTCCTAATAATTCTTAAGTCTTTTTCCAAAAATAAAAATTGTGGATCTTTCAGCAAGAAGGATTGAAGAATGCAATTAAAGTGCTTTATTTATTTTTCAAAAAAGATCAAGCAAATAAGTCAAACTTTTATCAAAGATATGTATTAAATGGTTTAGATGAAGATTTAGAAAAGGACTTAGACATAAAATTGAAAAGAAAAATTATTGAAAAGAAAAATTTCAGAAGGATATGGAAAACACATCACTATTTACCTTTACTTCTATCTACCCGTGAGAAAATTGACTATATAAAACATATAATAAAAACCAAAAGCGAAGTAAAATCCATAGAAGATTTAGAGCGTTTTCTTGAAGAAAATGGAAAGTTAGATGTTGATTGGTGGTTGTTTAGCAAGATAGATGAATATTTAGATGAAGTTTTCATACCATATTATGATCCTGAAACAAACTTCGCAAATTTAAACCAGACTTCATATTTTGGTTTTCTAATGGGAAAGAATATTTTATCGTATTTGTGGATCCCAAAGGAATTAAACATACAGAGTTTGAGCTATACCCAGCCATGCTATACCCAGCCATGCTAACGATTACGGGAATATGGCCATAGCTTTAAGTGTTGTCTGGGATTATCCGGTTAAGAAAGACGATGAGCTAAAAGTCTATCCCAGCAAGGTTGATTA
>JAVCBU010000013.1:0-9341 GCA_037917685.1 Thermoproteota archaeon
CTGACAATCCTCCACAGCCGCCTGCTGAACTGGGACCGCTACCCCGAGGTCCACAGCCGGAAGATAATCATACACACAAGGGAACTCTCCATGCTCGCACCCATGAACGTTGACAAGCTCACCTACTACACAACACAAGCGCTGCACCTAATGGGCCAGCAGCTCAGGAACATCCGTGACACCGTGCTGAGGATAAGCTACGAAATACAGAACTATACAAGCATTAACAAGATGATCCGAGGCCTAACCCAGATATGGTTCTTCGGCAGGCAGAGCCAAAGCGAAGCCAGGAAGATAAGGGAGGACTTCGGCATCCAAGAGGATGAGCTGGTCAGCCTCGAGCCTGGAGAGTTCATAATATGCTACAAGAACAAGGTTATAAGGCGTAGGATCGCCCCATGCCTAAGCTTCACCTCCTGGGAGCCTGAGGATAAGCGTGAAGAAGAGCTTCTCGCCAAGCTCATAAACAGGTACATGGACCGCATAGGCTACGTGGACGTTGAGGATAAGAAGCGTGTCATCGAAGCATCCCTCTACAGGCTCCGCGTCGGGGACCTAGAGGAGAAGGCTGGGAAGACCGCTGTCGAGTTCAACAAGTACAGCAGGTTCCTAATCCCAAGCGAGACGCTTGCATGGAGGCTTCTCCTTTTCGCAGCCTGCACAGACGTGTTCGGCTCAAACATAACCATCCCTGAAATCCTACTCCAGAAGCTGAAAACCCCACTCATGTATGCCATAGCGGTTGCAAAGGGAGACATGAAGTTCGGCAGGTTCAATGCACACCGCTACATTGAAACCCTGAGAAACCAGCTGCTACGCAACCGCTACCCAGATGTCTTCGCATTCCTCGGCATAGGCATCTCAAAGGGGGACGGGGTGAGCAGGTTCAACATACACCTCTCCGAAACCTTCAAGATGAACATACCTGCAATCCTAGACTACGCTAAGCGCTCCATCAAGATAACCAACCCGAAGCTCCAGGAGTCAGCTGGCCAGCTGACTCCTGAGGACTTCCTCAACAAAGCCTACAAGGTGCTCATCAAGGAGCTTGAGAACATCACCCAGAGATTCCCGACAACCACAACAAGAATAAACCTGGTGTCCCAAAATGGATCCTAAAATAGACGTGAGAAAGCGGGAGGCCTTGAAGCTTGAAAAGTACTGGCAGCGTATAGTATGGATAGCCTACCAGTCATACCCAGGCTTCCAAATGGTCTCACACAGCCCATGGCACGGCGTGGACCTCGTGGCATGGTTCCTTATCTCAGGCAGGATCCACCTTCTAAAGTTCGAAGTGAAAAAAGACCACCACTGGTACAACGCTAAGGCGAAAGCACTATCACAGTTCCCAGACCTCGACGCAGTAATGGTAAACCGTGACTACGCCCTAATACTGAGAGCCGACTGCCCTATAGGGGTGAGGGCGCTCTCTCCTCAAGCCTTCATCCGGTTCGCCCCCTCCATCCTTCACCCACGCCCACCCACCCGGCACGCTAATCAAACATACAATTCTGGAGGTGGGAAAGATGTATAATAATAACCCCACTTATAATATCTGGTGCATCAATACCCCGAAGTTCGTTTTACTGGCTGTTCTCCTCTTTGGTACGCGGTTCCTCAAGGTTGTATGCCAACCTCCTGGCAATACAACCCTTAACACCACAGAGTTTCCTACAAGCTTCGGGGAGTGGAAGCAACGCTGGAGGCCTGCCCTCGAGGGGCTCCGTATGTTCTTCAGCTGGATAAACGACGGTGTAGCCCTACTGTTATGGCCGCTGCTCGACGACTGGCTCAGCTTACAGCAGGTCAGGCTGCTGGCGAGCCTGCTTGCAACCCTAGCGGTCTACCGCCTGGTAGTCCAACGCCTCAAGCTTACATGGGGCAACGCAATGACAATAGCATTCTTCCTACTACTGGCCTGGGGCTCAGGATGGATAGGATAGGTGACAGACATGAGAAACTTCAGGGACAGGCTGTCATGGTTGAGGCCGAGCCAACGTGAGAAGGCCTTGCTTGTGCTCGCCTTCCTCGGCAAGCACGGGCCTTCAAGGTTCACAGAGATCCAGTGTGAGACAGGCCTAAACCCCCGTGATCTTGCATACATTCTCGACGAGTTTGTGAAGCGCGGGGAGCTTGTAAGGGTTGAATCCGAGGACAGGGAAGCAAGATATAGGCTTGCGAACCCTGTGGATGAGGCGCTGCTCGTGAGGGCTGAGCTTACATCCAGCATCTGGGATCTCATGGTGAGGGTTGCAATGACGTTCATAGCGTTGATAATAGGCTTCTTCTCAACAGGTAGGCAGCTGGGGATACCGGAGGCCCTTCTGAACTACTCTCTCGGCATGGTTGGAGGCATACTCATAACCCTGTTCACTCTCTACATGTACGTGCTTAAACGGGTGTAGATAACGCTCACGGCCTTTGCTGAAACAGTTCCGGGCGTATAGCTGTGGGTTGAGGGGAAACCGGGGAAAGTGTCCGAAGTATCCGAAGCACCTACCATTTTCACACCTACATATACACAACATACAACCATAGTGCTATACTGTTGTCTATTCTTCTCTACAGTGTCCGAAGTAGGTGCTTCGGACACTAACCGGGGGAAAAAGTTTTAAACACCAACCGCCATGCCTGACATGACCAAAATGTCAGGCAAAAAGGTATTAGCTGCCCTGCTACTGGCAGTGGCAGGGCTGAGAAGCCTCACACTCCTAGCAGCACCAACCCAGTACGACACGACATCGATAATAGAGTGGCTTAAGGCGCACAGCGGCGACATAGTCATAATACTGGTGATCATAACACTGCTGGGCATTGAGAACCCGGTCAGCAACTGGCTTGAGGACATTATAGCCAAGCTCCTCGGCGGAACCAAGCATGTCAAGATTGGGCTGCTCGTGTTACTCGCGATAGGCTTCTTCGTACTTCCGCACCCATGGATCTCAAGCATCATACCCGGAATAGGAAACATTATACCCCAGCCAACCCAGCAGCCAACATCAACCCCGCCTCCAGGAGGCGTTGGCTACACATACCTAGAACTATACAATATTGAGGATCCGACGACAGCCATAACCTCAGGCGTAACCCTAGAAGTGTACCCCATAGGTACTTTCACAAGCATCTACGACTATGCGAAGCAGAGGCACTTCGGAACCATACCCGACCCAGTTGGCACAGGGAGCTACGACTCCTCAGAGGCTAAATGGAAGATTAAAAACCTGAGGCCTAACACCGAGTACCAGCTCGTCATCTACCCATCCTCCTCAACCTACTGGATCCCAGAGATCAAAATCATAAGAACGGGAACATGGGTTGACCTCGAGAAGATAGGCGGAGAGCTTGTCCTCCTAGAGCCTGAGGAAGGCTTCTTCAAACTTGCGCAGTTCAAAGCGTACCAAATAGAGAAGACAGACGGCTCAGAGACAGCTATATCAAACTACGTCTTGAAGTCAGTTAAGAACGCGACAACCTCAGCAGGCTCATTCTACTTCGAATTCTACGTACAGCTAGGCATACCCTCAACACAAGACAACTCGAGGGCAAGAGACTTCGCCATATTCCTCGAAGTCCTGGAAACCTCGGACGAATGCACCATCAAAATACAAAACAGCTTCGTATGGGTTGAAGGTGTACCAGCACAGCTGGAGCTTGCAAGCCTACACGACGAGTGGAGTGGAGCCCCATCCCCGACAAACGTTTCATACACAGTCTACCGCATAGTACTCCCAGCCTCCGTAACCAACGAGATACGGAGGAACACAGGTAAAAACATAAACACCAAGATAACCCTACACTTCAAGCTCTACGTCGACTGGGACCGGTCAAACGATGATACAGCCGACACCTTCACAGTAGGCAGGGTAATAGTAGGCCACATGCAACACAGCAGCTACATAAACAGCTGGATCTCAGGCCTATACAGTGAGAAAGCCATACTACTGAAGATACAGGACAACCAGTCCGGAGACGCAATATCCTACTCATAAGAGTAGGATAGAACGGAACACCGCGGCCTTAACAACCCCCAATATTTTTAGGGGTGTGAGGCGTGAAGAAGAGTGTGGAAGCGGTAAGCCCCAAAGGGGCCAGTATGCATAGAGGCGTCTAAAATGGGGAGAAAAAGGAAGAAGGAAGAGGGGAAGATATCTGTTAAGATGCCTTTGCTCACGCTTACTCTCGGTGCTTCGATGATGTGGGTTCTGATAGGCATTGTTGGAATGTTCTCAGCTGTTGCAAGCTTGCTTGCAAGCCTTCTAGCTGTGAAGCTTCGAGGCCTGTTCATACCCTTCCTAGCATTCCTCATAACATTGTGGTTCACCAAGGGCTCTTCAAAACTGTGGTTTGTACCCTTCCTCGTGATGGCTATAGTATGGATCTATATCAAAGGGGTAAGCCTTGCATCAGGCTACGAGCTTGCGGGTATAGACACCTACTACTTCCTGTCAAGCAGGATGATACCCTTCGTGGTGGCTGCTGCATTGTACAACGCCTGGCTAGCGCTCCACCTCTATAGGAAAGGTGAAAACAAAGCCTTGGGGGCACAGCTGCTAGGGCTGGGGCTAATATTATACTTGCTTCTAAGGTGAGAAGGAATGGCTAAGACAGGGTTCTGGGACTTTCTAAGCGTACTCCTAGTAATGCTGGTTATAGGCTGGATAGCAGTGTACGCCATAGACCACCTCACAGGCAGGGATATTAGAAGTGAGACTGACATTGAGAAGGCGGTGCAGGACCTGGTGAACATGATATCCAACAGTGGCAATGAGGAGCTTAAACAGTGGCTTCAAGAATATTTGGATAGGCTTAGCCAGATGGTGGCGACCAGGGAGAACAGCACCACCTACATAAACTACTTACAATACTACAACCCTGAAACCGGCCAGTGGGAGCAGAAGCCCGTAACCTTCACCCAGCCCGCAGGTGAAACCATGAGGCAGTGGAGCAACAGCAGTGAAGACCTCATAGCCAACCCGGAGCTTGCCATGGATATACCCACAGGAGGCCACCTGCCCAAGTACCATAACATCTACAAGTTCATAACTCCAACGCAACAGTTATGGTTCCGCTGGCGCACCAGGAACCCCTACAACCATGAGATAAGGGTGAAATATGCTATAATATTTGAGCCAGTCGCCTACTCCATATCCGAGTACGCAGGCATCCCATTCCTATCACCCCTTAAAGGTGACAACGTCGTCATAGGAGACTGGCACCCTGTCAAAACCAGCGAGAAAGTAGTTATCTACCAGTCCCAAGCCTACAATATCAACCCGTGGGAGGACTGGTACATCAAGGCAGTGATATCGGCACCGCCATGGCTACCCTTCTTCGACAAGGGAGCCTTCGTCGTACGCCTGCTGGCAATGGTTGAGGAAAACGGGGAATTCATAGTTAGGGACGCTGACTACGTGCCCTCCCTGACAGGCGTCGACTATAAAGGCCAAATATTCCTGGACACAGGGGACAAGGGTGTACTGAGACTCCAAGGTAAACTGTTGGTGTTGAAGTACAGGTTTCCAAGGAACAACTACCACGTGGAAGACGCAACGGCAAGGGCGATGACAGGTCCTGAATGGGACCAGTACCATGCTGAAGCCGGGGACGGATGGGTTAAACTGGTGGAAACAAGTATGCAAAGGGATACCTTGAATGTTAAGGTTCAACTCACAGACAAAGCTGCCACACGGGGAGTAAGCTTCGACGTATACCTCTTCAGACACGACACAGCCAGGAAATACCACGTCTCAAGAGTCCAAGTCTACCAGTCCCAGGGAGTGATCTACGGGGTGTCAGTCCCAGCGGTGGTTGAGATACCGCTCGACGTGTCAGTGACAACACCAACCTGTAGTGAAACTGTAATCCTAAAACAGGATATAATCAACAACCCGGACTTGTACTATGTTAAAATCTCAGTGTTATACAACGATAAGGTTGTCGACGTGGTGAGGGTAGGCCTGTACTACCCTTCAGGAGGTGAGTAGAGATGGGGAAGCGTGGGAGGCCGCCGAAGACAACGGGTTACGAGCTTAGAAGGTTCATGGTTAACCTTGCCAAGACAGCCATGACCCTCAGCCTGCTAGCGCTGTTCCTTGGGCTGCTAAGCCTGACGGGGGTAAGCCAGACGGTGAAACCATACCAGCCGTGGATCCTCTCAGCGGTGGTGCTGATAGGCACGGCCTACATGTTCAGGAACGACATGGAAACCATGTGGGCGGTCCCATGGATAGCTGCCGGGATCACCTTTGCAGCCTCATCCATGAAGCTGCCTGCGATACAGCAGTCACCCCTACCAGGCCTGCCGCAGGCCGAGGCAAGACTTATCCTCCTACTGCTGGACCTTTACATACTGTACAGGCTCTACAGGACAGGGGACAGGCAGGCTTTAGCACTGGGAATGCTGAGCCTACTCCTATTCGCATACTCGATTGGAGGTGTCTAAAATGGCCAGAACAAGAAGTATTCTCGAGAAACGTGTATTAGCAGCCGTGATCGTGGGCTTCAGCATCGCCATGCTGCTGTTCAGCATGGTTAAGCCGAGGATTGTCAGCCTAAGCAACATCCCGTGGAGGCAGGAGCCAGGCATCGGTAGGACACCTGAAGGATACAAGGTTTACCTCGAATGGCTCCCGCCGAACATCCAGAAGGTCAAAGGTGAAGTAGCCCTAACAGGAACCCTTGAAGAGATAAAAGACGAGTATAAACGTGTAATGGAGAACATGAAGACACGCATATACATGTCAGCATTGGACTACTACTCTCCAAGCATACTAAAAGTAGGATTCATAGCGATGCTCCTAATACTACTACTGTACGCGAGAGGCGGGGGGGGTTGGCTTAAGCCACTGGCAGCCTTCACCATCACATTGCTCGCGGCAACCTACATACTAGCAAGGATCAACAGGCCTGAGCTCGCAGTCGTCCAGGTAGGACCGTTCGAGTTCAACGGACGCCACGTTAAACCCTCGAGTATAGTGTACGCACAGCTGGCAACCATAGTATCCCACTGGACAGGTGAACCCCAGCCACCCGACGGTGGAGAACCGTCCGACGATGAAAAAAGGAAGGTTGCTAACTTGACGTGGGATGTTGACTGGACAGCTCCCGGCTGGCATGAGTACATCGGGAACTTCACGGTGAACGGGGAGACGCTTGATGAGGCAGCTGGAAAGCTTGGGTGGGCGTGGGACTATGGATTAGGAAAATGGGTTTGGACGGGTAAAGGCCAGCCTGATTATGATGCACTCAAGGACCTTGTCTATAGTTATTGGCGGGCTAAAAGCTTGTGGGAGCTAACGGTCTACGGCCCGGAGCAGCGTAGACAGTACTATGAAAGCCTCGGCATGGTTTGGAACGGTAGAGCATGGGTGTTCCCCCCAAATGAGCCTACCTACAGGGTGTTCGCAAGCTTCGGTATGGGCTGGCGTGTAGATGTAGGACTCCTCGTGGCAACGGACTCACCAAGCCCCATACAGCTGGACATTGTGATCCAGGCTGGTAATGACACGGGGCGCTACACGCAAGGCGCTTACACTAGGACGGTGACGGTTTCAGCCGGCAATCCTGCGGTGGTGGACTACACTGCCGCCGGTCTTGAAGGTGATCCTCCCAGCGAGATTGTTGCCAAGGCATACATGCATGGTAGGGGTGAGGTTGTTGCCACCGCAATATTACATCTCGACCTTGAGGATGAGATGGCTGCGGCGAGGCAGCTAGGCAGGGCTATAGCCTCGTCGGAGACAGCTGAGCCAGTGAAAAGACACTGCCAGGATGGGAAGTGCAGCCTCAACACCGGCTCCGCAAAGACGGCGGCAGCCCTGTCAACACTGGCGACAATGCCGCTGCCGGCGGACACCATCCTGAAGTACATGTCGCTAGCGCTTCTCATAGCAGGCCTATACTTCCTCCTAGGAAGAGGTGACTAGGGGATGCTCGCAGGGCGGAGGCTGGACGACCGCTTCCTCTTCTTTTTTATATTCGCATGGTTCCTGTTCGCAGTTGCAGTTGCAAACCTCTACCTCCAGCAGCCTGACAAGTATGAGAGCACGCTGATGGTTTGCATGCTCTACGGGATTCTCTCAGCCATACTGTTCACAAGCGTTGGAGCTGACAAGGAGAAGCTGCTCATAAAAGGAGGCCTGTCACCGAGGAACGTGCAGTACGGCCTCGGCCTGTTCGCATTCCTCCAGCTTGTAATAGCACTGTTCTCCGGCCTCGGCCTGCTCAGAGCACTCCCAGGGGGAAACCCGATATTCGCAGGCCTACTTGAAAAGATAACAGACGTATACATAGCCATGGTAGGCCAGACGCTCATAGCCATAACCGAGGAGGCGCTCTTCCGAGGCATAATCCTGAGAAACCACCTTAACAGGCAGGACTTCTGGCAGATCAACCTTGCACAGGCATGGGCCTTCGCCATAGTGCATGTATACCGCTACGGTCTACAACTGGGGGTACTCGGATTCTTCATCCTAGTAGGCCTCGTATTCGGCTACGTCGTAAAGAAGACGGGAAGCATAATACCATGCATGATAGCACACCTACTAAACAACATGAGATGGGCGATGGGAGGATAAAATGGTAGGAAACATGTTGTCCCGCCTAGGCCTTACATACGGCCGTAAGCTAGTTGCAGCCATGACCACCCTTTTCCTATTATTATCGTCTCCACTAGCGCTCTCACCCCTCCCTGAACCCTACAGGTCCAAGCTTGAAAGCCTAGGCATAAAGACAGTGGACCAAGCTGCAAACTGGGTCCTAGCAAGGTCGTCACACAGCGGTCCATACATGCCTGACACCTTCAACCCGAGGGAAGCACTACAGAGAATGCTTGACGGTGAGCATCCAAAACTATGGTGCTGCACAATCGTGGAGGTGTGGATGATACTGGTCCAAACCTTCGACCTCGGCCACCCCTACTACGTCACCACAACATTCTACATTATCTCCCCGTCGAGAAAGTTAACCAACATTGCTCACGCTACAGGCTGGCTGAGACAGGGGAACAGGCTGTACATATTCTACTATGACGGCCGCCCCCAGAGAAACGTACTTGAAACCTTAACCGACGTCACCTCCGAAGGAAACTTCTACCCTGAAAATGCAAAACACAAACATCCAGACAGCGACACCAGGATCACCAGGCAAATGGTTGAACAACTCATAAAACCAGAATGGAAGGTACATGAAGGCTGGCAGACAATAAACCTAGACTGGAACCAAACCCAACCCGAAGCTAAGAAGCCTGAATACAAGCCAAGCAGCATCAGGCCTAGCTATATCAGGCCGAGCTACAACTACCGAGCAGCAAAGCCAATATTCCGGGACAAGCAGGCTAACAT
>JAVCBU010000019.1:0-32172 GCA_037917685.1 Thermoproteota archaeon
TACTCATCCCCTCAGCACACTTTCAATCCCGTTTAAGCCGGTTTTGCTTTTGAAACGCCATTGTCTGCGGTCTCTCAGGGATCCATGTTCAACTTTCAATCCCGTTTAAGCCGGTTTTGCTTTTGAAACCCCCAGCATTATATTTGTTATTGTTATTTTTAATTGTTTGTAATGCCGTTGTGTGGCTAACTGTTGCGGATATCGCTTTCTGCGTGAGGTCTTTATAAAGATATGCACATGGTGCTTTAGGGCTTATATGCTGTGAGGGGTTATTATTCTTTCCCGATTTTTAACTTGGTTTCTCATGGGTTTCTATTTTGTCGTTTATCCTTTCTATTTTGCTTGTTTGCGGTGTTTCGGTTTTTATACTTTTTATTCGTGTTTAATTCTGGTTTAAGGTTTTTGGTTGGTGTTTTCGGGTTTCCTCCGTTGATTTTCAATGTTTACACTTGGCTGGTAAGGCTTGATTGTAGAGGTGATATGCACATTTGGCAAACTTCTTATTATGTTGTGTAAGGCATAGAAGCTGCCTATTTTTGATTGTTAGCCTTGACCATAATGTTTTAGACCGTAGAATCGACTAGGCGCGCCCTGAAGTAAGGCTATTCTAGGGAGTACATGGATATTTTATTTTTGGGGATGCTGGCTCCAAGCTTAAGAAGTGGACTCGTATGATGCTGATAATCTTCTATGAGCTTGGGAGATCAAACCCAGCTATGCACATCCTAATATACGGGTTATAATTTGGTGTTATTTTACTTGTATTGAAGCTTTGACAGGTTTATAGAGTGGACGGCCTCCGAGAGCTTGGTAGAACCAGCTATTTTATCGCTTTGATTTTAAGGTTTCCAGTAGGCTTGTTGGTTTTCAGCTTGGGATGGGCTTGCGTGTTGCCTCTACTAGGTTTCGGCTGCGGTGTGTTTCTGTTGTTGTAGTTATTGAAAGCCCATCTGTGCTTGTGTGTTTCCTTTACTAGGTTTTCAGCTACAGTCCAGCTCAACGATACCCTTAACTTCATCCCAGCGGGTGCTTGTGTGTTTCCTTTACTAGGTTTTCGGTTGCGGTTGTGGTTTATTTTGGGCTGTGTCCTTCTTTTGGGTTAGGCTTGCGGAGAATATGAGGGTTATGCCTAGGACGATGGTTGTCATTATTTTTAGACGGAACTTTCAATCCCGTTTAAGCCGGTTTTGCTTTTGAAACAGCGTGGGCTTAGACTGCAGAGCGTCATATTGCTACCCTTTCAATCCCGTTTAAGCCGGTTTTGCTTTTGAAACACACATGGTACCCACCGGACAGGCGTTTTCTCGGCCACTTTCAATCCCGTTTAAGCCGGTTTTGCTTTTGAAACAATAGAGAGCCCCCCTGTGCCTGTGTTTGGAGGGTTGTCTGTCAGATTTTTTCGTATGTTTTTAGGCAGGTTTCAGCCGCGTGTTCGGGGTGGTGCTGTCTGGGGAGGGGTGGGGATATGCGGAGCCCGTTCCAGATCACGGGTGTCCCAACCGCCAGTGCTTCAAGGGCTGTTTTCGACAGGTACCATGGCTTTGTCTCCTTGTAGTATGGTAGTGAGGCTAGGTGGCCTGGCATCCTGGTGTACGGTACTGGCTGGAGGCTGCATCTTTCAGGTTTGACGTTGGGGTTGAATAGGCTTGTGTCCACCGGTGTAGGTATTAGGGTTGCATCTTGGAACACTGAAAGCAGGTCTGGGGTTGCAACAAGTATCCGCCTTTGGAATCTCCTGAGCATGGTGATCATCCATGCGGGCATTCGGCGTGTCTCCGAGCCGTGTAGGTGTAGGAACACGTTTCTACCTGTCGCAAGCAGTAGGAGGAAGAGCTTGGGGATACCGTGTACGTGTACTATATCTGCGTGCTTCGAGGCTTTCAAAGTATAGGTGTAGAACCTGGCGGGGGACAGGTTGAGGAGGACTGTCCCGTAGTAGCAGTCTATGCTGTAGGGGTCGTGGCCTGCACGTTTTACAACGGTTGAACTGTGGCCCATTGAACGTTGCTGCCTTGAAATGATGGCTGCAACCCCAGCCATATCCCAGACATGTAGTATACGCATCTCAGGAACCCTCCTATCCCCTCCTCACATCTCGAGGTAGCCTAGCTCTCTGAGCCTGCGTCTAACCTGAGCCATGTACTTCTCATCCTCCCTATAATCCGGCTCCAGTAGGTATTCTCCCCCTCTAAGCCTCTTCTCCCTCTCATACTCCTCCCTCGTCATGGGTATACCGAAGTGCGTGGTGTGGAAGCAGTTGGGGCACTTCCAGGCCTGGTCATCCCTCACAGGGTGGCCGCCAGCGAGGTGTGAAAACCTGAACAGCACGGGTGTCCCGCAGTATGGGTACCGTGGCTTTATCTTCATCCTCGACACAGCCCTCTCAACCAGTATGGCCAGGCTGTCAAGCCCCGCATGGTAGCCGTTGCCCAGCTCCCTAGCGTCAACACCGAGCATGAGAAGCCTAACCCTCCGAAGCAGCTTCCCAAGTCTTATAGGCATTTCAACAACCTCCATCCTCCCCTCTGTGTTCCAACTGCCATGGTTGCGGGCAAGCCGTATTTCTGGATGAACAGCCTGTACCCGGAGACTACGAAGGCTGTTGCAACCCTCCTGTTCATATCAATCCTTCCACCCATTTTTCATCATTATCTTGTCCTCCTGGGTGAAGGGCATGTTGAGGTAGTGCTGTAGTGATGTGAGCTGGGTGTGGCCCTGGCTTAGTGCTATCAGCGTCACGTGCTCGGGTTAGGCTTGCGGAGAATATGAGGGTTATGCCTAGGACGATGGTTGTCATTATTTTTAGGGGTTTATATATGTCCATTGAGAGGAAGAGGGCTAGTGCGCAGACTGCTGTGACCAGGGATAATCCGTACATTACTATGTGTGGCTTTAGAACCTCTCTTATGTCTCTCCCGGTTTTTCTTGAGGCGTTTGCTAAATATCCTAGGTAGAATAGTAGGGCTAGGATTGATATGCCTGCTACTAGGCCTAGCATTATAATCCCCTCTCCTCGAAGTACTTGCCGAACGATGCGAACATTGCAGCCATTAGTATTAGGATGGCGAGCTTTCCCAGGTCTGAAAGGTATTTTATGTATCCTACTGCGAGGTATAGGACTCCGCTTAGGCACATTAGTATCCCGAAACCGTACAGTGCGTAGGTTTTAAGCTCGCCCAAGCCTATCACCTATTCAGGGATGCCTGCAGCAGGTATTCATCGACTGCTGGAGCCCTGTAGACTGTTAGGTATAGGGATCTCTGAAAATAGTTGGTCTCTATCTTTAACACATAGTCCTTACCTGGATCTAGTTCTTCGGTGTCCAGCGACCATTCGACCTCGATAGTCTGGAAGGGCCCTGCTGACCTGTTTGTAGAGAGCAGTGTTAGAATCCTCCTCTCCCCCACGAACAGGGACACCTTTAACTCAACCCGGACCCTGCTGAAACCATTATTCGATATTTTATAGGTGAAATACAGGCTCCAACCATGCTCAACTCCCATATAGCCCGGAGAATCCTTCTCAAATGTTATCTCATGCCTCCACCCTCTCTCCGTCACGTATAGCGTGTCGTGGACCCCAAGCACAGCATCGTAAAAGAACACCAACACAATCCCTACCATACACAGCAAACCAATATACAGGCTATTCTCACCCATGCCACTCAAGTCACAGCCACAAATAATTAAAAGTTTTACATCCCCACAGCAAGCTTACAACCCACTAAGGCAGGGGAGAGGCAGAGGTGGAGGGGTGGGTTCGATATGGGTGTTATCGGGTTTGTGCTTGCCTTCTTGAGGGGGTTATTTTGCCCTCCTGTTGTCTTCCAGGTTGGACGTTTCTACTGCCCAGTTTTCAGGCTTTTACTCTCATGTTTCTGCGGCGTTGTTTAGTATTCTATGACTTCGACCCCGGCTTTCTCCGCCTCGCTGGCCTGTTTCCCGTCGCATGTCACCAGTGGCAAGGCCTTCTCCCTGGCTAATGCTATGTAGAGTGCGTCGTAAACTGTGATGCTTGTTTTCAAGGCTATCTCGAAGGCCTCGTCTATTATCTCCGCCTGGTCAACGGTTGTGATAACTTTTCCAACTACGAGTTTCAAGGCCTTATACTTCGTCTTCGCGTCGTCGATGCTTATAACACCTTTAAGCCATGCTTTCCATATGCTGTTCGCCGCCTCCTTAGCTACCAGTGTAGGACTCACCCCCTCCCTGAGGTGTTGGGCTACCTCCTTCCACCCCGGCTCCTTTAGGACGTATTTTGAAAGGGCTGAGGCGTCAATGACCTTCACGGTCCTCCCTCACAGACTCGGCTGAGAAGCCCTCCGGGACACCCCCCGTCCCACCTATCATCCTTGTAGCCTCCGTCAAGGCCTCCTCAGCCTCCAACTCCCTTATCCTCCTAACAATGTACTCCCTTAACTCCCTGCTCCAGTTAACCCTTCCCCTAAGCTTCCTCATTCTCTCCTTAACCTCAGCCGGAACCTTCAAGGTAACAACACTCATAATACCCTAAAGTTATACCCTACCATACTACTTAAATTTCTTACTAGGAGAGTGCTAATATCCGGGAAACCAACTCTAACCATGAAACACAGAAATGCTCGATCTTTCAACCCCGTTTAAGCCGGTTTTGCTTTTGAAACATAGCTCACACCAGCCATGGTAAAAGCTGGTGAAAGATTTCAGCGCGCGATTCAGCTCAGTACAACTCTTCGGAATAGATACGGGAAATCTTATCCTCTCTCCTCTAAAAAGTTTTCGCGTGCGTGAAGCCTGGCAGATGCCTAGCCGAAGCTTTTAACCTCCGATCTTAGGTCTTCAGGTAACTTTTTGATTTCTCGGGCTAAACCTCTTTCGTTCATCTTCATTCAATTGGTATTCTCTGAATGCTTTGGCATCTAGCTGGCTATTAGTTCTTTAATTACCTTCTTTAAGGTTAGATCGAGCTTTTCAAAAGTGGTACAGAATATATTTTCATCTAAGTCTTCCTTTAAACAGTCATTTTCCCCTAAATAGCAATATACAAGCTTAATCCTTAATTTCTTCTCTGTAAAATTAGTTATTATGTTTGAAAGATCTTTTGGTAGTTTTTTACTTTTCGATACTTCTATTATAAGCCAGCTATCTACATCTGGAAGCCAGAAAACGATGTCAACCTCCCTGTTTTTAATGCTTATGTTGTGGGTGGCAACACCATTAACAAGGTTAAAAATTCTATTTTTAGAGTATAGGAATGCAAAGATTTCAGATATTGTATACAGTTGATCCCAATATACGGGGTTTAAGACTAGGCATTTCTCAAACTTTTGTTTAAGGCTGTTAGTGCAGGTTTCTCTATGCAAGTCGAAGTCTTCATCATCTAGGAATATTTTATCGCAGCTTTTGCAATGGTAGATTACATCATTGATCAGAAGACCTAAATCCTCATAATCCACTAAAGGAAAAGTAAGGAGATAAGTTTTCCCCGGCTAAGTAATCTACTATGTCTTTGGGGTTAAGAGGATTTGGGAATCTATTTTCGATGAGATAGTTTAAAAAGGTCAGTAGGAGCTTGTGTCCGTCTGCTGAGATGGGTAGGGCCATTTTTGAACTCACTTTAGGAGGTGTTCTGCGTATTGGTTAATTGTGAGTTTCTGTATATGTTCTGGTTTTTGTAGTAGGGCTTTAATGTTTGCGATTTGTTCCTCTATGGTTTGTGGTTGTGGTTTGATTTTGAGTATTGTGGCGGTGCTTTTCTCCGGGTTTATGATGAGGGAACCGTATCCGGCTGTTTTTAGTCCTCCTACTTGTATTCCTTTTTTCAATGTGTATTTTAGAATGTTTGCTAAGAGTTTGGCTTCTGGCTGGCCTGGTGTTATGTTGTCTGCTATGATTTTTGTGCGGAATGTTAGTTTGGGTGATGGGGGTATGTACTCTATTATATAGAGTTTTCTGGGGTCTACGGTTCTTGTTTTTCTTGAGATTGCTGTTGAGATGTATGTTTTTATCGTCCATTCTCCCTGTGGCACTGCGTCGTGGATTAGGAGTTTTGAGGCTATTCCCTTTGCTCCGAATAGCCTGCATATTGGGCAGTGGTATGCGAGGTATAGGTCTACCCTGTCTTGGGGGCTTAGCTCATCCACCTGTTCGGATGTCCAGATCTGTTTTAGCCATTGTTCTGCTTGGTGTAGGTGGGTTTTCAGGTCTATTTTGCTGTTTTCCCTTTTGATGTGGGTGTCTTTGAGGTGGGCTTGTGTTGCTATGTCTGTTGTTGGGTCTCCATACTTCATTGTTTTTGCTATTCTTGAGGCTAGGTGTCTGAGTGTTCCTTTTAGACTTTCTGCGGGTATTATTGGTGTTTCTTTTCCGTTTACTGTGAGTGTTAGGAGTTTCTTCCTCGGCCCTTCCTGGCCTGCCCCTATGTGTAGGGGTGTTTGGGGTGTTAGGTGTAGTTCTATTATTGTTCGGCTTTCTAGGGCTGGGTTAGGGTGGGAGTTCATAGCCGTACACCTCCAGGATGTTTAGTCCTAGCTGGTTGAACTGGGGTATGCCCTTTAGCTCGGCTTCTAATAGCTTGTTAGGGAGGTCTGGGTTTTCCTCCTCTATGTGGTAGAAGTATAGGGTGCCTGGTGCTGCTGCTGTGATTGCTATCTTTGGTAGGTTTGTTCTCTTACTGTATCCTGAGACTGTTTCTATGCCTGTAAGTATGTAGTTTTTACCTGTGTAGTGTATTGGCTTTGGTTTTACCCGCTTTATTTTTAGGTTTGGTTCGGGGCTTACTGTCAGCTTGTCCTTCGAAGCTGTTATTTTGAATGTTGGTGAGAGTGCTCTTAGGATTAGGGTTTTTCTCATGTCCTTCAGGGTCTCTTCTATCTCCTTTTTCCTCTTCTCGGTGTAGTCTGGCTCCTCTCTTATCTTTACTCTTGCTTTTCCAAGCCCTCTCGATGTTCCTCTACCGATTCTAACCGTTATTTCCTCTGCTTCTAGTAGTTGGGATAGTTTGTCCTCGGGGTCTACTATTAGGCTTTGGAATTTTATCCCGGGTGTTAGGGCTATGTAGCTGTAGAATAGTCCCACTTCTGAAGTTCCCAGTATTCTGTTTATTCCCACTGAGTGGGTGACTGTGTGTTTGAGCTGTACGGTTTTCATCTCCGCGCCGGTTTTTATGTAGGGTTTTCCCCCTATGCTTTTGAGGGCTAGGGGGTGGTTGTTTGGGCATTTTGTCTGGGATGTCCAGCTGTCGAGGTTGAAGGCTGCCATTTTCCTTCTGCTGTCGAGCTGCGGGTCTATGAAGGTGGCTCCGCATATTTTACACTTGTAAGTTAGGCTGTGGGATGGCTTTGCTAGGACCCCGTCTACCATGGGGTAGGCTGGGTGGAATGTGATGACTGGCTTCTCAGCCTCTCCCCGTACTTTCTCAGGGTTTTCCGTGTAGGTGCTTCCGAGGATTGCCCCTCTGACTGTGGATCCTGGTAGGTAGGTTCCGGTGTGAGATAGTATGTTTCCCTCGGAGTATGTTGTCAGTAGTGTGGGGGATTCCAGGGTTATCTCGGCCTTATATACTTTCATCTTTTAGCTCACCCCATATTAGGCTTATAACTGGGTCTGATAGTAGGGCGTCGGGTATGCGGCTTTTCGGATCTATTTTCACGGATATCACGCCCGCCCTTCCTATTCTCTCATAGTTCATCTCGACTATTGCTGCTAGGAGTAGCCTCGCCTCTTCGAGTGTTAGGTTTTCGGCTTTCAGGTGTACCGTGAACCTATTGCCTATTGGGAGGTAGCTCACTGTGAATAGGGCTCCCTCCTCCGCTGTTCTTGTTTTGTCGTTTATTTTGACGTGGGTTTGTATTTCGGCTTTCCTTCCGTTTAGGTATGTGTCTTCAACCGTTACCTTGCTTGGCCTCCCGGGCTCTCCGAAGATCTGGCTGTCTATTGTCCCCATGATCTTTTCGGGGTGTGGGGAGTGTGAGACGTTTGTGCGGCCGAGTAGCCCCGCAACCTTTATGAGGGAGGTTCTCAGCACTCCCTTTAGGCTTGAGCCTGGGATTGTTAGTGTTGTCGTTCCGTCGGCGTTCATGGTGTAGTGGAAGGGTATGTCCGACTCTACCTTGGATGAGAGCCCTCCTATCCCTATGTTCAGCTTTTTCTCAGCTGTCACATGAAGATATAGATCTAGGTTGTACCTTTCCATCTTAGAGACCTCCTCCAAGTATTTTTATTATGTGGTACTGGTCTATGAGGTTGAATCTTAGCTTCTGCTCCCTCTGATCGAGGCATAGTAGGTTTTTCACCATCTCTTTCATGTAAGGCTTCCCTCTCTCCTCCTGCCTTTTTGCGTGGAGGATTTTTATCCTTATCGAGGTGTCTCCTATGAGTGTTGTGTGCATCACGTCTAGGATGCTGTTCCTCAGATCCCTCAGCCTTTTCTCGCCTTTTAGGATCCCGATTGTTGTTAACGGCTCTTCCGCCTTGCTGAGGTCTAAGTGTTGGATTATCATCTCTAGGAGCCTGAGTATTGAGTCCGGGTTTCCCTTAGAGCTTAGCGTGTATGGTTTTTTAAGCTGGCTGCTCATGCCAGAATTGTATTCTATTGTCATTACATGCTCCAGGGAGTCGGGGGTCATTACTCCACCGTCAGCTGTGTAGAAGGCTATGGCTCCTCTGAATGTGCTGCTTGGCTCGTCAACTCTGCTCTTGTGTATTTCATATGCTTTCTCACGGCTTCCCCTCTTCGCTATTTCGTCGAGGAGATAGCCTGCTGAGTCGTATAGTGGTATGATTGGGTGTTTTGGCTTCCCAACGGCTATTCCGAAGCTTAGGGTTGACTTGTACCCCATCTGCCTGTAGTAGTTGGATGCCATGTGAAGTGCGAACTGGACTGTTAGGTATGAGGGTAGTATTACTGTTCCATCGTCTCCACCCATGTACATCATGCCGAGGACTGTCCTCCTCCAGTCTTCTATGCTTATATTTTTGAGCTGGGTGAGGAAGCTTCTGAAGGCTTCCTTAATGCTTCTATCCACTCTTATGGACCTTTCAACCATGTCTGTTATCGAGGTGCTTGAGGCTATAAGCTGGGACATCATGTTTCCGTCGAACCTAACAACAGCCATGGCGGGGTACTCTGAGACCTCTCCAAGCCGATCCCTTTCGACGCCTGCGATGTACTCGAGCATCTTCTCCCCGAGTCTGTCGCTCCATTCTAGGCCTATGTACCTGCATTTCCACTTGAAGTGGTAGTTGTAGCCTACATTCTTCTTCCACAGGCATTTCTCGCAGACCTGTTCCTCCTGCTGGGAGGCGTACTCTGACTGGCACCACTTGCACTTCATGTATATGTTGGGGGATAGCTTACCCCAGCCTGAGGTGAACTTTGAGATTGAGATCTCCTTGTCTATCGTGGTGTTTACCTTGAAGATTGTGTCGTATATGGGTGAGGATCCGTAGTTCAGCCTGATGTCTAGCTCTTTAGCCGCTGTTTCCACCACCCCGTCTAGTACGGTGTTGGAGATTTGGGATGGTAGTATTAGTGTTATGTTTCCGCCGCCGTAGGATATGACTGTTTCGGCTGGTAGTCTGAACTTCTCGGTTAGCATGGAGGGTATGGACACGTAGACTGCTAGATCTACTATTCTGCTGCCTCCTACGAGTGCTGGGAGCTTATTGCTTCTTATAAACCTCTGTATCCCCGCGACGTCGAGCCTGGAAATCCTCAGCTTTTCAGTTACCCTTCTCCCTTCGGTGGTGAATATTGGGTTATCAAGCCCCATGCTGGACATGTTTCTGCAGTAGTCTTCTGTTAGCCTGAGGGTCATTTCGAAGCCGAGTGCTTCCCAGAAGTCCCAACCCCATAGGGCCTCTTCTCTCCCTACACCCTTCTCCCTACAGTACTCCTCCAGTTTCCCCTCAAACTCAGACCTCAGGCTTTGGGAGAGAGCTTTAGGGAATAGTGTTTGAACCCTGTCTATGTTGCTTGCTATTTTATCAGCCTCTCTAACCATCCTTCTCAGCTCCTCATAGCCCTCTATCTTCTCTCCTGAGATAAGTTTCGCAGCTTTGTCCACTATTTCCTCCGCCTCGCCCTCTATGAAGTCTTTAAATATGTTGTACAGGGTTTCGGCTGAGACCTTGTGGTGCTCGTGCCACCTCCTGATGTTGAACTTTCCTATGTCATGGAATATTGAGAGCAGTCTTAAAACCGCTATCTTCAGCTGCGTCTCAGGGTTCCCCATGAAGCTTGCAAGATTATCTTGCGGATTGTAGTTTTCCTCTATGAAGATGCAGGACGATATTGCGGAGACGAGGAGTAGATGTAGAAGTAGAGATGAAGTGTTTGAACCCGGCCTCGTGTCAGCCGGGAACATTAGGCATTCGAAAAGCCTGTTCCTAACATTGTCTGCGAACAGTCTGTTTGAAGGTGCCTCGGGGATTAACTTTATAACATCCTCGCTTTGGATGTATCGCTTCAGGCCTTCACGCGTATATGGCGGCTCGAGCACGTCCGGGATCCTAACTCTGGGCTTTGAATAGTAGTATAGTGCGAGTTGTGGTGACAAGACTACGCCGGGGACAGGGTCGAAGTATAGGAGCCCTTTAAGGTAGAATACTAGTGCGTCTATGTATGCGTTTAGACCTTGGGCGTCGCCTATTCTATCTTTACCCCCGTTGGTGTAGTCTTCAAGAAGCCTTCTCATCATTCCCACCAGATCTCTAAGCATGTTCTCTCCTTCCTCTGCATCTACGATCTTGTAGTAGGCTGGTCTCCCGTTAGCCCCTGGGATTGGGATTATGAAGCCCTTAGCTACCCTCTCCACGGTTCAACACCTCTTTTAACCTTAAACCTCCAAATTTGGGTAGCGAGTCATGGGCGTAGTAGTTGTCTATAAGCTTGTTAACCTGCTTGGTGGTGAGAGGTACGATTCTGTACTGACCGTCCTCCATGAGCCATGCCAGCCCGCTCTCACCGCTGATAGCATAGCCTAAGACTCCAAGATCTTCAGGCAGGCTATTTTCTTCTAGGTCTACGAGCTCGGTGGCCATGTCCTCGCGTACTACCATTATTAAGGGATACTTTTCCTCCATGATCTTCTTTTTTAGATCTTCAAGGCTTCCCATCATTTCTCTACACACCCGGCTGGCCTATCGAGCTCCAGAGCCCGCTCTTCACGAGTGTATCCCTGGCTTTTGCTGTCAGCTGGCTGACCCCTATCCCCCCCAGCATTTTTGTAAGGTGTTCTTCGAACCCTATTAGCTTGAATTTTAGAGGTCCAAGCACGTATCTACCCTTGTATTTAGTGTTCCCTATGGATGGTTGGAACCTGTATTTATACATTCCAAGGAGTATAGGCTTCCCATGTATTATCCCAAGTCCTAAGAGGAGTAGGCCAAGGTCTAGGTAGGACATGTTTACCCCGGAGATGCTGAGGGTGAACCTTGAGCCTGGTACTGCTGCCTCAACCTCAAGGTCTTCAAGTCTTACCACGTCTCCCTCCGTCATCGCCGCGTCGGAGAAATAGACCCTTGATCCTAGGTTGGGGTTGCCGAAGAGGTCGCAGACGTAGCAGGCGGCGGCACCCCTACATTGATCCCTCACGTAGGTGGCATCCTTCCCCCACATTGCCTCGTGCCCCTTAGATGGCTGGACTGCTGGTGAGGGATCCTGAATTATGTAGCATGAGAACGAATGCAGACGTCCACCCATCTCGAAGGGCTTAAGCAAGTGCTCTATCCTTGAGCGTATCGCCCCCTTCAACGAGGAGCCTGGGATGAAATACGTTCCATCCACGTATCTCGGGAACTCTCCCCTTAGACGCTCATAAGCCAGAATCTCCCTAACCCTCTCTATGAGTTCCTCCTCTCTAATCTCCCCCTTAAGGTAGCTCTCAGCTATGTTTACGGCTTTTAAACGTACTTCCCCGATATTAAGTATTGTTGTTGCGGAGGCTGTTGCTAGATAGCTATCCGCGGGGATGGAGGCCTCCAGTTCTAAGATAATGTTAAACCTATCCGGGAGTGTTCCATCTCTCGGCGTCGGCCTCCTTCTTATAACCCTTACCGGCTCTCTTAACATATTCATCCCACGCTTTAATACTATTCTTCAAAAGCTCCCCGGCTGTACCCCCTACCGGGATCTCTGTATCATACTTGTCGAGCGGTTCAAGTTTACTGATCTCTGATAGAGTTACAGGACCCTCATCACTGTAGATGATTCCAGAAACACCTTCGGCATGGATTTCAACGGTTCCAAAGCCCCTTGACTTGAATCCCCCTATTTTAACGAGCCCGACGTTTATAAGCCTTAAAACAGTGGAGAAAAGGCCAAGCCCATAGTTTGGTATATTCTTAAAGGTTACTGTTCCCTTGAACACGCATCCAGGCTCAACATACTCAACCGTGTACAATGCCCCCCTCCTCACCTTTCCACTCCTTCTATCTATGGCTATACCTGTCTTTACCCCTCTAGCGATTCTACTTGGATCCTCAGGGTATGCCTCTCCGAGAAAGATGTGTGACAGGTATCCTGCCGACCCATATAGCTTGCATATGAGGCAGTAATTTCTCAGAACACCTTCGATCTGGCTTACATTTCCACCCTTAACAGCTATTTTAAGTTGGTTGGAGTATAACTGTTTGCATTCCTCTCCAGCCTGGCATATGTTCTTAATGTTGGAGGAGCGTGCAACAAACTCTGATGCCGACCTAAAGACTCCCTTAAGGCTGCTACCAGGAATGTAGGGTGTATCAGTCCCGCCGTAGTTTATAGTGATAACAGGCAGGTCTATCGGTGATGTGGGGCTTACACCCTTTCTAGAGCCTATTCTTAAAGGGCTCTTGAGAGTATAGGATAGTTCAAACTGGAGCTCCCTAAATATTCTAAGATGAGAGTACCATGGCACATTCAACATTTACCCCCTCCCACAATCTTGGGTATTAGCTCCTTAACGCTTGAAGTTGAAATTTCACCGTCCTTAAACTCCTCCTTCACTATATCCGCAATCTTAAGCTTTACGAAGCCAAACCCTATGCTTCTCCCACCGCCCACCTGGATTCGGCCCTCTGAAAGGAGTCTGAGAATGTATCTAAGTATCCTTGCCCTAACACAATCCTCTTCTAGGTTTATGCCTTCAACTCGCATCTTAAACGAGAATTCGTGGCCTGGAACCACATATTCGATATCGAAGAGTTTTTCGTGGTGATGTCCTCCTGTAACCCTGTTTATCGCAACCCTAGTTCTCGTCTCTGAAACCTTCTCTGGAGGCCTCCCGGAAAGCCTTGCATCCATAAATGTCACATGTGAAGCTATGGTCGGCCCCCCGAAAATCCGGCATATAACGCAAGGCTCACACTCATCTTCACCTTTTCTCTCCTGCCACGTAAGCTCCCCTTCATCACCTTTTGGATCTAGGATGTCGCATACACGCTCTCCAAGCGACCTGGCGTACCTCTCAGCTTCCGACCTCAACACCCCTTTAAGTGTGCTACCAGGAATTAATGGTAAGCCACTTTCATCCCTTACTATAGGGTTGTCTAGGGTTCCCATGGGACTATTTCTCCCTGAGCCCACAGCTAGGGGTGTTATGTTCATTAGAGTTCCCTTAATCTCATAAACCGTTAACGGCTTGTCAAAGTCTCCACAGGACATTCCATCACCTAGTTAAGCCTGTTATGAACGAATCGATAAGCTGTTTGAAGCTTCTTACATCCCGCGGAACTCTTAATTTGCTATCGTAGATCCATTTTAAGATAGTTAGGTACTTCATAACGGCCGCCCTCAATTCCTCTGGATTTTGGGAAAACCTTTCATGGATATTTCTAAGCGATCGCATCATCTTCACACCCACCTGCCTTTCTATCCCTCCTCTACCTATCTGCCTTGCAATATACATCAGTAGCAGCCTTAGGGCGTCGTTAGGGTTGCTCTCCCCCTGAAACACCGACAGCAGGTTGTTCATGGTAGTTTTATGGATATCAGTGATATTCACGCTGTCAGCTGCTGCTATATCATAGATTTCCTCCTCCATAAACTTCCTGAACTCCGACATTTCAAGGCAGTTCGACTTCTATATTTATTTAACTGTTTCCTCAAATTTTTCTCTTTTAAGGCTAAAAAATGGGAATTATTGGGATAAACGTGGAGGTATGTTAAGGTTTTGGGATCATGGTTGCTCTTTCATCCTTTGAAAGTATATATGTAGCTATGGCCGAGTGTAGTGTTGTCCCTCCGTAAATGTATACTAGGGGATAGCTTCTAGCTCTTTGGAGTATGTATTTTATGGTTTCTTTAATCCTTATCCTGTCAGTTCCAGATGAGAGTATTATCTTTCTAGCTCCTCCAGTCTCCTTACTGTATTTCAAGGCTATATACGTAGAGAGTAGTGATAAAGGTGTTGCTACTAAGATTAACTCTCTTATGCTCACATCTTTCTCTTCAAGCTTGGATGTTATGGCTGTTAAGTCTAGGGGGCTGGTCTGCTCCGTGCTCTCTATTGCCAAGATGATTTCACCAGGTGGGACATGCTTCTCGATATCTTGAAGTATTTTTACGAGTTTAGCGAATACTCTCCCGAAAGTTTTGTCTCCTATAGTGGTTATGCCACATCTGCACTCGCCAATTTTAGCTGTGTACGTTGGCTCACCACCCTCACTCCTCTCTAATTCTAACTCTATGTGCCCGTTCACGTTCAGATGTAAGAGTGTAAGCAGGTTTATGCTTTCTTCCCTGAGTTTGTCAACTTCACAGTCTTTAACCTTCCATATTGTTGTGGTTAGTCCTCCTCCGTATACTGTTGGTGGGATCTGGGTTGCAACGAGCATGCTTGAGGCCAAGGCTGCGAGGCTTCCATGTTTCTCACTGTCCTGCTGCTTGTACTCCTCTGGAATGTTTATGCCTAGGTGTGGTGCTATGTCTTGCATGAAGTTGTACTGTGCTACTACGAATTTCTGGCTCATTCCGAACCTATGGATCCCAGTGGTCAGTGCGTGGAAGGTTAGGGGGGTGACATGGATTGTTTCAGCCGGCCTTTCTGTCAGTTTTCCAGATTTTAGGGCTTTATGGATATAGGGGCTTTCGTATCCCTGCCTATATGTGGTTTTTACTTCGTCTACGCTGAGACTGAAGAGTGGGTTGGCATTAATGTATTCTATTGTTTCGGGGATCCTGGCTCCCCTTTCTCTGTCCCTTAAGTCGACTGTTATGTTCTTCGTGATGCTCCCCGTTTTGGGGTCTATTTTTAGGTTTAGTAGTAGTTCAATGGTTCTTTGCTGGTGGAGTGTTGTCCACAGTAGGTTTGTGGTGAGTTTTACCCATTCATCTATGTCTTCTGGCTCTGTTAGGCTGTATGTTAGTTCTACAGCCTCCTGTTTCATTTTAGTTCACCCTTACTATCGTGTATTCTACGTTTAGCTTTGCCTGGAAGTCTGCTAGAAGTTTATCCGGGTTTGTTTTCGTCTCTGATAGCCATCTTAGGAAACTGCTGGTTAGTCTGAGCTTTGGTATTGCAACGTATAGAGGTCTTTCCCCCATTTTTTTAATGGTTGCCACCACCGCTTCCTTGGGGAACTCTGAGACCACTATGATCTCCGAAAAGCCCATTTTTTCAAGATCCTCGGCGAAGGCACTCCAATCCGGTTCTTTTGCTGGGTTAATGGGTTCAGAGTAGACTTTAAGACCTTGTTTTTCAAGTTCCTCTTTGATCTTTTCAGCTGCTTCCCTAGATTCCTTCCTGCACGTGTGTACTACGGTTATGGTTGCCTGAGCTTCAGCTTTCCTGTTGGAGATCCATTTGTGGATGCTTTTGGCTGTTTTCACAGCAAGCGGTGCGGGCAGGGTGGGTGTTAGGACTGCTATGCTTATATGATCATCTGGCGCCGGCCCGCCTATTTCCTGAGCGTCTGTTTCCTGAGTGTCTGTCTCCCCAATTTCTCTGAACTCTATGTTTTGGCTTGATTGTTGTGGGTATACTATTTCCCATTTCCGCTTTGTCGTATTGTTTCCAAATACTATGAGTTTCGCCCTTGTCTCCTCTGCAAGTTTGGGTATTGCCTGAGGGGCTGCGTATAGAATTGCTATGTTTAGGTAGTTGTTGAACTCCGAGTCTTCTTCGAGACTCGCTGTGTCCTCGTACATGCCCCTATACTGTTCTAGTAGGTTTTTTAGGGTGAGCGAGGGTTTAGTGTCTCTTGTGGTGTGGGATGAGACTGGCATTCCCGCCCTTCCAAGGTCGGCTCCAAGTGTGATTGAGAGTGTGTGGAGCTGCGGCGGGGGGATCAAATATTTTCTTAGATCCTTCACTATTTTCCCGGGCTCTCTCTGGCCTGCCTCCTCCGGATCTATTGGCCCCGCTTCTTCATCGTCTCCAAGTTCCACGCCTATTTTCAACTGTAATCCGTTAATCTCCAGTATTAGAAACCAATCTATCTCAAGTTGTGCCGGGAATGCTGCGACTAGGTCGGGATGGAATAGTTGGAAGGATGGCTCGATAAGCCTTATCTTAAACTCTGAATTTTGGATGTCCATCATTCTATATGTGTATACGCATATTTTTAAGCGTTGTTGTATAGTATCTTGTGTAAGGCTTGTTTGGAGGAGGGTGGCCTCATGACCGAGGCCAGGGAACCCGGCAACTGGGTTCCCCTTCCCTCCTTCTCCTATTTTAAACATGGCTAGCATACTTAAATACTTTGTGTGGTTTTGATTTCCGTGGGCTACCCGCCTGTTTCGCTGCTGTATTTTGGGAGGGTTGCCGTTTTGAAGTCTGCTCCCAGGGTGGAGGGTTCTGGGTGGATTATGGGCAGGTACGCGTCCAATTTCCTGCGGGAGGTGGAGAGCCGTGTCTGTGGATGTCTTTCTAAATGTGATGTGTCTTTTAGCATGCTTCTGAAGAGGGTTCCTTTGATAGGTTTTTCGGGTAGGATTTACTCAGAGTTTCTTGGTGCTTTTAGGTGTCCAGAATTCCCCCTGGTTGAGGTTAGGGTTTACTCCCCTGGCGTTGTCTCTGTCTGGGTTAAGGTGGTTTCCTATCTCAGTGACCTCGACGTGCTTTCAAGGGTTTGGGCCACGTTCTGCAGGAAGGTGGCTAAACCGTTTGTCTCCAGGGTTTTTGGAGGAGACGGGTTTCTCCGTGGTATTGGCATGCCAGGTGTCCTGCGATTTCAGGGTTTCTGCACCACCTTTTACTCGTTTGTACACTTAATCGGAGGCCAAAGCCTTAAGGCTACATCCGGGAAGGTGTTGTACTGTCTTGTAAATCCTCTTGGCTGCCAGAGTGTGAGTGAGGAGTATATTGTGAAGAACCTGCACGTCGAATCCGGCAAGTACGCTGGCGACCGCTTTGCATATTATCAGACTGGCATCCTGTTTCAGATGGCTGGTTTCAGAGGCAAGAGGAACAAGATTACAAGGAGGCGGGTTAGAGAAATGTACAAGCTTTCCGCCGATCTTGCTCTTGCAGCTCAGGCGTTCTACGGCGGCATTTCAAAGCCAGACTTCGACAATGACACCCTCTATAAGAGTTTACTGTGGCTTTCACCCCATTTCTGGAGTTCAGACTTTTATGTCAGGAGAAGATCCTTCCTCTCAGCCTACAGGCGTATAGCTAAAGGGATAAAACTTGATGAGTATTTTAATAGGTACAGGCGATTCTTAACCTTGTTCTCCGACTTAAAGGTTAGGAAAACAATTGAGGAAATCAATTCCACAGCCTTGAAGCTTAGGATAGAGCCTCCTATTCCAAGATTCCCAGCTGGACGTGGTCTCTCAGGTGTTTCGAGGGTTCTAGTTGAATGTTTAATCTATAAACATCTTATTGAGGAGTCTCTGATCCCCGAGGGAAAGGTTGGGAAAGCTCTTTTCAAACTATTGTATGGGGAGGATGTATCCAGCTACGAGGCTAACATCAGGAAGTTTAACGCTACATACATGAGGAGAAAGCGGAAAGTTGGACTGTGTGTGACGGAGCTTTCAGTATCAACCGGGAAAAGCAAGGCTACACTCTACGAATTTATCAACCATGTCCATGAGTATACCCGTGGTATGCTTATGGTTGATGAGGATACATTGGGGAATAGGAAAGTTAAGGTTTTAAGGGTAAACACTGAGCACCAGGATGTCAGGAATCTACTCTGGATTTACAATTCCAGGGTTAGGGAGATTGTTAGGAGGCTACGATGACGATACCCTTTCCAGGGAAGTGTTAAGCTCCTCCAATGTCCTGTCGATGTCAAACATTTTCTCCCTGGGGTTGTAGAGGTTTAGTGGAACCTGCCAGCCCGATGATTCGGCGCTTATCACAGGCTGAAACAGTATGATCTTGTCCTTTAGCAGGAGTCTTGAAGCATTTACAACAGCCCTGGTTAGGTAGGGCTTTGTGTAGATTATCCCCCATATCCCATCGAACTGGCCTCTGACATATGTAAGTAGGACTGTGGAGACAGATGAAAAGGTGTTTGATACGGTTCTAAAAAGTTCCTCCCGCTCCCGGAGTAGTATTATGGATGGGTCTCCCAGGGCTACCCCCGTCGGGTATACAACATTGTATAAGACGTTTTCTTTCCGGAGTTTCTTTATCATGCTTCTAGTCGTCCAGTAGCTTAGTCCAAGTTTTTTACAAAGCTTAGAGGGCGATGACTCTCCTGAACAGTGAATCATGTTTATCAGTTTTAGCTCGTTCATGGTTGGCTTGTAGTAATGACCTTCAAGCTTAGGCCGTGGTTTTATCGGTAGATGGGTATAGTATCTCTCGCACATCTTTAGGAGTACCTGCTCCGGGCTTATATCCTCTATGAATATGCTGTAGCTCTGCCTAACAACAGTGGAGAGTTTTAGCGAATCGTATTTTTCTATGATTTCCTGTAGCTTCTTGTTGTAATCGTAGGGTAGCAGGATTGATATGAAGGTTGGATTGGCGGATGAGAGTTGGAATATGCGGTATGTGAAGGGGAACTCAGCGAAAACCTCCATGTATCTGTTACTATTCTCTTCTATTATCAACAATAAGGTTATTAGTCCGATCTTTCTGAAATTCACATTTATAAAGCCTGTTATCAGGTTCATGGCTCTAAGCCTACCTATACACCTGTATACGGTTGACTTGGCATGCCTGGACATCTTAACTATATCCTTTACCTCTATGGAATGATGGCGGCTTATTAGACTAAGAATCCTCGTTTCCGCCTTTGAAAGTGAGGGTGTAAGATAGGATTGAAAGTTTAGGATGACCTCATAGTATATCTTGAAGTCTAGGAATGGAAGGACTTCCGCAAATCTCCTCAGAAGCTTTACGCATGATAATACTGCGTCTAACCCTTTACTTGCGATAAAGCTCTTCATGATTTTGACTCCATAGTAAGGCTGGAGGAGCGGGATGAACACTGGCATAGAGCTTTCCTCCCACCACTTCTCAACATCATCCCTATGGCCTTCGTGAAAGTAGGCATATGCCCAGGCAAGGTCCGAGTATTGTGGAACCTGGTCCCACTTGTAAGGAATATACTGTCTGAAAGCCTCCCTACGCAGGGTAAAACTGACGAGTCTACTGTCAAGCTGGGATGATATTGCCATCTTCTTACCCGAATACTTAACCCCGGAGTAATAGCCTTTTTCAACAGGAAAATTCTCTACTGTTATCTTTTCTGGAATATGCCTTATTGGAGTTAGATTCAACAGTTTACCCGCCTTTACAATTTCCTGTTTGAAAAGCACGTATAACCCTTTATCTCGCAATTTGGGAACCAAACATCTTGGACTTAATATTCTGAGATATCTGAAATGATTTTAAAATTTATTATCCAAGTATAGGGATTCCCAACATCTAAAGAACGTGTATAAACATCCTAGCTAAAGCCCAGAATTCACCCCTCCTCTCTTACTATGGAGGCAAGATGAAAGTCACAACCATACTTCTAATACTGATAGCTGCCACCGCAGTCTCAGCAACTGTAAACCTCGTTGTCTGCCCGATACCCCCACCAATACCTCCCAATCCACCCGATCCTCCAGGTCTAAAACCTGACAACCCTGCTCTACCAGCCCACAACCCACATCTAATACCAAAATAATCCTATTTTCCCCCCTTTTTTTGGGGAAATTTAGGAGCAGTATTTAAATATGGTTTTTAATGGTGAAACATTAGATGGCAGCCTCCTATGTCAGGACAAACCTTGGGAAATGGGGGAAGCAACGCCAGACTTTTTGGGAGCACGGCTACCTAACACATGTATTCCGTAGAACCTTGAACTATCCTGCAATAGTGACGTTGAAGTCCGCTGTAAAATGCGACGATATGGAAAGGCTGATCGACAACTATCTGTCTCTAACAACAGTTGAAGACTACTTTCACGACTATGACAAACTATACGTGCCAGCTGAAATGTTAAATCCTGTCGATATAGCTAGGTTCAAAGATCACGGTAACATAGATTCTGAAAGGAACAGGAAGGCCCTTAAACTACTTATTGAGGACTTGAACACCCAAAGATTCATACATGTTAAAAACATAGAAAGAGATATAGATATCGTATTCGCAATTTCAGAGGGGTTTATCGAGAGGGCTTTAAGGGCTGCAAACTTTTCGCATGAGGGTGACCGGACACCTGAGAAATTTTCTATGGTTGCCGGTGTGCTTAAGGAGTTTGTAGAGGCCCACGGCTGCCTTGTTGACAACGCCTATTTTATCGATTTTGCTAGGATCCATATGTTCACCCTGAGAGTCGCAGATTCTATAGCATCAGCCTACAGGAAGCCAGCTTTCAAAAGCGATGTAACCGAGTATCTAAATATAATAGACCAGAAGCTTGGAAAATACGTATTTCATGTTTCTTCGGTATTGTTTAATCCTGTTTTTATCGAGTCCTTAAGGTACGATGTTACAAAGGGGTACTTTTACGTTTACAACAGGGTCTACAAAGCGCTGGACAGCTGGATAAAGGATAAGGGCATAATAGTTGAGGATAGGCTGTCGCTGATAGTGGCATTATGGCTTGGGCCTGAGGAGAACGGGATCCAAGGGATGGCTTCTCAAATTGCTGGTGAATTATACCTTACAGACGTTCATGAAGACATATTTCACTGCGAGGAACAGATAGTTGACCCTAGAGCAGATCCTACAGGTTTTGACAGTGAATTAAGGATGAAAATACTGGAACTAATGCTTAAGTACCCGCCCGTAGAGCATGCAGACCTAATGCCTTGTAACTCGTGCGGTAGACCAGTTGTCGGTAGGCTCTGGAAAAGTATAACAGAATTGGGAAACTATATCGGGGATGAAGCAAAAAGCAAGGCTAAGGAGGCTGGGGAGATGAGGAGCCTTGAGACAATGGGAAATCTCGGCTACATTAAAACTGTTTCGGAAAGGCTCTATGGTATTAGCTCATCCCAGATTTGTAACTCAAGTATTCCCCTCTGTAACTCGTGTAGCAAGTTGATCAAGGTATGGGCTGAAAACTATACTCTTCCTAGGAAGGGCGAGATCTTATTCACCGTTTACATACCAGAGGTAAATAGGGACTCGTACAGGACAACGGAGGACATGAAAATCACAGGGGAACAATCAGACATGCTGGCATCAATCCTCTATAGCTACCATCTCAAACAGCTTCTTACGACCTTAATCTATAACAGCCTGGAAGTTAGAGCCTCGGAGATGATTGGTGTTTCAGCGATAACTATACCCGTCCTCTTTTTGTCAGAGGTAACAGAGCCTATAGAGCAGGTGCTGAAAGTTCTAATGGATAATGATCTGCTGAGGGTGAAGCTTCCTGATAGTGTTGTTGAGTATAAGCCTAACTTCGGCATGAGGATAGGGGCAGGTCCGATGTCGGCTGATGGGAAAGTATGGGATCACTCGGTACTGCCGGGGGTATACGATGTAGAAACCTATGTTAGAAGGATGAAAAGAGCGAAAAAGCTGTATGATAGTTTGAATATCCTTCCGAGATCGAAGAGGGAGGATTTCTTATCCTATCTCTTCGCCCTTGAAGGATGTAATAATAGAGTAGCTCCCGCTATAGGGAGGCTTTTCAGGACTGTACCAGAGGGGAAGGAGAAAGCTGTAAGGAAGCGTATTGATGGATTCTGCGAAGTAGCTGTGGAGGCTGCCAGGAACCCGGGGAGCGTGTATGATTTGAGGATAATTCTATCAAATATTAGAGGTGGGTGAGATGTGTGAGGGTTTACTTCCTTCGTCCGCTTGGGACTTGTTTGAAAGGCTTGATAAGATTGAGGAGTTAGATGAGGATCAAATAGCCTTCACGGTCGCGGGAGTCTTAGCGCTTGCAAGCCATAGTGCAGGACTACTCTCGTCAAGCAGCCCAGGCGAAAACTTCTCATTGTTCTTCAGCTTTACGTCATCTATAGATGAAAAACTTGATCCAAAGAGGACGTTTAGAAGGCTATGCGGCTCATTTCTCAACTATTCGATGGACAAGATAAAGAAGCCGTTAAAGGTAACCCCATGTGTCGCCGACAAGTCCATCAAGAAACTAATGGTTAGCCTTGAAAGGGCTTTGACGAGAACAGACGATAATACGGCTAGAAAGGTGGTTAAAGGCATGCTAGGCGTAAGAGACGCGGCTTACCTGTATGTTTACATGCCCGTTGAAAAGCTGAAGGAGATATTCAAGGACGGGAGGCTTGTTTTAAACTGCCCAAAAAAGGATGAAGGAGGTGATTAATATGAGTTTGGAAGAACCTGTCCTAGATAAGATCCCGAAAGGTATCGGAAGGGAGATAGGACTTTACAAGTCCATCCCAGCTGTGAGAGTGTGGGGTGTAATAAGCTTTGAGAGGGCTTTCAGCGGAAACGAGGCTGCCACGATAAATGAAGCCTTCACAGACATGGAGACCTTCCTCATAGAAAGGGAGGGGGACAAAGGCCTGGAATACGAGTTAGATGCTAGGGCTAGGGTTAGAGCTACAAAGTTTAATTATGTGCGTGAAAGCTTCTTTAGACAGTGTATTCGCAGGATTATGGAGCCATACCTTGAAGCACTCTCAAACGGCGGCGATACCTCAGTCTACGATAAAATAATAGAGGACGCGAAGGCCATACTTCCAACTGATAAGCATAAGGAGCAGTTCAAGAACATTATTTTGAAGATGGCAACCTGTGCACCTTACGATCCTTGTGGAGCTTGTCCAGCATGCATCGCTGAAGGTGCAGCAGCTTCGACTGCTCCAACCAAGGGATCCCTACCCTTAAACTGGGAGAAGAAGTATAAGGAAACAGACTTTAAAACGTTTTATACAGTTAAGTCAGCCGCCTTGGATCTTGGGGTGCCTGTTGGAGGCCAGATCTTAGAGCCGAAGCTTACGGAGACCATTGTAAGGAATAGGGTTCCTAGACCCGGCACAGCGGAGACGGAGACCGGAGCGCTTAAGGAGAGAGGTATGATGTTCTTTAAAGAGCACATGTTCAAGGGACCCGGGTACTTTAAGACGACAATTTTCAACCCTACTAGGTTAGAGCTTGGTTTCTTGGCGTATGAGCATCTGGTTGAGGATGTTAGAAAGGGGGCTAAAACATCCTCTGGAGCTGGAGTCTGGGACCTATATAGGAACAGCAGCGGAGAGCCACTAATAGTGGTTGACGAAATCCTTCGAGTAGAAGGCTTTCTGACGCATCCGCCTCCACCATCGGTGCCTGTGGAAGTGCAAAACCTTGAAACAGGGCTTAAGAGATGCTTCTACGATGTAATAGGTGAGGGTAGGGGGGATGGGATAAGCGGGGTTAAAGAGTACAGGAACGACGAGGGAAGGGTTGTTTTAAGAAGGTACGTGGGAGAAAAGGCGATAGAAAGGCTGAGAACATATATCAAGGAGCTGAGGATTTTCGAAGTCGAATCCGAGGAGGAACGCTTAGAGACGTTTAAGGGGCTTGTGGAATACGCTGCCGAGGTTATGAGGTATATTCACAGGCCTGCGGCTGCAAGGGAAGAGCTTGAGCGTAGAGAAAAGCAGGGGAAAGGCCGAGGGAAGGCTTGACACTAGGGATCAGCATATGCTTGCAGCAGTTATTCACGCTGTAAACGTTGACCCGGTATGTTGCACAGAGACTACTTCCAAGATAAACATATTCAAACCGTCACACGTGATTTATAGAACGGCGGTTGCAGGGGCGATGCTTAGGGTGGTACTACTCTCAAAGGGTGAAAACTTCTATACATTTTTTAACAGGTGGGTATCTTGTAGAAACGCGAGAGAAGAGATTACTAAGGAGTATATTAGCCTTCTCAGGGAGCTTCCGAAAGTCTCGGTTACAGACGGCATACTGTTGAGGGAGAGCTCGATACTACCTGAGAATTATAACTTAATACTTGATGGCACCGCGACAGCCCTTGGATCGATAAAGAAAGCGTCTCTAGGAAAGCTGGCGGGGTACCAGATTGTCGGCGTTCCCCATCTAACCTTCAGAGCTGTTCCAAACCTTCTAAAACATTATTTTAGAGCTCCGGGTGCGGATTGGAGATTCATCATCTTCGGCCAAGAGGGTGAGCTTGCTGAGGGGGCGAAAATTCTACAGATAGCCCTTCGGGAAGTAGGCTTGGGTGGGAAACACTCCTTTAGGGGTAGGTTCATCATTAAGAGCATAAAGGAGGTGGAACTGAAACCTATCATGGAGCCGGTTATGGGAGAACTATGTCAACCTCTTATATGCCGGGACGGCAGAGTTGAGCAAACGCTGAAGAGGCTTAGGCTTACGCCCGTGAGGTTTAGAGCAACCACACGATACTCTGGAATAGCGCCCTGTAGCAGGATAGTTCCGGCTCTTGAAGGCGTGTTCAAAGCAGAGACTGGTTATCAGATGGAATTCGAGGGTAAAACCCTTATTGTTACAGGGGAAGATCTTAATTGGCCTCACCATCTGGAAGCATCAGCCTAGTCAACCATGGGGCATACTACGAGCCCCAAAGCAAAAGAAGCCTGCTGAAAATTAGGGTTGGCCCTGTAGAGCTTGACTTATCTAAATCGCAGGCTAACGTGCTCTCTAGGATCGTAGACTACGCGGATGAGTACCTCCATAGGCCTGTAACAGTTCCACTGTACATATCCTCTGAGACAGGAGCGGGTAAAACAGAAGTTGCTCTTGACGCTGCGGCTCTCCTTGCAGCCAAGCTCTCAAAACATCTTAGAATAATCCATGCGGTTTACGTGGCTCCTACAAGGCTCTTATCAGGGCAGGCCGCCTCAAGGGGTAGGCTTCTAGAAGCTAAAATGGGATCTGCCCTCCCAAACATAGAATGCTACCACATACACGGGAAGCTTGAATACGACGTAAAGGGGGAGACGATAAGGAATGCATTCTCGATGGCTGAGGACAAGCATATAATGATATTTACAAATCCACAGATGCTTTCATCCCTAGCTACTCAAACTAAAAGAAGGTATGGAATTCCCGATAGAACCGGAAAGAATAGGCTTATAGAGGCACTGGCCGAGCCAAACCTATATATCATCGACGAAGCACACTTCTACAGTGGTAAAACCTTCACACGCCTCCTTATACTCCTATACGAGATACTGTCATGGAAGGTCGTCGCCTCGGTGACGAATCCCACGTTCCTACTTTTCCTAAGTGCAACCATGAATCCAACCCTAATAGAGGCTCATATGAACAAACTATTTAAGATTCTCTTTAACGGCGAACTCACACCTCCTATAGCCGTAAACATCCCTCTACATAATAGAATGCTTAAAATCACGGATAAAGAAGCTGGCGAGAAGTGGATTCAAATGTCAGAGGCTGAGTCCACGAAAAGGGTAGTCCAGCTACTTGCAAGTGAAACAAGCAACATAAGCGACCTGGCGGTGGTATACTCTGACAACATTAACCTTCTAATAACCATCCAGAGAATGATTGAATCGTACAACGTAAAAACTGCTATACTACATTCCCAAATGCCCAGGGCAACATACAACATGGAGCTGGAGAAGCTTAAGGATAAGGATACACAAGTTCTACTCATCACAAGCCTAGGTGAGATTGGCGTAGAATTCGAAGCATACGACAGAACAGTAGAACTAATGTTCTCCATAAACTCTCAAAGCATCGCGAAAATAGTTCAAAGATTAGGGAGACTAGCAAGGAGATACAGTACTAAGGGCATATTCTACAATATTGATCTCCCCTGGATAAGAGTAAAAACATCAAACAGGTTTTCCAACAAGCACAGACACATCAGAGTAGGGGGAGCTCTCTCAAAGAGACTTCCAAAATTCCTCGATAAAGCTATGAACATGTCAGATGAATTCTTCACCTCGTATATCTCCCCAAAAGCCGACAAACAATTCCACCAAAACCTTAAGGAAAAAACACGTCATGGAGCAAAGGGTAGAATCCCCCAAATCTATATTATCGCAGGCTTAGAAGTAGAAAACGTTGAAAGCGAAGACGATAGGATAACTCTTCCAATATCAAAGATTTGCAGGAAAATAGTTCCAATAACAAAGGATGAAAGCATAGAAGTATTCCCCGGGATAGGTGGCGGGTTCCTGTTTAGAAGAACAGCTGGCAAAGTGAAGGGTAGAAGATTTTTAAACATTTTTATCCGCAGTCTTAACCGAAAGGAGAGAATACTAAACTTTGAAAAGTGGCTTAGAGAGATTGGTGTTCAGATCATAATATACTCGGAAGATGCAACTTTAGAACTAAACATGCCTAAACTATCCCACAATATAATTTTCCACAGTCCAATTCTAATACTTCACTTCAAGAGAAACATACTACCCCCCGGTGACATTTCACAGGCAGATGCCTACAACATCCTGTTAGAAAATCTTGAACCAGCAACGCAAGACCTAGACATAATAAGAGAGAGCAACAACCCGGACAGCATAATACTCTACGAGCCAGCTCTAATAACATCGAAAGAACCTTCTATAGGCGCGGTAGAGAATGTATATCACATGTTGGTTGGTGAAAAATGAAGACGATAGTAATCTACGACATCTCGGATGACAGGAAGCGGACCAAGCTAAGCGACCATCTTAAGGGCTACGGGCTTAGTAGGATCCAGTATAGTGGGTTCTACGGCCTTTTGAACAGCCATGACAGGCATGTGCTCGTGCTTGAGGTTGGCAGGTATATTAGTGGTTCGAGGGACAGCATTTATGTTATCCCGCTCTGTGACCGCTGCTCCAGGCTTGTGAGGATAGTTACTGATAGGGTTAGGGGCTTGGGGGAGGCTGGGGCTGTGGAGTATGTTGAGTAGGGTGCCTGGGTGGTTTACTTCCTGAGCGATGTTGAGCATAAGATGCTTCTCCGCAGCCTGCTGCCGCTAGCCAGGGAGATGGGGGTTTCGGAGGATGTCCGGGGCTGGAATTGGCATCGGGGAGGCCTTAAGCCCTACTACCGTGACGTTTCCATCCCTATGTACAGTGTTGTCTCGAGCTACTGTCCTACGCATAGGGACGTGTATGTGAATAGGGTTGAGGGGGTTAAGGGTAGGGTTACTGAGCCTCTCGCGCTTGGCGTGGCTGTCCACCGTGCGGTTTCAACTGTTATCACCTCTTTCCAGGAGGGGAAGAGGCTTGACTTCGACCGCTGGTATGAGGATGCTTTGAGGGAGCGTAATGTTAAGCGTAGGTTTGAGGAGGTTAAGCGTAAGACTAGGCTTGTATGGGACTATGTCTACCTTCAGTGTGAGAGCCGTCTTGCTGAGCGCATATCGCTCCAGCCCTATAGTAGTAGGAGGGACAGCCTGGCCACGGCCATCCCCTTCCTTGTGGAGCATAAGCTTACCGGGGAGCTTCTAGGCCTGTCTGGGCTTCTTAGCATAGACTGCTACGACTATCTTCACGGGATTGTCTTCGACTTGAAGGTTTCGGATGAGGAGCGTGTCGAGTACCGGCTTGCTTCTACGGGCTATGCCCTGGTTTTGGAGAGTGTCTATGAGGTTCCGGTTGATATTGGCTGCGTTGTCTACGTGAAGTTTAGGGGTGGCAAGCTCCATGTTTCGAGGGATCTATTCTTTATAGGTACTGAGCTTAGGAGCTGGTGGATGGAGGAGCGTGACCAGAGGCTTGAGATGGTGGCGCAGAGGCGTGACCCTGGGCTTCCAAGGATGTGTCCGAGGGACTGCATATACCTCTACCATTGTAGGGGGCTTGAGCCTGGGGTGGAGGCTGACCTTCATGTATCGGAGGCTGGTGGTTGACGGCTACGGCAAGTTCATCGGTAGGAAGGGCAACTGTATAGTTGTGAGGGAGAAGGGGCGGACTATCCTCACCGTGCCTGCTGAGAAGCTTCGCATGGTCCTTGTCACCGGGCGTGGAAGCCTGAGTTTCGACGCTGCGAGGCTTCTATCGGAGCATGGTGTGGACCTTATAATAGTCTCAAGGTATGGGAGGGTGGCTGGGAGGCTTTCAACCCCTGTCCTGAGGACCGTCCAGACTAGGAGGCAGCAGTACTACGCGTACAACGACTGGAGAAGCGGCTATCTCGCGAGGCAGTTCCTCCTGGGTAAGGCTAGGAACCAAGCCGCCATACTTAGAACCCTAGCGAAGGCGAGGGCTGAGACGAGCCCTAAGAATGCTGAAACGCTTAGGAAGGCCTCCAGCAAGGTGTTAGAGTATGTTGGCATGATAGGGAGGGTTAGGGCTGTCCCTGTGGAGAAGATAAGGGAGAGGCTTATGGGCCTGGAGGGGAATGCAAGCCAGGAGTACTGGCAAGCCATCAAGACGGTAATCCCAGCTGGCTACAGCTTCCCCGGCAGGACAGGGAGGTATGCCGGCGACCCTATCAACGCGATGCTTAACTACGCCTATGCGATTCTTGAGGGGGAGGTGTGGAGGGCGGTGCACTACGCTGGCCTAGACCCGTACGGCGGCTTCCTACACGCTGACAGGCCTGGAAGGGCGAGCCTAGTCTACGATCTGATGGAGGAGTTTAGGCCTCACCTCGCTGACAAAACGGTTATAACACTCGTAAGCCAGGGGGTGGTGAGGCCTGGCGACTTTGAGTATGAGGCTGGACGCTGCATCCTAGGGCAGAACGCTAGGAGGAGCCTTGCGGAGACAATGGAGAAGAAGATGGAGTCCTACACCCACCACCGGGACAGGAGGATAAGGTGGACAGACCTAGTCCTTAAGCAGGCCATACAGATCGCGAAGTACCTGAGGGGGGAGGAAACAGAGTATAAGCCATTCCACCAGAGGTGGTAGGGGTGCCGGAGGCTGAAAGTTCAGCCTACAGGGTTGTCAACGTAGACCTCCATTCGCCAAGGACTTCGAGCTTCTAATATGCGAAATCTTCCAGCATGGGTGGCAAGCATAATATCAACCCTGAGAGAGGAGGAGAATACAGGCTGAAAAAGGGAAAAAGCCAAAATGAGAGTATTACTGAGAACTTCCCTTCTAAGAAAGTTTCCAGCCAGCTACTACCATCCAGAATTCATTAAGAAAATGGTTGCGAAAATAGTTCCCAAGCGATGAGGGGGATGGAGGTAACAGTCACGGTGACAGACATAGTCCAGTACAACTACTGCCCCAAAAAAGTCTACTTTCTGAAAACCCTAAACCTAAGGATCCCTCCAAGGAGGAAGATGGAGTATGGCAGGGAAATCCACGAGCAGGAGATGAGGAAGCTCGAGAGGAGGAAAACAGTCTACGGGATACCCAGGGAGAAGGTTGAAAGGGTTGAGCACAGCCTACACCTTGAGGACCCCGAGCTCGGCCTAGCCGGAACCGTGGACACCGTGGTAATAATGAAGGATGGAACACCAGTCCCAGTAGAGGCTAAGTACACAGACCTCCCGAAAATAACATGGAAGATAAGGAAGCAGCTCGCAGCATACGCCTTACTCCTCGAAAAACACTACGGGAAAACAGTGAAGAAGGGAGTAGTATACTTCCCCCTTCAGAGAAAGCTTCTAAACACAGAAATAACCCCCATAGACAAACTGGCCGTCAAGAGAGACATCCAGAAGATAAGACAGCTCATAAAAAGCGAGAAAATCCCCAGGAAGGCGGACAAGAGAAAATGCGGATACTGCGAGGCAAGAAAATACTGTGTTTAAAAGATCCAAGCACAAGCAACATGGAAAGCATCAGTCAGAACACCATCAGTTAGACTCAAATAAAATTAAAATCTAGTATAGTAGAGTAGTGCCAAAGTAGAGAGAAATTTTGATTCGAATGCTTGATGAAATCCATCCGTTGATAAATACTTTAAAGCTTTGAAGAGTGATGAGACAGCTCGTGAGTGTGATTCTATCCTTACTTTCCCTAACGGGTAGCCCGCTGGGCTACCATGCTAACTTACCAGCTCCCTTAATTTGGAGCCTCATGGAGCGTGCTAGGGAGATTCGTATACAAAATTTTATAGTTATACATAATGTATAAGGAATGATGAGCGTTGTTGTTCCCGTTAGGTTCAAGAGGAAGGAGCTGAGGCTCATAGATGAGCTCGTTAAATCTGGACTTTTTAGGAGTAGGAGCGAGGCCATAAGGCTTCTTGTCCTTAAGTCGGCGGAGGAAATGAGTCCTTACAGCATGGACGAGGAAGTGATCAAGGTGGTTAGGGCGATGCTCAAGTCGTTAAGGGAGGACAGGGATTCTCTAAAAATAATCTCCCAGAAGACTGCAGCCGAGATCATTGGGGAGGTGAGGGAAGACGAAGATATACATTGATACCAGCGTGATAATCTCCCCATACAAGCCTGGAGATCCCTTTCGTGAGGAGTCAACTTCCATCATGCTGAGTAAGGATCTAAGAAAGATTGGATCCCCGGCCTCAATTGTTGAGCTTTTCTCGGTCATTTCCAGGCTATACTACTCGGATCAAATCCTTATTTCGAAAGATTTAAGGGAATTACTGGATAAACTTCCTGAGGAGAAGAGGATCCTAGCAATGGTAAGCTCCATCACGCTGAGTTGGGGAATGAAGTTTCCTAAAATCGGATTAGAGCCTAAAAGGCTCTCCCTCGCTGGCGTAGATGTTTTGCTCCCCCAGTTCATGGTTGAAGCCTGTAAGCTCTCAGCAAGCCTCAGACTTAGGACAATGGATAACATTCACATGGCCTTCGCAAAGCTAGTAAATGAGATAGATGGCCTAGATTACTTGATCACCTCTGATGGAGAACTGTTGAAGAGAAGGGCTTTGATTAAGAAAGTTTCGGGGTTGGAGATTATCTCTCCAACGGAACTCATGAGCTTGACAACCTGATATGATGACTTCTTTCCTCAAATCGCTAGAACTGAAGGTCTTACGTTACCTAGCTGAAAGCTACACAAAATATTCTTAATCAATGTCTGCATGGCGAGAGGATTATCGCCCAAATAAGGCTGTTCATCTTTGATTTTTAGGAGAAACTTCTTCAAAAGTTTTCTGGAATTCCCAGCCTATTAAAATTCCAGCAATGATTAAGATTCGGCATCATCTGGATGCAATGAAATGCCATTCTCTCTTATTATTTCTCATCCCCCACTCGTGTGGGGATAAGAAGCCGCCGGAGAGGTAGACTTCCTGGTTAGGAGGCCTGACCGCCCTACCACTAAACCATAACACTTCACCTGAATGTCTCTTCACACGTAATATACGGAGTATCTTCCAAGACGAAGCTAACTTCGCAAAATATCCTTTAAAGAAATGTGATTCACCATGATCAGGCCCTAAACGTAGACGAATACACTTCTTTATCCGAAATATCATGCTTTCATGTTTCAAATGGCGTAGCAAGTAAAGCGAGAATGTGTGCATATCGCCCCGCCACCAACATTTCAACTGCCAAGTGTAAACATCAAATCATGTTGGAAAAACCCCGGAGCATACCAGCCGACCCCCAAGACCAGAAACAAACATAAATAAAAACAATCCAGCCATTCCCATGACTAACAAACAAAACATGAAAGAGCAACAACAGAATTTAAGGACATGAAGACCCCAAATGTAAAATTCAAGCATAAAACAATCCCCCACAACCACCTAAGCCTAAAAGCTGGGTGTGCATATCTTTATAAAAACATCGCGCAAAGAGCGATATCCACGATAAACAGCCACCACAACAACACCACAAACCATTAAAAATAACAATAACAAATATAAAATCGGGGGTTTCAAAAGCAAAACCGGCTTAAACGGGATTGAAAGTCCATGAAGCTGCCTGCGATACAGCAGTCACCCCTACGTTTCAAAAGCAAAACCGGCTTAAACGGGATTGAAAGAGTATGTTTCTCTGGGGGCGGCCGTCATAGTAGAAG
>JAVCBU010000004.1:0-7109 GCA_037917685.1 Thermoproteota archaeon
CATTATCCAATTTGCTCTACAAAGTCAATATCCAACCATGAAGTATGGTATGGCTTAGAGTAAAGCCTAAAAAGACCGCCTAAAATTATAGATAAAGCAATGGCATGTTCAAGCTTCGCAGCTAATCCTCTCCTCCAACATATTAAGATCTATGCCACAAACATTTAATAAACTAACATTTTCAATTCAACATTTTCTATGGAAATAAACTAAAATATTAACAACACTCGGTTACAAATCTTCATTTCATGATGGAAACCGAAAGGTAGCTCAAGCATTCTAATGCAGTCTTTTCCATCTCTACGAGTCCCTGGGGAGGTGAAGCATCCCCCGACTTTGCCTTTAAGATGCTTTCCTCTATACAATTCTATAGATTCATCGATAAGTTTCTTTATTTGCCAAGCCACGTTGCTGAAGTAGGTTGGTGAACCCACAACTATCCCGTCTGCTTCAACTAAATCGCTGAGCCTACATTCCTCAACCCTCTTTAACTCCACCTCAACCCCTAAGCCCTCGGCTCCCCTAGCAATCTCTTCGGCCATTTTCTCAGTATTTCCTGAACATGTAATAATATACGATGAGTAGCTTTTTTGGCATTCTAAACGCCTTAAAATCCTATAATTTTGTTCTAAATATTCTTACGGTTATTCTATTTGCTTTATTTGTTTAGACGAATTATCTGTGTGGGAAAATCGTCTTCTCAAAGAAAATCATGTTCTCCATAAATAGGGAGACCTATTATTTAAAATAGAGTTGGAATGTCTAAGGCGAAATGATTTCCATAATCTTTGGCAATCCTCTTTTCGTAATTGGATCTAGTGAAGTTCCCTCTATATAATCTATTTCAACGAATATGTCTCGGCGTCTTAGATCGGCCCCGAGATATTTTAGTGAGACTTCAACACTATCCCAATAATGTTGACTTAATGTTGACTAAATCACGAAAATGTGGAAAAAGGCTAAATAATTAAGCAGGCAATTAGTTAAGGGTTTCTGTTTTGTAGAGGTTGAGGTTTCTTACGTTTCTTAAATTTTGCCTTCTGAAATCCAGAAAATATCAAGCTTAGGCATATTTTCACCAACAATAGCTCATAAATTAGTGTCAAATCTTAAGTAAAAGCAAACCACAGAAATAGGTAGTTTCCTCCTCAAATAACCGAGGTTCCAACTATTTTTCTCCTAGATAAGAGGACTACCGCTGTTACTGCTATGACTACTACAGCCATGATGAGAATTGTGAATATTACCCTAGAGTAGTCCTCAACATAGATAGCTTGCATGTTAAGCTTTGGATTGTACCCTTTAAAGACAAGAGTCACATTGTTTTTTGTAGAGTTTAGAACTCCGACCCATTGCTTGAAAACATATTTTCCGCCTAAAATGCCTAGTATGCCTGGCATATCTATGGATGAAGGCGCGTGTAGCGTTACCTCTTCCCCCTCCCTGTATTTGCCAGAACCCTCTAAAGCGAATCCTATGTTTGAAGAAACATTTAGAGTATACATCATCACAACATTTACTATTTTAAACGTATTATTGCTAGCTCCTTCATTGTCAGTCACAGTTAGGATAACCTTATAGTAACCAAGCCTATGATATGTGTGTGCTGTCCTTATGCCAGAGCCTTCTCCTCCATCTCCAAAATTCCAATTAAATGAAACGATTGTTCCGTCAGGATCTATTGAATCCGACCCGTCAAAAGTCACGTTCTCGCCTAGCCCTATCTTTGTCGGGGTGTAGCTAAATCTCGCCGTTGGAGAGAGATTCGTGCCTGCTAAGATTACAATGGGTGGAGTTGTCTGTCCCTCATAGTAGACATATGCAACTATACTATAGACCGCGCCTTTTTTCGCCGAGGAAGTATTCCAGGTTCGAACAAAACTGAGAGATTCGTTGGGATCTAGAGAGGAAAAATTGTATTGAAGAGTCTCAATAAGTTTCTCATCTTCCAGAATTTTGAAGAAACATGTTCCGGACAGGGTTGTTGAGCCAGCGTTTACGATCTCAGCCGCTATCTCCACCATGTCGCCTACCTTAAAGTGCTGTGGATCTACGGAAAACTTTGTGATGTTTATCAGCGACCTCCCTAACCTGAAGCCGTAGGTTTTCCTGTCAAGCCAGTTACCTTCAGTGTCGTTAACAACAACTTCCACATAATAGTTGCCTGTAGGAAAGCCACTTGTGTTCCAAACCATTGTTGCTGAGGCTACGCCGGCTAAACTGTGAAGAGTTCTCAATGGCAGACCTTCAACCACCTGGTCTGAACCATATCTTCTTATCAGCGTGCCCATAACAACATCCATAGGCTCTTCAGAGTTATTCAGTAAGACGTTTACATAGACGGGTTCCCCCGGTTCATAGACAGTTTTGTCGGTTGATAGGCCAGCTATAGACAAGTTTGTGAACGTGTAGGTGACTTCGAACTTGTAATGGCTGAAAAATCTCACTTCAGTGGTAGCTGTGTTATAGTGGAAAGGGAATATGTCTATTACTAGAAAAGTGCTGCCGTCTGGGTTAACCCATATTCTCCACCTAAAATCTTTAGCTGGATACCAGCCATCCTCCTCTTCAAAAAACTCCTCTTCTTCAGAGCTTAATGGTGAACTCTTAACGATTGTTAGGTTTAGCCCGGATGTGGTTACGAGCCCTGATTTGTTGATCAAAACCACTTTCTGAATCCTACACCTCTGGGGATACAGGAGCGTAAAAGAGTAGTATGGGAGGCGGGGCTTGCCATCCACTAGAAGCACATTGCCTCCAGGGATGTCTACGTAGTCCCAGCCTTCCCTTTTCTCAACAACATAGTTAGGTACATTAATATCCAGAACTTTAGGCGGCGGTTCAGCATAGACTGCAGCTGGAAAAACCAGTAGAAAACAGAGAATAATGATGACAATTATAATTTGCCTCATGTTTTATCCACCCCGCGGAAATGTCGGATCGCCGTAATAGTTCCACTCGCAAACCCAGTTAATCCACCCTTCGCGTGCCCTATCCCTCTCATATAAAGTAAAAGCCTTGCCAGCGCTCATAATATCTAAGTTCCACCTACACTCGTAGGAAGAGTCAAAGATATTCTCGATAGTCCAAGAAGCTTTTCCCATACCAACGAGCTCTGTCGACGCTATGAACACAGCCGCACCTTTCTCGAAAAGCGCTTCGCCGAAACAATAATCACCGTGAGGCTCGTAGAACCCGGATGTACAGCCGAAGGAATATACCAAGGGATGTTTTTCAAAATAATTCCATTCATTCCTTAACGAGGACCACATTGGAGATGCGCCATGCGGGTTTCCGTGACCATAAACGATCACTATGCTTACCCATGGAGACAATTCGCCGAGACGTTTATTAGCTAGTATGTCAGCGTCGCCCCATGTGGATGCAAGTTCATAATAGCTGCTTGTTGTCCCATCTCTGTTGCGAAGAATGACCATCTTTGGATTATCATTTGCAACAACTTTGCCTATGTCAAAGCCGTCATTTCTTCCGTGACCGCTACTATAGCGTATTCCTTCAAACCAAGTGTCGAAAAATCTACTGTACATTTTTGCTAGTTTCCAGTGCGTATCATTCCAATAATATCTATAGATGGCGTCGTCCTCGTCGATCATCACCACTATATCATCCTGTCCGTTGCCGTCGACATCTCCCAGAGCCAACCCGTCATAGGGCGTGAAACGCACGTCCACTTCATCACTTGCTCCTTTTATAACACGACTAACTTCCTCGGTGGCTCTCACATGAATCTCTTCATGAGAGTCCGCATAAATATCAATGATGTAAATTATGTCCCTATCGTCGCTAACTATGACTATTTCGTCTAGCCCCCAACGGTCATCTTCGCTTTCCCTAACATTTCCAATGTCAAATCCGTCGTACCTTGAAAAGTCAAATGGAAGATCAAAGCAATCTTGATACATTAGCTGCCAACTGTCACCATCTTGTTTGAGGTAGTGAACACTTATATAGTCATATGAATTGTGCGCTATGGCTATCTCATTCCTATATTGTCCATCATACTGCCCTACAAGGTTTCCTATAGCGATTGCATCCCAATCATCAAAGAATATATCTTCTGATGCTAATAAAGCCCCATCCGACCTATATACGTACAGCATATCTTCATCACCATCATTTAGTGCAACAACTATCTCGTCTACATCATCACCATCCAAATCTCCCGCAGCTAAACCGCTGGAGCTAGTAAACCTGCAGGGGAAGGAGCCTCTATATATTCCTGTGGAAGCATATATGTGGATGAAGCCTCCGGCTCTTGGAATAGCAACTATTACTTCTTCAACTCCGTCTCCGTCAATGTCTCCTAGAGCAAACGCGTCGCCCTCCCTGAAATCTATATTCCATTCACGTTCGACAAAATCACTCCAATAGATGTTTCTTCCCTCATAGCCTAGCTCCTCCAGGTCTCCGATCACATCATTAGTTTTAGGCACAAATGGGTCGTCATCACTTTCTTCATAGCCTGCAAGCGCTACGGCGAAATTAGTATCGAATCCATGTCCAAAGGCAACATCGATGCTAGCCTCAATAGGTCGAAGAAGTGCTGAAGAACCGTCTACTAAACCGTTTCTACCTATTATCCTACCAACTATTAGGTCTGGAATCCCATCGTTACCTACAGTATCGGCGAAATAGTTGTCGCTAAGACTGACAGGCCCCTCACCCCCAGCATCCTCATATGTGTAAGAAGGAACTATCTCAGTTTCGCCTATTATAAGGAGATAGGCGTCAAGGTTCATTTCTGGCATGGGTGTTGTGAAGGCGTAGCTAAGCTTGTTAGCCCACTCTCCGCCGGGGGAGATCAGCGCCTTAAACTGTTCTTTAGTGGAAGTTGCACCTAAATAACCTAAGACTCCCCGTTTGATAGTAGCTAGCCGTGCAGCCCTACACAAAAGATTATTTACGGCAGCTCTCCTTTCACTCTCAGAGCCACAGCCATATAACCTAGACGGGTTTGTTACAATTAAAAAGTTAGCATTCTTAAAGGCGTCGTCAAGCTCATTCAGCCCGTCGCCATCCTCATCCACGAGCGAGGGAGCATATGGTAAGTCGACTGTAAACATATATCTGTAACTACTATCGGTGGTTGAGGCTGATACACTTGTGTAGGTGCCAATAACATATTCCTCTGCCGATAATGTAGGGTGACAGAGTATAGGTACGATAAGATACTGGAAGATGCCTACTTTTCCAGGACTCAGCGTTGCCTCCGGATGAGGAGCCATAAATAATATTGTAGTTTGTAGCTCAGGCACGTAAAATGCCTGTGTGAAATCAGTTTGAGGTATGCCTTGAAACCCTCTAACTTTATCAACTATTTGAAAATTTCGCAGGGTTTTTGTTCCAGTGTTTGTAACTGATAGAGTTACTCTAAAGTAGTTTCCCACTCTCTCCACTTCTCTATCCACGAGTATATCAACATACTCTATGGTTAGAGGCGGCGGAGCATATTCGACAGTGATTTTTGTAACACTAGCTGTTGCGCTTCCATGATTTTCTGAGTTGTCCCAGGCAAACACCTCTATAGTATGTGTGCTGCCCGAAGTGAGATGAGATGTGTCCCACAAATATGTTAACGTAAGACTGCTAGTTCTAGGATTGGGTACAAGCTCTCCGCTCAGAAAGTCGTGTCGGACTGGCGTGTACACCCACCTTTTTAGGAGATTGCCGTCTATGTGCAGCTCAGCCTGAGTTATGTATCCGGTGGATTCGCCGACCGGCGCGATTTCGCTAATCAAAGCTTCTACCTCAACCACACCGAAGACCTCTCCCCCATCAGGAGGATTGGTAATTGAAATTACAGGTGGCCTAGTGTCTAAAAGATTTTCTATGTTACCGTTGCTGGTACTTGAGCCCTTGTTGCCGGACAGATCATACGCAGTTGCCGTAAATGAATGAAGGCCGTTCTCATAGAGAGAAGTGTCTAACATCCATATGTATGGGGGAGAAAAATCGATGAATTTGACGACGCCGTCAATGGAGAAAGAGACACGGGAAACGCCAATATTGTCACTAGCATCAGCTTCGATTTCCACAACTCCTCTAAGCATTTCAGGTAGAAGGAGCTTTACTTTTGGCTTCTCATCGTCCAAGGGCGGCTTGGTCTCAAATGTTATCGTAGGGCTCCTGATTCTGCCACGCCACTCTACCGACTCTACGAAATAGCGGTAGGTTGTGGCGGACTTAAGGCCTGTCAAAAGAATACTATGGTTTTTCACTGGTTTAGAATCGAAAACCGAGCCAGTAAACCCGCTTGATCTACTGCTATAGTTTACTAGGCTGCTACTAGCTACATTCGTGGTCCATACTATGAGTACAGAGTCATGAGTAACATTAACGACACTGGGCCCTGAGGTTATAGCAATAGGCTCGAACTGCCTCTTACATAAGGCTTCCAGACAGTTATTGCTTTCATTAGATTCCTTTATAGAATTTCCGGCATCGACGCAGACCGTTACGTTTAAGTCCTGACCCTCCGGCCACTGATATTGCTTAAACCAAGATTCATATGTTTGACCTGGATTCAAGCTGATGTTTACGTAGTCTCGATCAACCTCCTCACCATCCACGTACAGAGACACATAGTAGCCTGACTTAGCCTCCCCCTCACCCTTATTCTTTATTACATAACCTATGCTATTATTCCTCCAATCGCATTTTACTTCCGTTATAATAAGATCAGGATATAATAGGTCCTCAACTTCTATGAGGGCGGCATGCCATTCCTCAGGTCCCAGTTTTTTACCAGTCGCCAATCTTATTTGGAAGGATGGCCATATCTTCCAGGTACCTGGCTTATCCAGCTTCCTAGAGGAGTTGAACGCCACAGTCTCGCCAACAGCAAGCGTCTTATTCTTATAGATGAAACCGAACGAACGGTTCTTGTTATCAGGATCTCTTACTGCAGCGAACACGCCAAGCTCGGCAAATTCTATTTCGCTCTGACCATAGTTCCTCAGCTTGAACTCCACCTTAACAGTGTCTCCAACCTTAGGTGGAGAAGGGCCAGTAACGTTAAAATCGGTCAGCTCTATCAGAAGCATCGTCTCGGGAGAATAGTAGTCCGGCCCAGCGTAGTAGTGTAGAAC
>JAVCBU010000008.1:0-7064 GCA_037917685.1 Thermoproteota archaeon
CTTGCTATTCTACCTAGAGCTCTTCCGAGCCTCATTATGAACTTTGAAGAGAAGTATTCAGCTATGTCGGCTGTACGTGTATCCTGCCAGGTTATCATATTGTAAATTGGATCCCCAGAATCTCTATCCCACAGAATCGTGGTTGACCTCTGGTTGGTAACCGCAACCCCAATAGGCCTGCCTAACCTCCCGATTATTCTTTCAGAAACAGTGTAAACCTTTTCTAAGACCTCTAAAGGATCTTCCTCAACCCAGCCAGGCTCAGGATAGATAGGTTTCACTTTTTCCTCCGCTTTTTCAACTATCCTATCCCCCTGGTAGGCGAAAGCCTTCACATTTGTGGTTCCCACATCGAGTACAAGGAAATAGCTCAATTGTTACACCTTTCCAAATTTCTTTCAGCGATCACATTTACACCTGTCCCAGCGACATTTTTAACAATTACCTGGCCCCGCCTAACAGGAGCCTCAACTACAATCCCCCTGAGGCTTTTAATTACCTCTCTAACCATAGCCTTCGGTATGGGCTTCTCTGTTCTAACAGGTAGTCTTGGGACGTGTGAGCCTTCAACCCTAACAGTGCTTGATATGATCCTACTGGGATTTTTAATTTCCATCATTCCGTAGGTCTCTCCAAGTTTGCACATGTTTCCGTAAACCTTGACCTTTCCATCCTCAACAGACACTTTAAGCAAGCAGCCCTTTGGGCATCTAACACAGACTACTTTATTCTCCGGCAGTTAGAAACACCTCCTTAACATTTTCAAATACCTCTCTTGGGACTTCAACCCTCTCAAGGAGGGAAGGCTTTAAATACCTCCTCCTGAAACTGTGTAGAACCCTCTTTCCCGCTGTAAATGCAACCTCCACATTTTCCGCCTCTATCGACGGCCTAAAGAAGAAAATTACAGGCCTATCATCATCCCATTCGATCCTTTGAGGAATAACTGTCCTAACACCATGCCCAGCCTTAACTCTAACGCTCATGGTCTTTCTAGCGCCTTCAATATACTTTTCAACGCCAATAGAAGCCATATACCCGGTTTCCACAGCGTCGTCTACGTAGTCGAATACTTGGACAAGGTTGCCCACGGCAAACATGCCGGGAATGGTGGTCTCGTATAGTTCGTTAACCTCCGGCCCCCTGGTTAGCGGGTCGATTTTTGCTCCTATATCTTTAAGCATCCCCGATTGAGGGACGAGTCCAACGGAGAATATAACTGTATCACACCGATAGAGCTCTTCGGTGCCGGGGACCGGGTTCCAATCCTCGTCGACCCTGCTGAGGACCACTCCTTCAACCCTTCTCCTGCCGAGGATTTCCCTGACAACTGTTCTTGGCCTATACTCAATGTTGAAATCTAGAACGCACTGCTGTATGTTTCTAGGGAGGCCTGAGAAGAAGCTTTCAGGATAGACTATCAAGATCGAATCTACACCTTCAAGGAATAAATGCCTGGCAACTATAAGTCCAACATCTCCACCCCCAACTATAACAACCCTTCTCCCCGGGAGGATTCCGTAAATGTTGATAAGCCTTTGGACGAGGCCAGCATTGTAGACCCCTGAGGGCCTGGTACCGCCAACTCCTATCTCGAAGAGGTTTCTCTCCCTGCATCCCAATGCGTAAACAACGGTTCTAGCGCTCAGCGTCTGGACACCCCTACTAGATACCATAACCATCTTCCTGTAGCCATTTTTAACCTCCACCCTCCGGACATATGTCTCCAAATAGGCTTCCACACCGTATCTTTCAGCATCTTCTATCATGTTTAAGGCAAACTCCGGCCCTGACAGCGCCTCTCCAAACAGCTTTGTACCAAAGCCGTCGTGTATGCATTGCATAAGTATACCTCCGAGCTCCGGCTCCTTCTCAACTATGGCGACGCTAAACCCCTTCTTCGCTAGCTCTACGGCTGCGGCCAGGCCTGAAGGTCCACCTCCGATCACAGCTGCATCCTTCACTACCCTTCACCCCTTACATGGCCGTCGAAAAGCTCGGAGCCCTCGCTCTCCTTTAAAACTTTCTCCAGGGGGATGTTTAGCTCTCTTGAGAGTATTCTGGCTACCTTGAGCAGGCAGAAGTCCCCCTGGCACTCGCCCATTCCAGCCCTCGTCCTCCTCTTGACGGCGTCGATGCTTACGGCCCCTCTCCTAATAGCCTCTACAACCTCGGCCTCAGACACCATCTCGCACACGCATACTATCCTCCCCCAGCGGGGATCCTCTTTGATCCTTCTATCAAGCTCTTCAAGGCTCATCTCCCTGACACTGGGTATAGGCTCCCTATATGGGTTGAAGTCATTCCTCGGATTAAGCTTTAGCCCTTCCCTCCTAAGTATCTTAATGACATGTTCAGCTATAGCTGGCGCTGCCGCCAAGCCAGGGGACTGTATGCCTGCGACATGTATAAATCCTTTAACCCACACTGCAGCTCTAATTATGAAGTCCTCAGTGAAGGTTGCAGCCCTAACCCCGGCGAAATATCTTACAATTCTCCTTGGAAACCCTGGGATTATAGAAGAGTACTTCTCAAGCACTTCTCTCACCTCCTCAGGCTTGGCAGATACATCCTCCTTAGATAGAACCTCAATGGCGGATGGGCCCCACATAACGTTTCCGTGTACAGTTGGATTTATACCTCCTCCCTTAGTCCTTGGGGGTGTGGGTATCAAGATCTCCGCAAGACAATGTCTAACCATATCTTTAAGCCTCCTGTCGAAAAGTACTAGGATGCCCTTCCTTGGATGAATTGTGTACTCCCTTGCGCCGGCAAGCTCGGCCACCTCGTCAGCATAGACACCTGCCGCGTTAACGACAAACTCGCAGTCAAGCCTCCCCCTGGAGGTAACAACACCTGTAATCCTGTCCCCATTTTTCGTAAAGCCTACTACTTTTGTGTTAAGGAATAACTCTACACCATTTTGAACCGCATTCTCCGTAAGAGCTATTGTAAGCTCGTATGGGTCGAGTATTCCGGTGTAGGGAACGTAAACTGCTGCTAAAGCATCCCTGGTAGCCGCAGGCTCCAGCTTGAATATCTCCTCCCCCCTGACAATTCTTATCCCCCTAACACCGTTGATCAAGCCTTTAACCCAGATGAGGATGGGAACAATATACTTCAAAGTAAAAGTGTATAGCGGCCCCCTTAAATATCTCCTATACTTCTGGAGGGTTCTCCGGGTTATCAGCCATAGGCTTCCAGGCCTACTAAACCTAACACCAAGCTCATTACAGATCCTATCATACATCCTATTACCCCTAACATTAAGCCTTCTTTTCAGAGTGCCACGTTTCGGCGCAACCCCAGGGTGAATCATGCCATTATTCGCCTTTGAGGCGCCAAGCGAGACGTCAAGCTCCTCCTCGACAAGTGCAACCCTAACCCTATACCTGGATAGCTCCCTAGCAATCATGGCACCAATTACGCCAGCCCCAACAATGACTACGTCAAACCTGCCAACAGGCTTATCTACCATCTCCTCATAGATCTCCCTGCACTTCTCAAGTCTCTTCTCCCTATCATTAGGCATCCCCTCCCACTTAACATCATTAACAACCCCTCTTACCCCTCTAAGGGAGCCTATCCCAAGTCCAAGCCTAACCCACTCATCGTAACTCTCAACCTTCCCTCTAAGAAAGACAATACCATCCCTAACATGGAATGTAACCCCAGGGTAGCCTCTAACAATTCTTTCAACCCTTTTTTCAAGTCCCAAGCAGACACCAGCCCCCTGAAGCAAAGGCTAAGACAAACTTTAATTTTAACCATATCTAAAGCCAAGCTCGCAGACTACTACAGAACCGAAACTTAGGAACAGGTAAATCCAAAAGCGGAAACCGAGGAACCCGGTTTCCTGCATGTCAGTGGTAACTTTCACGCGCGAGAGCATAACAGTCTTCCCCGCATAGCCACTGCCACCGCCACAGTAACCTAAAAGAGAGCTTCATCCCGAACATCATAAGTATCATCCATTATTCAGGCCAAGATTTGTGCCATTTAGTAAGATTCCCCCTCAGTGGGGATAAGCTTTGTGCCATTTAGTAAGATTCCCCCTCAGTGGGGGTAGGCTACAATCGCCACCATGAACATGGGCATGGAGTGTGGAGTTAGAAGAGTTTTAAGGGAGGATTTTTAGATTGTTAGGTTTAAGTATTACGATCTTAAAAGGGGATTCTCTTTAGTCTAGCGATCTCAACTGTAGAGATTGTGGAGTTAGGGTTTGAGGTTCAGCGGAGGTGGGAAAGTTTTGGATGTTTTGAGATGTGAAGATTTATTAGCGTGTGTTAGAGTGTTTTGGTGGTTTTTTGAGGTAACTGGGTATGTTTGAGGTAGCTGGTATGATGGAATAGCTAGAGGGGCGATCGAGAGATGCTATTGGCGAATATGAGGGGTCAACTTTGATTTAGGAGTGGATGTAATGCTTATGGATTATAAAGCATTTATTGAATTCTGAGGTGAAATAGATGGTCTTTATTACCGTTTTGGGGTGATAGTTGGGTTGTGAGGCTTTGAGTTCTTATAAATGGTTTGGGGGCATTATTAGGGTGGAGTTATTGGGGGATTGTTTTATGGTAGTAGTGACTTAGGGTTCGTAATCAAAACTTGATGTTTTAAACCATTTTTCTTTAAGAATTCCTTTAATTCTTTGTCTAATGTTAAGATTTTAGCGTTTAGTCTTATGGCGGTGCAGTAAAGTATATTGTCGAATAGGTCGTTTAACCCTAACTTGTACAGGTGGTATGTAAATCTTAAATCTTCTCCTAATAGAGGATCAATTAAGATGTCTCCACTATAAAGTAGGGAATTTAAACCTTTTACCGCGTTTTCTGGCACCTCCTTTAACCTTTCTTTCTTGCATTGTTTCAATATGACACCAACCAATTCAGATATCATAGCCATTGGATAGTGAAGCTCATAGTGTTTTGATATTTTCTTAAGCATGTCTTCATCTACATTAAGAACCTTAACCCCCAGTAAAGGTAGGATATAGGTGGTATCAAGAACTAATCTCTCTGCTGAATACTCTCTCTGAAAGTTCAACTCCAACCCTCTCCACATCTTTATAGGTTACCTTGGTCCATGGTTTGGGAATGGTAAGACCACGCTTTACAGGTTTAAGTAGTATAGTGTCGCCTTTAACCTCTAAGATAAGTTTATCCCCCTCGTTAATCCCTATCTTCCTCACAACCTTCTTAGGAATATATATGGCATTCCTCTTACCTAACTGAACAATCTGAATAATCATATATATCAGAAAAACATGGCGAAATAAAAATTTAACCCTACTTTAAACATTTACTTCATACCAATATACTCGCTTCCTTCGAAAGTCTGGAAACGAGAAATCTAAAAGACATTATAATATCATCTTGAACGGCTTCAATTTCAACAGCAGCAGAGGTAACTGGTGAAATCTAATTATATCCTTAGAACGACCATTTAACTATCGAGTATCTGGTTCTTTGCGATGTGGAATGATTGATTTCTTCACTTTTTATAGAGCTTGAATATGGTTAAGATGGTAGCTATAGATACTAGGATTATAGCCTAAAATCTATCTTTCTAACAATCTTTGAGGCTTTAGACGCTCGGGAAACGATAAAGCTGTGGGTTTCTACGATCTATGGCATATTGTATAGAAATAGTGCCTACTGTGATGAAGGCGAGGAGTGCTGTGAGAATTACCAGCGTTACAGCTTCGAATCCCCATTTCATTCCTAGCACTCCGACTATGATTGGCCCTGCAGCCTGCCCGATGTCTTTAATGCTTTCCAGCATGCCTATGGCTGCTCCGCTGTAACGGCTTATCTCCGCTGCTAGAGGCTTGGTTGAGGCGGTAGTTAGAGATAGGCCTACTGCAAACAGCTCTACCGAGGATACAACTGCCGGCAAAGATTTATTGAGGTGTATGATTGTCAACGAGGCGGCTGATAGCGCTAATCCTATAATTATAGGTTTAATTCTCCCAACTTTGTCGCTTAAGTATCCCGCAGCTGGTTTAAACAATGCCATTGTTGCAACCATCAGGCTGAGAGTGAGCCCTGAAAGCCATTCAACACTCTCCATCGACTGGAATAGAGGTATATATGTTTCTAGGGCTTGGTATCCCATGTAGGATGCAGCCTCAACCATTCCTATCAGTATGAGGGTGGAATTCAAAACACCTCCTCTAGGCTTCGCTTCAGTCTTACCCGTAACCCTGGGCAAACGGGAAACTAGGGCTAGAACAGTGAAGCCTGCAGCTGAACAGGAAACAAAAACAGCGGGAAAACCTACCGTGTAGATTAGTGAACCAGCTACGGATGGAGCTAGAGCCCTCCCGGCAAGTGTTGAGGCAGAGAGCAGCCCCATTAACACACCTTTACGCTCAGGATACATGTCTGATATGAGGGCGAGCGATACGGGTGTGAAGATGGCTGTCGCAACTCCGTAGTAAGCTCTCACCATTAGCAGCGTGCCAGCGCCTCTTGCTGCGAAATACAACAAAGGTGCAGAAGAGAACACGACGCCGCTAGCCACGAGAAGCCTCTTCCTCCCATATATATCTGAGAGGGCGCCTCCAACGAAGTTGACAAATATCCCTGTGACGGTTGAGGCTGAACCTACGATACCTATCGCTGCAAGCCCTAAACCAAGACTTTTGGCATAGAGGGGTAGCGTAGGCGCCTTACTCATCGTAGATCCAAGAATAGCGAAGAAACCGGCGAGAAACACCACTAATCCAAGCCTTCTATTCTGCATCTCACAACCCTACATTACCGTTACCTGCCTGGAAGCAGTGACTGAACCTTTTCCCTTAGAAATTTGAGCCTCCCAATCCTATCCATCCCTGAGAGCTCCCCGGAATACTTCTTCTCAAGATCCCGAAGCACGAAGTACGCGTACATGGAATCCCAGATTTTAAACCCAACCCTTAGGGCCTCCTGGTCGTCGCCTGCGACAAGCCTTAACCCGCTGAGAATCGCCTTGACGCCTGCCGAGAGACCTGTTGGCTCCTTTGAAACGTCTGCATCATGAACCACCTCCGCAATCTTCTGGACATACCTGTCCTTAATGTTATA
>JAVCBU010000020.1:0-6915 GCA_037917685.1 Thermoproteota archaeon
CTAACCTTCTGAAAGAGTCGATAGGCGAAAATCAGGATCTAAAAATCAAACTTCAAACATCCCCCAGGACATGCCCAAACAGATAGGATCTAACATCTGTTCCAAGCCCTCACACGCCTCCCCATCTTAAGTTTATCCTATGATCTACCAAGCCGTATCGTGTACCGATATGTTTCCTCAGACCCTTATCAGCCTCATCACGATTTTATTTGTTCTTAGGCTGCTCTTTTTGTTCTGTTAGACGTGTTTTAGAGCTTTACTAATGTTTTGTTATGGGATTTACGGTTGATTATTGCTAACTTACCGTTGCAGGTTGTGGGTCCTATATTACAGTGATCTTTTATTCCACCTTTAGGTATTGAGTAGTGGTGGACTATCCCTTCAGCTTGCTCGCCGAGCCTGTTAGGAGGGCTCTTAGGAGTATGGGTATTGTGAGGCCTACCCCGATCCAGGAGATGGCTGTAGAGCCTATACTTGAGGGTAGAAGTGTCCTATTGATGGCTCCGGCTGGGTGGGGGAAGACTGAGGCTGCTGTCGCTCCTATCCTTAGCATGATGCTTGAAGAGGGATGGGAGGGCGGCGGGGTTAGGGTTCTCTATATTACCCCTCTACGGGCTTTGAACAGGGACCTGGAGGGGAGGATTGGCAGGCTTGCCTTCAGCGTTGGGTACCGGTGTGGTGTTAGGCATGGGGACACACCGCCTTCTGAGAGGGAGGCTCAGGCTAGGCATCCGCCCGACATACTAATAACGACCCCCGAGTCGCTGGAGGCGATACTTCCAGGGAAGGTGATGAGAAGGCATCTTTCAAAGGTTAAGTATGTGGTGGTTGACGAGGTTCACGACTTCATCGAGTCCAAAAGAGGGGTGGAACTATCACTGTTGATTGAAAGGCTTAGACATATAGCTGGAGACTTTCAGAGGATAGGTCTCTCAGCCACTGTCAGAAGCGTTGATCTAGCAATAGAATTTCTAGGGGGCAACGTGGAACTCATCTCCGTAGATGTGCCAAAGCTTGTAAGGTTCAGCGTTGAATACCCAGTACCTAGTAGTCGGGACAGGGAAACAGCGGAGGCTCTTGGAGTGTCACCGTGGGTGGCGGCCAGGCTTAGGAGGATCGCTGAAGCTACAGGTAAAGCTAGGCTCTCCCTGCTATTCGCAAACTCTAGGTCTGCCGTTGAGTTTCTATCAGCCAAGCTTAAGAATATGTTGGGCGAAAAGGTCTGGGCCGTCCACCATGGGTCGATAGCCAGGGAGTTAAGGCTCAAGACGGAGGAGGAGGCAAGGGAGGGGATTCTTAAAGGCGTGGTATGCACCTCGTCGCTCGAGCTGGGGATAGACCTGGGAAGGGTAGACCTTGTTGTACAGTACGGGTCGCCTAGGACGGTTGTGAATCTTCTTCAGAGAACCGGGAGATCGGGCCACAGCATGACGAGGACCTCTTACGGCATTATACTTGCAGAGTCACCCCTTGACGTGGCGGAGTCTATGGTTATCGCGGACATGGCGTTGAAGGGTAAACTTGAACCCCCCGCCGTTGAATATAAGCCCTACGACGTCCTAGCCCTCCAGATACTTGGCATTCTACTTGAACGCGGCGAGGCGGCGGTTGACGAGGTCTACAACATGGTGAGGAGCTCGGTGTTCTACAGGAGCCTAAGCAGGGACGAGCTCACAAGGGTAATAGCGATTCTCAGGAGGAACCGCCTCATAAAAGTCTCAGGTAACAAGATCTTCAGGCTTAGAAAGGCGTGGAGGCAGTACTACAGCTACCTCTCCATGATCCCGGAGGTTGACGAGGTTAAACTGGTAAACATCGCAGATGGAAGCGTAATAGGCACCCTAGACGCAAACTTCTCCGCAGAGTACGTTGAGGTCGGCGCAAGATTCATCTTCAAAGGAGAACCATGGGAGGTCGTATCCTACGATAGTGAAGCAGTATATGTAAAGCCAGCAGCCCATGTTAAGGCTAGGATTCCATGGTGGGAGGGAGAGTACATCCCAGTCCCATACCCTGTAGCCCTGAAGGTATCAGCCCTCCTCAACACAGTCTCAGAGTGGATGCAAAAGGGCATAGGCATCAGCGAAATAGTAGAGATGCTCTCCTCAACATACCCCGCCGCCAGGGAATCCTGCAAGGCTGTAGCAATGCTCGTCAGAGACCAGCTCAGATCTACAGGCCTAACACCATCTCCCGACACGATACTCATAGAGTATAGTGATGGGACGATCATAGTGCATGCCTTCTTCGGGCACCGAGTTAACAGCGCACTAGCAAGGGCCTCAGCCTATCATGTCAGCCTTAAGACCGGAGAAGCTGTTAAGACATGCTACTCAGCCTACGGATTCGCCCTACTTCCGGAGGTACCTGTAGACTTCAGGCTTGAAGACGTAAAGGCTGAAAAAGTCATAGAGTATTTCAGGGCAAGCAGTGAGACATCGAAAAGGTTCTCGAGGAAGTTATTACAAGTAGCCTACCGGTTCGGAAGTATAGTAAAGCCCGTTGAACCATCAATGGTAGACCCCTTACAGCTGGTTGTGAAGTTCAAGGAGGGAATAGAATACCAGGAAGCATTTAAAGAGGAGGAATCGTTTACCTCAAACCCGGATAAGGCTGCCGAGATCCTAGACATGATTCAGAAAAGGGAAATAAAGGTTCACCATGTAAAGACTAGGAGGCCGAGTCCACTAGCAGAGTACATACTTTCCAAGCCCTTCTTTAGGGTAAAAGCCGTCTACAAGGTTAGCCATGAAGCTCTCAAAGGGCTGGAGGGTGTGATCCTTGGGAAACTTGCCAGGAAGCCTATGACATCGACAGAGTTGGCAAGCCTGATAGGATTGGAGAGTAGGAAGGTTAGAAGCATACTCTTAGATCTAAAGTCTAGAGGGCTCGTCTACGACATACTATTTACAGACAGGCTTGAAAGAGTATGGTTTGTTTCACCTACCCCGAGGGGCGCAGAGGTTCACGTTGACTACGAAACTGTAAGGAAAGCTGTTAAAAGAATATTCGATGTGGAGATAGCCTCAGCCGAAAGCCTCTTGAAACTTCTAGTCCGAGCTGGCCCGTTAAGAGCCTCGTGGCTTAAAAAGATGGGTATAGCAGACGTTGACACGGTAAGAACCATAGTAAAAAGCCTAACATCCAGGAGGAAGATCTCACTATTCCTTGTAAGGCCTGGGCAGGAGCCCTTCATAGTGACCCAGGAACAACATAGGATCTTCGCATCTTCATACAGAGAAAAAATAGACACAAGGGATGAGATGATACTTAAAGCACTAAAGATCCAGGGCGACTTTAAGGAGATATGCAGGAGGCTCAGGATTAAACCCAGATTTGCCAGAGACGCACTTGTGAGGCTTCAAAAGGCAGGTCTCACCGTCTACGACGGGGAGAGATGGTATCTCTACGAAGAATATTGGGGACAGCCATTTGAAATGGTTGAAAACTCAATCATAGAGCTGGTGAGGCTACTGCTTATGAGTGGGCCTAAGAGGCCCTCATGGCTTATAAAGGTGACAGGCCTAAGCCCAGGAGACATATATTCAGCACTTGCCTCAATTCCGGATGCTAGGAGAATAATAGTTAAATCCAGAAGTGGATATAGAAAAATGTATTGTCTTCAGTCATTTATCCTCCAGCTATAAGATAAAGTCATCCCTAAGCCTATAGGATAATTAGAGTTTATTAGCAACCTTGACTTATATAGGTTTGGACTAAGCCTCCAAGCTTATTATATTCATTCAACGGAGGTGAATGACTATGGGTAAGATAAGAGTAGCAATAGCAGGTGTAGGTAATGTAGCCTCATCCCTAATCCAGGGGGTATACTACTACAAGGGTAAGGATGAGAAGCTTATACCCGCCCTAATGCATGTAGACTTCGGAGGATACAAGGTTGAAGATATAGAATTTGTAGCAGCATTCGACGTTGACGAGAGGAAAATAGGAAAAGACCTAAGCGAGGCCATACTTGCAAAGCCTAACATGATACCCAAGTTTGTAGACCTGCCCAGGCTCGGCGTCACCGTAGAGAAAGGCCCAGTGCTCGACGGCGTAGCACCGCATATGAAAGACTTCAGGTACGGGGAGGGCTTCAAAGTAGACGACAGCAGGCCCTCTATAGACGTGGCTGAGAAGCTTAAAGAGTCAGGGGCTGACATGCTGATAAACCTGGTCCCAGTAGGTTCGGCTAAAGCTGCCAGGGCCTACGCCCAGGCCTGCCTCGACGCAGGCGTAGCCTTCATCAACGGTATGCCAGAGTTTATAGTTTCAGATCCAGAGTGGGCCGCCAAGTTCGAGAAAGCAGGAATACCAGCGGCAGGCGATGACGTTAAAAGCCAGCTCGGCGCAACAATCCTGCACAGAGCCATCGTGAAACTAATGGTTGAGAGGGGCGTCGTAATAGACGAGACATACCAGCTAAACATCGGGGGAAACATGGACTTCCTAAACATGATAGAAGAGGAAAGGCTTAAAACCAAGAGAATAAGCAAGACTACAGCCGTAACAAGCATGATACCCTACGAGATACCAACCAGGGTAGGCCCCTCAGACTATGTCCCATTCCTTGGAGACAGGAAGATATGCTACATCTGGGTGAAGGCCAGAAACTTCGGCGACTTCCCAATATACCTCGACGTGAAGCTGAACGTCCCAGACTCCCCCAATGCCGCAGGAGTACTGGTTGACGCCATAAGAGCCGTGAAGATAGCCCTAGATAGGAGAATAGCTGGCCCTCTGATAAGCATATCAGCCTACTGCTTCAAGCATCCACCCAAGCAATATCCAGACTACATAGCCAGGCAGATGGTCGAGGAATTCATAAGGGGCGAAAGAGAAAGGTAGCTACACCCTATTCTTTTCCTATAACCTCTATGTAAATAGTCTTCGTTGCCAGAATGTTCCAATAGACGTCATATACAGTTATCTTAAGCCCGTACTTCCCAGGATAAGAGTTCCTCTCAATGTAGACCTTATATCTAACCCTTCTCTCCCCTCCAGGCTCAAGGTAGCCCACATGGTGAACAGAGCCCTCCGCGTACCCGCCGACAGCCCAAACCTTTAGAAACTCGCTCATAGGGGAAACCTCAACCGACAGGTTCGATATCCCCTCAGACCCCCTATTTTTGACAAGCAATTCAATAGTTATATTCATATTCTGGGTTCCCTTAGGCTCATCTGTCAAGAGCTTGATTTCAAGACCCCCCCGCCCTACAGGGAGATACTTCAATCCAAAGTATCCAGCAACCACTACAACAATTACTAGTAGAACCATGCTGCCAATCCTAGCGTAGTTAAACCTTTGCCCAAACCTCATGGTTAGCCCACTCAAAAAGACTAACACTCACTTAAATAAGTTATACCATCCAAACATAAACTGACATGTCTGGCATCACAGGATACAAAGAAACGCTATACATAACACTATACAGCATACTGGGGCAGGCGGCCTCGGCACTCCTAATCCTGACGTCTAAAGCCCCACCGGAGGTAGAGTTCACACCGGTAGAGTCGGTTGGGCTGTCCGCCGCGTACACTTTCGGAACATTCCTTGTCACCCTTCTAATACTATACCTGCTGAGAAAGAAGCTTCACACAATCCTAATGATAATGTTTATGACAAGCGTATCCGTATCCACAATATCAGCCCTACTTCTCGTCGCAGACCAGCACAACCTAAACCCAGCATTCGCCCTTGCAGCAGGCCTGGTACTAACATTTCTAGTGTTAAAGCAGTCACCCCTAACCCCTATAAGCCAGAGCATAATAGCGGGAATAATATCCTACGTAATGGTACAGCTTACAGGAACAACATTCCCAACTACACTGATGGTCCTCCTATCCCTCTACGACGTCTACACCGTCTACAAGGGGCCGCTTCAGAGGATAATAGCCGAGACCAGGAGCCAGGAGACAAGCGTAGAGTCGACGATGACACCTCTAATGGTCAAAACCGGAAAGATATCCGTGGGAATGGGGGATATACTTGCATACACCCTGGCGGCGGCAATCTCATACCAAAGCCTCAAACCCCACCTTGCAACGCTAAACATAATAGCCATATACGCAGGAATCTCAATAACGGTCAGCCTTGTAAGGAGAAAGGGATACGTCCCAGGGCTACCCATACCAGTAGGGCTATGGATACTAGCATACATAGCTTTAAACAAACTGTAAGCTGAACATCCAAACCCCCTCGGGACGCATCCTACAGCGAAGACGATTCATCCACATCATACCCTGAAAACTGCATGGTATGGAAGCCTTGAAAATAGCACTTAACAATTCGAAGGGCAGCGGAGAGCTGGGGGAACCAAAAGCAAAAATATAAACAGAGTGATGCAAACACTAACCCTAACAAGACAGGAGGCAACAGAGCTAATATCCACCCTAGCCAACACGGGAAAAATAAAAATAACAGCAAAACTAAAATAACAAACCACAAACAGCCATCCCAACAGCCAAAGAAGGAAACTTTAAAAAATAAAAGCCCCTCTAAAACAAGATCCAACATGAGTAGAGATCAAGCAATAGGCACAATAATACTCGTAGTCTCAGCAATCATAATAATAGCATACATATACGGAATGTTCCTAGCATCACAAACAACAGCACTACTCCTACTAAAACTAACAGGAACAGCCGCAATAGCAGGAGTATTCGGAATCCTAGCATGGATAGGATACACCCTGGCAACAACACCACCACCAGCCCCAATAGAAGAAATAGAGAAAGAAATAGAAGAAGAACCGAAAAAGGTTGAAGAAGAGGGAGAAGAGAAGAGTGAAAAGGAGAAGAAAGAGAAAAGCTAAAATCACACCCCCAGGACACTCCAACACCAATTCTTCAAAACCTAACAGCATCCACACACCGAAATCCACGCGCCAATATAGCTGGAATGGTACACCCCAC
>JAVCBU010000021.1:0-6199 GCA_037917685.1 Thermoproteota archaeon
ATATAAAGGAGGAGGTGTTAGTGTTGGTTGGTGGTTTTGTTTTGGTGGTTTGGGTTGTTGGTTTGGGTGTTGGAGTGTTAGTGTTGGATGTAGGTTTTGTTATGTTGAACGTATAGATGGATTCAGGTAAGAAGCTGGTGGAGCTGGTTTGTTTCTCTTTAATATTGGATTAGTATACTAAGAGGGATTTAGTATACCAAACCCCACACTCCAAAACACGACCCTTATCAAAAATTTAGCTTTACTTTTAGGGGTCTCGATATGAGCATATTTCATAGATGAATTCTTTTGATGGTTTTTTGAGGACTTTGTAGATTTTTAGGCCGTTGTAGGTGTCTTCTTGGATTATGCCTGCGTGTTCAAGTTCCCATAGGAGGTAGCGTGTGAAGTTTCTTATGAAGGTTGATAGGGGACTATCCATGAAGGTTGAGAGGGGTTTATGTGAGTGATATCGTTCATCGAATAGTAGCCTTTCTCTCCAGACGTATAGGTGGAATTCTCTTATGGTGAATTCGTCGTGTTTTAATAGGAATTCATAGATTCTGTCATTACGTCTCCTATGCCATTCGGTTATTGGTGGCTTTACGCCAGAAACATAGATGATATCTAAGAATTCTTGTGGTTTAAGTATGTCAGCTACTTGAATGGTTTTCACTTTGTAGACTTCAACGCTATCTAAAACTGTTAGTAGGTCTTCAAGCGATATAGTTTTCACTTTGTAGACTTTAACGCTATCTGAAACTATTAGGAGGTCTTCAAGCGATATAGTTTTATGAAGGCTTTTCTCAAGTATGTCTTGAGACTTGATTAGGTCTTCGAGTGATATAGTTTTGTGAAGGCTTTTTTTAAGTATGTCTTGGGATTTGATTAGGTCTTCGACAGTTATGATTCTCTGAGTGTATTTTTCTATTACATCTTGGACTTTTATAGTATCGGTTATTACATGGAGTTTGAGTTTGGAGAAGAGTTCCACAGCCTTTACAACATCTGATACTTCTACAGTATAGGGAATACCTGAAGTTTCCTCGCTTCCCCAAGCTCCATGACTGGGTTCGGGATCAATATAATTTCTAACAGCAATAAAATCAAATCTAACTGTAATCGCATCACCACCACCCCAGCCATTCGCTAGTAACCTAACATACAAATCCTGTGCCGTATGATCAGCACTTAAAGTTCCTGTAAGCTCCTCAACACCATCTAAAATAATTCTAATCGTATCAGGACTCATCTTCAAAGTCTCTCTATACCACAGATTAAGATTCCAAACCTTATTTTTACCATCTCTAACATACTGAGTTCCAGCAATAAGTTCAGTTGCTCTATAATCGTCTGTATAATATTCTGATTCTACTTTCCTTACTCCATTTTCACCAGCAGAGTCCTCATATCTAACATGGTGGTTACATTCCACCCCAAAGTTTACATACATATATTTGTATTCAAGAGCCTTGCTACCGTTAAAATATGGAACGCTCCTAACTATGGCCTTAGTGTTTGTGCCTGCTGGTGAGTCCAGCTCCAAATACCCATCTGTAACTATAACTTTTCCTCTAGCTTGACTCTCATTAACCCACTTATTTGTATCAAGGGAAGTCCCTAGAAAATCGTCGAAGAATTCGAAGGTGTTTTCTCCATTACTTGTTGTAGTCTGATCGGGATTTCCATAGTATATGTATATTTGTGTTGTGTCTGGGCTTGTAGGTATGCTTGGTATTTTAACCCAAAATATTGCATAGTCGGAGTCTACGTATTCCTCCATCCAATAGTATAGCTCTGTGGTTCCATCAGAATCTGTGAACCTTATATCTCCGAAGTCTGTTCTACATTTTCCGTTTAGATATACGTCTTCTCCACTATCTGTTCCACTTCCATAGTGAACAACTATTTTAATTGGGTAATTTGAGACAGCTCCTGCGGTTGAACCCACTATCTCATGGCTTTTTCTATATTGCCATCCTGACAGCCAGCCCAAGTTTTATCCATAGTAGACGGATTCCTCTCAAGACTTAAATATGATTTGGATGATGGCTCAGACCGAGATGGCTTGATGTTAGTAATGTTTATATTGGTTTGGTTATAATTGTATAGGGGTGGTGAGCTATTTCCGAGAAGAGCAAGCTGGATGTCATGGATTTGATTATCAGCATCCTTAAGGATTATGAGGGACAGCTTTGTAACCTTGTGGAGGAGCAGAGGAAGCTTGTTGAGGAGCTTAGGATGGAGGTTGAGGAGCTTAGAGGAGAGGTTGTAGAGCTTAGGTCTCTAGTGGGTGGCTTTAGAGGTGAGGTGAACAGGTTTGAGAGAGTTGAGGAGACTAGGGATGAACCTAAGATTGAGGAAGAAGATAAAGAGGATTATGGGTTTGAGAGGGATGAGTATGGGTTGTATAGAGACCCTCTTCTCAGGAAGGCTCAGATTAAGGCTTGGAAGACGGTTTTAAAGATTCTTAGGGAGATTGAGGAGGAGGATAGAAGTGGTTAAGGATAAGTTGTTTGAACTAAGGTTTATTAATGGAATAGCTTTGTGTCCTTCATGTAGGAGAAAAATGAAGGTTAGTTCAACGAATTATGGTAAGTTTAAGAATGTTTGGGAGTGTGAGAACGATGAATGTGATGTTATAGAGGTTAAGATTAAGCGATACTATCCTGAAACATGGAAGTATATCTATAGCAAGATTCCGTTAAATGGAGTTCACAGGGTTTTGGGAAGAGTAATAAGGGCCAGTAGACCTTTAAATCGTTAGGAGTGGGAGCTGAAATTCCATTAATCCCGATTTTAGTCTCTATGTTTGGAGTTCTATATGTAATCCTCTATGAGTTTTTGGTGGGAGAGTCCTTTGATGAGATGGGTGGTGAGAGATGGCTTCTGTGGAAGGCTAGAAATTAGATTTCTCGTAGAGGTTTCCAAGGTGGAAGCCATCTCTGGCATCTGGGGCATCTCTTCGGAAAGTCTACTCGCTTCTTCCATTTGTATCCGCAGTATGGGCATCTGATGAGGAATTCGAGCTTTTCCTTGGCCTTCTTCTCCTTCAAATTCACAACACCAACAACATTTATTTTATCGTGGGATATATTATTTACGATGACAAAGGCCACGCTTATTAAGAATGCGTATCTATGCCCCTATATAGAGAGTCGGGTGGATGTGATCATAAAGGATAAACAGTATATTTGTTGTAGGAGGAGGGATTGGAATACTGGTGTGGACTGTCGTTGGAGGGGGATGGAGTTTTGTGTGGAGATTCTCCCAGTAAAGCGATGGTAGGTGGGTTTGGTTGAGAGTTTTAGAGGAGAAGCTTAGGGAGTTACAGTCCACGATAAGGATGCTGATGAAGGAGAATGATGCTTTGAAGAGGGAGAATGAGCTTTTGAAGGCTACTTTGAGGGAGGTAGCCAAGATGTGGAAGGTGGAGATTCCAGAGGAGATAAGCCTTCCTCCCGAGACCTTTGAGGAGGAGGAGTATATTCCTTGGCCTGATAGGTCTAAGAGATTTGCTGGGATTAGAAGTCAGATTTTGAGGATCATCGTTGATCTGTGTAGGGTTAGGGGTATGCCTGTGAGGTATAAGGATGTTGAGAGGGAGTATAAGAAGCGATATTTGGCTATCTATGTTAATATGCGTAGTCCAAGTGAGACGATTAATAGGTGTATGAGGACTCTCAGGGATTGGGGTTATCTGACTAGTCCTAAGCTTGGCTGGTTCTATCCTACGGATAAGGCTGTGAGCCTTGTTGGAGAAAGAGCTAAAAGGTTGGGTCTTGATAGATTTCTTGAGGAGAGATGAGCTGGATAGTTAAGGTGTTGAGAGATATATTCTGCGGTAAGATGAGAGAGGATTATGAGGAGATGCTGGAGAAGTATAAGGCTCAGCTAGATGAATGCTCTAAGAACATGAAGGAGATGATAAACAGTATCGCTAGCCTTAAGGCTCAGATTGAGGAGTTGAATAAGCAAATAGAGGAGCTGGAGGAGGACGTGAAGTATTGGAGGGATAGGGCTGAACACTTCATGAATGCACTATCGAAGGCGGTGGAGATTCCAGATATCTCCGATCTAATAGGAGAGAAAGAGATTGTTAAGCCTTGGACAGAGTTTAACTGGAAGGGATATGACTTTCTTGCTCCAGACGTAGAGTATTATGCCTTTCCGAAAGAGGTATGGGAGGAAATCCTTTCTAGGGTATATAAGGAGAAGGAGGAGCATTTCGGCGAGTGGAAAAGGGAAGTGTTTGACTGTGATGATCACGCCCTTACTATGGCCTCTCTTGTTGTTATGACCTTTGAGAAGGCTAAGCTGGATAGGCAGGGGGCTTTCTTCATTATATGGTCTCCGAGGCATGCCTATAATGGTTTCATAGACAATACTAGGAGAATCTGGATATATGAGCCACAGACGAATGAGATAGTGGGGATTTTAGGGGAGACACCCGACCCATATAACTCTAGATGGCTATGGATACTTGGAAAAAAGGTGGAGGGCTAGACTTCCTTTAGATATCTATTCCCTCTTTACGCCATCTATCGAAGTGCCTCTTCCAGCCTGTGGCTTCTTCGTATTCCTCCTTTGTTAGTTCCCGTAACTTTTTACCCTTATATTTGGGATGCAATACTTCTACGTCTTCTCTGAGGCTTGGATTGTCCCTCTTAGATATTATTTCAGCTAACTCGTCTGGGTGGATCGTTATCCATCCCAGAATGTGGCCATGTTCATCCTTTACTTCTTCGATGAGGATGTATCCATTTAGGGTGTCTGGTATTTCCACTAATCTCCCACTAGGAGTTAATTTTTTTGCTTTCCATTTTTTATTTGATTTATCTATTATATATTTCGAGAGTTTTCTTCTTACATCAATTCTACCACTCATCTTAACACCACCACCTATATATAACGAAGAGCAAATTACTTCCTGTGTTATTTTTGAATCTCAAATTCTGACCATCCCCTATTAATGGAGCATGTGCAAACATATATACAGTTTTTTTATGGACTTGACAGCATAGCCATGATGACCCATCATAATACTCAGCTATGCATCCTGCTTCATCAGTATAAACAGTAACCTGATATAATCCTTTTTCTGAAGGAGTGAGAGAGGAACCTGCTGAAAGAGTTACATAGGTATATTCCTCAAATTTTGGTGTTAAGGCATGTATTAATGCTCTAAAGACAGCTATTGTTGCCTCGCCAGGATAGGTATTCTTTATATTATACTCGTAGACTGCATCAGAGCCTGCTCCCATTACAAACTGTGAGATGCCCCCATCGGTTACTCTTACTCCTGAATAGCGAGTATGAAGGTAATATGAACAATCACTTCCAAGACTGGTTCCATAGTCGTAGAATCCTTCGTCTGCTGGTGTATACACACAATTTGTTCCTAGTGTTACTACTGCGTATCTTTCGAGGTATGGTCGAACTCTGTTTGGGTGGTAAATGCTTATACTTGACATTTTATTTAGCCTCCTATCATATTGTTTCCATTAGTTCTAGTAGGAAGCTATATGGGAAGCTTCTGAGGGTTCCTGCCGTCTGTGTTATGGTTACTCTGAATTTGGCGTTGTAGAGTAGGGTGTGGGCTAGTATTCTTACTACTGGAATATCCTGTGCGTCTTTAAAGATCATCTCGTCTGATTTTCGTTGATTTGTTCCATCAACTGCGATGTATGTCCTTATGATTACTTTGTCTCCGCTTGCCATGTTACCTAGGTCTATCTGCCCTTCGATTATGTAGTCGTCTGTCTGGTTGGCTAGGTTGATTATGTCTGTCTCCGTGTTGAGGGCTGAGGGGGTTACGCTTCCTTGGTATCTGGTTTTGCTTTTAATCCTTACTGGCATGGTTTATCCCATCACCTACCTTTACCTAGTCATCTGGATGTAGTATCTTATGGTTAAGGAGTCTCCAGCATCCCAGTTTATAGGGACTGCTGAGAAGGTTTTTCTACAAAGCATGTCTCCTCCAGTTGGGGCGTTGAATATTCCTGTCTCCGATACGTTTGAGGTTCCTGTGAGGCCGTCTGCTGAGCTGAAGGTGGCCTCCACTAGGGCTGTGTCTCCAGTTATTGAGGTCGTGGTCTGAGAAATTGTAGCCGCTTTTCGTGCTATCTCCATCCCTAGAGCTGTATCGGTGGCGGCCTCTGCGGTTGTTCCAGTTCCTATGGCTAGGTATCCGAATTTGTCTTCCGTTAAGCCTGAGAAG
>JAVCBU010000003.1:0-289308 GCA_037917685.1 Thermoproteota archaeon
GCTGTTAAAGTGGTCGGCCACGTAGACTGCGTGGGCCACACTATTCATAAACCAGTCGCTACTTGAAGGATGATCATACCCTATGTCGTCACCCTCCAGCAGCAGGCACCCGCCTCCAAAAACATAACCGCCAAGAAGCTGCTGTTCTGTGCTGTCTATTGTTCCCCCGTATAGGTCTCCGCATGTCCATATGACTATGTCGTATTGTTTGATGGTTTGTAGGCTTGGTGTTCCGTCTGTCGAGGTTCTCCATGTGGTGTATGTGTAGCCTAGGTTGTCTAGTGCCTGCTGGAATTCTGGGAGGGATGATCCGTCTCCTCCTGAGCCTGTGTCGTCGTCTGCTACTATTAGGATTGTGAGTGATACTGCTTTCACTATTTTGGTTATTCTGTTGTTTGCTTTCCTTGTTTCGCCTGGCAGTGGTGGTATGTAGATGGTTAGGTTGTATGTTCCCTCTGCTGGTGGCGTCCATTGTAGTGTGTGGGTGCTGTTCTGCATGCTGTTTAGGCTTGGTGTGTCTATGGTTTGTTGTAGGGTTCCGTTTACGTAGAGCTGTATCTGGCATCCTGCTATTGCCTGGGTTCCGATGTTTACCGCTGAGGCCTTGAAGCTCACTGTTTCGCTTGGTTTCACGTTTTCAGGCAGCTGCCTGACCGTTACTGCTGTGTCTGTGGTTGTCACTGTTTTCGCGGCTATTTCGAGCTGCATCCAGTAGTATTTCCGGCATACCTGGTCTTTAGCCTGTTCTGTGGGTGGGTTGTAGCCGTCTCCGTAGACTTCTATTACATAGGGTATTATTGGGGCTTCTGATGGTGCTGTGTGGGCTCCATATAGTTCCTCTATCCATGACCCCCATACTTGGTACCAGTGGCTTCCCTCCCTGTAGAAGTGCTCCCAGCCCTCGGGCGGCGTGCACTGGTATCCATGGCTTTCGGTGGCGTTTATCATGTCTTCCGCTATGGCTATGAATGCCTCCTCGTGGGGTGGCGGGTCTAGGATTGAGTCCCATGGGTATACCATGCATTCTGCTCCTGAGTGCATGTCTAGGGCGAAGTATATAGGATACTGGGATACTAGGTTCATTAGTCCCTGGGTTTCGGGTTCTGATAGTGGTGATGGGCCTGCGTATGGCTCGTGGCTTGGGTCCCAGCTGTACGGGTAGTTCCTGTTGAGGTCTACGTTGTGGGCGTTGTTCCTTGTTTCAGCCATTCTCCCGTCTGGGTTAAGCATCGGGACTGTGAGTATTACTGCGTTGTCGAATATGTATGTGATTAGGGGGTCTACGCCGTAGTTTTCTATTGTCTGGTTTATGAAGTAGATTACGGTTTCTATGCCTATGAACTCGTTTCCATGGTGTCCCCCTACTATTATAGAGGCTGGCTTGTCTAGGCCTGTTGCCTCGTTGGTTAGCCTGCACGCCCAGACCTGTCTGCCCTCCCATGTTGTTGCTATTGAGAAGACTTCCACGAGGCCTGGGTAGGTGTTGTTGAGCCACGTCAGGTATGCTGTTAGCTCGTCGTAGTCTGTGTAGAAGTCTGGCGTCTGTGGTTTGGGGTATTTTATGGTTGGGTCTCCCAGGAGCGTTCCGTATTCTGCTACTGTTTTCCAGTCGAGGTATCCGTATCCGGCGTAGTACTGGGTTATGTCATGGTTCTGTACATACTCGGCTATGGCCTGGGCCCATACGACGCCTGCGTACCCGTTGTCCGCGTATACATTGTCTTTTACTGCCTTGAAGAATCTCCAGTCTATTTCACCAGCTAGCCCGTTGACGATGCCGTTGCCCCCGTATCCCCATGCTATTCCCGAGGCTCCATGGTAGGTTATTCCGCCGCCGTTCCCGTTGAGCAGGAATCTTTCCCCTATGCATACGTCTGTGTCCGCCCAATCAGCGGTGCTACATGACATTGTGAATATTGCTGGCAGCATGTATCCGTTTGTCTGGCTTCCAGCCTGTGTGATTGTGTAGTCGTCCCCGGTGTGATGTTGGACCTCCCATACGGATGGGCTGCCGTGGCCTCCGAAGTCTACGTATCCGTATCCGCTGTTTATCTCATTGTATACTATGGTTGAGGATACGTTTGAGCTTGAGGGCCTTTCATAGCGTTTTGTGACTGTGAAGTCGGCTGTTACATAGTTGGATACAATGTAGTTTTTGAGTATTGCCCCCTCATCGTTGTAGAATGCGTCTACCCCTATCATTAGCATCCGCTGATACCACGCTGTCTCCTGGGGGTTGTAGTTCTGTATTTTGTCTATTAGTATCTGCGCCTCCGCCTCGTTGCTTGCTGGCAGCCTGCCGAGGTAGACGTCCGGCACGCCGTCTACCTGGTCTTGGTCCATTTCACCCCACCGCCCGTCGTCATCGTCGTCCCATGTGTAGTCTAGGTCTGCGTAGTAGAGGTCTGTTTCAAGGTAGGGGTCGTAGCTGTCTGTCCCGTACACGTCTCTATGGGGGACCTGGTCTGAGTCTCCGAATATAATTAAGAACTGTGCGCCGTGGTTCTGAACCATGTCTTTTATATAGTTTCTTATCTTCTCGGGATTATCCCTGCCGGTATACTCGCTATATATCTGTGTCACCGTTTTAACCTGGACTGTGAATCCTTGAGCCTCCTTTATGGATGCCAGCTGGTTAGCATATGACAGTAGGGTGTCGCTTGTCACTATTACCACGTCTATAGTCTGGAGGGGCTTCCGGATGGTCTGAGGCTGAACGTATGTGACGGTTACGGCTATGTTGTCCGCAGCCATCAGGCTTCCATCCTCTGGGTTCCACTTAACAGGGTATATGGTTAACGCTAGGTAGGTGACTCTCCGCCCTGTTTCGGGGTCTATGCCGTTTAAAACCCTGTACTCGTAGTCTCGGTATGGATACCATCCTCCACTATATATTTCAGGGTCTGGCTGTGAGACTCCTGGCTCCACCAGGCCTGGTATCCCAGGCTTGAGAGCTGGCATCACATAGGCCGTCTCCTTGAGCGGCCTCCAGACGATGTCAACCCTGACCTCATCTATCCTCGAGCCATACGGGTACTTTCTAACAATAACTTTAACAGGAAGGGCTGGATGCCCAAGTCTTGCTATCTGTCCGCATCCCTGAATACTGATCGTATCGTAGATACCCCTGTAACCGCCTCTTCTCACAGCAGGCCTTGGAATGTTAATGTTGAAAGTGTCAACGTTTAATTGTACACCCGTAATATCAAGTAAGCCTGCAGTACCGACTAATAGAACTAAGAGTATACAAAACGCTAGGAGTCTATCGTTGCTCATTTACCTCATCACCCTGATGAAACCACCAAAAAATAAAAACTTAAAATATGTAAAGTGTAAATAAAAACTTAAAATATCACAAGTGTGAAAGTCTAGCCGAACATTAATTGATCAACCATACCCCGCTAAACTAATATTAAAAACGTAGTTATAGTGATCCTAAGCTATTGCGGTGGTTTCATAAGAGTTTATTTTGCTGGTTTTATTGGCCTGATTGCTTTTTACACGATTTTTCGCTTGATTTTTGCTTTAAGGCTGTCTAAATGCTTGTGTTTGATGTTACTGTTCATTTATCTATTTTTACCTTTCCATAGGTTTTATTGCTTCTCAAAATCCAGAGCGTGAAGGGTTAGATGACTTATTCTCAGCCTATCGTGAAATTGTGAACTTTCTCGTCACCTGCGCTTTTTGAGAACAACATCACAAGATTTTACCGACTGAAGATGTGGGGTTTCGTTCCCCTGAAAGCCCCTCGATGAAGAAGGGAGTGGGGAAGGTTGTCCGCTGCGACTATTTCGCTTGTTCCAATAGTAGCGGATAACTAGTACGGTTGTTATTCGATTATGGATCCTGCTATTACTTCTATTCCTTGTTGTTTTGCGTATTGGTATGCTTCTTTGTCTATGTTTACTGCTACGAGTATTATTTTCTCTGCCTTTCTTCCGAGGATTTCCTCTACTATTGGTGCTTTGACTGTTAGCCATGTTACGTGGTCTGCTTCTGCTCTGGATTTAACTTCTATTAGGTATAGTTTGTCGTTGTGTATATAGACGTCTAGCTCTATGTCTGAGCCTTTCTTTAGGTATCTTCCGTCTACGTCTCTGTACTTGAACTTCTCCACCATTCCAGGCTTTATTCCCCTCTCCTCAAGGGCGTGCTTGTATATTGCCAGTACAGTTTTTTCGAGGTCTTTTCCCCACCTTCTTCCAAGGGAGCCTAATGCAACTTTAACTTCAGCCATGCTTGTTGTGAGTTCTTCGAGTCTTTTGCCCTGTTCTTCTAGTCTCATGCTTAGTTCTTCGAGTCTTTTGCCCTGTTCTTCTAGTCTCATGCTTAGTTCTTCGAGTCTTTTGAGTATTTCCTGTAGGCCTATTAGCCCGCTAACTATGTATCTGAACTCTTCGTCTTCCTTTAGTAGGGTTATGATTTTTGTTCGTATTGCTTCTTTACTATGCATTTCAATGAATATGTGTGGTTCGTGGTTTAAAACTGTTTGGGATGGCCTATACTGTGTTGTTTATTTGTATGTTTCATTTACTTAGTCTTGGTTTGTTTAGTCTTGGTTTTGGCGTTGTGGCATGTTAGCTTTCCACGTGGCTTGGGTGATGAAGTGTTTTGTGGTTTATACGCCTGGCTCCACCAGGCCGGGGACTCCAGGCTTGAGGGCTGGCATCACGTAGGCTTTCTCCTTAAGCGGCTTCCAGGTGATGTCTACCTTAACCTCAGCTATCCCCGAACCAAACGGGTATTTTCTAACCACGCTTTTGACGGGAAGCGCTGGATGCCCTAGTCTGGTTATCTGGGTGCATCCCTGGATATTGATTGTATCATAGATGCCTCTGTACCCCCTTTCTCATAGTCGGCTTTGGATTTTAATGTTGAAAGTGTCAACGTTAAACTGGACACCTGTTGTGGGAAAGTACCCTACAGCACTTGTAGATAGAATTATAAGTATACAAAAAGATAGAAGCTTGTAACCGTTGCCCGTTTGCCTCATAGAATCGGGGCCCCTACAAAATAAAAACTAAACCAATCTTATGACACGCCTGCTCAAAGTCTATTGAACACCAACAATAAAACTTCAGCACGCAGGCTAGGACCCGCCTGCCTAATAAAGTTTATATTTATATTCAGCTCTACAATGACGATCGGTATGTCGTCTTACAGGAAGGTCTTACTGCTTCTTGCCGTGTCGCTTCTCCTCTACAGCGGTGTAGTTGCGGCGCAGCCGAGGCCGAAGGATGACCAGGCTGAGAGGACAGACCTCTCTAAGGTAGAGCCACCTATACCTTTCCAAGCTGGAACAGAGCTGTGGGTAAATACGGATGTGTCCGAAGAGCCTGCCTACAGGTGTATTGCCACGGGGGACATAAACGGGGATGGGATATTAGATGTGGTTGTAGGAGACTATGGTTCCCCATATAATATTTACGTGGTGGACGGGTCGAACGGTGCAACCCTCTGGTCGACATCGCATTATAGCGATGATGTTAGGGCTGTAGCTATCGGAGACGTTGATGGTGACGGCGGCCTTGATGTTGTCGCTGCATGGGACGGCGTCGGCATGTTCTGCGTGTATGACGGTGCTACTGGTACGCTTCTTGATGCTCAAAACACTTTAGGCGGTGATGTGTGTAGTAAGGCTATTGCGGTGGGCGACGTTAACGGCGATGGGGACGCGGAGGTGGCCGTTGGAACTGAGGGCTATACATTGGAACTCTGGGACTGGCAGGCTGGAGGAATGGTGCTCCAGTGGAATGTTAGCTTTGGCAACCGGGTGAGGCCTGTCGCCATGGGGGAGTTCGACGGTGATGCTGGGCTTGACGTTGTCGCTGCCTCCGACGATCTAACGGTTATGGCGTACGACGGTGACACCAACACCCAGCTTTGGGCTGCTCCGTACTCGTTCAATGACTGGCCTTGTTATGAGTTTGCCATCGGAGACCTTAACGGTGACGGCTATGATGACGTGGTCGGCGGCGAGTACACTGGCATGGTGTTCGCCCTGAACGGCAATACCGGAGCTGAGTTATGGTCCTACAACGCTACGGATAATGCTTGCAGTGTTTACGTGGGCGACCTTGACGGCGACGGCGATCTTGATGTTGCCGCTGGCGACTACGATGACTACATCTATGGCCTTGACGGCCAGGCAGGTACAGAGCTCTGGACGCCCTACCAGGGGACGGGTGGTGCATCCTATTGGATGCTTGATGTTGTGGTTGGCGACTTTGACAATGACGGTTTGAATGAGATTGCTGGGGTCAGCGACGACTACAACCTTTACATTGTTAATGGGGACGATGGAACCCTATTCGACTCCTACGCGGCTACTGACGATCTCGAGTGCGCTGACAAGGGGGACTTTAATAATGATGGTGTTGACGACGTGGTGTTTGGTGGTGGTTCTCTGATTGCATATGGATTTCCTGCAAACGGCCGGGTGTTGGCTGGTAGTATTACGTTTACCCCTGCTTCACCTCAGCCGCCGGGGACGACTGTGACGATTGAGGCTGACATCCGCAACACGGGTGCAGTAGACATTTTATGCGACGTAGAGTTCTACTATGATGGGAACCTTATAGGTACCTTGTCCTCTGTAAATGTTCCAGCCTTCAGCGATGTACATGTGAGCATGGACTGGGATACTACCGGAGTTCCCCCTGGAGCATATACGGTTGAGGTCAGGCTCACCAATATTGCCCCAAGCGACTGGGATCCAGCAGATAACTCCGAGACTGCACCCTACACTCTCCAGGCTATACCTGAGTTCCTATTCCTCATGCTGGCTGCTCTGGCGTCTGCCATGGTTGCGGTGCTGGCTGCTAGGCGCAGCTAGCCCTCCCATTTTTCCCATTTTTAACCTGTGGGTTGCTACTTTATCTTTCCCCACTGTTCTTCCTGAATCCCAAGCTGAGCCTCAGCTATGGAGACAGTGTTAGACTTGGAGGCCCTATGATTCAGCCTGATGCCTGGCGTATATCTCCGGTTAGGTTTCTCGTGCGAAGCGTGAAACGGTGGCTATTATGTGGTTGAGTGTCCTGTTGGAGCTGGGACGATAATATTTGGCTTATCATTGCATGATTAATTAGACTTCTGCGTTGTTAAAGCTGGTAAGAACGGCTTCTCTATGAACATCCGTTTAGGCGGTGTTGCAAGGTGTGGGGCTGAAGCTGGGCTTCTCTGGCTTATAGAAGCTTCCCAGAAGCTAACCTGTAAGTATACTAAAATGGGGGTGGATGGTAGAGATGGAAGAGGTACCTATCATCGCAGAAGAGGACTGAATAGGCTCAAAGATAAAGATGTGTCATCATCCCCTTTATTTTGGGTTAGGCAAGTATGGCTTTCTCGGCGGTTGTCAGCTCACACTCTTTACTATTTTAAACTTGTCTAATGGACCGGGATCTTTGCGGAAACGCCTACTGGCTGTAGGTTGCTGGCTTGCCTGTGATGCTGATGTGTGTTGGCCTGTAGAGTATCATATGGCTTTTTAATGTGTCCAGTATGTTATCTTGCCTACTTCAGCTTTTACAGGGTTTATTGAAATAGAATCCGGGAATATGCTGTAGAATAGGCCTCTATTCTTTTAGGAGTCTAAGAGCTGTATATCTTTTCGATTTCACGTATTATCTTTTTGTCTCCGGCTAAGACTAGGCCGAACGTCAGTATTTCCCTTATTATCCTTCTCTTCTGGGCTGCAAGCCTGTATAGCTCCCTCCTGGTGTAGACCCTTGGCTCAACATCCAGCGGGAGATCGGACACCATGTAGTCTTTAAGCCTCTCAACAGGGTTTTCGGGTACATCGTCGGACACTATTAGGAGGTCCAGGTCTGATAATGGCGTGTAGTCTCCCCTTGCAAAGGAGCCGTAGAGGATCACAGCGTCGGCCTTCCCCTCCTCGACAAGCCTTCTAGCATGCTCCTTGGCAAGCCTGAGCACCTTTCTAGGCTCTATCCTGTGCACCCTTACTCCTGCAGAATTCGATGATTTCCCTTGCATATTCGATCGCCCTATCAGCGTCAACCCTGCTGTAATAGTCCATAGGCGTCCCCTCACTGTGGAAATTTGGATACCTCGTCGGTATATAATGCCTATCCAACTCCTTAGCCTTAGATATTAGGCTTTCAGGGACAGATATCTCATTTTGTAGCTGTCTCAGCATTCTAGATATAGAATGGCCCCAGACCTCCATGTTTCTACTCTCATACAGCGCCTTAACAGCCTTTCCAGCGGCCTGCTGGGCTGAAAAGCACGCCCACTCGTAATGCCCATTCTCCATTGACAGCTGGGCATGGAGAGATCTCTTAATGCTTGCCTCATCCAGTCCTTAGCTCTGGAAACCATTATACTACATGAGATAATCCTCCTACAGGTTATATATTTATCGTTGCAACATTACGGGCCGGGAGGTCTAGTTGGTCGGCTGATCGGCATCGTATCCATATTAAGGCTGGTAGGATGTCGAGCTTGAAGCTATTGGTTACGGGGAGCATTGTGCTTATGGGTTCCAGGGTATGCATGTTTTAGTATTAGGGTCGCTGCTGGCCCCACTAACTTGGTAGGATAGTCAGCGTGCGCTGTTTGGATGGGCTAGCTGTTTATCAGTGTTTGTTTTATTTAGCCCCTTGGCGCTTTATTCTTTGACGTTGCTGTAAAATTTTGGATGTGCTGGTTTGTGTTGGTGTCTTGTTAAAAATTTATTAGGTAGCTTTGGCTACTCATACTTGCCCCGGTGGCGTAGTCTGGTAGCGCGGCCGCCTCGTATCCCGGTGGCTGGTGAGCGGCAGGTCGAGGGTTCGAAGCCCTCCCGGGGCTTTCCAAGCTATTGCGTGGCCGAGGGGTGCCACCATTTTTTACCTTTCTGCTCTTTGGCCTTGTCCCACTCTGAGAGTATTTTAACTGCTTCGCATGCTGTTTTTGCGGCTTCTTCCTCCCCCTTTACTGCGAACTTGTTTCTTACTCTGTCTGCGTATACCGCGCATATTGCCCCGGCTCTTAGGCCGTATAGGGATGCTAGGGTTAGTATTGATGCTGCCTCCATTTCGAAGTTTAGTACTCTCGCCCTCTGAAGATCTGGTATGAGATTGTCCATCCAGGACTGCCAGTACCCATTGTAGCCTGGCCTTGCCTGCCCGCAGTAGAAGGAGTCTGTGGTTGCGGTTATCCCCACGTGATACCTATATCCTAGGGTTTCAGCTGCTTCTACGAGTGCTGCTACCACCTCGTAGGATGCTACCGCTGGGTATTCTATTCTGACATACTGCTTGGTGGTTCCCTCCAGCCTTACGGCTCCTGTTGTTATTATCAGGTCTCCGAGCCTGATATCAGGCTGGATTGACCCGGTGCTTCCCACTCTTATCAGGGTGTCTGCTCCTATGTTTGCAAGTTCCTCTACAGCTATGGCTGCTGCTGGCGAGCCTATGCCGGTGCTGCAGGCCGATATCCTAACCCCTCTATAGTAGCCCGTGTGGGTTAGATACTCCCGGTGCCTCCCTACAACCTTGTAGCTGTCCCAGAGTGAGGATATTTTAGGAACCCTGTCCGGGTCTCCGGGGAGTAGTACATACCTGGATACATCGCCGGGTTTAAGAGCTATATGATACTGTATTCTCCCCCTAGCTTCAGGCCTTATGGCGGACTTGTACTCCACGTGGGAACCATGCATATGAAAGTATTAAGTTTAACTTTTAAGGTGCTTGGTAGAGCCTAACCTTCGCTGGGGCAGACTATGGTACCCTCTACACTGTCACCTCGGCTATCTTCCACCGTAGATTGAGATTGCTTTTGCCGCTACCCTGCATCCCTCCCTTGCCGCCTGACATATGTCAAGCCCTTTTAATCTCGCCGCCAGGTATCCAGCTGCAAAGGCATCCCCAGCGCCTGTTGTATCCACTACTCTATCAGGCTTTACTGCTTTCACCCTGCACGTCCTACGGCCATCGTAGGCTAGGCAGCCTTCTTCTCCCATTGTTATTACGACCTCGCCGACAAGCCTCCCCAAAATCTTCGCCGATTTTTCCACGTCTCTATCTCCCGTCAGTGCTTCCGACTCATCTAGGTTTAGAATCAGGATGTTAAATCTCGTGAAGAGTTTAATATACCATTCTCTCTCCTGTGAGAGTAGTGATGCTGAAGAGCCGTTTATGGCTACGACAGCCCCACTTCTAACCGCCTCCTCCAGGAGGAACCTGTATGCTTCACCAGGCTTCTCAGAGTGGTATGAGTATGCCTGGAGGTATAGTAGCCTATACCTCCCAGCCTTCGATAAAGCGTCTTTCATCTCCTCCATGGTGATCTCATCGTTTGCGCCTCTTAGAGCTATGAGTGTCCTGTCTCCATCAGGGTGGATAAGAGATATGCATATACCTGTCGGCTTTATCCCCCTATATGTGATGGGTTTTACGCCCTCTCTTCTTAGGTCTGAAATATACTCCTCACCGTGGCAGTCGCTTCCCACCTTGCCTATCAATCCGACTTTTAGCCCAAGCCTTGAAGCCCAGACAGCGGTGTTTCCAGCTGCACCTCCGAACACAACCTTAATATCGGAGAAGATACTTTCACCCTTTCTTACCTCCCCTACAGGGACTATGACATCCACTAGAAGGTCCCCCGCCACAAGTAGGTCAAGGCTCATTGCTTCTCCCTTACCTCCCTCGCCTTTCCAACCAGTTTTTTCACCCTTTCCGGGTCTACAGGATTCTGAGCTAAGCCTTCGTATTTTAGGCTTGTCCCCACGATAACTCCGTCAGCCACCCTTAGAAATTCGCCGATGTTTGAGTGGTCCACACCGCTCCCTACGATCACCGGCCTGTCTGGAGCTGCACGCTTAACCGTGTACACGTCTTCGATGCTTGGTGGTACGCCAGTCATGCTTCCGGTAACTATTAGGGCGTCTGCAAGGTAGAAATCACACCATTTTGCATGTACTTCAAGGTCTACTCCTGGGAACATTACAGAGTGCTTCTTTCGTACATCGGCGAATATTCTAATCCCGTGGCATCCAAGGTACTTTCTGGCTCTGAGGAGGTCGGCTGCGACCCCTGTGTCAAAGCCTCCCACATCCCACAAGGCTCCCCCTGTGAATAGGCATACCCTTATAAAGTCGGCACCAGCTGCCATTGCAGCTGTAAGCGTTGAGACACCACCGTTATGGATTAAGTTAACTCCCACCGGAATGCCGACCGCCTTTACAACTTCCCTTGCGGCAACAGCCACGCATACTACATCCGCTAATGGCACACGGCTTCCAGCATAGTATGGAAGGCTCCACATGTTCTCTACTATAAGGCCGTCTACACCATTATCAGCTAGTACCCCTGCCTCTTCAACAGCCTTCTCCAAAACCATTTCGAAGCTGTAGCCCTCAAACCCTGGGCTTCCAGGCAAAGGTGGCAGGTGAACCATGGCTATTACAGGCTTTTCAACCATAAAAACCTCGCTTAGGCTCTGTAGTCTCATGGAGTAAAGCTTACTCGCCCATTCAGACCTATACTTGGGCATCCCAAATCATCCAAGCCATGCCATAGAGAACCTATAAATCTGAACATTTATGCATTTATAGTGTGGGCATCTTTAAGGCATACGATATCAGAGGGGTATACCCTTCAGAACTCTCAGAGACCATTGCAAAACGTATAGGCATGGCCTATGGAACCTTCATCAACTCGGGTACAGTCGTAGTTGGGAGGGATGGTAGGGCTAGTAGCCCCAGCCTCCAAAAGGCGATTATAGAGGGTCTTATCGAAACTGGTTGCCAAGTATTAGATATTGGGCTTATCGCAACACCTGTGTTGTACTATGCGATTAAGAGGCTTAAGGCAGACGGAGGTGTGATGGTTACTGCAAGCCATAACCCTCCGGAGTGGAATGGGATAAAACTTTGTGATTCAAACTCGGATCTTATAGGGATGGGCTTCGGCCTGGAAAAGGTAGTAGAGATCTATAACAAAGGCTCCTACACCAGAAGGCGTGGAAGTATTGAGGATTGTTCGTGGGTTCAAGAGGAATACGTAAGCAACCTTGTCAGAATGTTCAGTCTAGACCTGAAGGTGGTTATAGATGTCGGTGGAGGCTCAGCTTCATACGTGGCTTCAAGGGTTTACGAAGAGGCGGGGTGCGAGGTTAAACTTATAAACGAGGCTGTAGATCCATACTTTAGAACAAGATCTCCTGATCCGGACCCGTATGATCTCATGACGTTGAAACTGGCTGTTAAAAACTTCAACGCTGACCTCGGAGTTGCCTATGATGGGGACGGAGACAGAGCTGTCTTTGTAGACGAAAATGGTCAGGGATATCTTGGAGACATACCTCTAGCCGTTTATGCATATAGCATCCTGAGGGAAACGGTTGGTGGAAAAGTGCTTTACGATGTTAGCTGCTCCAAAACAGTTGAAGACACAGTTAGGATGCTGGGAGGAATTCCAGTCATGGTGAGAGTGGGACATTCATACATGATGAGGGAGATGGAGAAGCAAAAGGCAGTCCTAGGAGGTGAGATAGCATCCCACTTCTACTTTGGCGACAGCAAGGTTTTCAGCGATGCTACATACTCAGCTCTAAGGATGCTTACCATAATATCCAAGATAGACAGGCTCTCAAGGATAATAGCGAAGCTGCCAAAGTACTACTCAACACCGCTGAGATCGATAATCGTAACCCAAGAGCTTAAGGAACCCATTATGAGGGAAGTAGAAAAGAAGATATCACGGCTGGAAGGAGAAGTAGTGAAGATTGATGGTGTGAAAGTCCTATTCGAAGATGGATGGATACTTGTAAGGCCTTCGAACACTAAGCCGGAGATAAAATACCGCGTTGAAGCTGTTTCGGAGAAGAAAACGCTAGAACTCGAAAAGTTAGTGCAAGGGGTCATCCAGGCTGCAGTCTCAAAATATGCCAAGAGAAGGGTCTAATCTAAATTTTGAGAAGGCAGGTTCTTACATATTATAGACATCAAGTTCGACATGTATGTATGAGGATGGTAGATACTGGGTGGTGATAAACCCGGTGGTCAATATTCCTGGAGACGCGTACTATGGATATAGTCCTCCGCCAGGTGTTGCGTCGGTCACATTACATAGAATTGTAACTGTTACAGGGTTAGCGTACAACTTTGACTTCATACTTTGGAGTATGACAGACTGAACTCGGAGGTTTTGCCGTTGGGAGGCCCTATATCTGCTTTGCATCGGGATATGGGTCAGGTTAGAGCTATAGAGGCTGTAGTTTCCCTCATTATAATCTTTTCAGCACTCGCTATTATCTCGCTCTACCTATTAACACCTGTCTCTATTGTGACGTTTGAAACAGCAGATCTTGAAAGGCTGGGCTTAACTACTTTACACCCGAAGCTTGGGACTATTATAGTCCCTGTGGCAAGCATGTAGCGTGCTAAATGCCACAGCTATGACAGCCTGTTGCATAGCATCCCGCCTCTGCATCTGTGTCCCCAGGGGGAATATCCCCATCTCTTCCATGTATTTTCGTCGAGCATTCACTTTTCCACGTAGAGATTCAAGTGCAAGTCTGACTATACCCTCCTCTGATCCTGAGGAGCTTTCGAATTCTACATTGGATGTTGAAGTATAGGCTAACGCTAAGCAGTATATAGCCATACTTCACTTTAATGTCTAGTCCAGTTTTTTAAACGCTTGAGATAATATGTTCCCAGTGCTGATAGTACTGAAGACCCCATAGAGGTTACTAGGGCTCCATATATTCGAAAGACCTTTGCTTAAGCCTTTATGACTCAGATATCGTTGATCTATCGTCGGGCTTTACATCCATGGTCCTATCTAGATCCTGTCCCATATTCTATGGTGGTAGGCAGTTTAAATAAAACTAAGCTCGGGGAATCATTATTTTCAATGGGTAAGGATGGTTGAGCGCGCACATTGAGCTCCCTATAGACGATTGAGCGATACATTCGGATCATTTTTGACGTGGATCATAGAGAGGGGTTCAATAATTTTAAGTTGAAAGTTAGTGTTTCTATCTGGGAGATTAATGGGGAAGATAACACTTTCTGTTATAAAAGCGGATATAGGTAGTCTAGCGGGGCATCACATCGTTCCTGAGGCGCTTATCAAGAAAGCAGGAGAAGAGCTTGAGTCAGCCAAGCAGCAAGGCCTCATAAAAGACTACTATGTAACATCTGTCGGAGACGACCTTCAGCTGATCATCACCCACGGAAGGGGGGAACTGGACAGCGAGATCCATAGGCTTGCATGGGAAACCTTCAGAGAGGCTACCGAACTGGCGAGGAAACTCAAGCTTTACGGCGCCGGGCAGGACCTTCTTGTAGACTCGTTCTCCGGGAACCTGAAGGGGATGGGGCCTGGCTTCGCAGAGTTGGAGTTCGAGGAGAGGCCTTCAGAGCCTGTTGTAGTTTTCATGGCTGACAAGACAAGCCCCGGAGCTTTTAACCTGCCAATATACAGGATCTTCGCAGACCCATTTAACACGGCAGGGCTTGTCATCGACCCGAAGATGCATACAGGCTTCCAGTTCGAAGTAATGGATGTGAAAGAGGATAAGTCAGTGATAATGTCAGCTCCCGAGGAACTATATGACCTGCTAGCCCTGATAGGTGATATTAGTAGATACGTTATAAGAAGGGTATGGAGGAAAGACGGACTTATAGCTGCAGCCGTAAGCACCACCAAGCTTAGCAAAATAGCGGGGAAGTATGTAGGTAAGGATGACCCCGTAGCCATAGTAAGAGCTCAACACGGCCTACCCGCCCTTGGAGAAATACTTGAAGCATTCTCGCACCCCCACCTAGTCCCGGGCTGGATGAGAGGCAGCCACTACGGCCCGCTAATGCCTGTTTCAATAAGGGATGCAAAGCCTACCAGGTTCGATGGGCTGCCAAGGATCTCTGCACTCGGCTTCAACATAGCAGACGGAAGACTTATAGGCCCAAGCGACCTTTTCGACGATGTGGCATTCGACTTGGCTAGGAATACAGCCAGCCTGATAGCAGACTACCTCAGAAGACACGGCCCATTCATGCCGCATAGGATCGAATCCCAGGAAATGGAGTATACCACGTTGCCTCAGATACTTGAGAAGCTTAAGGAGAGGTTCAAAGGTGAATAATTGTATCCCAAGATAATAGTAAATCTTAAAGCGTACAAGGAAGCCTCGGGAAGGAGGGCGTTAGAAATAGCCAAGGCTGCGGAGAAGGTCTATAGGGAGACGGGGGTCCTGGTTGCGGTGGCTCCCAACATGCTTGACGCAGCCCTTATAGCCGGAGAAGTTGAAATTCCTGTCTATGTGCAACATTTAGACCCTTATGGGTACGGGGCTCACACTGGTAGCATAGTGGTAGACATGCTCCCCGACTACGGGATAAGTGGTAGCATTATAAACCACAGTGAGAGGAAGGTTCCACTTTACCATCTAAGCGCAGTCTTAGAGAGGCTCAGGGATCTAGGGCTTACTTCTGTGGCGTGTGCGCAGACACCAGCGGAGGCCCTTGCCGTAGCTTCACTTAAACCCTCCATAGTTGCAGTAGAGCCACCGGAGCTTATAGGTACAGGTATATCTGTTTCTAAAGCTAAACCTGAAATAATTGTATCATCGGTGCAGCCTATAGGAGATCACTTCCCCTCAGTTCTCGTCTACTGCGGCGCAGGTATAACAACGGCTGAGGATGTCCAGAAAGCCATTGAACTTGGGGCGGATGGAGTTCTTCTAGCGTCGGCTGTTGCTAAGAGTTCAAACCCCTTTGCGAAGCTTAAGGAGCTTTCCTCATCCTTTATTTAAACCCCACTATTTCTTATGTTATATACTTGAAAATCTTAATTAAATTTTTCAATCTTTTTGCATTTATGTGATATCCATTTAGCAGGAATTTTTATAAACTTATAGAAGTTTAGAAGTAGTAGGGGGACCCGGTGGCCGGTAAAATTGGGCTTTCAGCGGTGTTATCTACGATAATAGTATTTACTATAATCCTGGGGGCTGTAATAACTGTTTCTCTCTACTCAAATATGGTGTTGTTCAGCCAGCAGGGAGAAGGCGAGTTTAAAGCCGCTGAATCAACAATGGTGGCCTTCGCCATGAACGTGGAAGATGCGGCATGGAATGTAGGTGCAACCCGGAGCATAGATTTCAACCCTAAATTCGGATATCTCCAAGTGGTAGAAGACGCATATGAGTACGTAATCACCATTAACGGCAACAACTTCCTACGGGTGGAAACAGACATACCTATGTTTAGGATGCCAATACGCAGGTATACCAGGGGTAACCATTACCATTCAACATTATACCCCCTTATGAACAAGAGCTTCATAACGCTAGGAGCCGCAGACCCCACCGTTAGAGTAATAAGCGTTGAAGAACTCGACTACACCGACACCCTCGACGTTGCCCTGCTACCTAGAGTTAAAATATTAAGGTCTCAGTACGTGACCCCTGAGGGTGTAAAGGAGTCGACAAGGGTCATGATAATATCCTTCTACTATGACAGGTCATTTTTACGTGCAAGCTCCAGGTACCTGATTGCGAACTGCACGATTACAAATACATCTATCATTTCCGGGGACAATATGCAGATTGTCATAAGCGTTCACCCCCTCAACCTCCCTACAGAATATTTAGACTTTGACCCTATGAGTTACTCGTTCCGCACAGATATTCTTGTTGTGCACGTTGCATATGTTAAAATTGTGGTGTGGTAGCCATGCCATATGTCGCCGTGTCCCAAGTCATATTGACTACAACCCTGATAGGTGTGTCCCTCTTCTTCGTGTATATGGCTTTCGCCACCTCAACTTTCCACCAGAATATAATAATCCGGGAGAGAATCAAAGATATAGCTTTTTTGATAGCGAATGAGGTTTACCAGACAATTGTTATTGCCCAGAGCCCTGATCTTAAGAATGATACGGTGATGATCAAGGTTTTACTGTCCCCGCCGAAAACGGTTGGCAGATACACATATATGATAAACCTTGAACAGGTAAGCCAGCCTACGAGGGCTATAAGGGTGAGTGTAGAGTGTATAGGTGCTTCTCTAAGAGGAGAAAGCATGTTTCCCATAGGCAGGCACGTCGTCCTGTTGAGCGGGGGGCCTGTGCAAAGCACCCAGAACATAAGGCTCATCTGTCACCGGGTCACCCTGCCAAACAATACAAGGATAATCTATGTAAGTATAGAGGGTGAATAGGGATGCCTTCATCAGCGATAGACTACGTAATGTCAACCTTGGGCTTCATATCTATATTCGTGCTTCTCTCAGGCGCTGCCTTAACATTGATGCTTAGATCCATAAACTATGCTGAGAGCATGGTTTTCTTCGAGAGAACCAACCTTGTAGTAGACCAGTTTATTCTCTCCTACGGGGAGCCTTTAGACTGGTATAAACCATCCTCTACCCCGAATATCCCATGGCCTCCAGGCCACTGGGTGCTACCCACGTCGAACCCGTCTCCTCCCCCGCTTTTATACGTTGGGTATGAGTACCCCGAGGCATTTGGCCTCGGTAGATTTAACAAGACATCCTATATCCTAAACCCGTTTAAGGTTTGCAGGCTTCAAAAACCGAAAAACGTAACTCTGTATGGTCAAACTGTTCAAGCCTTTGAGGTTGACCCCTCTCATCCTTCCAATCCCCAGAACGAGTTTTATATTATTGTTGGTGAAAACTACCATGTTCCATACTCATATGTAATCTCCAACCTTGGGCTTGAAAGCGAGTATGGCTTCAGGTTAACCTTTACCCCAATATTAAATGCGTCCCTCTTACAGACAAGGATAAGTGGCAACTTCATAAACTTTACAATATATGTTTCGTCAATGGGTGAGCCTGTCTACCATGCTAAGATAAGAGGCCTGCTTCTATACGCAAACAAGCAGCCGGGGGATCAATACCCCACCCCCACTTCAGGGTATGCCAGGGCTTACACTTCTATCGAGGGGATTGGGCAGCTTTCATTTAATGTAGACGTTGGACTCTACCCCTGGGTTTTATTCATATCCGTCTCAATGTTCGACACCACCAACTATTTTGTTTACACAGCAGATGACCCCCAACTATCCCTGATCTACGTCTCTCCCCTTGGGGAATGTATAATCGTGTATCCATATCCACTAAGGGTTGAGTCGTACACGTTACTCAACGTTACAGCTTGGCAGCTTATTCTTTCAAAGGAGTCTCCAATGGGGTTCATCCCTGTAAACCTGACCGAAACACCGATAAAATTTATAGAAGTTGTACCACCAGGCGATAGAATACTCAGCAAGTACGCAAGAATAAATCTTTCAGAGCCATGGGAGCAATCCTTTATTCTACTCGGCGTACTTACTGAGACTACCCTGCCAGATGACACTAAAATCTACGACTGGCATGTTTACGTGGTTCCATGGGGAATCCCTTATCTTGGAAGGGAATGGTCCTACGGTGGGCGTCCCACACTTTTCACTGTCGCTGTCTACTACAGAGCCGTAAGGATCGGTGAATGCACATATAGGATTAAAATAGAATTTTGGAGGACTGGTGGTTGAAAAATGCGGAGACACGGGGTTGTACGTGTAACGGAAGTTCTCCTTACAATCACCCTTGCAATTTCCATGATCCTCTTAATGGCTTATGTCTCCCCCCTTCCAGAGTCGAGACTGTACTCATCACCCCCCTTAAAGAATCTTGGAATGAGCGCTCTCAGAATACTTGATGAAAGGGGATACCTCAGCTACTTCGTGTACGAGGAGAGATGGGACCTGCTTGAGAAAGAGCTAAACCTGTTAATACCGCCCAACATAGCATACAACCTTACAGTCTACATGTACAGTGAGAAAGCTTTCGAATCCACCCCGCAGGGCGTCACAAAGGCTGAAAACCTGATCTTAACAGTTAAGGGCTCAGCATCCAACTATGAGAAGCCACCCCGGAGATGGGCCGAAACAGTAACCTACTATCTTTCACCGAAGAATATATCGTTCAAAGTTCTACCAGAACCTATAAACATGACCTGCTACATAATAGCATGCCAAGATGCTCCCGGATGGTGGATAACAGGATATACACCGGCTACGATGGCCCAATCCCTCTACCAATATTTAGAACCATACTTCAAGGAAGTAGTAATTATAACGTCAACAGATATGCTCTACGAGGAACTATTCAACCCTAGACCTAAAAACGTCACCATTGTGAACTGCCACGGAGAAGTTATTCCAATTCCAAGACAATATGTTTCAGGCGCCCCACCTAATGGAAATCCACAGTGGATTAAATATTTAAGGCATATCCGTGAGGGGATAATCCAGGACGGCTGGATATGGGTAAGTATAGTTGGTTACCCATTCTACTATGTTTCTAACCGTGCGTATACCTCGTGGAAAGCTTGGGGTGTAACTGGACTTTACTGTATAGCTTGTAAAGGATTGTCCACAATAATCAGGGATAACCCTAACGATGGGACTTGGAGATGTAAAGACATAGGACTTGTCTATCTTACCGAAGAAGGATTCGAAGTCATGAACACCTATGGGATCCAGATTCCTCCGTACCAGAGTAGCTCAAGAGCACTAAGCAGGTCATGGGTTGAAGCTGGAGGGTGGAAAGTCGATATTCAAATATTCTACGAAGAACAGGGATACCTACCAGTTTCAGTGTTAATAAATGGTAAAGGAGCCTTCATACAAGTCGGACTCACTAGAACTCCCGACATAAGGGTTTCGGTTATCGCATTACTCTCATATCTCCGGCCTTCACTAAACGAATTGCTGGAGAAAGCAATCGTAGGATTGAGAGTGCTAGTGCTTAAGATGGCCTATATAGGAGGTGGGTAAAATGGCTAAGCGTAAAGGGCGGCGTGTTAAGGGGCAAACCTACATATTTACGGTTCTCCTCGTTTCACTAATATTCATATCATCACTCCTAATACTCAGAAGCCAAATCCTTGAGATAGTACCCAAAGCCACATACAGCCACATCCCAATCGTAGACACCGTTAAAAACTCCCTGGAGAGGGCTGTCTCAGCATCCCTCGCCACCTATTCGGAGCTCCTCTGGTACTCGGGGAACGGAACATTCTCCAGGGAGAGAGCAATTCAGTACATGGAGGACTGCTTCGACACCATCTTTTCATCACTGACATCTTACGGGGTTGAATTTGCGTATTTCAGCGATGAAGTTATTATTGATCCCAGGCTGCCACGGAGACGTATATCTGAAGGAGAAGTTTTCAAGGCATACTGGTATCACCCTACAAGTGTAACCGCGGCGGCGATCAGGTTCAACTTTAACCTGACAACCATAGGCCTTTACAACTATGCTTTCAACGTTTTCGGACAAGCCTTCTACATGTTAAAGGTTGAGATCATAAGGTCCGGTATGGGTAAGCTTCGCCTTAAAGTTTTAAGGGAAGGAAACACACCTGTTCTCGGGCTGAACGAGAAGAACTTTAGAATATGGTACTTCGACGAAAGCAAGAGAATGTGGGTTGAAGGAACGGTAAGAATAGAGAACGTTTTCTCAGATGGAAGATACTACCTTAGGCATACCATTCTAGGTCCGAAGCTCGAAGACGGAACAGTCCCCCTCCTGGTTATGGTTGAAGATATCAGGGGTATAAAGGTGGTTGCATTCTCCGTTAGAGGCTATGAATATTCAATACAACACTCTCAAACAGGATCCCATGCCATCTACTCCGTAGAGGTCTTCAACGATGGAAAGTGGTACTTCATAGGGAGCGAAATAGCTTTTGAGGGTAGCGCAGAGCCGATGCCCCTGCCCCCCATACCAGGAAGACTTCTAAGAATAAACACCACAGATGGGAAGCCAATACCATTCCAGATAGAGGACTGGAGCTCCAACAACCTGTTCCCACTTGGGATAGCAAACCCTCACAACCACATAAACTACTACAATAGAATATGCTTCCCACTAAACTCAACAGTCTCAGGCGTTGATATTTGGTGGGTCGATGACATGGACGCTGATCCACCCAGCTTTGTTACCGACCTCCACTGCATAGAGCAATCTCCAAACTCAAAATATTGGAACAGCAACTACTGGGCGCAAATAGTAGGAACTGGGAGTTGGAGCGGGTGCACCCTTAACCCATTCCAGCTTAGACTTGCTAGAACCTCGTCAAGCAGCACCTACGAATATATAGAGTTCGCCAGAGCGAATTACAAGGAAGCAGCAGCATGGGGATCCTATACTGATACAATAGTTGAAAACACCGCTAGGAATATGTTTCTAGTTGAATTAGAGTACCCGTATAGCAACTGTCCCCCGCCCTACAATATACATGGAATACCAAACTCGCCAGATACCTACGTGCTCGTGATAGTTACGTTCCCAGCCTACACAAAATACATAACCTTCACAGTTCACCTCATCCTTGACAGGGTAACCGAAAAGACGATTAGCGACTTTAGAGTAATATACCTCAAAACAGGATTCAAGAAGTTCGCGGCGGAGAATGGAACTCAAATAGTTACCAGGCTCCCGTCAGGCGAGAACTATGCTAAATTCTACAACGGATCTAGCAGCGGGGGAGGGGATCATAACTGGATAGTCCACTACCATGAAAGGAAGAACCTTGGAATAGCACTAATGCTTACCGAGCAAAATCTGCAAGCGTTGTATAGCCAGAGCAATAAGGGTGGAATAGTGGTTGTTAGATCTGGTAACAAATATATAATAGAGATGAAGCCTATAGATGGAAGCTACATACCTAAAACATCTCCAATATCATATCCGGCTGAGCCGCAGACGATAACGGTGATCACATGGTCAGGAATCCTCTGGGTGTACAATGGCAACGGGTATGGAGAGATAAACAACTATTCATTCATGGTTGAGAACCCTCCAGTAATAACTTCTGTAACAAGGTATATAGGTTCATAAGGCTTCATGGTTTAGCATAGCCTGTGGTATAGCATCCAGCCAACTGCCTCGCTATCCAAGGGTTCCACGTCCCTCCTGCCATCCAGATACTTCTCGTCAAGCATCCTCTTCCTATTGAGAGACTCAAGCGCAAGTCTTACCATGTTTTCCTCCGAGCTGGGTGAGACTTTAAATTCCACCTCGGATGTTGAAGCGTAGTATGGGCTAACGACAAGTAGTATGCAGCCATACTCCACTTTGACATCCAGCCCTATCCTCCTGAAAGCCTGGGTGTAATATGTTGCAAGTGCCGACAACGCCGAAGACTCCATAGAGGTTGCAAGGGCACCCATATATTCGAAAGACCTCTGCTTAAGCCTCTGCAGCTCAGGTATTGTTGACCTGTTGTTAGGGCTTTCATCAGCATACAGCGCGTCCTTACATATCCCAGGCCCTATCCAAACCCTATCCCTAAATCCATGGTGGTATGCGGTTTCAATAAGAACGAGACTCATAAGATCGCTATTTACGATCGGGAAGGCCGGGTGGGCGATCTTATGACTCACACCGTCGTCTCTAACAACACCCCTCTCTATGACAAGATCGTTGGGCTTAACATGAGGCTGCCAGCTCCCACAGGTTCCAGCCCTGACAACAGAGACTCTTCTAAACCTTTTAAAGTCGATGTTAAGAAGAACCTCGGTGAAAACTATCTCGGCTGAGGAAGGCCCGATTCCCGTGGTAAAAACAGTTATAGGGGTATCCCTGTAGTAACCGTTCACCACTAGAAGGCCTCTCCTTCTACTTGCGATTCTAGCATCACTAAGCATCCCTCTAGCCATCTCTACACGTTCAGGGCTTCCACAAGTAAGTAGATAACCATTTAGCTCCCCTCTCCTGGCTCTTACATGATATGAGTATCCCTCAGGATCCCTGAAAACGTCGTATCGATTATAAAACTCTTCAAGGGGCATGATGAGTCACCTATACACCGTAAATTACGGGTTTAAGCCCGAGAATGTCACATACAGTCCTAAGAGCTTTCCTATGGTCGCCATATGCAAGGGCAAGATGGTTGCCGACACTGTTTTCAAGAAACCAGCCAACCCCGGAGTCAAGCCTAACCTCAGCTTGGACCCGGCACATATTCTTGAACTTCATGTTACTCCTAACTATCTCCCCTGTAACAGCAAACATAGAGTCAAGCTTCCTCCCCCCTATCCTAGCCAGCGTAACCCTTCCCTGTTCCACACGGCCGCGTACAGCCACACCGAGGCCTGATTCATAGTGTGTCTGGAGCTCTATATCAGAGAGCATTGCAAGAGGCGCAGTGCAATGTGCAAGGGTTAGTACATCCTCTCCACTTATTCTTACGGGATTCGCCATCCACACCGGTCCTCCGGCTAACGTGGATAGAAGCTTCATTGTTAATAGCATGTTAACATCTCCCTCACAACTGGCAATGATATCTTCACTATTCATGATGGCAAGGGGGAGACAGGCCGTAATGCCAACCAGCCCTATAGGGTCGAAGCACTTAATAGTTACCCCGCTGAAATCTCCACCATCAATAATCCCCTTAAGTGCAAGATACATCCTTAGTGAGTCAATAAGGGCTTTATCGTCGAAAGACAGCCCTCGAAACCTTTGATATAGTTTATGTTTCAACACAGACTCCTCATCTATCTTCTTATACTCTTCTATCAGCCTTTCCATACTAACTGTTACAATCTCCGACCCTAGCCTTCCAAGACTTGTCGTGTCATCCGCCGAAGCGACGAGCCACGGCGATGGCCCTCCTACTGAGACAGCTCTAAACCCTTTGAGGCTCAGGCTCCCCCTGAAACCATTGTAAAAATCCGTCAGCAAGTCTGGCAGGTCGGAGGGCGACTCGTAGTAGACAAGCCTTGGCTTATAACCTTCCTCCATAAGCCTAGCCTTAGCTTCCAAAGCTGCGGCAAGACTGTTAGCATTTCCACATGTAGCAATAACAGAGTACCGTATCTTCCTGTAGGACCCCACTATGAGCTTCTCAGTACCTCCTGTGGCAACGTTGATAACAACAAAATCTTCACTGCCAACCTTAACATCCTCCGGTTTACAGGCTAAAACTCCGGAGCAGCTTTTGAACTGTTTACTGACACTTTCAAGCACTGCCTCATGGAGTGACTTCGCGTAAGCTTCTACTTCCCTTGAGAGAGCCGAATAAACAGTTAATATTGTTATGTGCTCCATCGTTACACCATGTATCTCAAGCTAACCACAATATTATAAACTCCGATGAGAACATGTAGCGACGACACACAAAGAGCCTTACCCCAGTTGAGGATGTAGTAATGCCTTGCAGCCGTGACAGTTAAAATCAGACTCCACACCGCTGAAAATACAACTACGATCTTATACACTGGGAGGAGCCCCCATGGCACGGCAAGTATGAGCCTAGGGCCTGTTGACGCTGATGTAAACGTAAGCCAGCCTCTAAGCCCAGCCTCCCCAGCTATGACTCTAGCGATGAGCCATGAAAGCACCGACAGTACGATCCACGAGAGCAGCGAAATTAGCGGTCTCAACAGGAACCCCAGAATATAGGCTTTCAGATCCCATGTTTTAAGAACCCAGCCCACCCCGGGAATATAGGCCTCCGGCTGGAAAATAGATGTGATATAAGCTCCCATACTCCCAGCCACAGAGGTTAGGATGACGTAGAATGCCGGCGTTACCATGCCATGCTTCTCTTTAATCCTTTTGAATCCGCTATCCGGCCTAAACATAACCATAAGATAGTCCTTCAACAAGGCCGGAGACTACCAAACAAAATATAAGTATTACTTAAGGTATATTCAAGGAGACCGTACAGGTGAACAGTAATGCTCGAATCTAAAGAGCTATCCCTAACAGCTATCCTCACAGCCATCTATACGCTGGCATCCTACGTTCCCTTCATTCCTCTTCTCATAACACCCATGCTTATGAAAAGCGTAAATGTTAAAATACTCTTTGTGAGCGCTGTGATTGGTGACCTTATATCCTCAATCTACGCTTCGCCAAACATACCCCTTTCACTCATGCTCGCAGGCCTATCTGTGATTCAACAATACTCGACAATTATCAACCTTACAGAGAATCTCTCCGAGTCAAAGAAGCTTTTAAAACATCTGGTTATACTTTCACTGACCTTTGCAGCCGTAATCTACGCCTTCAAAGGAATATTCCTCTCAACCATAAGGCAAACCCTGGAGAATATGGGTGTAGAAATAATAGCAGAGGCAGTAGCCATAGTTGGAGGTGCTGTGGCATCCCTTTTCCTTGGTGCAGTAACACTTATGATCCAGCTGGTAATACTGAAATATGTGGCTGGATCAATAGGCAAAATACTACCTCTATTCCAGAAAAGAGGTTAAGGAACGATACATCAAGATTTTCTTACCCTAGATATTAAGGCCAGCGATATTAAGGCTACAAGGACCGCAGAGTAGCATCTCAAAACCTTGAATAACACTCTATTTCTGATGAGAATAACTCCATACCTATATGTTTCACTCCACAAAGGCTCGATTTTATCTTCCCCAATCAATGCAGGGTCTAAGGCCGGGAATAATATTAGGCCTTCCGAGTTCCTCGGCGGATCTAATCCTAGAAGGAAGCATGCGGTTGGGGCTAAGTCAATGATGGTTGCAGACTGAAGTCTAAATCCTTTCCTAAGGCCTGGCCCATACATAACTATTGGTACGCATAGAACATCACATAATGGGATAACATTGTGGTGCTTATTTCCCATCATACCATGATCGGAGGTGAGGAAAATAAGTGTCTCATTAAGGATTCCAGCCTGTTCGAGTTCGTTAACTATTCTGCCAAGCTGTCTATCCTGAAACTCTATGGCAGCCCTGTACTGTAGGCTGCTGTCACCGTATAGGTGGCCCATGCTGTCAGACTCAGCCATATGAACTGCAAGGAAAAATCTCTCATCATGGTATCTCTCTATGAATGCTATTGCATGATCCGCGGATTTGTCGGGGGATAACATGCCAACCTCAACCATGTCTCCTCCAACACCGATAACTGTGTTCCTGAGGAAATAGCCTCCGACAACCCCGATCCTGAACCCATGAGACTTCAATAGCTGCATTATGGTCTCAAACTTCATACAGGCAATCCTCATGATGTCGCCCTCATTTTCATGGACGCCGTGGACCTCCGGGCTTACACCAGTGAACAAGGACGTGTGTGCAGGGTACGTCACTGTTGGAAACACAGTGTAGAATGTTTCAGCAGATACTCCGTTTTCACCAAGCCATCTTGCTGTAGTAACATTTGAACTCCAGAAGACATCCGCCCTTACACCGTCAAATGTAACTATAATTAGATTCTTCGCAGCCTGTACAGGCGTGACAGGTACCGGTGTGCTCCCTGCTCCGGCTTTGAAAGGCACTATTGGGATAATGGCTAAAACTACAACTACTATCAGTAGCGTTTTATCTATACGTCTTTTAATCAGGCTATACGTGGCGGATACCACTGCCAACACGAAACCTACAGCGGTTAGAGGTCCATCTACCCATGCTAGAAAGACATTTAGACGCCAGTACTTGCTACGATCTCCAATCGTAAGGGTGCCCGCTGTTAGCAATACTGCGAGAATCACAAAGGCTATAAGCCGTCTCTTAGACATTACATCCCACCTTACTGGGGTTATCCATTAGCTTTATTATTATTTTAATAGTCCATTGCATGTATCAACCTTGAACAACGGTTCTCGGCTGAGAGTGATTGACAATGGACTGGGCTGTACAGATTCAAAATTTAACCTTTAAGTATCCTGGAGGGGAAAAACCCGTATTAGAAAACCTCAGCTTGAACATTGGAAGAAACGAGTTTGTGCTACTGGTTGGCCCGAGCGGCTGCGGTAAGACAACCCTTGTAAATTGTATTAACGGGATCATACCCCATGTAATAGAGGAAGAGATGGGTGGAAAGGTCATTGTTGAAGGGTTAGACACCAGGGAAACTCCGCTGTCCGTTCTTTCGCAGCATGTGGGTACAGTGTTCCAGAACCCTGACGATCAAATATTCAACCTAACAGTGGAGGAGGAGGTTGCGTTCGGACCTGAGAACCTTGCACTCCCCACAGGCGAGATAAGAAAGCGTGTCGATGACGCACTTAGAAGTGTTGGGATAGAACATTTAAGAGACAGGGAGATAGCGACGCTCTCAGGTGGCCAGAAACAGAGGGTTGCGATAGCCTCGATTCTGGCGATGAAGCCTAAAATACTAATCCTTGATGAGCCTACCTCGGACCTAGACCCCCTGGGTACTGACGAGGTGCTATCAGTCGTTAAAAGGATAAACAGAGAGTATAAGTCGACAATAATCCTAGTGGAACACAAGCTTGAGGATGTGGCGAAATATGTTGACAGAGTATTACTGATGCACCAGGGGAGGATAATAGCAGACTCTGATCCAAGAAGCGTATTTGGAGACTTAGAACTCCTAAATAAGCTTGGCGTGAGAGGGCCTGAGGTTGCTGAGGCCTCGGTGAAGCTTCAAGTTAAAGGTTTAAAGTACGATAGGGTTAAGACCCCGTTAACCGTAGACGAAGCTAGGGATCTCCTGGTTAAGAGTAGGGATTCATGGTCTGTAAGGCCGGATTTAAAACTTGAAGACGAAGAGGTAAAAGTTGGAGATCCAATTATAGAAGTGGAGGATTTATGGCATATATATCCAAATGGTGTAAAGGCGTTAAAAGGGATAAATCTAACCATCTATAAGGGGGAATATGTAGGAATAATTGGACAGAACGGTGCGGGGAAGTCAACCCTTGTCTCCCACTTCCTAGGCTTACTTAAACCCACCAAGGGAAGGGTGTTAGTGGCTGGAATAGATACCCGGGAAGCATCTGTGGGGTTCCTCGCGAAAAAGGTGGGCTATATATTTCAGAATCCTGACTTCATGCTCTTCAACAATACGGTGTGGAGCGAGGTTGCGTTCGGCCTGAAAAATATAGGCTTACCTAAAGACGAAATAGAAGAAAGGGTTAGAGAAGCTATTGAAATAATGGAACTAGAGGGATTCGAGGATAGACATCCCCATGCGTTGAGCAGAGGGCAAAGACACCGTGTTGCTGTTGCCTCCGTTCTAGCAATGCACCCTGAAATACTAATAATGGATGAGCCGACGAACGGGCAGGACTACGGCCATACTAGAATGTTTATGGAGCTGGCTGAAAGGCTAAACAGTCGAGGGACAACGATAATTGTGATCTCCCACGACATGAGGGTGATAGCAGAGTACACAAGGCGCACCATCGTCCTAAAGGATGGAGAGGTGTTCGCCGACGGCCCAACTAGAAGAGTGCTACCTATGGAGAAGCTTAGGGAAACAATGATTAAGCCGCCTGCTATAGTTGAGCTCTCACAATCCCTCACGAAATATGGGCTACCCCCAAACATCCTGACGGTAGACGAGTTTGTAAACTGTATTATGGTAGGTGGTAACCAATGAGATTATGGGAGAAAATTGCGACGGCTGCCATAGTTGCCGCGATAGCCCTGGTCACCCTCGCCCTGTGGGTTAAGGGAATACTCGTACAGTTCCTCTGGGTCATGGTAAACTTCACTGCATTCATGATTGGGCCGATAAGCATCATAGGACTCATAATGCTTAAATTGCTCGGGCTCAGAGGGATAAGAAGCGTACTAACCTATGAGAAGAAGGACAGTCTGGTTCACAGAACAGACCCAAGGGTAAAGTTCCTATATGTCCTATGCGTCTCACTACTTTCAGCACTGCTAGGCTGGTATCCCCTACTTATAGGGCTGTCACTGGCAACCCTAATACCCTGGCTCTATGCTAGACCATCAAAGACACGTGCGAAGGCAGTACTATACCTCTGCATCCTCCCACTGTTTGGAATGGCATGGGGGCAAGGCCTATACTTCGGACTTGGCTTCGACTGGCCTGTCACCATAATATACAGAATCCCCCAGTTGAAATTTAACCTGTCAGGGACGCACTCCTTCCCTGCAATGATAGGCCTCGAGAGAATAACTATTGAAGGCTTAAGATACGGTTTTCTCCAAGGCTTTAGAGTCGTAGCAGTAAACAGCGCGGCACTCCTCGTGCTGATAACCACCAGACCCTCAGATCTCGTATTCGGCCTAACAAAGATGTTCCTACCATACGAGATCGGGTTCATGGTTCTAACAGCTATAAGATTTATTCCCAAGTTCCTACATGACGCTGGAATAGTGCTAAACGCTGAAAAGGCAAGGGGGCTTGACATGTCGGTGAAGAAAAGCTACAATCCCGTAGTCCTAGCTGGGACGCTTGGCAGGGTAATAAGGGGCTTATCCTACGTAACGATCCCCGTTGTTATATCAGCCATGAGAAGTGGGAAAAACCTAGCTGTAGCCGCAGAAACAAGAGCATTTAGAGCAAAGTCTAAGAGGACATATCTCAGGGAAATCAAAATGAAAAGGACAGACAAGATCCTAAGCATAATTCTCATAGCAATAATGATAGCTGGGGTAATACTATCATACCTAGGCTATGGAGCACCCCCGGGAGGTGTAACCTAAAAGACGAACGCTAAGCTTCCATCCTTTCTGTGCCTATCAACAATATATGATTGGGACGGCTTCTCTATGAGTCGTTCAAAGTCACAATGAGTAGTTTAAAGCCGGAACGGTAAGCTTTTAAGCATAAAACTGCTTGGCAACATTTAACAGAAATATCGGTAATCCATTTGGAGGTGTCAAATAATGGATGTAAAGGCGCATGTTCTACTGATAATGGGCTTCATGTCAGCTGCTCTAATGCTTCCCGTAATCATCCCATCAGCTAGCCAAGAGGGAATCTCAATAACAATAATTGCACCAGCTGATAAAAACCTTAAAGATGGAGTAATGATTTCAGGCAGGTACAGCCACATAGTTAGAATCATAGTTACTAATAACCTTGGGAGAAGCCTAAGCAACGTTGAGATAACCTGCACCATACCAAGCCCTATTACCGGCTATACTGATAGAACCCCTGTGATCCTGAAAGGGGATCCGACAGACATAGATAAGCTTCTGAAATATGGGGAGATGAGCACTGGAGAATGGAAAGCTGGGAAGCCATACATACTCCTAGAAAGCTTAGAGCCGGGAATACAAAATAGCATAGTAATGCAATTCTACATAAGACCCCCCGAGTCCGGAGAGATAAAAGAAAAGACAACAGTAACATTTACAGCTACCGTTACCGCTGAGGGTGAGACGTATACAGCTTCTAAACAGGTTGACATATTACCTCCACCAATGTGGAGGGTTTACGCTACAGCGGGAATCTCACTAATAATGATACCACTGATCTACGCGGCAGGGACAAAATACCTGAAAAGGCTTGGAACCATAGACCTCATATACATGTCAATCTTCTCTGCATTAATGGTTGTCTGGGTCTGGCTGGGAAGAATGTTCATATTCCCACTGGTAAACAGAATCCCCTTCACCTATGAGTTTGCAGTAGCCGATACTCCTTACATAATAATACTCGTCTCGGGAGCTATGGTCATCGCGAAACCGCTTTCAGTTAGCGGAATGCTGTTCATATACAACATCGTCATGGAAGTAATCTACTACGGCATCAACCCTCTATGGTGGTCATATCCGTTTATTGAGGGGCTACCCTCAGATCTATGGCTTCTCATCAGGGGTAAAGGCGCGTTCAAGGGAAAACTAAAGTACCTTGACGGCTTTACCGTCGCAGGGCTACGTGGAGTATTCATGCAGCTAGGCCTGTTCCTGGTTTACAGGCCAGCCCTGCAACACCTCTACTTCCCATGGGGGAGGGTTCTTTTTGTCACCCTTTCATGGGCGCTAGGGAACGCGATAGCAGGTATAATAAGTGTACCAATAGGTGAAAAAATAAAGCAAGCCCTAATATAGGTGAGATAAAATGTCGAGGAAAGAAGCCTTGTTACTGGTGTTTATGCTAGCATTAACTCCAATGGCATTGTCAAGGGGTCAAGGAGGCCTCGTACTTATAGATTCAACCCACGGACAGACCTACTACACATTTATGACCCTTCAACAATATCTTGAACACTACTACGGTCTAACAGTCCAAATCCTGGAAGAAACCATATCAGAGGAAACACTGGCTGGAGCATCGGTTCTCTTCATCCCCTGCCCTGCTGAAAATACAAGCTTTACCCCTGAAGAGCTAGATGCAATAGTAAACTTTGTGAATGGTGGAGGAGGCCTGCTACTCGGCTGTGACTCACAGTACACGTACGGAGGGAGAAACTATACTTACGGACAGCCTTCGACACTTAACACAGTTCTCGATGCGCTTGGGATATCAGACAAAGTCAGATATACGGGAACCAACACACTTGGGGATCAGCTGCTTGACGAGTATGAAAATACTGGGAGAGAGTTTGAACCAGTAATTTCAGATTTCCCCGAACACCCAGTTACAGCCTTTATGAAGGACAAGAAGATGGTTTACTATGGCTGTACGTTGCAGGTTGAAGATGAATCCGTAATTGTTCTGAGAGGCGGCCCGAATGCTTATAGCGTTGATATAGCAGGTAGAAAGACGTACGAGGAGGGATCAAAGCCACCGGTTGTTGCCGCAGTGGAGGTGGGAGAGGGGAGAGTCGTGATTTCAGGTAGTACAAGGCTTTTCTCGGACAGGAAGACTTACGGAGCTGCCACATCAACATACATACTTTACGAGCAAACCTATCAATTTGCATGCAACGTCTTCGCATGGCTCTCAGGGATCGAACCCATCGAGGTGGAGTTCCTTGCACCTAAAAAGCCTGTTAAGCAGCCTACCGAGAACATTATAGAGACCGCTGCCGTGCCTGAAACGGAAATCAAGGCTAAAATACTGGTAGACGCGGCGCATGGCGAATACTTCAAACCACTCCCGACAGCCCAGCTACCACAGAGTCCCCTGGCAAGGTGGGCTCAGATAATGGCTGAAAACGGCTTCCAGGTAGACCAGCTATCAGACGGCTACATAACTACTGAACTGCTTCAGAACTATGATGTTCTGGTTATAGGTGAGCCTCAAGACATAATGTTTTCGGACGAGGAAATACAGGCAATCCACAAATTCGTTGAGAACGGCGGTGGCCTCCTGCTGGGAACCTCCTGGTACAGGTACAACCAGCCGGACATTCTAAACCCGATCTCAGATGTTTTCGGCGTCAAGTTCAGGCTTGACGAGATAATGGATGACACGAACAACAATGGACGGGCATACTATCCAATAATCAGTGACTTCGCAGACCATCCTATATGTCAGGGTATTTCTGCAATAGTTTACAATGGCGGATCCCTCGAAATATACGGTGAAGCCGAGCCAGTCGCGTGGGGAGACGATGACTCATATGCGCTCGATGCGAGTGGCGTCTTCACAGTAAGAATAGGAGAGAAGCCTGTAGCCATCGCAGTAGCCACATACGGGGCTGGAAGAGTCGTTCTTACAGGAGGACTCTCACCTTATACGGATAACAGCATCGACTTCGAAGATAATGCTAGAATGGCTGTGAACATGATAGTCTGGCTAGCAACAGGGGAGGCGCCTGAGCAGGTTGAAGTTCCTATAACAATACCCAAAGAGCTGATGATTGGCATTCCCATGCTAGTTATAGGATTCCTACTACTTTACATAGTGAAACGCAGACAGAAAGCATCCTCGTAACCCCTTCTTTGCCTTTCAAGCAGGAGAGTCGTTATTTCCACCTTCCGGTAGCATTAACGTCACCTTCTCGTAGAAATTTAACGATTGAAAAATCCACCTAAAGATTACTCCTTATTCACCTATATAGATGTTTAAGGATTTATTTTTAATCCACATGTATATTTTAGTGATATTTGTGACCATCTCATTGTATGCTTAGAATGATAAAATTTATCTTTAAAACCACTACTATATAGAGTAGTGATGCGAGATGCCTAGGAGTAAAGGTGTCCATAAGGAGGCTCTAATATCCACTAGGGTGGTTTCAAAGATCGCCGAAGCCGTCGAAGACGCCGCTAACGCGGAGGGACTAACGGTTTCAGAGTGGGTGAGAAACCTAATAATAAAAGAGCTTAAGGATAGGGGCCTCCTAGGCATGGAAAGAAGGATTTTCAGGGCTAGATAACATTAAAACCTTGAAATAAGGATTATACATAGAAACTTGACTGAAAGCATAAAGTACGCAAGGGAAGAACTCAGCTTCACTGAAGCATTAGACCTCCTGAACCCTTACGTTTCGGAATGGTTTAGGCAGAAATTCAAGAGTTTAACCCCACCTCAAAAGCTAGCCCTCAAACCAATCTCAGAGGGCGAAAACACTCTTATTTCATCCCCTACAGGAACAGGGAAAACTCTTTCAGCGTTTCTAATGGTTATTAGTAAGCTTTTCGACCTTGCAGCCTCCGGGGAGCTTGAAGACCAAGTTTACTGTCTGTACGTTTCTCCACTGAAAGCTCTTGGGAACGACATTCATAGAAACCTGTCCGAGCCACTAAGGGAGATATATAGTCTAGCTTCTACCAGGAACTCCCAGCTCCCGATGATCAGACATCTCGTTAGAACTGGCGATACACCAAGTAGTGTTAGGCAGGCGATGCTTAGAAAACCGCCGCATATCCTAATCACTACGCCAGAATCTCTAGCTATAATGTTAAATGCGCCAAAGTTCAGATTCAAACTATCCGGGATCAACTGGGTAATAGTAGATGAGATTCACTCCCTATACGAGTCTAAACGTGGAACTCATCTTAGTCTCTCTCTTGAAAGACTCTCCAACCTTGTCGATAAGGAACCTGTAAGGATAGGGCTGTCTGCAACCATACACCCGTTAGAAGAGGTTGCAAAGTTCCTCGTAGGATACAATGAGGATGGAAGGCTTAGGAACTGTGTAATTGTTGATGCAAGCTATGTTAAAAAGAAGGATCTCCTAGTACTGAGCCCTGTTGAGGATCTGATATACACTCCCGCATCAGTAGTGTCGGAGGAAATGTATAAGATGCTTCTATACCTGATTAGAAGCCACAGAACCACTCTGATATTTACAAACACTAGGAGTGGAACTGAAAGGGTGTCATTCCATCTTAAACACCTAGGAGAGAAGGCTACTCTCCTCGGGGAGGACGTTGGGGCGCATCATAGCTCTCTTTCACGAGACGTGAGGCTTGACGTAGAACAGAAGCTTAAAGAGGGAAAACTAAAGGCTGTGGTAAGTTCAACGTCCCTGGAGCTTGGAATAGATATAGGTTATATAGACCTTGTCGTTCAGCTTGGCTCTCCAAAGTCTGTTACACGATGCCTTCAAAGAGTTGGCAGGTCAGGACATAAACTCCACGACACTGTTAAGGGCAGGTTTATATGTATGGATAGAGACGACCTGGTAGAAGTAGCCGTAATGGTTAGAGAAGCATACCGGAACAGGCTTGACAGGACAAGGATGCCTAGAAACTGTCTTGACGTACTTGCCCAGCATATCGTCGGGATGGCTATCGAGCGTAAGTGGGATGCCATAGAGGCTTACAAACTGGTTAGGAGAGCATATCCCTACCGCGAACTATCCTGGGAGGATTTCGAGGAAGTGCTGAAATATCTAAGCGGCGGCTACCAGACGCTTGAGAAATTTAAGGTGTACGGTAAGATATGGTACGACCCGGAGGAGAAAGTATTCGGAAGAAGGGGCAAGTACGCTAGGGTAATCTATAGCCTTAACATAGGTACGATACCAGACCACGTCGCCGTAAAGGTCTACGGGGAGGACGGCAGCTACATAGGGAAGATAGAGGAGGAGTTCCTTGAGAGACTTGTCCCAGGAGACAGGTTTGTCCTTGGTGGAAAAGTGTACGAGTTCGTTAGGGCAAGGGGGATGAAGGCATACGTCAAGCCTGCATTCGACATGAAGCCGACAGTTCCAAGCTGGTTCTCCGAGATGCTACCTTTAAGCTTCGACCTTGCAATCCAGATCTCCAAGTTTAGAGAGGACTACTTCAAGAAGCTGGAAGCTGGCATGGATGAGGAAGAAATAGAAAGATACGTGGAGAACTTCAGGGTTGAGGAGAAAGCAGCAAAGGCGATTCACAGATACCTCAAGCTCCAATATCAATTTCTGAGATCCATTGGTGTCAAAAACCCAAGACCATATGCTAAAATCTACATTGAAAATTATCTAGACGAGTATGGAAGGAGAAACATAATATTTCACACACTATTCGGCAGAAGAGTAAACGACGCACTTTCAAGGGCCTACGCATACGTCTTGGGCAGAAAAATAAACAGAAACGTTGGAGTAACAGTGACCGACAACGGGTTCTCCCTAATAGTCCCAGCTAATGTTAAAATAGACTGGGGATTCCTTAGGGAAGTCACAAGCAAGAACATAAGAGAACTATTAGAACAGGTTGTCGGGAAAACAGAACTCATGGCACGCAGGTTCAGACATTGCGCGGCAAGAGCGTTCATGATACTCAGAAACTACAAGGGCCACGAAATCAAGGTTAGCAGGCAGCAGATCAGCGCTGCCAAACTACTCGAAATATGCAGAGAGATACCTAACTTTCCAATAGTTAAAGAAACATTCAGAGAGATTACTGAGGACCTAATGGATGTCGAAAACGCTGTTAAAGTACTCAAAATGCTGGAAAGCGGGCGGATAAGTTTCCACCTGCTTCCAGAGCTGAGTGTTCCAAGCCCATTTGCGCATAACATAGTGTTACAAGGTTTATCCGATGTTATACTTATGGAAGATAAGAGATCCATGCTGGAAAGATTTCACAGACAGGTTCTATCAATAATTTCAGAGAAGCACGTGGTTAAAGGCCAACAAGCTATATCTCTCTCATAGTGTCGATCAGTTTCCTGTAAAGCTTGAATTCTTCCTCGTTAACTATGTGAAATTCGAACGGCTCATCGAACCCCGAATCCCTAAGTAACGCAATTGCAAATTTAGGCTTCAGCCTCGTCTTAACAAGGATATCAATATCACTTAAGAGGCAGCTATTGTTCTTCGCTACAGAGCCGAAAATGTAAATCCTGCAGTCTCTATCATGTTCTCTAAGGATTCTCTTCATCTTTTCCAGGTATGATGGCAAGTTCCTAAAATATTCAGCACGTTTCTTAGCCTCTCTTACCAATAGCTTTTCTAACAAACTCCTCAACCTCCACGGCAAAATCCTTCAGCCTTTCAGCTTCATCCCTTTCAAACTCCCTCGGGAAATATCTAGCTGTTATGTAGGCATCCTCCAAGCTTGAAAATTCTATTGACCTCTTTCTCGCGAATTGTTCAAACTCATCTTTAAGCTCAAGGTACTCTCCAAGAAGTAGAAAAAGTTTCCTTAACATATGGGTTTTAGGGAATTCTAACCCGCATTCGAGCAGTTTTGCCTTAAGAAATAGCTGCAGCGACTGTTCTATGTTGAAAATAGCTAGATCATAGTCGCCTTTAGAATAGTGGTACTCAGCCGCACCCATAAACTTCCTAGATCTCTCAAGGAGTATGGAGATCTCCTCTTTCCTCACATCTTTTAAATACCACGACAAATATATTAATGGTACCAGACAGAGCAGGAACATACTCTGGTGGTTTCCATTTGAGCCCATACATAACACGAGGCGTTCGGATAGTAGATGGTGGAGGGCTGTACCTTGAAGACGTGGACACCCTATTATTCTCTGATCTCCATATAGGGTATGAGCAGGCATTAGAGAAGATGGGGGTGTCAATACCGAGAAGCCAATATGGAAAGATAAAGAAAACCATACTTAACGGTATCGAAAGTCTGAATCCCTCCAGCCTATTTATCCTTGGCGATGTAAAACACGAGTTTGGGGAGTCCACAGCCCAGGAGTGGGTTGAAACAAGAGACCTCCTTGAAACACTCTTGGGAACCGGGGTTAAAATATCCGTAATTAGGGGCAACCATGACAACTATCTTATCCCAATCCTCCAAAAGCTGGGCGTCTCAATGTACGATCCAGACCAGATCGTCGAGAAATACCAGTTTATACATGGCCATAAACCTGTAGAGCTGAGGGGAGAAGTGGTCATCATGGGCCATGAACACCCCGTTTTCGCTGTAAGGGATGAGATAGGAGTTAAAGTCAGGTTTAAAGCCTACATGTACGGCAAGGTTTCAGGCCGGCTTTTGATCGTCCTCCCAGCGGTCAACCCTATTTCAACCGGAACCGAGATAAACACTGTCCCCAAAGAAGACTTCCTCTCCCCAATCCTTAAAAACCTAAGCCTTGAAGATTTTAAAGCATTAGTATGCTACGGCGGAAAAGTTTACAATTTCCCACTTTTAATCAAAGAGACAGTGATAGACTGAATAACTCAGGCAATGCTTACTGCCTTGCATCCTTCTAAATGCACAAATCTTAGCTGAGGAGACACTTACACTATATATCGGCGATTCAGCGGTGGTGGATGACTTCACTATAACCCTAAACGACATCTATGAGGCGAAAGGAGAGCTTAGGCCATCTATATCAGTAGAGAAGGAGGGAGTAACCCTGTCCCTTTAATCTCGTCTGAACATAGTCCAACTTCGCATCTTCTGTACCAGAGTTCAGCATGTTCTACATCTTTCTGCTCTCAATTGTGGCTGTTGCTGTGCTTTTAGTACTTAAAGGGCAATAATCTCCTCCCTTTTTGTTAGACTGGTCTGATGGGCTGGAGCCACGCGAGCCTGTGGCGTGCGTGGTTTCCCACTTTTGGTTGGAGGAGTAGTTTTAAGAGATACTGTGTGGTATTGATAGTTTAGGATTTCAATGTATGCAGGAGATTCTGAAGCCATATGCCCCAGCTGCGGCAGGTATATTGGTCCAAGGGATGTCTGCCCATACTGTGGTGCACGCGTTAAGAAGAGGCTGAGCGTTAGACTTCTTAAGATAGCTGCAGTCCTGCTAGCGGTTGTAGGCCTTCTAACTGTGAGGTTCGTAGCAGTGTATATTCAAACTCCTGTTGTAAAGGTTTCAGAGATAAAGCCTTCCATGAACTATGCACACATAAAAATGACAGGCATAGTTACCCGCTATCCCTCGCTGTACAGCGATGGTTCCCTGTCATTCTGGATAGATGACGGGACAGGGGAGATCATGGTTAAAGCATATCGCTTTGAGGCCCAGGAGCTGCTTCAGTCCGGAAATGTTCCGGCCATGGGAGACAGGGTAGAAGTAGAAGGGAGTATTAGAATTAGAGAGGATTTCCAGTACTTGGTAATAGATCTCCCAAGCAAACTTGTTGTTGTAAAGCCCAATGTTTCAGGAAGCTATAGCCCAGCTGAAATAGGGCTCGAACACCTAGGCCTAAAGGTTGAAGTGGTTGGGACAGCGTCTGGTGTAAGAGAAACAAGCAGCGGAGGTATAATCCTCTACCTTGAGGATGTTGGGGGGAACATTCAGGTTTACATACCTCCAATACTCCGTGTTCTAGGCTTCAACGAAACCATAATGGACGGTGTAAGGCTCAAAGTCGTAGGCTACGTCTCCCTATACCAGGGGGAGCTTGAAGTAGTCCCGGGAATGCCTCAAGAAATAATAGTGCTATCCCAGGTATTTGAATACGGCAGGGTAAGCATAGGCATGGTCAACGAGACCCTAGTCGGATCAATAATCGAGATAGAGGGTGAAATAGTGGAGGTTAGAACCTACAGCTCCGGCACACTTGTGAAAATAGACGACGGAACCGGAACCCTCGACGTGTGGATACCAGTAGAGATCTACAGCGAGCACCCTAAAGTTGCCATGATAGCGCCCACAGCCAGGGCAAGGGCCAAAGGGCTATTGGCTGTCTACAAGGACAAGCTTGAAATTAAGGTTTCCAGGGTTGAAGACTTCCAGCTGCTGGAGGAGCCCGCCATAGAGATAACATCAATAGCCTCCATAACGGAGTCAGACGAGGGGAGACTATTCATGATACAGGCTGAAATAACAGATGTGGTTCAGCTCTCAGCAGGACTTAAACTAGTAGTATCAGATGGCACAGGGACGATAGCTGTCTGGATATGGAACGACCTTCTAGAACAGATTATGATAGCAGACCAGTTTAAGCCGGGCGTGAAGATAAGGATCATAGGACAGCTTGTCATCTACAAGGGGACACTTGAACTGCAGCCTCTAAGCCCTGAATCAATAGAAATAATAGGGTAGGTGGCGAAAATGCCGGATTTCATGGCCTACGTGCTATTCACACTTCTGGGGACGCTTATAGGCTCCATACTAAGCCTCATACCGTCACTCCACGTGTACAACGTCCTAGGAATACTTGTAATGTTTTCTGAAACCATTGCTGTACATGTAAGCCTCGACAGGATAGCATTCATGCTTATAGGAATGGTTGTGGCATACGGCTTTCTCAATACCTTATCAACAGTTTACATCGGAGCCCCAGACGACAGCACGATATTCGTAGTATTCCCAAGCCAGAAGTACCTACTGGTGAGGAGGGGTCATGAAGCCACCCTCCTAGTAGGAATAGGAGGGCTTGCAGGCATAGCATTCCTCGTAGCCTTCTCCCCCCTAGCTGTGACGATATTCCCACCCCTACGCCAGCTCCTATCAGACCACCTACTCTGGATTCTCGTAGCCATCACAATATACATGTTTATGACAGAGTTTCCAAGGGAGACAGACAGGCCTAAGACGAGAAAGGGAAGGCTCTGGGAGGCGTGGAGAAGCCTGATAATGGGGTGGATGGTTTTCGGGCTTTCAGGTTTGCTAGGCTTCATAACGTTCAACAAGCCTATAACACCGTTCCAGAACGCGTTCCAAAATCTTCTACCAGTATTCATAGGGCTGTTTGCAATACCATGGATGCTTCTAAACATAATATCAAGGGTAAAGGTGCCAGAGCAGTATATAGCAGAGAGCGTAGACGTCGACCCAGTAGAGATATTCAGGGGAGCCTCAGCAGGATGCCTTGGAGGAATATTTGCAGCCTTCTTTCCGATGGTGACGGGCGGGATAGGGGCATTCCTGGCAGGCCACGCTACAGCTCAGAAGGGAGATAGGCCATTCCTGATATCGCAGGGTGCAAACCGCGTAGTATACTATGTCGGAAGCTTCCTCCTACTATTCGTGCCAACACTACACCTAACAAGGGGAGGGGCTGCATGGATACTCACAACCATGTACCAGCCTAAGACATGGCAGGAATACTACACAGCAGTAGCCATGATCGCCCTCTCAGGCGGAATATCCTTCATACTCCTAGTATACGCATCCAAGCTCTATGCAAGACTCGTCTCAAAGGTTAGCTACCGAAAGCTCTCAGCACTAGGCCTAACGGCGGTAATAGCAATAGTCCTAATATTCACAGGGCCAGCAGGACTACTCGTAGCCATGACCGCTGCTGGAATAGGTCTAATGGCAAACCTGTTCCACACAAGAAGGATGAACCTCCTAGGATGCCTACTTCTACCAATGATCCTTGACCTATCAGGATACACAGGAACCTTAGCAAACCTCTTAGGACTATAACCGTAATAGAAGTGGAAAGGATGCTCCATCACGTCTAAAACATAGACCTATGATCTAATAGAGTTCTAGCCACTATGGCGGAGAGTCTACGCTCACTTGCACGACAGATGACAAGATGACTGATGAATATCTGTTGCTTAGAGAAAACCGACAGGTGATATCCCCTACTATTTGGTATACTCCCGATTAGAGCATACTGGATAATAAAGAGAAAGCGGAAAATACCAAGCGAAGAGGCAGCATCATCCATAGTAGACTTCATAGAAAGGTACGACGTTCCCAAGATTTCGCTGGAGAGGGGGACAATTATACCTAACGGAGGTTAGGTATAATTTAGACATGCTGTAATTTGCCTGCAACCTTTAAGCTGTTCTTAGGGAAATTCTTTATTTAAGCCTTGCGTACTCATAGTTAAGGGGTTGTAGGTTGAAGATGATTACACACTTCAGCCTTGGGCTTGCGATTGCCAGCTTCTTTAAGGAGATAGTTTTAAAGTCCACCATGGATGTTCCTTTGCTTGCTCTTGGTGGTGCATTCGCTCTCCTACCTGACTTTCTGGATTTTAAATTCTGGAAGTTTATGGAAAAGTACGACTATGTAGCCGATCCTGACCCCAACGATCCTGACCCTAAGATGGTGGCGGAAACTATCGCCAGGGCAATCGACGAGGCATACGAGACTGAAAGGATGGTGAGGGTTAAGCTACATACCATGCAGCTTGGCTTCGACCACTGGCGTCAGTACCAGGTTGAATTCGACCAGGAGGAGAGGAAGATCCGTGTGAGAATAGGCCCGGTTGTTAGTACTGGTAAGGTTCCCTACCCAGAGACCGAGCCTCCCGAGGACAAGGCTTTGGGCGAGGCGGAGACTAAGCATCCTTTCCTAAAAATATATCCTAAGCCGACTGTGATAGACATCTTCACAGGGCCATCGATGGGGTTCAAGAGAGAGGGAGATTTGGTAAAGATACATTTCATACCGTTCCATAGGGAGTGGAGCCACAGCTTCACGGTTGGGGCTCTGATAGGTGCTATTGTAGCGCTCCTTGGAGGATTAAGCCTTGGATTGATGGCTATGATCGCGTTTTGGAGCCATGTGCTCTCAGATCAGGTGGGCTTCTTAGGCTGTAACCTGCTCTGGCCATTTACCAAGGAGAGAACTCCTGGGTTCAAGCTTGCAGAGAGCGCCCATCCAGCTGCGAACTTTTCAACCGTATGGGCGTCTATAACAACAGTGATATGGAACCTTAACAGGTACGCCGAGCAGCAGGTATTATTCATCGATCCCTCTAAGTATTTCACAATGGTTGTCTTTCTACCGCCGGCATTGATCATAGGGGCAACATCCCTATACTACCGTAGAATAGGGCGGCCTGTAAGAACAGAGCTGGAACTGGAGGCTGAGGAGGCGCTGACAGAGGAGGAAGGACCATTTAAAGAGGGAGGATAGACTGGGAAAGCTTGGAAGAGAATTCTACCGTAGAGATGCTGTTACGGTTGCAAGGGACCTACTTGGGAAACTTCTAGTGCATAGCTCGTCTGAGGGCTTGACATCGGGGATAATCGCCGAGACAGAGGCATACATGGGCGTTCATGACAGGGCATCCCACACATATGGGGTAGAAGGACGAAGAGGACTGAAACGCTCTACGGACCCCCTGGGACCCTCTATGTCTACCTGGCATATGGAATCCACAGCCTTCTAAACATAGTGGTAGGCCCTGAAGAGGAGCCTATGGCTGTACTCCTGAGATCACTTATCCCATTTGAAGGCCTAGATATTATGGCTAAAAGAAGGGGGGTAGTGATTAGGGGGGAGAAGGATGTTTCCAAGCTGTGCCGTGGACCTGGAAACCTGACCAGGGCGATGGGAATAACGGTTGATCATAATGGTGTAGATATCACTGGGGATAAAATCTACATTGTAGATATTGGCTACAGGGATTTCGACCTGGGGATAAGTAGCAGGATTGGTGTCGACTATGCAGGTGAGGATGCACTTAGACCTTGGAGATTCTATTTTAAGAACTCACCCTATGTATCAAAGTAGCCCCATTAGGAGAATAAAATATGGCTGGGTAGGGTGTACCTATGGAGGTTGAAAGGATTGTTGTAGGCATGTTAGGAGCGAACTGCTACATCATATATTGCCCCGGCACCAGGGAAGCTATGATCGTTGACCCAGGCGGCGACGGTGACAAGATCCTGGGAGTGGTTAAGTCGCTCGGGCTTTCAGTAAGGTATATTGTGAATACTCATGGGCACGCCGATCATACCGCGGCTAATAGCATTGTAAAGGCGGCTACTGGGGCACCAATAGCTATACATAGGGATGATGCATACCTGCTTAAGGATTTAACTCAGAAATACTGGTATCCGGAATTCAAAACCTCCAAGCCGGATATTCTATTAGAGGATGGGATGGTTTTAGGGTTCGAATCTAAACATGGCCAGGTCAAATTCAAGATCATACATACGCCTGGCCACACTGCCGGGAGTATCTGCCTATACCGGTCTAGAAGGCTGTTTTCAGGAGACACCGTCTTTAGGGGAGGCATAGGAAGAGTAGACCTAGCCTCTTCAAGGCCTAAACTCATGCCTGCATCCCTCAAAAAGATACTGTCCCTGCCCGCTGAAACCAGGATATACCCCGGCCACGGGCCTGAGACCACAGTAGAGATAGAAGAAAGAAATATCAGGGCAATAATCCTAAGCCTCCAGCCGGACCTGTAAAGTATGTCTATCCAACATCTGACTTGCTTTCTATCCTTTTTAGGAAGAGTTTCAAAGTTAGGTCTCTAAGCTCCTCTGACAGCCTTTCATACTCATTCCTCCTCCAGAGGTACACTAGGAACAGAAGCATAAATGGCATCATTGCTATCCCAAGTATCCAGATTACAAAGATAAGTATGCTTAAAGATTTAAACGTGAAAGCTCCAACTGTTAGACTCCAGACAAGCAATATTACCAGGCCGGATTTTATTATTGCCCATCGCTCCCTCCTTATTTCTAGACATCTCGCTTCAAGGGTTTCTATTCTACTTCTAAGTGTTTCCATGTCTTCCATCATATCTATACACTTACAATAAATGTAATAAACCTACCGCATCACCCCTGATCATGGCTTAAGTCTACCGATTTTCTCATCCATTAAAACATCAAAATCGTCTCTCAATCCCCTTAGTCTGAAAGAAATGTAACCATCTTTGTCTATAAGTACGAACTCAGGCGTACCAGTTACGCCGTAAAGCTTGGAGATTGTTCCGTTGTCAACGATTATCTTCCAGCTTATATTCCTAATTTCAACATAGTTTCTAGCCATCGTTACATTCTGATCTAAACATACCCCTACAATTATCATGCCTTTATACATGTCAGAAAGCCTCTTAATACTCTCCACGGCTTTCATGCTAGGTATACATTTAATCCTCCAAAAGTAGAGCAGTACAACTTTCCCCCTATACTGTTTTAGCGAGAATGGTTTCCCATTTATGTCTATGGTCTGAAAGTTGGGTGCCTTCGTTTTGCCCAGTTCATATATTACTATCAGACTGAATGCGGCTACGAGCAGTATAGATAGCTTTAATGCTTTTTTACCGCTCTTCTTCAACTCAACCATATATTGTGTGTGATAAAACTTTAATTCTAACCCTCCATGTAATGGTTTGAAGCTGGAGGGTACAGCGATGGGTGCATGGCCAATATTATTTGAAGCGTGCATGGAGGCTTTTAACGGCCTTGTAGCCATCACAGTGGGATATTATGCCTTCAAGGGGTACAGATTATTCTCCTCACGAAACCTATTCCTACTTCATCTAAGCTTTATTCTGCAGGGTGCGGGGATGCTGACCCATAGTACTGCAAAAATACATTTCTTCCTTGCAAGCATGTCATCGCATGTGCCACCGAAACTTATCAGGGAAGCATTACTCAACAAAATATATACTGTGTACTTTGCAGCCCTTCTATCAGGATATCTAATACTGATATATGCTCACCTTTTACAGTCGAGGAAGCTACAGTATGGCATATTCCTGCCGCTACTTAGGGCATATGCGCCTGAGACGGAGGCGATACTGTTTCTAGCTTCGGTAGTACTTGCTGGCTTCTCATACTCTAACTATGGTGTCAGGGGGGACAGGAACAGCTTTCTTGTTTTCCTAGGTTTTCTCATGGTCTCCCTGAGTCATCTCATCCTCTTCTTGACCCCCACCGCCAGGTTAATCCCCTTATCAACCCTTCTAAGGGGTTCTGGATTCATATGCTTCCTGATAATGCTTAGCAGGGTGAAGAGGGCTGGCTGAGCCAAAATATAGGTCTAAGGTTAGAATTTGTGTAGATATACTCAAAGTGATAGAGGAGCACGGCAAGGCCAGACCTACAAGAATACTTTACTTGGCTAACCTCAGCCATGACAGGCTTAAAAGGTATATTGATGACCTGCTGTCGAAAAACCTAATAGAGGAAGATAAAGAGAACATCCATGTCACATATGTCTTGACAAATAAGGGTAGAAGGTTCCTTGTCGAGTTTAGGAAGGTTGAAGAACTTCTAAACGCCTTTGGCTTCGCCATATAGAGGTGACATGTTGGGTTTCAAAGGTGCTTATAACCTTGAGGAAATCTTCAGCTCAGCCCATAAGATCCTAGTTATAAGCTATAGTAAGGATAACCTTCAAGCAATCCTTAATAGAATAATTGAGCGCCAAGCCAGGGGGAAAATTACAGTGATACTAAGGAGCGATAATGGGAAGGTTCAAATACGTAATAACAGCTGTGGAGAAACAAGTGATGTAGCTGTCTCCGAAATTCTGGATAGACTTGAGGGTGGGTGGCTTCTCGTAGTAGACGACATAACACTTTTTATCACTGAGGAAATGACAGACAAGTTCTTAAATACGATTAACAATTACAGCAGATTCCTAGGTGGATGTAAATATCCTGTGGAGAATAACCTACAGGAAGGGTTGCGCCGGGTAGCAATGTACATGGATGTGGTTCTCTTTATTCCCTACGAAGTTCACTTGGAGGTTTAATGCCCAGCTGCTCCGCCAATAAGTTCATCATCCTCATCGTTTTAACATGGATGGGAATCCCTGTTTTAAGCCTTGTTTTAGCTGTCAACCAGGATTTTTCCCCATGTATCCAAATCCTACCAAAGTCTGGATGTAACTTAGATGATTTCAATATCTCCTTGTATCTCTCCATTTCTCTCTTGAACTTTGAAACATCTATAAAAGATTCCACCTTAATGGCGGCGAAGAAGTGCCCAACCCTACTTGGTTCAGGCCCCTGGGTAGGCCCAACCCTCACACCCCAGTTCGACCCTGAGAGCAAGCCTGAAAGGATGTCAACCATCAGGCTAAGCCCATAACCCTTGTGCCCTCCAAAAAGCTCTCCTAGCCCTCCAAGAGGGAGAAGAGCACCGGAAACTATGACCCTATCAGGGTTTGTCTCGTAGTCTCCACGCCTGTTTATAGCCCAGCCCTCAGGGATCTCCTTGCCAAGCCTTCTGTAAACTTCGAGCTTTCCAATTGGAACAATACTGGTAGCCATGTCTAGGACAAACGGGGGCTCTCTTTCGGTAGGTGCGGCGAAAGCTATCGGGTTTGTTCCTATGAGCCTTTCTACCGAGCCAGTTGGCGCGACGAGAGGCCTAGAATTAGTGAGAGATAGTCCTATCATATCTCTTTCCAACGCCATCATCGCATAGTATCCCGCTATACCATAGTGGTTACTGTTTCTCACCGTAACAACGCCTACACCGTTTTCGTCGGCTTTTTTGATAGCCAGCTTCATAGCCCTGTACGACACAGGCTGCCCGAGCCCGTAGTCCGCGTCTAAAACAGCGTAGACAGACCCCTCTCTTACAGTCTCAACCTTAGGATTAACCTTTACAACCCCGTTTACTATACCGTCCACGTATCTTTTAAGCCTAGCAATACCATGGGAGCTTATCCCTCTAAGGTCAGCTGTAACTAGAACCTCCGCTGTTATCTCAGCATCCTCCCTTGGAACATTAAGGCTTACGAAAGTGTCGACTGCGAATCTTTCAAGCTCTTTGTGACTGTAATATCTGAACTCCGATCTTGGCCGCGGTGGAGACTTATCGAAATCCTCCTCCAAGAACGCCACCTAAAAATAGGAGGGTAGGGAAAGCTACTCTTGATAGACAATCTGGAAGCTGTCTCCGGCTGAGACATCCCCGTTACCGTCGGCGTCAGCCCACCTTATGACTATAGTGTGAAGGCCAGAAAGCTCAGTGTAATGGTCTTTCAGGTAGTATGCTGCGGCATAAGTGCCGTATCTTGTGCATCCCTCGATTGCAAGTACGTATCTCCCACCTTGCATTGCTAGGAATATGACTGCGTAGTCAACAGCCTTCCAGTCTGCTTTCATCCATTTGAAGCTCTGCCCTTTAACCTTCAGTGTGATGTAGTCTGATCCTATCAGAAATGAGACGTCCGCCAGACCATTTACCTCAAGACTTGCACTGTTAGCTATGGGGCCACCACATACTAGTACATTGTCCTGCTGTGCCGCTTCGAACTGGTTGTCCTTTATTGAATTCTTAATGTTAAAGACCGCTGAGAGCAGGCTTCCAGCCCTTGCATCAAGCTGATTGGCTGCCTGACCTGTGACGAGAACAACATTATTCAACGCGTTGATATTGCCCAGCGTGTATACCGGAGCCGGGCCTCCAGCGGCTGCAAGCCATGCGATCACATTCTCCACAAACTGCTGGTTGTGTTCGAAATATCCGTACTTTGTTCTCCACATGCACGAGCTGCCAGTAGCTACCACTCTGCCCTTGCCTGGCTGAGCAACCGCCACGAGAACTATCTTTTCACCGGTCTTCTCACCAGGCCCGGCTTTGTGGTCTCCATCCTCATCAGCGAAGGAGTCAACGTCTCCCAGGACAACCCCGACAGCCGACCCTGAAAGGGTAAGCGTACCCCCGTTATATTGCAGGCTCTCCACACCTTCAGTGATCGCGTGGGGCTTTATGTTAACAGCATAGGCATAGTATGGCTGTCCAGTATTATCGGTGGGGTCGTGATAGCTGTCAACGTTGAATGTTATTCCAAAATCTTCTGTTACCCTGTTAAGGGACTCAGAGTTCACATATTTCGCCCAGTCCCCGGTTATCAAGAGGCCTCCTCCACTGGTTACATAGGACTTTATTGCTTCAGCCTCATCCCTTGTTATGTCGGTTGCGGGATTCGTTATTATCACAACCTTATACTGCGAGAGCAAATCAAGGGTTAAAGGTCTGTCGTTTATCTCAACAATGTAGCCGAGAGACTGGATAAACGCGAGAAACTCGTCGCACTTACTGCTGTCATAGTACTGGTTGTGAGACTCATCAAACAACACCTTGTCCTGAGCCTGCACCCTTGTAGCCGATGCGAACACGGATAGGACAGCTACTAGAACTAGGCAAGCAGCAATACTCCTCATATACAACCCTACATAAGCCTTAGCACATATAAGTTATTAACTTAACCGTTCTCAGAGAATCCGAAACCTAACAATTAATAACTTTAAACCCCTAATAATTGTAGAGATTGCAGATTCACACTATATACCTAAAGATAATTCTCCTTCAGCTAATACTTTCAAGCTCCTACGCTCAGGAGGGGGTGTTCGCTAGTGATGTCAATATACAGATCAAGCTTGATGGTTTTACCTGTAATGTCTGGATCAACATAACCATCGTAAACATAGGAGACAAACCTTTCACAGGTACCATGATCCCTCTGTTTAGAAGCCCAACAAACGTCGAGGCATACTTTAACAATGTGAAAGTTCCAATGATGCTATCAGTCATAAATAACACGCCATACCTTGTTTTTGCGCTCTTAGAACCATTGAACCCAGGGGAATCGGGGAACCTCTCCGTGAAATTCAAAACAGGCGAGTTAATAATAGTCGAGGAAGATCTTAATGTGCTAACCCTAGACTATTTCCTCCCTGTTGGAGCTGAAAACTTCACCCTCCAAGTGATTATACCTAAAGGCACGGGAGTAGTGTTTAGCTACCCAGAGGCAGCCGTCATAGTTCAGCAAGATGAAGCATTAAAACTTGAATATTATAAGAAGAACCTCTATGAAAATTCAACTATACACCTTACAATAGGGTTCAGAAGGTTCACCAACGTTCACAGAAAGATATTAAGAGACATAGTGGCAATCATCGCAGTCACCACCCCACTCATAGCATATAAGCTTGCCATACCTTATTTAAAGCTTCGTAAAGCCGTTTCAACCCTTACAAAAGACGAAGCTAAAGTTATACGGTTCCTTTACAAGAGTGGGGGTAAGGCTTTGCAATCAGACCTCGTGGATAAGCTTGGATTTTCAAAGGCTAAGGCGAGCAGCATCGTTTCAAAACTCGCGGATAAGGGTTTTTTGGAGAAAAAACCTTCGGGGAGAACGAATCTTTTAATCCTAAAAATATAATGAACATTATGGAACCATCTTAAACCACGGAGGTATGGTCTTATACAATTTAGAAACCATGTGATACCTATTTAAACGAATGCGGTAAGGAAACAGTTTTAAACATCCCCTGGGGCATAGGTTGAGGTTGAAATGAAAAATAAGAACGGGATAACAGTCCTATTAGTCATCCTCGCTTTAGCGTCCGGCGCGGCTAACATGGTGAAGGCAAATCCTGACCCTTCAATAAGCCTCCTAGAGACAGACAGCTCAGAATACAACCCCCTGGATAGCGTCATAATATCTGCAGTGGTGTCGAATCCCGATCCCACCGGGTACGATCTCCAGATACAGTTCACAGTCATCAATCCCTCCCTTGACATTGTTCACAGCGACGTTCAAGACTTCTACTTAGACGGAGCCAGTGATACAATAAGAAGTACAATGTTCCAGTTACAGCCATACGCTGAGCCAGGGACTTACACGGTTGAGGCGGTACTATTATTACTTGGGACGCCAGTAGATACCAGGACTACAAGTTTCACAGTTAAAACTGTGGAGGAAGGGATAATAACCCATCTTTCAACAGATAAGGGTAGCTATAACCAGGGTGAGACAGCTTCTGTTATGTGCCAGGTTAAAAATATAGGAAACGTGCAGATGGACTATAAGCTCATTTTCGAGGTTATAAGCTCGTCAGACGTAATTGTGTACACTGAGACTAAGTATGTGTCAAACATCGACCCTGGAGATACGGCGAACACAGGCATCGTATTTTCGATAACATCCAGCTATGCACCTGGCACCTATACCCTTAACGTGTCGCTCTACACAGTAAGCGATACATTCCTAGACTACTCATACGTAACCTTCGGCGTTGAAACAGCCCCATCATACCAGCTCTCATTAGACGTTGAGACCCCCGTGAAGACATGTAATGTAGGGGACAGCGTTCCAATAACAGTTACTCTCAGAAACTTTAATGGAGATGTAACTGGAGTCTTAACAGTTAAGGCTGGGTTAAAGATCGTATCATCTCAGATCGTATCCCTTTCTGCAGGGGATAGTGAAACATACATGTTTACATGGACAGCTGAAGGGCAGGGTACAGTAATAATCATGGCCATATTCCAGGCGGGAGACTATACTGTCACCGACAAAACCTTCGTCTATGTTAGTTCTAAGCCCAATGTTCAGATATTGAGCGTTATTGTTGAACCTTCAATTGTCGGGCAGAACCAGTACGTAGAGCTAAGTATTATAGTCAAAAACTATGATACTGCAACTGTCAACGCCATTGCACACGTTACCATAACAAAGTGCGGTGTTCATAAGGTTTATGAGCAGGATTACTGCTTAACGATACCTCCATGTCGGCATGAGTTCTTCCTTGGTAGAGTCAACACTAACTGCTGGGAGCCGGGAGAATACAAGGTTAAGGTAGAACTCTACCAGTACGAGTGCCACAACCTGCTCTCTACATGCACTGGCAGTTTCATACTGGAGGCTTGTGAGGGCAAGATTACTGTTCATACAGATAAAGATCAGTACAGGCAGGGACAGGAGGTACACATAACTGTGGTCACAGAGGTTAGCGGCTTCAAGCCGGAAGTTCTTGTTGAGATTCTGTCACCCAGCGGCTCAAAGCTTACCAGCCTCACCTATACAGGTGAGGAGGGGACATACACGAAAGACTTAACCTATAAGCTTCCTTCAAACGCGGAACTCGGCATCTACACGGTTAGGGGTGTCATAACCCAGTGTAATATAGAGTCAAAAACGACTTTTCGGGTTAGAGTATACGATCCATTAATAGTTAACGTGATGATCCCCGAGAGGGTTAAAGCTGGGCAGCAGGGTAAAATATCGGTGAATCTAAGAAACATAGGAGAGGAAAACCTTGATAGTCTAACCATAGAGCTTAACCTTCAATTTCCAGAATGGTTGCAGGATGAAGGGTCGAAAAGGATGTCAATGAGGCCCTACGATGAGAAAGATGTTACATTCTACTTTAAAATACCATTTGAAACAAACATCTCTCAGCTTTCAGCATCAATAACACTCTACATCGATGGTCGTGTGATATCAAGATACACAGCTAACATAATGATTGAAAGGCCAACCATAATACTTAATGTAGAAAAACATATTTCCGAGATAGATGGGACAACAGTTGAGATAACACTGGAAAACATGGGAGACATAACAGTAGAGAACGTAATAGTCGAAGATCAGCTTCCAGAAGGATTCAAACCGTTAAACGTGGTGGAGGGAACCGTTAAAGGCGATACTATAGAATGGGTTGTAAGCCTGAACCCTTTGGAAACTCTAACCCTCAGATATAGCATAGTACAGGAAGAACCTTTAAGCGAGGGGCTGCTTGAACTTCCAGCAGCCACGGCATATATCCCGTTAACCGGGGAGACTGTTGAGTCTAATACTGTTACCCTCCACATGAAGTCCCAGATAAAGATTGAAGAAACAAGAAGGTCCTCACTTATGACAATTGAGGGCGTTATGATTATAGAGAACACCGGAAATGCTACCGGGACGATCCACCAGGAAGTTAAGGTACCCGTACTGTCCCTAACACTTGGAAATCCCAGCCCATCGCTTAGCATAGGCACTATTAAATGGGACGTAACCGTTGACCCGGGTGGGAAAAAGGTTTTAAGCTATAAAACGTACAGACTAGAAATCCCGGTAGCTACGGTGATTCTACTAGCAATCTCCGGAAGGCTTATTTCCCATAGAAAGTCCAGGAAGGCAGTAGCTCATGAGGCGTTAGATGTTAAGAGAGAAAAGCTCAGGAGGTTAGAGAAGCTCTACGTAAAGGGAGAGATATCAAGGGAAACGTACCTAAGGCTTAAGGAGGAGCTTGAAACCAGGGATAAGAATTTAAGCAACTAATTCCCCCCTATTTTGGGTTGAATACTGTAGTACTCAAGCTTGGGGGAAGCCTGATAACGTGGAAGGAGAAGCCTCTAAAACCAAGGGTAGAAGTCATATCGAGGATTTCCAGGGAGGTAGGCCGAGCCCTTAAAGAAAGGGAATATCTTAAACTTGTTATAGTCCACGGAGGAGGATCATACGGTCATCCATACGCGTACAGGTATGAGATCCACGAAGGATTAAAGCCGGGCAAGTTTAAATATCAGGTTTACGGGCTCGGGCAGACCACGGATGCCATGAGAAAGCTAAGCCTCATAATCTCCGAGTCTCTAAGGAGAGAAGGCATTCCAGTATTCCCAATACAAGCATCCTCAATATCCATCCTAAAAGACGGCAGAATATATAAGTTCTTCAACGAACCATTAGAGATGCTCCTAAAGCTTGGGGCAGTCCCCTTGCTATGGGGGGATGTAGCCTTAGATGTGGATAAAGGGTTTGGCATAGTCTCTGGCGATGAGCTGTCTGTGAAGCTTGCGGTGACACTAAAAGCGTCGAAGATAATTTTCGCCCTAGACGTCGACGGTGTATACACTAAGCCCCCGGGAACAAGAGGTGCCCGGCTTATAAGACGCCTAAGGCCTGGGATGGAGAAAATAGATTACTCAGTTAAAGAGGGAGATGTAACGGGAGGGGTGATGAGGAAAATAGCAGAGGTGGAACCCCTGGTGTCCGCTGGTAGGCTGGAGGTTCTCTTTATAAACGGGCTTGTTAAGGGCCGTATTGAGAAGGCATTAATAGGAAAAAGGGTGGTTGGAACGATCTATTCAAGTTCTAGCCCCTCTCTAAAACCCCGATCTCACTGATATCTACCTTTCCATCACCATTTATGTCCTCCCAGAGGACTAGCGCCCACTTATAGCCTTCAAGAGTATATGGATAGTTTAAAGCGTACAGTACGGAGGCTAACGTCCCATATCTTGTGCACCCCTCAAATATCAAAACGTTGATATCATTCTCCTCATCGTATGCGAGAAGTACAACACCATAATCCCTAACACTATAGTCTTCGCCTGATACTTCAAACATGGTGCCATCAACAGATATTCTCAGTCTGAAAGGCTTCATAGACAAGATGTCAAAGGAAACATTGAACATTGAGTTGTAACGGTCAACATACTTGTTTGCGATGGGGCCGCCCACAAGTATTATGTCCCCATCTGTGTTGAACTTTCCACCTATACCCCTAAGTGGGCATATCGTCCTTTCTATCTCCTTAACAGCATCTGCATCCTTGATTACGGAACCAGTGCAAACATAGCTGAATCTGGAATTGTACCTTAAGAACTCCATAGCATCAGGCTTCTCTGGAAGAGTACACTCGTCACTCCCAGAATTCACCATGTCGCCTTTCTCGTCGTATACTACAATTACGAGGTGAACCTCGTCAGGATTATAATAGTGTACCCTTACCGGTTTCACGTTGAAACTTACGCTTCCTCCAGCACCAATAGTTACCTGCTCTTCCAGTGATACCGCCCTAAAAACATGGTCGTAGATTCTGTCCCTCCCGGTAACCCTACTCTTAGCCTTGATGTTATTCTCTACTAAAAGGCCCACTACCCTAACGGAGGCTTGTTCTTTCTCATAACTTCTAACCGTGACATCAAACTCCGCCTCTCCATTGTTTACGCTTTTTGTAACCTCGATAGCTATCTTTATTACATCCCTTCCAGCAGCTTCCCTTATAGCACTCGTTAGGTCAGACTTTATCTCCGCTCCTGCACCCTCAATTCTCTTGTACCCGGCATCTATGACGTATGTTGGGATTGCATCCACGTTATACCTATTAACAATGTCTCCTACCCCATATCCTTCTGGGGCTGTACTTCCCCAGATGTGATATTCTACAACCACCCACATGTGGTATTCCTCTTCATTCCACATGTCTTTTACAGCTGAGTGACCGTAAAGCTCGCATGGAGGACACCATGTAGCTGTAAATACCTCTAGAAGAGGTCTATGGGTCCATCTTCCTATAGGATTCCTCTGAATTGCAAAACTTGGCAGGGGAGATATGACAAGTAGTGCTATGATAACACCTACATTTCTCATAGGGGTATTAACATATGAAATAAATATTAAGGTTAAGAAGGGTGTTAACCATTTATAGCCTGATGTTACATTATAACGCAAAAGAAGAATGATGATATCAATACTCAGGTAGTAGATGCCATTATCTAATATTATTCATTATTTCCGATGCGATACTTTGAATTTTCTCAGACTTGTAGTAAGTCGTGGGTTAATACTCATGGAATGGAGTCATCTTAACGGTAGGGTTAAAGTTCTAGTTCTCGGGAGGCACGGGGTTGGAAAGACAACTCTTATGAGGAGACTTATTGGTTCAAAAGTCTTGACAATAGATGATAAGGACGGCTCAACCATAGCACTCGACTACGGCAAGCTTACTTATGGTGGAGTAAACTTTCACTTCTTCGGATCACCGGGGCATGAAAGGTTCCGCTTTATGGTGGACATATTAGCGAGAGGTGCAAATATATCTCTTCTTGTAATCGACTCCGCAGCAGGCATCTCGAGGAAGGACCTGGAGTATGCTGTGATAGCAAAGCAGATAGGAGCGCCGATAATAGTTGCCGCCAATAAACAAGATATACCCGGGGCAGCGTCAGCTGAAAAAATAGCTGAAGCTTTAAGCCCATGGATTGGTAGGCCTGGTGTAGTTCCGGTCTCGGCTAGAACCGGCTATGGATGTTTAAATCTTCTCTGTAATCTTGTTGATCTTGCCTCTATAATGCTTAAGGAGAAGATTACGTGTAAGGTTGAAATTTAATCCATGGACATAGTTTAACGTGACTTTAAGGTTTTCTGCAAGCACGACTAAGGGCCTTGAAGACGTATCCGCACGTGAAATAAGTAGTATTATAGGAGAATCAAATATAGAACTTGGAGATGGGAGGATATTCTTTGAAGGAGAGATAGCAGATATATATAGGGTTAATCTTAGAGCGAGAACAATCTCAAGACTGTACATTGTCCTTTACATGGGTGATGCTTCCAGCCTCTCCGACATCTACAGGGGGGCTTTGACGCCAGAATACCAAAAAATTCTGGGGGTTGACTTCACCTTCGCCGTGAGAGGGGTCAGAATCGGATCCCACAGTTTCACAAGCATGGACATTGCATCTGCCGTGGGTAAAGCCGTTCAGGACTATTATATGAGGCACTTCGGCTTTAAACCTAGGGTGAACTTGGACTGGCCTGATCTTGAGATATACGCGTTTCTAATAGGTGACAACTTTTGGCTTGGAGTTAACACTACAGGAGAGTCTTTACATAGGAGAAACTACCGTATATATCAGCATCCAGCCAGCCTTAAGACGATAATAGCGGCAGGGTTGCTGATGCATTCAGGATGGGGATTCCAGGAGATACTCGTGGATCCTATGTGTGGTGGAGGTACAATACCGATAGAAGCGGCGAGAATGGCCAGGGGCATGCCCCCCTGCCTATCAAGAATATACTATCCCTTCATGAGGCTCCAAATACATGACGAAAAATTGTACAAGGAAGAACTGGAAGCCACGCAGCAGGGAATTACCAAAGAGGAGTTTAAAATATTTGGGGTTGACATATCAAAGAAGCATGTACAGGGGGCAATGTTCAATTCTTACGAGGCTGGAGTCTCAGATACCGTAAAGTTTGTAGTGGGGGATTCCACAAAGCTCTACAAATATTTAGATCTGGCACCTGAGCTTGTTGTTGTAAATCCACCGTATGGGATAAAATCCTCAAGACAGAAGGTTATAGGGAAGCTGTACCTCGACCTACTGAAGACTCTAAGCGAAATGGGATGTGAAACATTTGTTTCAATAACAGCAGCGGGAAGAGCAATGGAGGAAGCAATTTTAAACGCCGGATTCAAAATAGTAGATAAAAGAGTGGTATATCATGGCTCTCTCAAAGGATGGGTGTTCAGGGCTGAAAGATGAGATATTTAAGAAGGAGATGCTTGAGAAATACTCCACCTTCATTGATGATATGGACTTGTTTATCAAGTACATGATGGAATATCCACCCCAAACTGTGAGGGTCAACACTTTAAAGGCCGGCCTAGATGTTGTAGTGAAAAGTTTAGAGTCTCAAGGTTTAAAACTCGAAAGACTACCCTGGTGCAGCTATGGATTCAAAGTTGAGGGGGATACCCTTATTTCTAAAACCTTGGAACACACGCTCGGCTACATATACATTCAGGATGGGGCCTCGATGATACCACCGATAGTCCTGGACCTAGAGCCGGGTTTGAAAGTCTTAGACCTGTGCGCTGCACCAGGGTCGAAGACTACCCAGATAGCCCAGATAATGGGTAACTCCGGGTGTATTGTGGCGAACGACGTTAAAATTTCAAGGATTAAAGCTCTGACATCCAATATTCAAAGACTTGGAGTTGTTAATACTATCGTAACAATGGTTGATGGTAGGAGCATGCCGAGGAGGACGTCAACGAGGTTCGACAGGGTTCTTGTCGATGTTCCATGCTCTGGTATAGGGGAAGCTAGGAGGAACTGGGCTCCTCTTAGACAGTGGGGTCAAAGAAGGGTTGAGTCGTATATGAGGCTTCAGAAAATGCTTGTAATCGCGGGGTTCGACCTTCTCAAACCCGGCGGTATAATGGTTTATTCTACGTGCACGCTAGACCCTGAGGAAAACGAGTTTGTAATACAGCATTTAATTGAGAATCGGAGGGATGCGGTAATACTCGAGTTCAACTTAAATCTGAAATGTGAGAGGGGTTTAACCGAATGGCGTGGTAGACGCCTGCATGGGGACCTGTCAAAGACTATAAGGGTCTATCCACATCACAATGATACTCAAGGGTTTTACATAGCAAAGATTGGGAGGGAGGAAGCGTGATAAAGGTTTTAAAGGGGCGTGAGAGGAGAACGTTGGAGCAAAGGCTAAGAATCCGTTATGGTGTCAGGATACCGGAGAGCCTAGAGGTAGTGCTACAGTCTAAAAAAGAGTTCCGTTTAACAACCTGTGAAGCTTTACAGGTTGACATTGAAAGGCTTAATCCTCAAGGGATTGGTCTTAAGATAGCTAAAGAAACTAAACATGGGATTATGCTTTCGATAGAGGGGGCTCAGCTGCTTAAACCAGATGCGAATGTTGCCCGTTTGAACCTGAACCAAGCATACTGTTGGGTTAAAGGAGGAAACCTTGAGATTAAAGCTTCAAGAGGATATGTCGTGTTGAAATATGGCGAGTACTACCTTGGATGTGGGCTTTCCACCGGGGAGCATATTAAAAATCTCTACCCCAAGCATAGGAGAATACTATAATTTAGAATATGTAGGCTAAAGATACTGCTATACAATTGTTAATACAGTGGGCGGCTATAGAGAATGCTAGCCCTTTCTTATGATACCCGAGCCCTAACAGCAGGCCAACGATAAAGGCTGGGATAGCTCTCCATAACAGGTCTGGCCCCGCGTGGACAGCGCCGAAGATCGCTGACGCTACAAACACGCCGGGCAGCCCAATCCATTCAGTTAGTGTTTTTTGTAGGAAATGTCTAAAGAGAAATTCCTCACATATCGCGGTTATCAACCCGACGGTTAAGAGGTATAGCAAAAAGTCAACTGTACTCTTTGGTGTGAGAGCCTTTACATACCATTCAGGAATCTCGAATTTAAGCATGTAATGTAAGAAAACAGAGGTTGCTGATCCTATTGTGTAGGTGGCGAACCCGTAGAGGGAGCCAATTGTAATGTTCGCCAGTCTAAAGTTAAGTGGATAAAGAGGGCTTCTCTTAAGGATGAGGAATCTGCCTGACACCGCAAATAGCAACAGTATGATCCCGCCTACAACGGCTATGCCTGGTAGATATGCTTGTTCAAGGCTTTCCCAGCCCATCTGCTTTGATAGGTAGTACTCTCCACCCCCTGATAAGGCTAAGGCTATAAGAACCCACAATACTGAGGCCAAAGCCCTTCTAGCATTCATATATTCTCAAACTTCCCGACACTTAAAAATCAACCTCTGGCCCTACACGTTTCTCACAGAAACTACTCTCCCAGACTCCAGCTGTATATGAGTGTAACCTCCCGGAAGGAAGCCTGAGATGTGGGTGATTATAATTATCTGGTCATAGTACTTTGTAAGGTACCTTGATATAAGCCTCGCAATGTTTCTCCTCCTGTACCTGTCAGAAGACGCAAAAGGCTCATCTAGAAACAGAAACCTAGGTCTTATACCTTTCCTGGAGGGTAGAAGGGAAAGGGAAAATGCAAGCCTCATAGATAGTAGTAGCTGGTCCACCGTTCCACCGCTGAAAATGTTCCTCCTAAGATATCTTCCAGCCCTGCTATCCCAGACTTTGAGGTCGTAGTCCTCAGTTAGCTTAACATTTTTGTACCTTCCAGATGTTATCCTTGAAACTATTCTCGCCATGTAGCTCTCAAGAGGCCGAATAAACATAGTCCTAATGCTCCTTGAAACTCCGCCTATAACTTCTATCGTCTTATCAAAGGCCTTGCTGGTTTTCTCCAGCTCTTCAACGATAGATCTCTGGCTATTCAGCCTTTCATTCACGTCTGCGAGTTCCTTAAGCCTTCTCCTACCTTCCTCTATCTTTCTCCTGTACCCCTCTATTTCGGTGTTCAGCTTCTCCTTGTATCTCCCAAGCTCGAACTTCCTATCCCTATAATGTGTATAGGCTTTTTCAGAGTATTCTATTCCCTCCGGCAGCCGGGGAAGCTCTATGCCTCCAAGTTCGGAGTCAATCTTAGAAATTTCTTCGTCCATCCTTCTAATTTCCTCCCGGATTTCGTCCACCTCTATAGACAGGGATTCCAATTCTCTTATAGCTCCCTCAGCCCTATGCTTCTCTTTCTCGATGCTCTCTATTTCGTCTTGAAGTTTCCTGTTCTTTTCTATCTCTGTGGAAAGCTTACTTTCAGTGGAAAGCTTTGACATTCTTTTCCTAAAAGTTTGGTGAAAGGATATTAGGGCAAATGGTAGAAAGAATAGTGCTTTAAGTCCGTAGGTGAGGAATGTTCGGAGAGCCACCAGTAGAATTATAACTGAGAAGCACAGATACGCTATATACGCTCCGTTTACTCTTGAAAGGTTCTTTTTCAGGTTTTCGATGTTCGCCGTTGTTGTTTCAAGAGTCTTCCTTTTGGTGTCGATAACCTTCGAAAGACCCTCTACTTTGGTTTGCAGCGTGTTAAGCCTTTCCCGGTCTTTCAACGCCTTTTTTAGTCTTTTTTCAGCCTGTTCTCTCCTTTTTTCCAAGAACTCCCTGCGGGTTCTTAGTTTATCTATGATATTCCAAACCTTCCTGTATTCATCTAAGGCTTCAAATATCCTTGTTACACTGTTAAACTCTGGTATAACCTCCTTAAGCTTTGATTCAGCCTCTTTTAGCCTTTCAGTCGCCTCTTCGACGTCTTTTTCTATTCTCTCCTTTTCCTCCTTGTCTCTCTCTATTCTTCTAAGCTTTTCTATCTCAACCTCAAGCTGTCTAATGACGTCCTTTCTCTTGTCTTTCAACATGTCTGTTGCCTTGTTGAAGCTTTCGAGGTTAAGAAATGCATTTATAACCTTTTCCCTGCTCGACCGGCCCATTTCGATTATTCTGTCCAGGTCTTTTTGGGCTACAACGTTGCTTGTAAGGATTTCGTCGAGGGTTACCCCGCCTATAAGCCTAAGTATCTCCTTGTTAACCTGGCTAACTGTGCTGGCTATAAGCCTATTCTTGGGATCAATCTGCCAGAGAGTAGCTCTACTCCATCCTCTCTTTGATAGTTGTCTATTGACCCTGTACTTTTTCCCGTTTACCTCGAATTCAAGGGTTAGGGAGGATAATGTGGCAAAATGGTTTATTGCATCCTCTATTTTCGCTCCCTGACCATACCTCTTTTTAAGGATGCTACTACCATAAAGGGAGTAGAGAACAGCTTCTAGAATAGTAGATTTCCCAGCCTCGTTCTCCCCCGTTATTACAGTTACTCCCATTGGGAACTTTATGTCAACCTCGCTGAGAAGCCTGTAGTTTATAGCTTTCAAACTTATTAGCTTCACCAGGCACCCCCCTCCCTAAGGGCTTCAAGGCCTATCTTTTTCGCCATAATGAGGATTTCCCTCTCCTTTTCGTCTTTCTCTTCAAGTATAAGTTTGTCAATATATTCCTGGAATGCTTTGAGGGGGGATGTGAACTTTACAGTTGGAATCTTCTCTTCCTGTGGTAGAAGGTCCGCATCATCCAGAATGAACAGGAAATATTTATCTTCATACTCTTTTAAGATGTCTTCCCTCCTGTAAGCGTCTATTACCTTTCTCGGCACGAACCCTGAGATCTTAACCTTAACCATTGCTTCGCTGCCGGTTAAACTTGTGAGTTTACTTCTTATGGCAGATTGGATGCTCTCGCTACCCTCAACTTTTATCTTAACACTGATCATTGGCCTAGTTTTAACCTTGATGAATCTGACTTCTTTCACCCCGTTCTCGTCGAGGGTTAAGTGGACAAATCCCTTTTCATCATCGCATTCCCTAAAGCTTGTCCTTTCAGTACTCCCAGGGTAACATACGGTTGCACCTGAAACCTTGTCAACCTGGTGCTTGTGGAGGTGTCCTGCCGCGACATAGTGGAGCCCCCTGGGGAAGCTGTCTGCTCCTATTACAGGCTCAGACTCGTAATAGCTTGGAAAACCCTGGATATTACCATGCACCATGAAGATGTTAATGTCACCGTCGGTGGGTATGCCTGGAATGCTATAGACCCCCGGCTTCCACCCGTGGGGGTAGGACATGCCTGAAACGCAGACGTAAAAGCCCCTAATATTCAACCTTTCATCTTCCACTTCATCCACTTTTTTGAACAGTCTGCCGTATCCTGCCTCCTCTATAACCGCTAAAGGGGATAAACCTTCGACTTCGCTCTTTGGGGTGTCATGGTGCCCTCCAACCATGAAGATCCTAGTGTTCTTGGTGATCATCCTGAAATATCTGAGAACCTGTGCTCTAGGCGGGTTTCTCGGGTTAATTCTATGGTAGAGATCTCCAGAGATTAGGAAAAGATCCGGTTTAACCCTTAAAACATAGTCTAAAACCTCTTTAAAGCTCCTCCAGAAATCCCGCTTCCTGTCCATAAGCCTATGCCTATACTTAAACGAATAGTCAAGGTGGTTATCCGCAGTGTGCACAACTGAGATCTCAGCCATGGCACTACACCTCTGATGAGATTGTTCCAGGTTGCGTTTCTATCTCCGCCTTCATATCTCTTCTAGCCATCTTCAAGGCTTCAACAACATCTATGTCAGCACCCCCCTCTCTGGTGTTTCTCCTTCTGAACTTGACCATTACCGGAATCTTTGTAACCTCCCCGACTATTATCCCCTCCCCCGGGTTTAGGCCTGGGAGGTCCCTTAGGAGGTCGTCGCTCATCCGCTCGCTAGCCTGCCTTATAGCATTCTGATCATGTGGGTTAGTCGTTTTCATTACAATCTGGCTGTTACACTGGCTAAGACTGTCACTGTCAAGCTTGCAAGGCCTCTGAGTTATAAGTACAAGGAAAATGCCGAATTTTCTCCCCTCACTGGCTATCGTGTTTATAATTCTTCTAGTAAATGTTCTAACCCCTGACCTTCTGGGCGGAACGAAGGTGTGAGCCTCCTCCACGAATACGAAAACCGGATAGGGGAACCTCCCGGTTCTAACCGAGTCGTAAACCTCGCTTAGGATCCGGAAGGCTATATAATCCATACTCCTGTCCTCTAAGCCTGAAAGATCTATGACTGAGACATGCATTGGCTTTAAGATTTCCTCTATCGGAACTGACCTGTCACCGAACACTTTAAGCTCGGTAAGCCTATACAGGTACTTTAAGGCCCTTGAAGCCGACGCCGACATTTCTTTCTTAATGTTTTCTCCGCCACTACTGATTCTCTCAACCTCTTTATACAGGTCTCTGGGGGTATAGCTTACACCAGCGGCTCTAAGCCTTTCAAGAGCTTTCTTCAAAACCTCTCTTATCCTAGAATACCTTTCTGGTATGTTTGCTATCTCAAATATTTCAAATGGCCTAAGTTCCGAGAATTTAACAACATACTCTCTAAGATTATCTATGTCATTTTCGCTATACCTACCAGTACTGTTAGGGTTTCTAAACACTGTTATTCGGTCATAATGTCTATACCTAGAATTGTCCGGCGTTCGGCTAAGGAAAACGTAGTCTGCGTGTGGGTCTATAACTATTATGGTTGCACCCTTATCCAGAAGCTCCTCTATAAGTATTCCCGCGGTGTAAGACTTGCCGGCACCCGTCTGGGCAAGTATTGCAAGGTGCCTTCTTAAGCCGTTGATAGATATTTCAACTGGAACATCCTCCCTGAGGATTAGGCTCCCAACACGGAGGCCTTCTCCCTCAGGGTATGTGAAGAACTTTTTAAGAAGGCTGGATGGGGCAATATACACGCTACTTCCAGGGGTTACAGACCTCCTAGGCATCCTAACCTTTATTCTCCCGTCCTTTTCAACTATGAAGCCTAGGATTTTTGCGTAGCCGACTACGTTTACATCGTCTATGTTGTAGTATCTAATTCTATCCACGGTTTCAACACTTGTATCCTCCGAGAGTACAAGGCTCTTTGAGACGATTCTTTTCACCTGTGAAAGCACGTAGACCTCTCTAAGCTGTCCGTCAACATACTCCTGTGACTTGACGATAAGATACTCGTGTTTAGCAGGATAATTGTTTCTATAGGCTACAAACATGAACTCGTCACTGCTAGCCTCTCCTATAATTCTTCCAACCTCAGGGGTATCTAACACGCCTGTATCGCCTCTCATGGGCTATAATTATGTCGAGTTCCCTTTCAAGGATTCTTTCGTAAATCCTGTCAAATACTCTTCGTGTGATCCTAACCCTACCATCAACCCTTGAGAGTAAAACATTATAGTTTTTCGGTCCAGCATACATTGACAAAACAACTCCTAAAACCTTCCTGAAACCGTCAAGACCTGGATCCAGGGGGGTTAACCCGCGGATATTGCTTAATTTCTCCTTTAAGCCCACAACCCACGCTGGAAGATCTATCCTTAAAGGTATGTCCCCTACGTCGGGGATTAAATACATGGTTATAATTGCTGGCATGTTTAGAAGCCGCCTAATCTGCTTTACAGCCCACCTAATATATGACTCGTCCCTTCCATGGATGCTCCGAGGAAAACCTGTTTTAATATAGCTTTCGGCCTTCCTAAGCCTATCCCACCTCTTAGCCATGTGCATCGTTAAGCCAAGTAGCAATGGAGTAGTGTAGCCAGGCTTTCTACTAACCATTTGTATAAGCCTAAAGTCTGGGAGGTGGCTCATATAGATGAGGAAAAGCTCCCTGAACCATTGCGGTGCCTCCCCAAGGGATTGAAGCTCCCTTAAAGCCCTACTTTTATGCATCTTAGCCTGAAACCATATACCTTTCAGTCTATCTTGAAGCTCGCCCGTGACTTCGCCTATTCTATGGTTAAATATCTGGTCTAAGACGTGATTTTTTATGATCTGAGACCTGGAGTCCTTGCTGACCCCAACGGGCCATACGCCAAGCTTCATGCATCCCCTCATAAACCTCCAGTATGACTCTATAAACCTTAGATGAAGGTCGAAACTGCCCTCAACAGGCATGTCCTTAGGCACATGTAAAAGCCTACCATAAAGACTTCCGTCTACAAAAACCAGCCGTAGACCCTCACCGCCGATTTCCCTGGCAGCCTTATATGCAGCCTTAAACTCCAAGTACTCCCTCCAAATCCCATAGTAAGACGAAAGCTGGGTAGACCCGCCGCAGTAGTAGAACCTCTCAACATAGAGCAGGCGAACTGGCTCACCCCTGGTTGGAAGAGCCATAGCCCTTGAAAGATGAATAATAGAACCATCGGAAAGTCTCCTAGAAGCAGTACTACTATCAACAGCTACAGCCTCAAAAGATGAAGGCTTTAGGCTTGGGACCTCATTCCAACAGTCAGAAATAGCATGGCGGATATCATCTATAATAGAAAGTTCAAGAGATCTATCAGGCAGAAGTTTATCCCTATACTTCCTAATAAAATTCACAAATAGATCAATGAACTCAGGCATCTCCCCTCCAACAATACCCACAAGAAAATATAACTTTTCATCAGCACTACAACCTACCCTATACTATAAGCTCAGGAAAGGGCCTTAATCTAACTCTACATACCAACTATAACATTTCATCCTCAGACTGTAGATTGGTAGTAAAATACAGCCTCTCAGCCGGTTTGAGACCCTACCAAGAAGAGCAAAAAACGACTTGCCTATGAAGAGCTGAGAATAATAACCCTCTAAATTATATCCAGAACAAAAGCGGAATCCCCAAGATAGTAAGGTGATGGTAATACTGTTATCCGTCACTACTACACTACTATTCAATTATTCTTCATATAGTAGGTGTAGTCTGATGCTGTGCGGTATGTTTATAATTATGATCGGCTCATCCAAAGGTTGATATGAGCTGGGAATACGTTGTTGAAACCCTGAAATACTATGTTAGGGCTATGAGATCAACGATCATCATAATTGGCGGTATAATTGTTCTCCTCGTGATGAGCTGGGTTCTCGGGAAGGTTGAGATTTCAGATGTTTTCTCCCTGCTCTCGATGTTGAAGACTCCTGGAAACAGGTATGAATGGGGGATTTATATTTCAGCTGTGCTCCTGAGGATTGCGCCTATCCTCGGGTTTGTTGAGATAAAGAGTCTCACCATAGATGAGAAGAACAGGATTAGAGCGTCAACGATGTCTGACCATACAATAGTTATAGGCTTAGGCCACCTTGGCCTGAAGATTCTTAGAGCATTGCTTGGTAGAGGAGAGAAAATAGTCCTAATAGTGGATAAGAGCCACGCAGAAAGGGAAGAGGTTATAGAGTTGAAGGAAAAACTGCCTGTTATCGTTGGAGATCCTTCCCTGTCTTCAACCCTTGTGAAAGCAGGCATTAAAAATGCCAAAGCCTTGATAATCACCTTGGACAACGACCTCTTAAACGCAGTTATAGCGGGTAAAGCTAAGGATCTAAATCCGGACATCAGGGTTACCGCAAGGATATTCCGGGAGGAAGTGTCTAAACTCCTAATTGAGAGCGGTAAGATAGATGTTGCAGTCAGCACAAGCCAGGCATCGGTACCACTATTCATAACAGGTGAAAAGTTCGACATAGAAACCGAAGCCCCACCCACGATACCTGTCAAGATCAGAAAAGATATAAGCGTAGAGGAAATAGAAAATATGGGGTTCAGGATAGTCGCTGTACTTGAGAACGGCCTGTGGAAGCCCTTTAAAGGAAGCTTTAAGGACGGAAAAGCCCTGCTGTTACAACCAGTATGAGTATGATTTATATAAATAGTATGAGACTTCCTCAACGTGGACATAGTAGAACTTTTATGCAAGCTGGTAGAGGTTGATACAACATCAAGGGACAGGAAAAACTACGACGTAATGGTAGATCTCATTTCAAACATCGCTGGAAACCTTGGCCTTAAAGCTGAGACCATACAGGGAAGCAATGGAATTCAACATTTAATGGTTACACTTCCAAATCAGCCCTCTAAAGGTAGGAAAATAGTGTTCTTAACACATTACGACGTTGTATCACCCGGTGATGGATGGACTACAGACCCCTTTAAGCCTGTTGTCAAGGACGGCAAGGTTTATGGTAGGGGATCGTCAGACGACAAGTCATCGATAGCAGCTGCCCTTATGGCATTCCACGAAGCCCTGAAGGAAGGAATAACCCCTAAATTCAAGTCTGAACTTATAATTGCAGGTGGGGAGGAGACCGGCGAGTCAGAGGAATTTTTCAGAAATATAGAAGCTGATATCGGTGTAGTATTGGATGTAGGCCCTGAGGGGCTCTCAATAGGGGCATCTGGCGCGGCAAGGATAGAAGTGCAGATACAGGGAAGCGGATGCCATTCGGCCTATCCTTACAAATGTGAAAACCCAATATACTTTGCAGCAGGCCTTATAAGAATGCTTGAGGGCTACGGCAGGTGGCTCGTCGAAAATATCAAGTCTAAATACGACGCTCCATGCTACTATGGAAAGCTACCGGCGAGGCTAAGTGTTACGGTCGTCAACGCTGGGTACGAGTTCAATAGGATACCATCAAAAGCCACAATAATAATTGATAGAAGAACAATCCCGGAGGAAGACGCTCTAAAAGCCGGGGAGGAAATAATAGAGCTGATACAGAATTATGCTGCTGAAAACTTAAAGAGCAGCAGTCTCAAAGTCGATGCAAAGATTAAAGGCCACATTAACGGATGGGCAACCACCGATAAAAAGGTAATTGAGAAATTCACAGATATCCTTACCAGAGTAAAGGGGGAAAAGCCGAAAATCACTGTTGAGCTAGGAGGTACGGACGGCGCCCATCTCATCAATAGGATGCCTGTAGTCCAGTATGGAGCTCTAAGAGAGGAAAACAATATCCACGGAGTAGACGAGTTCGTGTACATAGAAGACTTGTACATGGTTAAAGACTTCGTCAAGGCCGTTCTAAGAGAAAAATTCTAAAATTATAGCTACACCATTAAGATTCTGTCTAGGAACCATTATTATTAAAACAGCACATACTAGCTGGTGAATATGAAAATCAACAATTCAACTCAAAAAGTGTTGACCATAACTCTTATAATATCACTAATTGGAACAAGCCCTTTACTCCTGGAGGGTTCTCCCCCCTATCAGAATAGAGAGATAACCCTCATCTACCCTAATGGTGGAGAAACATTCTATCAAGGAGATACTATAAACATAACGTGGATCACCACGATAGACGGTAATACAGCCTCCGACGGTTTTATATCGATCTTACTGGTTTACGACGGCGAGGTTATGGCTATAGATTGTGTTTCGAATACCTGTGAGGAGGGTTCTCCTGGGAAATACTACTGGACGATCCCGAACCCTATAAACTCATCCAACTGCAAGATAAGAGTTATGTGGGTTCCAAGCTGTGATTCTTATCCGTACTGCTATGACGAAAGTGACGGTGTATTTTCGATTTTTAACCCTTACAAAATAGAACTTTTATCTCCAAACGGCGGCGAAAGCCTGGGGGCTGGCGAAACATTTACAATAACCTGGAGGGCAACATTCAAAGGAACGGAGACCGCAAGCGGGTTTGTTAGGATAAAATTTTCATCTAATGGTGGGCAGACTTGGGATACGGTTGAATGTACATCTAATACTGGTAGTTACGATTGGCAGGTGCCGGGGGAGCCCTCTGACCAGTGTCTGATAAAAGTTGAATGGGTAGAATCATGCACAGCCCAGGAGCCCTTCTCTACAGATGAATCCGATGGATACTTCAGCATATCCACTCTCTACTATCTCATTTTCCATTCGCCAACCCAGGGAGAAACGCTTGAAGGCAACAGTGAATATGAAATTGAATGGTCAACCTACTACGCCGGGAACGATATAACAGGGCTATACTACGTCAGAATATACTTCTCCTCGGATAATGGGGTAACATGGAGTTATGTTGATTGCGTATTAAATACTGGGAGCTATCAGTGGTCCGTTCCAAATGTAGACTCCACGAACTGCGCACTTAAATTTCAGCTAGTACCAGGTTGCAATAGCGTATCCATATATGTGTCTAATGTTTCACCTACCTTTTCGATTAAAAGGGAGAGAGACTTCACGTTAAACGTTGTTCCAAACCAGCAGGAAGTAGATCAGGGAGAGTGGGCCAACTATACCATTACGATAACACCGGTCTCAGGCTTCAACGAGACCTTAACCATAACTGTGAAAGGTCTCCCCCAAGAGGCGACGTACCAGCTTGTCCAGCAAACCCAGTGGCAGTACAAGCTCTCAGTGAAAGTTACAGATACCTATGGAACATTTACCATAAATATAACGGCTGAGGGAGGAGGCAAAACCCATTCTAGGACCGTTACGCTAATCGTAAACCCTACATCTCAACCCACCACTACGCCTCCGCCTTCGACTACTCCTCCTCCCACTTCTACTCAGCCTCCTACTACGCCTCCGCCTTCGACTACTCCTCCTCCCACTTCTACTCAGCCTCCTACTACGCCTCCGCCTTCGACTACTCCTCCTCCCACTTCTACTCAGCCTCCTACTACGCCTCCGCCTTCGACTACTCCTCCTCCCACTTCTACTCAGCCTCCTACTACGCCTCCGCCTTCGACTACTCCTCCTCCCACTTCTACTCAGCCTCCTACTACGCCTCCGCCTTCGACTACTCCTCCTCCCACTTCTACTCAGCCTCCTACCACACCGCCGGGTGGAAAACTAGACTTTAAGATCGTCGTATCCCCCTTGGAGGTGAATGAGACTATACGGGGAACCTTCAAAGTCAACGTTAAGGTTGAGAGGATCTCCGGGAGCGGTAAAGTCAGTCTTAGGGTTAAAGGCCTCCCATCATCAGCAATCTGGGATATAACCCCCCAGGAACTAACGCCACCAGGGACAGCAGTGATCACTGTAAAACTTGGAAACACACCCGGAGACTTTAACATGACGGTAATAGCTGTCTCAGGAAATGTTAAAAGGGTAAAGGTGGTCAAAGTTCACGTCCGAAAGCCTAGTGCATGCGTCATTGCAACAGCAGCTTATGGTTCTGAGGAAGCCTATGAGGTTCAGATGCTAAGAGAGTTTAGAGACGACATAATTATGAATAGTATCTTGGGTTCCTCTTTTATGAAGGCATTCAATACCTACTACTATAGCTTCAGCCCCATCGTTGCAGGAATCATCGCAAGGTTCTCTACGCTCAGAACGCTTGCTAGAACCTTAATAACACCCTTACTTGCAATTTTAGACTTTGCAAAGCATGTATATTATGCAATACCATTTTTAAATAGTGAACTCAGAATCTTAGCCATGGGTCTTCTAGCTAGCAGTCTATTTTCAACCCTGTACTTTTTCCCTCTCGCTCTTGTCGGCATTAAAGTTAAGAAGGGAGATTTAAAGCTGATGTTAAAGCTTCAAAGCGGCCTCGTAGCAGCTGTGCTTTTCCTGCTTTTATCGGAGATGTATGCTCTCCTGTCTGTTCTCACATCACTGCTTGTAGTAAATATGATGCTTATAGTTCAATCCTTCATTTGGTATACTGTAGGATCAATGCTTCAGGGATAGCATCTCCTATCTGTCTTTCTTTACCTCTCTGAGCCTTGCTGAAAGCTTTTTTAGAAGTTCAGCCGGGCTTCTGACTGGGTATTCTACCCCTTCTAGAACCTCTTCAAGGCTTACGCCGTAAGCCTTTATACCTTTAAGTCTTTCCTTCAATGGTAGAGCCTTGTCAACCGGGAAGTCCAAACCCTTAATCCTGACGAGGGTATGTATAGCCCATGTTGGCGCTTCTACAGCCTCCAAAGCCTCCCTTGAGTTTTCGATGAACGATTCAACGTCGAATCTTCCCTCTTTAACCTCTTTCCACGCTAGCTTTGCGATTCCACCAGCAATATGTTCTTTGAACTCTTCAGGTGTAGATACTCCCTTAATCCTCTTGAGAACTATTTTTTCATCGCTTTGAAGCATCTTCCTAACAGTTTGCCGTGTTAGGCCAAGCATTCTTGCTATTTTATCTTCCGTTTTCAACCTGTCTCTAAGGATGACCGCGTAGCAAGCCTCCATCAGGCTTGGAAGCCATGTTAGATTTCTATATTCTATAAGCCTTCTGGGGCCACCGAGAATCTCAATACTTTTCAAGAAGGTTTTCATAACAAGCTTCTCTATATCCTCCACCACGGGCTTAACCTCTATCATTCCTACTCACCTCCGCCGATTTCTGATAATCTGGGGCCAACCTCCACAAGACCGGTTTCGATAATCCTCAATATATGGGTTGAAGTATCATGTCCACAGAGCCGGCAACCATCAATCCTTATTGTCCTAAGAATCTCCCCAACAGGCATCCCGTACAGCTTCTGATCCCATCTAGACTGAATCAGCCTCTTACCGAGCACTATCGTTCCATCCACTATGTGGCTGACTGCGTAGCCTCCTGCAGCCTCCGCTGATTCAGGTTGGTGTCCACTTCTCTTCTGTGAGATCATTATTGTAGTCTGACCGTATCTTTTAGCAAAGTTGAATATTTCACGCACCACAATTCTAGCGAGAACCTCTCTGGCCTCATACAGGCCAGTTACAGAGTCTATTACGAGATTTTTCGTCTCATACTTCTCTATCGCGTATCCTACTGTTGACAATAACGTTTTAAGGTCATCCCTCAATAGGCTATTTGTCGCCGCATCCACCATTATTATATTATCTTTTACCTTCCCCCATTCAAGACCCATAGCAAGGCATCTTTGCTTTAAGCCTTGGGCTACAAACGCTGAGGGGCTTTCAACCGTTACAAAGCATACCTTATAACCTAGTGAAGCCTGTTTAACAGTGAACTGCTCAGCCATTAAGCTTTTACCGGTGTCAGGGACTCCCGCTATGTTTATTACACTTCTGAACGGGTAGCCTCCAAGTGGAACCTTCTTTGCGGTTCCATTTTCGAGCTTAACTGTGAAAAACATGTCGTCTAAACCCTTAACCCCGGAGACAACCCCAAACAGCCTTGGTGATCTCTCCCCGGCGGAGCCTGCTGTTTCCACTGCGTCCTCTATTACTTTAGCCATGTCACCCTCCAATAGGTCACTGTTTAACGCAGGTTTAAATTTTTACCTACTGCAGACCGGACAGTGAGGATCTCTTTCGACTTTTATCAGGGTAAATTCACATTCTAACCCATCAAACAGTAGTAGTCTACCTACAAGCAGCTTTCCGGCTCCAATAATAAGCTTAACAGCCTCCGTGGCCTCAATACAACCTATTACTCCCGGGGTAAACCCGGCCACCGGAATTTTGTCAGGCTCTCTTGGAGCTTTGGGAAATATGCATTTCAAACAGGGGCCACTGCCAGGTATTATTGTTGTGGCTTGCCCGCTGAACCCGTATATTCCACCGTGAACTAGGGGGATATTCATTTTTACACAGGCTTCATTCAAAACATACCTGGACTTCCAATTATCTAAAGCATCAACTACTACAGTTGAACCATCTACTATTCTTTCGACGTTGCTTTCGTCTAATTTTTCATTTATGGTTTCGACCTCGACATGTGGATTTAGCATGTTTAGCTTCCAAGCGGCAGCCTTCACCTTTAAGACCCCTATATCTCTGGTCCATCCCAGAATTTGCCTGTTTAGATTGCTAAGCTCGTATTCTCCTTGATCTACAAGTCTTAGCCTCCCAACCCCGGCGGCAGCTAGGTATATGGATATTGGACTACCAAGCCCACCTACCCCCACTACCGTTACTGTCGATCTTTTTAGTCTGTGCTGACCCTTTATACCCCATTCTTTGATTATTATCTGCCTGTCGTATCTTATAGCTTCAAGTTCAGACAGCATCAGATTTTCAATCTCCCGTAATCTTTTATATGTATAGATTACATTTGCCATTCTAGAATGGAGAAGCTACAAGTAGATGTCCCGAAAGGGGCGACTCTTCTTGTCGAAGGAGAATCGCTGTTCGAGTTTGTACATGGGAAAGCTGAAATCTTTGGATATGAGCCGAAGCCCGGCTTCAAGTTTAGAATTGAAAGGTTTAAAGCATCACCAATCTATGCTGTTGAAAACTTCCGAGCCAGAATTACAGGTGGAAAAGTGTCACTCTATCCTGGGAAAACCATACCTGAGAGCTGGTCTAAAGTGTTAGATGAGGTGAGAGGAGAATCTAGGCCTGTTATTGTCATGGTGGTAGGGGGCGTAGACTTGGGTAAGACAGGGCTTATCACATACATTGCAAATAGGCTGACGATGATGGGCGAAAAAGTAGGCATAGTTGACGCCGACACGGGTCAAAGCAGTATAGGTCCTCCAACAACCATTGGTCTGGGCATTTTGACGGAGCCTGTTCCATCGCTAAGCATTGTGAAGCCGTTTGACGCCGTATTTATCGGGTCTACTTCGCCATCGGGCATCCTTGAAAGGTCCGTGTCTGCTGTTGTGCAGATGGTCAGGCTTGCCGTGAAGTCTGGTGCTGGTATGATTCTGGTGGACACAACAGGCTGGGTTTCAGGTGAGGGGGGAAGGCAGCTGAAGCTTGCAAAGGCAGACGCTATCTCTCCGAACCTGATAGTTGCCCTTGAGAGAGGGATGGAGTTAGAGCATTTATTAAAGTTTTGGGAGAGATTTTACAAGGTTTTAAGAGTAGATCCTGCTGTTGAGCTTAGATCACGTAGTAGAGACGAGAGATACAGTATAAGAGGAGATATTTATAGGAGATGGTTTGAAGGTGCCGAAGCAAAGCTTTTTTCGATAGAGGATTACGTCTACTGTAACAGTTTCCTATTCACGGGTGTAAGGCTTCCGCCTGAAAGCTTAAAAGAGTATGCTGACCGCTACGGGTTTGAAGTTCTCTATGGGGAAGCAGTTGAAGACAAAATACTCCTAGTGGTTGGGGAGTCCACAGAACAGCATAGTACTGAAAGTTCGGGGAGACTCCACATTGTTAATCTGGAGATGATTAAGAATGTTCTTGTATCTTTCAGGTCAAGAGAGAAGAGATTCCTAGGGCTAGGCATAATTCTTGACGTAGACTTTGAAAATGGCAAGCTTAAAGTATTAACAAGAGTAGATTCATCCAGGGCTGAGGCCATAGAGTTTGGAAATATAAAAGTAAACCCTGAAACCTTCCAAGAGGAAGGTTGGATTCAAAGGTGGTGTTTCTAAAGTTAGAGGTGTCAAATATGATACCTATCTCTAAGCCCTACCTTACAGACGTGGAGAAAAAGCTTGTTATGGATGTCCTGGATTCTGGGTGGCTTGTTGAGGGAAAGTATTCTCAAATGCTTGAGAGGGAGTTTTCGTCGTATATTGGTGTGAAGGAGGCTGTCACAGTAACAAATGGTACTGTTGCACTCCAGCTAGCTCTGGAAGCCATCGGATTAAAGCCTGGAGATGAGGTTATAACTACAGCCTTCACCTTTGTTGCATCTTCTAACGCAGCCGTCTTCCTCGGAGGGGTTCCGGTTTTCGTCGACATATCAGAATATACCTTTAACCTTGACCCGGAAGACGTCAGGAAAAAGATTACAAGGAAGACTAAAGCTATCATTGCAGTCCATATTTTTGGGCTTCCCTGCGATGTTAAGCAGTTAAGGGAAATAGCTGATGAATATGGCTTGTACCTGATTGAAGACTGTGCCCAGGCGCACGGTGCATTGGTTAATGGGAGAAAGGTTGGGAGCTTCGGTGATGTTTCATGTTTCTCCTTCTACGCAACTAAGATAGTAGCATCGGGGGAAGGTGGGCTGATTGCGACTAACGACAGTGAGATTGCCGCAAAGGTTAGAATGCTGAAAAATCATGGTAGAGGCCCAGAAGGGGGGTACAGATATTACAGGATCGGGTATAACTATAGAATGACGGATTACGCTGCAGCGATAGCCCTTGGACAGCTGAGGAGAATAGACGAGCTCCTAGCTGCGAGAAGGAGAAATGCGAAAATAATTCTCTCTCACATCGAAGATACCATTCTTGACTGGCAACATGTACCCAAGGGTTATGAGCATGCGTACTACATCCTTGCTTTGAGACTCCCGGGAAAGCCTCTCCTGGTGGACAAGTTTATAGAGAAGCTTAAAGCTAGAGGTATAGCTTCTAGGAGGATCTACGACGTTCCTGTGTACAGGCAGGAATCGTACATTAGATTATCTGAATGGAGATGGTATAGGTACGTAGATTACCCCGATTACTCAAAAGTGAGGCTTGAAAACACTGAGGAGGTTTGTAAGACACATTTCGAGGTTCCGGTTCACCCTCTTGTTTCCGAGGAACAGGCGGAATATATCGGTGAGTCGTTAAAGGAGATATCGGAAAAGATTCAATAGCCTATTCGATCCAGTCTTCATTCTTGAGCTTTTCTGGGATATATTTTTCGCTGAGATAGGTAAGCCCTTTCGCTGCTAGAGCCTGAATTTCAGCTTTCTCTCCTGTTTTCTCCATAATATCAAATTCTCTTTGAAAAGCTTCCTTCTGGAACCATGGATAAGACCTGATTTTCTGGAGGAATTTGATGTCATGTTCGGTCATTTTAAGCCTTGCATACTTGGGAACACCGTATTTGTCTAGATCGCTTGGAAGTAAGCCTAGAAGCTTTGCATCTCTGGTTGCCAGGCTTAGGCTTTCGAAGGAGAAGCTGATAGAACCCCTTCTGTACACCGAGTAAATATAGAAACCGTAACTGTCAGCATCCACAAGTAAATATACTGGAAGGCCGAGCTCATGGTTTAGCCTCCTAACAAATCTCCTTGTAGCTATATCGGCTTGTCCCTTCCCTGTCACAAGGATACATCTATGCTTCTCCCAGAGCCTGTCTTCTACAAGCCTGCTGAACGCTGCATCCTTCTCTATTACAAGTACGAAGTCTGCGTCGTAGTCTACAAACTCGTACTCGTCGACGAACGGGCTTATTGCAAGCCCGCTGGTTCCAAGCTTTGAACAGTCTATAATGTCGCCGTGGTCTTTTACCTTAAGTTTCCCTATGCATACACCCTTCGAGCTTGCAACTATGTGAAGGCTTTCCCTTGTTGTTCCTATCGCAGCTGCCAAATCCTCAATTATACTATCGCTTTCAGCTTGGGTTTCGAAAAGGTAGGCTCTATTATAGAATACATCTCTAAGCTGGGCATGCTTGTCAAGCTTAAGGAGTTCCACTATTGTGGCAGCGACAGCCTGTGTCTGAACGAATCTTCTAACATTTCCTAGATTCATGAAATTTCTTTTGAGATATTTCTCTTTGAGTAGCACTACATCCCTCTTAGGGTCATACTCAACAGTTTTTGGGGATCTAACCGGTATATGGATTACAGGATCCTCGAGCTTTTTCAAGCTTTCCAGAGTGTTTGAGAAAATTTTCCTTGTAAGTTCTCTTAATACAGCCTCCCTACTTTTCCTTTCAGCTATTAGTATTTTCCCATCCAACTTTGGCACCTCCTGTCTTAGACCGTACTAGTCTCACATATAGCTCGTAAACTTCTCCCTCCTCTACTGGTAACACTTCCGATATTAAGGCTGAACTCCACTTTGCATACTTGAGAAGCGTTCTCTCCCTCCTCTCGGCAAGCATGGCTGCTTTCTTCTTTGAAAGATATAGGGAAAGCTTCCTAGCCAGTTCCCTAAGTCCTATCTCGATCTCCCTCGCTATCTCAGGGATATAGGCGATATATTCCTTTCCTAAGGTTTTGAATGGTATCTTGGTTGAGACAACGTGTACAAAGATAGCTATTGGCATCTCAGGCTTTATTCCATACCTAGACCAGTTTATTTGTCTGATAACTCTGGAGGAAACGTCGCTGTACTCGTCGTAGAGTAGTGGAATTTTATTTGCAAACCTGAATAGGAGGAAGTCGGGTGTTGCAGGTACGTTACCCCCATACGCTATTGCAAGCTCCACTATAAATGGGTGTCCCTGGTAGGCTCTCGGCGGCCTTTGAACAGCCTCGGCAAACTCTGGATTAAATTCTTTAATTACGCCTGCTTTTAGCAGTTCTACCCCGAGCGGTGAGAGACAGGATGGATCTGGCGCCTGATAGTCTGTATTCTTCATAGCTTTATATAGCTTTAAGAGTTCTCTGTCGCTCAGGCGTCGGGGATTCTTGTTCTCAAGCCTGGCTATTTCGATTATTTTCTTAGCTGTTTGATGTCCAAGTCTCTGGAAGCTGGAGGTTAGAAATCCAGTTATGGTGTTAGCCCTGCTGTTCGCAATCATTCTACGTAGTGTTTCAAGGTCGACCCCCTCGGGGTGATATTTAACTTCTCTAGGCTTTGCTGGGAGCTTTTCGGTTTTACGAGTGAAGATGAGCTCCTTATAAGGGTCTTTGAATCTTAAATTCATGTAGGGAGCCACAACGGCCGTGTGTTTTAGGTATTCGTAAACCTTCTGTCTTGCCTTAGGGTATTCTGCTTCGATGTGCAGTGTAACCTCTGTGCCATGCCATGGGTTATCAGATTTTTTTAAAGCCTTTTCAGGCGGTGGAACGGCGATAGGCCTGTTTCCCTGAATATCTATCTTGATATCCATTTCAGCTTCGAACCCGTCTCCGACGCTGCTTCGGACGTGTACTGGTTTATTCGTGGTTATCTGGCCGTAAAGTACAGCCATCGTTCCACCCATGCCGAACCTTCCCCTTCTCTGGACATTTCCATACTTGGAGGAGAAGAGTACCTTACCAAAACATTCAGGGATAACCTCCGCTGGTATCCCAGTGCCGTTATCTTTTACTTTAATCACCCACTCCCCTCCCGACTCTCCTTTCTCAACGGTAATCTCGATGTCTGGGAGGATGCCGTTCTCTTCACATGCATCCAGCGCGTTCTCAACCAGTTCACGAATCGCAGAGTAAGCAGCCCTAACCGGGTTGTCGAAGCCAGCTATAGCTCTATTCTCATAGAAGAAGTCAGCGGGACTCTTTTCAACGTAATGTTCAGCCAAGAAACCTCACCATAAACTATTCTACGTTGGAACTTGACCCATATTATCCCCCCTGCTTCTTTAAAACTGTAAAGAGACCAGCAATCAATATAATGCCGACGTAAACAAAACAATGCATCATCATTACATGGTAATAATGGCTGTTCAAGCCTGAATAGTGCTGAAGCATTATGAAACTGACCTGTAGTTCAGTCCAAGCTTATCAGCAAGCGTGTAAGCCTGCTTCATCTCTGTGTGGGTTGGCCTCCTATTTATCTGTTCTATTCTGTAAGCCTGGTGTTCAGGCCTGTACTGACCCATTATGTTGACAAGCGCTTTAGGCATGTTTTCAGCTATCCACCTTAAAATAGGCTTGGTGCAACATTCTATGTGTCCTGGGATAACGAGGTGCCTTATTAACACCTCACTACTCCTATAAGCCGTTAGATGGTTCCTTGTGGCGACCTCCCTATAGTTAGGCACTGAAGATAAACTTTCAGCACACTTATCATTCCAATACTTAAAGTCCGGAAGCCATAGATCTATAACCCCGTCCAAAAGCTTCATACTTTCAACAGAATTATAGAGGTTCGAGTTCCAGATTATCGGTACATTCATCTCAAAGTATTTCAATGCACCCAGGATCACATGGAGGTTTGGGGTGGGATCCCCGCCTACAAGATTTATATTTATACAACCGTTACCCACAAGCCTGTGCATTATACCAGCAAGCCTCTTCTCATCTACGGGATACCCACTTTCAGGGTCTGTTGAAATGTCCCAGTTCTGGCAGTAGACACATCTAAAGTTACAGGATGAGAAGAATATCGTGCCAGAAGGGATTAAAGGAGGCTCTTCTCCTATGTGTGAAAAGTATGAGGCCACCCTTGCTCTACTATCTAGCCTGCAGAAACCCCTTTCACCCTTGAGCCTGTTAACCTTACACCTTCTTTCACAAAATATGCAGCTTTCAAGAAGCCTTCTAGCTATCTCAGCCTTCAAATCTATGAGATTTGGGCTTGTTATCTCCTCACCAGTAGCATCCCTCCTCAAAATACTTAGTAGTCTATCATGTTCTCTCCACAAGGCTTTAAGCGGCGAGGAAAGGGGGATTTCTACCTTAAGTCTCTTTGCCTTTAAGTAAAAGGATTCTTCCTTTCCCTTCACTATTCTAACATATCTAGGTATACACTTCAATATCTCATCATTTTCGAATATGCCTATCGCATCTGTCCTTAAGATTCTCCACATCATTCTATATACCCCTACCCCCGGTGACTATTAAAGCAGTTCTATCTGTGAATCTTTAAAGGTTAGTTTACCCACTTAAACTTGAAATGCCCCTTGAGAAATGCCCGACCGGCATCGAAGATCTGGACATGGCGATAGAAGGAGGCTTCCCGAGGGGAGCCCTCGTACTTCTGGCTGGAAATCCCGGAGCGGGCAAGACCACACTTGCTGCTAAATTCCTCTACGAGGGTGTTAAGAAATTTAACGAGCCCGGAGTAATGCTCAGCTTCTCAGAGCCATTTACAGACTTCATAAAGAATATGAAACTTCTAGACCTTGACTTCGAGTCCTTAGACAGGAACAGTTTCAGTTTTATCGAGGCTTACACCTCGATTGATAAGCAAGCGATCACAGTGTTGATGAAACAACTCACATCCGAAGTGTCAAAGATCAATGCTAGAAGGCTTGTCATAGACTCAATCACAGCTCTCGCCGGAGGTCTGCAATCAACAGAGTTGAGAGCCCTGCTACATAACACTCTAATGAGGCTTTGCAAGGTTAGAGGCGTCACAGCAATACTGATAGCTGACCTGCCAGTTGGCGTAGAGGCAGTCGGCTATGGTGTGGAGGAATTTGTCGTAGATGGACTAATAAAGCTTTACATGAAGTACGGCCCATCAGGGATCCCGGAGAGAAAGATAGAGATAGTTAAGTTAAGAGGAGCCCCTCTTCAAAGGGTTGTATACGAATTTACAATTGGAAAGGGTGGTATAAACCTGTTTATACCAACAGGTCCTGAGGCCGGCGGAAAAATAGGACCTGAAAGAGTGTCAACTGGAATAACAGAATTGGACTCCATGCTTGGGGGAGGACTACTTAAAGGTTCAGTGACGATCCTAGATGGAAGTAGCGGGTCTGGAAAGACCACTATAGCATTAAGATTCGCTACGGACGGGCTTACTAAGAGAGAGCCCGTGCTATACATCTCTTTAAACGAGCCAGACCAGCAGGTGGCAGATAGGCTTGCTAGGATATCCAGGGTTAACATGAAACTCGCCCACATAATCTCTCCATCCTACCTAAAATACACGAAAGGCGGCTTCTACGACATGGTTGTCAGGTCGATTCTGAAGTTTAATGTTAAAAGAGTAGTTATAGACGGGATTGAAATGCTCAAAGTCCAGTATGGATCCAAAGGCGCCGCACAGCTTATATCGACGATTTCAGCCCATACTAAGAACAAAGGTATAACAATGCTTCTAACCTCATGTAAAGCGGAGGACTGCTACCACATGGTTGATAATGTGATTAAATTGTCTGTAACAAGAATCAATGATTCCCATGTTAGAACAATAGAAGTCGTGAAGAGCAGAGGCTCAGACCATAGCTATCGCATCAGAAAGATGAGTATCACCGATAGGGAGGTGTTAATATATGAGTGAAACCGAGGATGTGAAAGAATTCGTCCTAAGCATCCTCGAACCTCTGGGTCCAAGTTTCCCTGAAGTGCTTCGCCACCTATTAAAGGATAAGCTCAACGGGGACCCGTGTGAGATTCTATTTGAAAAACCCCGAAATTTCTACGAGGCTCTAAATAATGTTTTGGGGGGAGAAAACAGGGTGAAGATGCTTCTTGAGATGGCCGTCAGCGCTGCCCGGGTGAAGTACGACGTCAAGCTCAGCGTGGATGATATTCTGGAGGCGCTGAAGGAAGGGCATAAAGAATACCTGTCAACCACTGTAAGACAGGCCGCAATAATGGCGAAGCAGCTAAAGAGTTTAGGCGGGCTTCGGCCTAAAAGTTAATGTACACGTCTCTCCAGGTTCAACTTTTACGTCAACCCTATACTTGCTCTTCTTAAACTTTTCCAGCATGTACCTAAAAACCCCGGGCCAGGGGCAGGCTGTCCCTTCGAACTCATACCCGCCAATCTTCTTAGGGCATATACCACATTCCTTAATTGTCACTTTAATCTTACCTTCGTCAGATCCCTGAAAAGTTATCTCAGACGCGAGTCCAAGATCTGCTAGCAAAACACTGAGATCATCCAAATTTTTATTTCCTTACCCTCATCCTCTGCATACTTAAGAAGTTCTCTTCCAACATACTCCCCAATAATATTAGCAGTAGCCTGTGCAGCTCTCCCAAGCATCTCCTCTAAGCCCACCATGAATCCTATGAAAACACGGTTCCAAAGGTTTAGCTTCATCCTCATCCTACCAGATACTATTAGTATTTAAAGTTTCCCAGCGGCATTTGTTTAAAGGTATACTGCTACCCACCCCCATACCATATAAGACTTACCTCGTCCCCAGTTACTCTTCCATCTCCGTTGTTATCATGCCATTCAACCATGTAGTCCATGCATAAAATAATGTCAATATTGTCCATTAGCCATATTAGACCCGCTAGTGTGCCGTATCTAGTTACTCCCCCTACTAGGATTTCAGCGTTTCCTCCACACTCGACAACCGATATTATACAGTAGTCAATTTTGCCATAGTCCGTGTAGAGCACCTCGCCAAAATATCCGATTCCAACGTATCTTCCATCCTCCACAGTAAAGTTTGCATCATGTCCGGACCATTCTTCCGGGTATATTAGCGGGCCTCCAAGTTTCACCACAGGTTTCTCCAACGGTTCCATCGAGAAAGTCTTAAAGTCACAAGAATAGTTAAAGCACATGTTATAGTCCACCTCGGATTTGGCTTCAAGATTTAAATCACTAAGCAGTGGAACTGCTCTTGGTATTATAATTGGATTTCCATCTTTAAAATCATCCTGAAACTGTGTTATAAGCCCCTCAACGAAGAAGCCTTGGGGTTTACCTGTTTCAGCCTCTAGAACTCCGAGTCCCAGTCCAGCTTCCATTACTTCGTCGTACCATATTAGATGAGGGCTAGAATAATGGTAAAGCCACTTATACTCCGGATTCCATTTAAGTACTGCTGCTAGAGCCGATTTCTCTGTCAGATTTGCCGTGAAGCTTAAGATAACGGCATAGTCCAGCCCAAGTCCACCTCTATTCTCCCCGGTGCTGCTATTCAAATCTTTATCTATGTAGAACTGGAATCTCCTGTACAAAACACCTCCTAATGTATAATTCAGAGGTTTAAGCCAAGTGTCCACCCTAGTGTAGAGGAAATATTTATCGTTTGTGAAGTAGACAGACTTAAATCCATCAATACACGGAAAATTTGGCCTCTCATTTGTACTCAGTACTGGCTCTGCTATCCAGTCATCTGGCAAGCCGTCTATGCTTATCTTGTTATTCTCAGTATAATTGTAAACGAAAGCTTTATCTATTCTTTCAAAGTAAGCGTTTGTCGTTCTAAGAATCATAATCATGTGGTTTCCCTCCTTCCAGGTCTCCCTTGGTAGCTCAAACTCAACAGAATCACCTGAGATAATAGCATTTGCATCTATCTTTCTTGTATTTTTTATATCCCATGTCCCGATTGTGTCATTCCATGGGGTGATTTGAATGCTTTTCCTTTCACTCGAAACTTCTAGCATCAGAGAGTAATCAATGCCAAAGCCTGACTTATGCCTTGCACCTGTATATGGGTTCATATCGGTGTCAAGTAGGATTCCGGCGATAACAGATCCATTCTGGGGAATATTACTTCCAAATGTAAGCTTCATAAACATTTTCCCCTCCTCGATCTTTATATAAACCCCTCTAAGGTCAAGAAAGCTGTCCTCAGGCAACTCAGCCTGATCGACTCCTATAAGTTCCCATGTTTCCTGCTTGGTCATCGCAAGGGGTAGGAGGATGATTATCAGGGTAGTAGCTAGGACCCTCAAGGTTACACCTATTCTAATAACTAAATATAAAACCTTTAAAGCTATGGTTCGGATAGAAGCTGACTGATAGCATTGCTGAGAGTCTCGTAGAAGTTTGGTATAAGACCTGTAATCTTAAGTCTTATCTTTCCATGTTTATCGATAAGTATGAATGTAGGTATAGCTCTCACCCCGTATTTATCAGCTACCTCTCCATCTCTATCCAGTAAAACTATCCATGTCATACCTTTAGTTGAGGCAAAGTCTTTCACCTTGTTTGCGTCTTCTCTGAGATTAACAGATATAATAACAAAATCCTCACCTAAAAAATCCTTACTGAGACGTTTCAACTCGGAGATTGACATCCTGCAGGGGCCACACCATGTAGCCCAGAAGTCGAGAAGAACCACCTTCCCATGGAAATCCTCAAGCCTTACTGTTTCTCCATTTATACTTTCAAGCGTAAACGTTGGAGCTTTGCCCATATCTTTCAGAACCAAGCCTTCACCAGTACTTGGTGGCGTGGGCTCAGGTGTCCCTTTAACAGATGGCGTCTCTGTAGGGGTCTGCGTTGGTGTTTTTTCGCTGTTAGGCTGTGAACCGTACATGTTTACGGCTATATAAACTGTCCCTACCGCAAACACCGCTATAAGAGATACTATGATAGCTTTCTCAGCAAGGCTCATACTTTTAGGCTTCTTCTCAACTTGTTTTCGACGTGTATCGCGTTCCTTCCTCCTTTTTTTCTTAGTCATGATTATCTAACACCTTTCTTAATCTATAAACATTTCATAGACCCATCTATAGGGTTCTATTAGCATCTTTCAGGAGGTTTTTGTAGAGTGTATAATACTTCTTGACTATTCTTTCAAGACTATACTTTTCGGCAGTTTCCCTCGCTTTCTTCCCTATCCTTGAGGCTAGAGCCCTATCGTTAGCAAGGTCTAATATTGCTTCCGCTATCTTATCAGGGCTAAGCGGGGGGACTAGTATGGCGTCATAGCCATCCTCGGCGACGTCTGATATTCCAGGTAAACTGCTTGCAACCACCGGTTTACCCATGGCCATAGCTTCAAGCATACTTATGGACGACGCCTCGGCTATACTTGGAATAACCACTACATCCGCAAGTGCTAGATAATCCGGAACTTCTGTGTTAGGAACCCAGCCAACGAACTTAACACGGCCTGAAATTCCCAGTTTACGTGCAAGATTCTGTAATCTTTCCCTTTCAGGCCCGTCTCCGACAACTAACAGTTCAGCGTCGAGCTTTCTTATAACCTCAGGCATGGCCCGCAACAAAGTTTCAACGCTATTTTTCTTAACAAGCCTCCGCACAGTCACCACGACAAACCTTTTCTTAGAAGCCACCTTCTTACATGGTCTAAATCTATTGGTGTCTACCGCGTTAAGTATAACTCTCAGCTTTCTTCCATCGACCCCCCAAGACCTTAACAATTTTGGAAACATGCTTTCAGCATGAACTTGAACGTCCGAAAACCTTGCAAGAAGGGGAACCAATACTCTTTCCCCAAGTCTAAAAAGCTTTCCCCTAATCCTTCCAGCTAGATGCTCCCATACATGGTAATATGTGCCATGGATCGTGTTAACGCAAGGTTTCCCATACATCTTTGAGAGGTATACTGCCAGAAGCCCAGAGCTATAGACATGCCCGTGTGCCACGTCGAAATCCACATCTAAGTATGGAGCCTTAATTATCCCTGATAGCAAGAAAAATATCTGTCTACCAATCTTTAGACTATGCCTGTCCCAGAAAGCAGCTGTTAAACCCGCAATGTCTATTCTAACTATCTCTACTCCTTCCATCCTTATTCTCTGCTTGCAGCCGGGTATTGCACCTGTAAGCCACGTAACCTCGCAGCCAAGCTCTATCAGCCCCTTTGAGATGTTAAGTATATGGGCTTCTAGGCCGCCAGTGAGTCTCTTATCATCGGTAGGCCCGAGATCGTATATTTGAAGTATCTTCAAGCCTATCAGCCAGGAGATATGCTATTTCCCGCATCATCATAAATTTGTAGCCTCTATCCATTAGCAACTTTATAATCTTTCCTAACATGCCGATTTTAACCCTGCCTTCATAGCAAGCATGGCTGTAGATTCCAATATATTCTTCTTCGACTCCACTATAGTAGTGTAAAATAGCATCGCTACTGTATCCTGCTGCCTCCAACTCTTCTATTGATAGAGCATTTACGGGAACCTGAATAATGCCATTGACAATTCTAGGGTTCCCCCTTCTAGAGCTGCTAACGTAGAGAAAGCCGATTCTCTTCGCTGCCCATGCAGCCTTCATGTCGAACTTGAAGGCTGGAGGCGCAAATCCAAGCGGCCTTATACCCGACGTTTCCTCTAGGAGGTCTGTGGACAGCTTTAAATCTCTGAGTAGTTCTTCAGCCTTAAGGCTTTCATACTTAGAGGTCCAAAGTAGATGGTTATACCCGTGGCATCCTATCTCATGCCCCTTTTCGACTATAAGCCTTAACACTCTTGTATTGCTTAATCCAACCATCGGCTTCCAGACGAGGCCTGCGAAAACGTTGACTCCATACTTCCTAAAAGGGTTTATTTTTAATGCGTAGCCTGCGCTTCCCCGCCTAAAAATGTTCAGGAAGGTTCTGTCCGGCCCCATTGTTATGAAAAATGTTGCGCTTACACCAAGCTCGCCTAGTTGTCTGAGAAGCTTAGGGACGCCTTTTGATAGCCCAATCCAAGTGTCTACGTCTATTCTGAGTGTGGCTGTTTTACCCAGTCTTACCACCAGCTATGTAGGAAGCTGCAAAATACCAGAATACAGATAGAAATGCGAGGAAAATTGCGAATCCAAGATACTTGTGAACTTCCATAAGGGGTTTATATCCATAATTGTATCCTATCAATGACAGGATTACAACTCTCAGAACATTTCCGGAATACGCACCCCCGACCCCTAATGCGAGAGAAACAACCGCCCTCCCCTTGTTTACATCCCTTCCCATGTCAACTATCATGAAAAGAAATGTACCGACAAATATTAGGAAAGAGTGAACCCCGGAACATCTCGCATCAATATAGATAGCAGGTATCTTGGATGGAGGGCTATTGAATACAATACTGTAATTTCCAACCTTTGCTTCTACTCCTATTAAATTTAACACCTTGTTTGATAGGAAAATGGTGAACCTTGTCATACCGTCTGCAAACCTCGAATTTAAAATGTAACTGTCATAGTTTGTTAACAAAAACATCCAGAAGCCAAATATGGCGATAGCGAGGTAGAGACTCGGTACTTTAAATTTTGCAAGCTGTGGTATCTCAGGGAGAATAAGGTACACTGAGAGTACGAACATTAATAGGCCGGCGGGGGGTAGGAGGAAATTCCTGTAACTTTCGAACAGCAGATAGAGTATTACTGCACATATAAATGCTGAAATACCCAGTATAAGTCTAAACCTTCTATTCACATGCCTTCTATACACTGAACTCTTATTAAGGTTAACTAAGCCCTAGAATCTCACTGTACCCGTGAAGATCTAGTAGGCCGTGGCCTGAATAGTTTAAAACGATGTTCAAGCTTTCGTTTTTCTCCTTACATTTAAGGGCGTAGTCGATTGCTGCCGCTACGGCGTGGCATGTCTCTGGGGCTGGTATTAACCCTTCTGTTTCTGCCAGGAGCTTTCCAGCAGTAAATATGTCTTCCTGCCTGTAGGTGATAGACTTTACGATTCCCTTCCTCTTTAGGAGAGAGACAAGCGGTGCAGCACCGTGATATCTTAGCCCTCCAGCATGTATTGGGGGTGGTACAAAGTTATGGCCTAATGTAAACATTTTCAGAAGCGGCGTGGTTTCAGCGGTATCCCCAAAGTCATACTTGTACTCACCCTTGGTCATAGACGGGCATGCTTCAGGTTCGACAGCTATAAATTTAACGTTATTCAGCTTTCCCCCCAGCATTCTGCCTATCGCTGGAAATGTGAACCCGGCAAAGTTGCTTCCTCCACCGACACACCCAATCATGACGTCAGGTTCGATGCCCGCCTGTTCAAATTGTGTAAGCGCTTCAAGGCCTATTATGGTCTGGTGGAGCAGTACAAAGTTCAGCACGCTTCCAAGAGAGTACTTTGCGTCATCCCTTGTGACCGCGGTCTCTATAGCCTCACTTATAGCTATTCCAAGGGACCCGGGGTGCTGCGGATTCTCCTCGAGGAACTTTCTGCCGACTTTGGTCTCGCTGCTAGGTGAGGGTACAACCCTTGCACCGTAAAGCATCATAACGTACTTCCTATAAGGCTTCTGCATGTATGAAACCCTAACCATGTAGACCATGCATTCTATCCCTGTCATGCGGCATGCAAGGGACAACGCTGAACCCCATTGTCCGGCACCGGTCTCGGTTGTCAGTACACGCATCCCCTCTTTAGAGGCATAGTAGGCCTGGGCAATAGCTGTGTTAACCTTGTGGCTTCCTGTAGGAGATACATCCTCCCTTTTAAGGTATATTTTTGCCGGAGTTTTAAGCCTCTCCTCTAGTTTTCTAGCCCTGTATAACGGGGTTGGCCTCCCAAATCTAAGATAATGGCTCTTAACCTCTTCCGGGATGTCAATGTAGGCATCGGTCTTGAACTCCTGCCTTGCACACTCCTCTGGGAAGAGTGCTGAAAGTTCTCTCACGCCTATAGGTTTACCACTTGCAGGATTCAGCATAGGTGGCGGCTTTTCGCCGATGTCCGAAACAATATTGTACCATTTTCCAGGAAGATCCTCTTCACCAAGCAATATTTTTACCTTCTCAACCATATTATTCACCTCCACAGACAGTTATTTTAGGACTTCAAGCCTGACGTTGACATATGGAATTTTGAATAGGAGCACATGTCTCGTGGTTTTAGTTGGGTATAAGTCACCACTAAGCCCCCTCTCAACGATGGAGTCCTTGCTTACATCAATGTTTCTCCTCCGCCTGTAAACTTCCACCTCGCTGCTACCATATTTGACCAGCAGTACAGGGATACGCCTGCATCCGAGGTCCATTAAGGCCTGGCACCTATGATGTCCGTCTAGGATTACTAGGGTTGCCTCATCCACCAATACAGGTCTTTTTAGGACGCCATCATCCAGCAGTATTTCTTTAAGGTTTTTCAGCCTTTTCTCACATATGTCTTCATGGGGCTTGAGCGCCTTAATATCTACTATCTTCAGCTGAGGGGGCATATGCCTACCGCATCCATGTTATTTTTTATAACGTTAACGCACATATTTATACATGGATGTTGGCTGATAAACTCAGGAGGAAGTTTGAAGGACAGGAGACAAGGCTCAGGATAGCTGAGGCCATAATTGAAAATGGCCTAAGAATAGCTGAAGACGGTAAAATATACTGTGGAGATTTCGAAATCCCCCATTCTAAGATAGCTAAGGCGTTAGGCGTAGACAGAAGGACTGTAAAGGCCACGGTTGACAGTATAATAGGTGACGAACTGTTAAGAGACATTTTCACCAGAATAAAGCCTGCAGGACCATCCATGAAGGATATAGCAATACACCTAGGCTACAGCTGTGTCGAAATATACGTTAAGGACCCAAGTAAGCCCGGAATAGTCTCAAAGATTACCGGGCTTCTAGCGGGCTATGGTGTGAGTATCAGACAGGTGATAGCAGACGACCCACAGCTTGTCCCCCATCCAAAGCTTACACTGATAACAGATGGTAGAATCCCTGGCTCGATAATGGATAGGATTTCAGCTGTGGAAGGAATAGAGAAGGTGATCGTTTACTAGCTGTAAACATAGTACACTTCTAGCACTCCTATAAGAAACATGAGGAGCCAAATCTTCCAGCTCCACTTCACAACTTTAGCCCCGTCCAAAACCCAGAATGGAAGCAGGTTGAAGAGGCCAAGAGAAGCATTTATCAAGGCTCCATATTTGCCTATAAGGTAGTACGAGCTTCCAACCCAAGAATACATTTTTACGACTGAGAAGAGGAGAAACATGATAAGATTCACCGTTGGACCTGCGGCTGATATAAGCCCGTACTTCCTCTTATCATCCGGCGTTGGGCTGCCAGCGAATATGACAACAGCACCTGGAGCTGCGAAGACTATGAATCCAGCTATTGCCGATAATATTGTGAAAAGGATGCCTAGAGGGGACATTCTGAATTCTGCCCAGTATCCAAATTTCTGAGCCATAAACTTATGTCCTAGTTCATGGAATAAGAACCCTGTAAGGAGACCTGGAAAGATTATCTTAACCACCCTTAGCGATAACGGCCTCCATGGCCTATAGCTGAAGGCGAATGTCAATGCTGCTAGTGCAATGATGATCTGAACTATCTCAGTTTTCGAGAACCTAAATATACCTCTGGCAGACGGATAAACCCTTTCTGGGTAGTGAGGTGCCGGTTCTCTTTCCATAATGTAGGGCTTTTCAACGTGGAATATTGTGGGGGATAGGAGATCCCCGCATCTGATGCACCTGTAGTTTAGTGGGCCTTCCCCGCATCTCGCACAGTAGGTTGCATTGCACGAGGGACAACTATAGAATTCCTCCCCCGTTTCTCTACCGCAGTAGTAGCAGTATGGCATCTTTACACCTTCCCAGTCCATCTTCCTGATGGATATATGTTCCTCTCGTAGTCTTTCGGCGTTGGTATTGCTTCAGGTAGCCCCTTTCTCTTCCTTATCTCCATTATCTTCTCCATTTGCATCTTCTCTGGTAGAGGCTTAAAGCCTGCTGGCTCATATCCCCAGAAAGCTTTGCCCTGGGTTGCGCTTCTAAACTCATCAGCCAGACCCTTAGTTTCGGCAGCAGGAATCTCACCATATATCTTTACTACTCCTGCCTCCCTTGTCATGTTCCGTATAAGACCCCTTCTCCTGTTTAGTATGCCGGCGATGGTTCCCTCTGTTCCCTCCGGGGTTCGAATGTCTATTCTTAGAATTGGCTCGTAAAGCTTTGGTTCTGAGGTTAGGAATGATATGTGAAGCGCAGAGATCATCATGCTTAAGATTTCGGTGTAGCCTGTGTGCGCAGGGTCAACGTGGACTGTTGCATCTGTCAGTACAACCTTTGCATTCATGAGGGGCTCTCTAGCAAGAGTTGCACCATTACAGTAGTCTATAAATATTGTCTGCAGGTACGTCTTGATTCTATCAAGCCTTTGAGCGCCCTTAGTATCGTCTATGAGGATGTTAGTTCCATGTATCTGCCATATGTTTCTGGCGAACCTTGTCTCCCATCCTGCCACGTCATGTATTATTTTCGCTCTTTCCCTGGAGTCCTGGTCTTGGGATATCTTCCCTGTTCTAATAAGCTCTATAACCTCCGGTTCTAGGGGCTCTATGTAAAGTTTAACCCTGTTGTGGCCGTTGTTAGATTTAGTGTGTATTTCAACCCCTCTCCCAGTCGGTACTTCCCTGTAAACTATTATAGGTTCTGAAACCTTTATCTTTACCATCTCGTTTATTCTTTTATATAAAATTTCAAGCTGCAACGGGTCTATCCCAGAAAGTATATACTCACCGGACTCCTTGTCTATTCTAAAGCTTGCAGTCGGGTCGGCGGCCGTCCAAAGTCTTACAGCTTTCTCCAGCTTATCTATATACTGTGGATTCTCAGGTTGAATAGCAATGCTGACAACAGGCTCAGCCACATACTTGATCTCTTTAAATGGAGGTAGGTTTACTCCCTCGTCCATTATTGTCTCTCCAGCAGGGCAGACGAAGCCGTATATCGCGAAGAGGTTGCCTGCTGGAATCCTTGGTACATCTAGTATGTCGGTTATCTCCATTACACCCAGCCTTTGAACTCGCCCAGGCCTCTTCGCCCATGCAAGCCAGACATCTCTTCCGGCTTCTAGTGTTCCGGAGAACACTCTCCCTATGAGGATCGGCCTCTTAGACTTGGGGTGTATGAATATCTTAGTAATCATGCCGAGAAGAGGGCCATTCGGATCCATTGAAAGTAAAGCCTTCCCTACCTCGCTTTCAACATCGCCGTCCCATATTCTTGGTATCTTGTATTTCTGGGCTGTTGCAGGATCTGGCAGGTGTCTAATAACCATCTCTAGAAGCGCTTCGTCCAGGGGCAGGTTCTTTCTCAGCCATGCCTCGTCTCCCTGACTGTACTTCTCAAACACTACATTTGGGCTTATCTTCTTCCTGACAAGGATATCCTTTGTGAAACCCCAGCCATGCTTGGCGCTACCGATTGCTATTGTTCCATCGTCGAAGCTAACCTTCCAGTCCTTGAACGGTGCAACCTCTCTTATAAGCCTGTTAACTTCAAGCGCTATAGATGTAAGCCTTTCATTAACCTCCTTTGGCGAGAGTTTTAGTTCCTTTATCAACCTGTCAACTTTGTTGATGAAAAGCACAGGCTTACATGCTTCTTCTCCAACGGCAAGTCTGATGTTAGTCTCAGTTTGAGTCATTACTCCTTCCAAAGCGTCGACTAAGATTATAACGCCGTCGCTTCCTCTAAGGGCTCGACTTACTTCTCCGGTAAAGCTAATATGCCCCGGTGTATCGTTGAGCTGAAGTAGGTACGTTTTCCCTCCATAGTCAAAGGTTAGCAGAACTACACTTGTAAAAATGGTTATTCCACGCTCCTGCTCCTCCTCATCATTCGACCCACCCTATAGGTGGTTAGTCGGTGAGGAGGAGCTGCCCGGCAGCCTCTTCACTCATAAGACCCGCTCTGCGCAGTAGGTAATCGGTGGCAGTTGTTTTTCCATGATCTATGTGTGCTACAATACTGAAGATCCGCGTCTGTTCAGGCTTTGTTTCCATCACGAACTTCCTGATTTCTTCAGGGTTCTTTACTCTGACCATTCAGATTCACCGCTACTAAACCATAAAGCTCGGGGAGCCTTAAAAATATTAACAAACATTCGTGGAAAAACTCGAAATAGTAGGATTCACGATTTCATATGGCAATTTATGCGAAGCATCAAGCAGTCTTCTCACAGCAAGACAAAACTTGGGACAAACTAAACAGTTCTACCAGTTCTATTCCTTCCTAAGAGTACTCTCAATTACTCTTCTTATATCTACGAACCTACTGTTCATTCTGTACCTGGGCTTTTCATATTCTATATCTAAAATCATCTCAACCTTTGACGGTTTCCTTGATAAGACAATTATTCTATCAGCTAGAAAGCATGTTTGTTCTTCATGGGATAACTTGTTTGGGCCTCGCCTACCTCTATACGGCCTTGAAAATCTCTGGGATTGTCAGTATAAGCGGTTTTTACATCAATATTTATGTAAACATCATCTGTTTCGAAGAATAAGTTAGAACCAAAAGGTATAGGGACTGGATGCCATTCCCCCCATTTATTACTAACGAATAAATGTATGTAGGTTTCATCTGTAAGGAATAAGAAAACAGCATTACTTAATTGAACGTTCTTTCGAATTTCTTCATAAGGTATAGGCTCCTTTCTCAATTCGGGATAAAAATAACTGCCATGCTCCTTACCTCCTGGGTAGGCTCAGCACTGCTAGTAAAGCTCCCATTAAACCGCCAAAGATTGTACCAGTGGTTTTATCTTCTTCATAAAGAAACGACCCTAATACGGCACAGCCTAAACTCCATAAAATGACCCACCAGTGCTGTGCATCATATCGCAAGTGCCCGATAAAATCTATTAAAGGACTAACTTTATCCCAATGGGCTTTGTAGAATTTCTCAAACTTTCTGACATGAACTCTCCTTCCATCCTTAAGTGTTAATTCATAATCTGCTATCTGCCCATGAGGCTCACCCAATGTTACTCTAAACCCTTCTGTCTTGGGATCTGGAACAAGATGATCTGGTATCATCACATCTACATGAGGAGGTCTACTCAAAATCAATGGAATTAATGTAGACCATGAATACATTTAGACCACCTCTAAGTCTTATACCTGAAATTCTTTTACGTACTTTCTGCCCAATTCTGTGATTTTATAACACGAATACCCCTTCTCAATCTTCTTAAGTTTATGTTCAATTAATGTTCAATTAGATTCGTCTTAGATAGGATTTTAAGCATTTTCTCCTGCATTAACACCCTATTCTGAGCGTCGAGAGATGTGAAGGGCTCGTCCATAAGGAGAATACTGGGCTTTAAAGCGATGGCTCTTACTAGTTCTGCAACCTGCCTCATGCCACCGGATAGCTTTGAAGGGTACAAGTCAGAGTATCCTAGGAGCCCATATTCGCGAAGGAGACTTAACGCTTCATCCTTACTTGAAGATACCATCCTGATATTCTCCAACAATGTAAACCATGGGAATAGACTACCCTCCTGAAATATCATGAAAATTCTTCCATCCCTGACTTCTATCGATCCTCTATCAGGATTCATAAGACCTGAGATTATTCTAAGAAGAGTGGTTTTACCACAGCCATTTGGTCCAACAATACATGTTAGCGAATCCCTTTCCACCTCAAAGGACACGCCGTCCAGTACCTTTAGTACCCTTCCATCTGGAAGTATAAAACTCTTATGAACATCTTCAACTCTTAGAACGTTCATTTAAAGCCCTCTCAACTGCCTTTTCCAAAACCCCTCTTAGTAGGGTTATTATCCTTCTAAGCCCCGTCCATGTTGTGGCTTCAGCTCGAACCTTTACTTCTGGCTTCGTGTTCGATGCTCTTATCAGAAGCCACCCTTCATCGAAGACAGCCTTAACGCCGTCTATCCTATTAAGTTCCACCCCGATCTCGCCGAGAAGTTCAGATGTATAATCTACAACCTTGAACTTTAACCTGTCATCAACCGGAATTGAAATTGCAGGTATGGAGCAGTACCTTGGAACCGAATCTGCGAGAAGCGAAAGTTTACCAATTCTTGAAACTATCCATGCCATCCTAAGTGTTGCATAGAATGCATCACTGTACAAGCCGACATCCCCAAAGTAGAAGTGGCTGCTTATTTCACCTCCAAGTAGTGCTTTCTTTTCAATCATAAGATCCATTATGTAAGCATGGCCCACTCTAGACTCTAACGGGATTCCTCCCACACTCCTCACAATCCTGGGAACTGTCATGCTGCAACTAACCTCATACACAACAATACCTCCAGGCTTTCGTCTTAGCATGTCCTTTGCGTAAATACAAAGTACAACATCCCCGCTGACACCTTCCCCCCTGTCATCAACAAAGACCGACCTGTCAGCATCACCGTCGTAGGCTACTCCGAAATCAGCATTCCAATTTAATACTTCGGATTTAAGGTCAGACAACTCTTCAGGGGATGGCTCCGGGCTTCTACATCTAAATTCAGGGTCAACTTCGTTATTTATCAGCTTAGCGTTGAAACCGTCAAAAAGTCTGTCAACGATGGTGCCTGCGGCTCCGCATCCGACATCTACAACAAACCTAGCCTTCATGCCAAGTGGGAATAAACTTCTTAGATAGTTGACATAGTCGTCTTTAAGCCAGCCAGCCTCAGAAACCTCCCCGCCGCCTTCAGGTTTAATATTAGAAAAGAATAAATTCCTAACCTCTTCAAGCCCTCTATCCATACATATAACTCTTGCGCCTCTACCACACAGTTTAAAACCGTTCCATTCAGGAGGGTTATGGCTGGCTGTTACTATGACTCCACCGTCAGCCTTAATTTTCCTAATGCCGTAGTAAACAGAGGGTGTAGGTGCCAGGCCCATTTTATAAACCGTGCAGCCAGCCATTGTAAGCCCGTCAATGAGAGCTTTAGATAGAGATCGGCTGCTTTTTCTCCCATCCCAGCCGACAACAACGCTTTTTCCAATATATCTACCAAAGGCTAAACCAAGCTTTTCAGCAAAGCTTTCATCTATATCTTCCCCATATATGCCTCTAATGTCGTAAGCCCTGAAAACCACACCTACAACTTATCACATCAACCTTATTATTTTTCCCAGAGACGTTCATACTGGCTTGGAAGTTAAGCCTATATGCTTCGACAGTCTCGGAGTCAGAAGCATGTGCACCTTTATCGAGACATCAGATGTTAAAATTATAATAGACCCAAGCGCTGACCTAGGGAAACGGAGGTACGGGCTTCCACCACACCCCATCGAACATCAAACCCTTCTAAACTTCTGGAATAAGATTTTAGAGTATAGCGGGATGGCAGACATAGTAATCATATCTCACTACCATTACGACCATTTCTCAACAAAGTTCCCAGAACAGTTTAGAGGCAAATACCTGATTATCAAAAGCCCACACAATAGGATAAACAAAAGTCAAACTATGAGAGCAGCAGCCTTCCTCTCAGAGATAAACAGGATTCCAAGACAGATTTCCATCGCTGACGGGAAAACCTACAGGTTTGGAGATACAGTCATAGAGTTTAGCCCTCCCTTTCCACATGGTGGCCTAGAAAGCAGGCTCGGATACGTAGTTATGACCCATATAAAATGCGGAGGGGAATCCATAATTCACACAAGCGATGTTCAAGGTCCCATGGTCGACGCTCCAGCTGTCTGGATTGCAAGCCGCAGACCTGACATCGTAATATTGGATGGGTTTTCAACATGGCTTATCCCTGAGATTATGAGCATTGAACAGTTTGAGCAAAGCCTCCGGAGGGCAGAGCTCATACTTAGGAACACCGAAACACTGATCATTGACCACCACCTTGTGAGAGATCTCAACTACATGGAATATATGAAACCATTGTCATCTAAGGCTTCTACGTTGGGTGTAAACTTCACAACAGCGGCTGAATACCTCGGTTTAACCCCTAACCTGCTTGAGGCTAGGAGGAAGGAGCTCTACGCCATGCAAGAACCCTCTTCTCAGCAAGCTGAACAGCAAAACTCATAAGCTTCGCCGAAAGGCCTATGGCTGCGACTTAGCCAGAAGCTCAGGCATCAGACCCAGATCTTTCATGTACAAGGCTAAGAATCCTAAACCCAGGGGCTTTCTAACACCAACCATTTCCGATGCAATGATAACCATCCAACCAACACCAATTGAAACCTTAAGTCCGGTAAGTATGGAAGGCATCGCTCCGGGAAGAACTACAAGCCTTACAAGCCTTAAGCCTCTGAGGTTCAGCAGTCTAGCGGTATCGTAGTAAACATGATCTATCCCCCTGACACCATCGATGCATGACGTTAAAATTGGGAAGAAGGTTCAAAAATTGCGATGGAAGCATCAATGCTTCCGGATTCTAATGCTACTATCATATCCCATGGGTGGAGTCTAACAATGTTCACGTTCCTCCTGCTGACTCCGACATTTTCAAGGATTATAGATAAGAGAACGTCTTGAACTGTTCCAATCCGGGGATTGCGATTGTTGAGCCTTCAAGCATGGACAAGTTGGATATCTCATGTTTTCCGATTAGAGCTGAGCCTTCAAGGTTTACTGCTGCTAATACCTTAATATCTACACCTGCATTGACGCTTTTGAGAATAGCAGGGGCGATGCCGAGATAGCCGTAGTCAACTTCCCCTGTTGCAAAGCCATCCATCATTTCCACTCCATTACTGTAAACAACAGTTGAAACTCTGATTTCTCTATCTTCGAACATTCCCTTCTCCAATGCTGCGAACAATGCAAGCTGGTGTAAGTCTCCCCTTAGATATCCGATCCTTACCTCGGCTTCCCCTGTTTTTCGAATAAGTAGTAGCCGCCATAAACAGTTAAAGCTGAAAGTAGGATGCCGATGAGGAGAAGCCTACCTTGGAGCATTCCATTTTAAGGAATGCCGGATTAATAGTATAAGCTTTTACATTGTTTACTCCTGGGGTATGCCTAGATCAAAAAGTACAGATTTTGGATTAAACGCTTCTTTAGAGCGTATGGCTGCCTCTTCAACGTAGAACTGGACAGCTAGTTTTAGAGCTGTATCCTCAACCCTTATTACTTCATCTGTAGTTTTGAAATATGATGGTATGGACATTGCACACGCTAGCTGGACGGCACGTGCTTCAAGTCTCGGTGAAAACTCAAGCCTCTCCTCAGATAAACTGTTGAGTATGGCTTCTCTAGCTCTTTCTACCGCATTGTACACTCTTTCTTCAAGCAATATAGGTTTAGGCTTGTAAGTATCACTTAAAGCCGGATGTTCGGTTTCTATTGCATGAACCAGAGTTAGGTGATCCCTTATCTTTGGTCCTTCAACCATTCTAAGCTTTCCAAGCGTTAGCTCCATTTGCTTCCGCGCAACCTCCCTATACCTGTTTTTCGTGAGCCTGTGAAGTCTGCATAGCATTCTTTCCTCTATAGCTACGAAGTTTGGATCCTTAACTGTAACCTCGTATCCCCTCTTAAAAACCCTCGTGTTATAGTTCACGCTTAGAAAGCTTGTAAACCTGTAGGGGCCTATGGTGCCGTGAGCTGTCTCCCATTTCACCTTTCCATGTTCCATTGCGATCTTTAAGGGCTCAACCATACCCCTGTACTTAAACCAGTCATTAAACTCTGGCACAATGAAGTTGTATTTCCTCCCCTCATAGGCCTCGCCGATCCTTATGAACTTGGCGGGGGTCATCCCGCCGCAATACCTATTCCTCCCTGGAAGGCCGTGTGCAGGTATGCCTCTTTCAGCATTCCCGAGGATCATTGTCACAGTTGCAAATGTTTTACCTGTTCCGGGCTCGCCGAAAAGTGCGAGGTTGAATCCTGTAGTAAGCCTTGAAGTTCTAGCTTCGGTCATTATTGGGACATCAGCAATCGCATACTGCTGGACTATTGCAAGCAGGATGTCATAGTAGAGGAAGGAGCCGAAGACTCCCCTAAGATACGATACCAGTTTCGATATGTCGAAGTTTTCTCCGTATGTGACTGTCTCATCTAAACGGTTTAAAACGAGGTCGGAAAGATACTCCTCGAACTCCTGTTCTAGCTTAAGGACGTCCTCTACCTCCCTCCTAGCAAGCTTACTCTTCAGCTTGAATTTCGGCTCATACTCTGAGAGAACCTCACTTATAAAGCCCTTCTCCTCCTCTGGGATAACCCATCTACCGTCTGTTTTAATGAGCAAATGAAAACTCTCCAGCCATCCGAGGAGGCTTGGCTGAAGATGGGGGAAACTCATGGCCCTCATTTTCTCTTTAAGCTTCTCTTTATCGAAATCTCTCAATTCGAGTCCTGCCTTTAGTATATAGTATGCTCTGTCCTCCCACCTCCTCAACGCCTCTTTAACCCTCGCCTTTACATAATCTTCGGAGCTTGACAGCGAGATAGTGCCATCAGCAAGCGTATAATACTCGCCGTGGAAGAACAAATTGGTGCTTGGCTTCACCTCTGTTATAAGCCTGACAATATCCTCATCTTTAAGGTTTTTAACAAGTTTCTCCAGCCTTTCCTCCAGCTTCTCAAGGTGGTAGTATGAGAGAAGCCTTTTAACGAGTAATTGCTTCTCAACATCTTTTCCAAGTGTTTTATGTTTTAAAGCCTTACTATATCTTTTCCGAGCGGGCATCTAGGAACCCTCCACCCTAGGGTAGAATGTTGCAAGATAAATGGTAATAGGGCTCTTAAACCTATATAATATGTGGTCGTTTGGTCTATGTCTCATTTGCTATCTTGCCTTCTCTGAAGCTCTTGAATTCTTCAGCCGCTGATATTATCCCCTGAAATGCCAGGATTAAAGCTTCCTTTGAAAGCCACTCCTTTGCTATTCTACAGTTTATGTAGGGGTAGCCATCCTCATCTAGAGAGAAGAAGGAGAAAGCTAGCTTATGATTCATCCTTAGCATCCAATCCTCCATGCCTTCTATATGCTCGCCTAAAAATGCTGTAGCCGAGATAACGCCTTCGTCTTCTCCTACAAGGATGTAGATGTCAAGCCTATCTATGTCTTCTGTTTGCCAACGGGTTAGGATAATAGGCTGATCCTCCATCTTAACGTAGCTTATCTGAAGCTGGTCTAAAAGAGATGTGGTATCATCTATAAGGCTCAAACTTATAACCTCAAAGGCTATTATTTCTTCAAAATTTTAAAGTTAACTAGCCACGTTGCTCTTCAGCTTTCAGAATGTGCTTTCTTCAAATACCTGTCTCAGCTTCTCAGCTGCCCTTGCGATCATCCTATCGTAGACACCCTTGAAACTTCTATAGAACAGCTTTGCAAGGTCATATAATATGAGGATAAACGTGGCTAGTAAGCCCAGCTGTGTGATTCTAGCAGCTGCAATCCCTATCTTCGGTATTATATAGAGTTTTGATGGTGTAACCCACATTAAGAAGGCAATGAATGCGAGATACAGTATGTCGACAAGACTTCTCTTGACAGCCGCCCTAGTTACAACTCCTATCCTTCTCACAAGCCATCCAGACATCAAGTCTACAAAGAACTTCAGAGACATCAAAATCCTGTATCCAAAGTAGACTACAGCTACCAGCTCTAGAAATCCGGCTACGTTTGAAGGATAGAGCTTTATACCTCCTAGAATCAGGGGATCGAGACCGCTGATCAAACCCTCAGCACTTTTGAGGACAAGTATGACTACGGCAAGCTTTATGGTGCTTGAAAGGAACGTGCCAAGATTCCTTTCAATTTTAGATGGAACCCTTATTCTGTGTGGCTTAACCTTAACCTGTGGCACCGGCGGCCTTTCCAGTATCCTGTACCGAACCCTTGGAAGCTCTGTTGCTGCAAGGGCCACAACACCTATGGAAAAGGCTAGGGGTACTGAAACAAGGTACAGGATTAAAATCCATGGTGTTCCAGCCGCTATGGTTATAGCTGCAACAAGTAGCCTGGCATCCCTCCCCGCTGGGCTCCAAGATCTTATGAGTTCAACATCTCTTCTTTCTATCCACCCTGAGATGTGTGATACATAACTGGATACAAATACGTTTGCAGCGGCTATAATTAGTAGCACCGTCTGGCTGAAGGTTAATGGCCAGAGCATGTAGCCAGCTGCTCCAACTACAGCTAGGTCTGCGTACCCATCAAGGAAAGCATCAAATACACCCCCGAAACGGCTTTTGGCCCCGGTAAGTCTTGCTATCTCTCCGTCCACCCCGTCAAGAATGGAGCCTCCCTGGATTAGAATTCCTGAAAGCATTAAGTGTCCGAGTACAGCCATCCATACACCCGTAAGACAAAGGAGGAACGATGCCACGGAGACAATATTAGGATCGATTATTTTCCCCTTCAAGTACATCCAGACTGAAAGCCTTGTGGATAAAGGCCTGTTCAGAAACCTAGATACAGGCCCGTCGCCCGGCTTTATAAGGCTCTTCCTAAGCAGGTAAGGGAGAGCCTTCCTTGCCTTAACAAGGTCTTCTGGTGTGTCTATATCGGCCCATGTATAGCCTGTAACATCCACATAGCCTACCTCTCTTTCCCTTATCGCCCTTCTTAAAGCGTCTGCAACGGTGGCTTCAGGGCCTTTCTCTCCTATGGTCTCGTCTATAATTCTTCTAGATCCTGTGGAACAGTAGAATAGTCCCGTGTCCACGCCATAGTAGGGTGGAGCGTTTTTCCCAACCTCCATCACCTGGTCTCCTCTAACCACAACTTTCAATCCCTCCTCTATCCTATCCCAGGGCGGATTCTGGTCAAGACATAACGTGAAAGCTTTTCCCCCACCCTCCCTTATAAGCTTACGCAGTATTTCAGGCTCGAAAATATGATCTGACATTAAGACGAGGAATTCATCAGATTTAATAGCATCTAGACCGGTCTTCAAAGAGTAAAGATTGCCAAAACCGTCTTCAAGATCTGTAGACACAACCCTAACATTCTCATATCTATTTTCAAAAAAGTGGGTGAGGCTATGCCTCGTTACAATAATGATCTCTCCTACATCTTCATCCCTAAGCCATTTCACAATAAGATCTAAAAGAGGAAGCCCGGGTGCAAGCTCAAAGAGGCATTTCGGCATCTCTTTAGAGTATTCCCCCATCCTCGTTGCTTTACCCGCAGCAATGATAAGAGCAGGTAGGCCCCTCACATTAAAAATATGGGGAATCTGCTATTAAAACTCTGCTCTACCTATTAGCCCCGCTTTACAGTTCATACTTTACCAGTGTATGCTTTAAGAACAGCCTCAACTATGTCTTCCTTACTGATCCCGTAAAACCTTAGCCTATATCTTTCGAAAGCCTCGCTAAGCCTGCTTGCCAACTCTTTCTTTGATATCTTACAGCCCATCAAAGCCTTTTCAACTGTTTCCACTGCGTCTATAGGCTCGGCGAAGAAGTCGCCTGAAAGAATTATATCCCTTATCATATCGGATTCAGCCTTGAATATTACCCTGAGAAGCTTCTCCTTCTTGAGTGAGGCCTCACAGAGATAGATATCTCCTGCTATTTTCACCTTTCTACCCCCTGTAGGCTGGAGATCTCTGTGCCTACGGGAAACCCTAAAAGTCCACTCTTCGCTGCCTATCTCGGATCTAATCCTTTCAAGAGATTCAACTTCGAAATCTGTAAGACTACCATCGTAGAATTCCACTCCAAGCTCTGTCCTGAATCCCTCTATTATTCTAGCTTTAACCTCCTCCCTTTCAGGCATGTAGCCAAGCTCTCTCTTAAGAGATGTAATCCACTCATCTATAGTCTTAGCAAGCTTATCCCTAAACTTTTCGTCTGGAACTTTAAGGATGCGTGAAAGCTTAACTGGGTCAATATCTAGAATGACGTTTCCTATTAGTATACCACTTCTACCTATCCATGCGGCGGCGTTACCACTAGCCTTCCTACCCGAGACCACTACATCGTTTAAAGGCTTATATGCAGCATCAAGACCGAAGCTTCTATACGTGTAAACAGTAGGTCGGAGATACTTTCTATAGAACTCACCTATGTCGGGCATACTTTCCAAATGTACTATTATGTGGTAGAACTGCTGGCCATCATCCAGATAGACCGCTCCTCCTCCAAGCTTCCTCCTAACTATCGGAAGCCCGTGTGCCTTGCAGTAGTCGACGTCAACCTCAGCCTGTACCATCTGGTTTACACCAACGCATACATAGGGCGTTTTAGGGTAGCAAAGGATTAGGGTGTTGGGTGAAAGCCCTTTGCTGACGGCTTCTGCAACGGCTTCGTACACCGACTGTATGGTGTAGCCGTCTATTCCCCCAAGATCAACAAGCCTCCATTCAGCCATTCTCACCAGTATATTATCCTGAAGCCTTTAAATTCTCCCTTGTACTCTTCATCTATCACTTCAACTTTTTCAACAACCGCACTTGGAGGGCCCTTATGGCACCATCTTATCATAATTTCCACCTTCTCTCTTTCGCCTTCGAATACAGCTTCAACTCTGCCGTCTGGTAGATTTTTGACCCATCCTTTAATGCCGAGTATGTCAGCCATCCTCTTGGTGTTAGCCCTAAAGAAGACCCCCTGCACAAGACCTGAGATATACACATGTTTTCTAACCATCATCTTATTCACCCATGTGGTTCATCCTACGCTACTAACAACATTAACATAAATATTTAACATGAGGATGGGATAATTCAAATAGAGGCCGCCTGATGAGATCTTCAGCCTTGCCTGAAGAGTGATGACTCCGTGCAGAAAACGAAGGCGGCCTGAATTATGGTGATAACATGGATGTTAGAGTTATTAAGGGAGACATCACAAAGTTGGCTGTGGATGCAATAGTAAACGCAGCTAACTCTCTAATGGTTATGGGAGGTGGAGTTGCGGGCGCTATAAAGAGGGCTGGTGGCTCAGAGATAGAGCAGGAAGCCATGAAATACGCCCCTGTCCCAGTGGGCGAAGCAATATCCACAGGGGGTGGACGGTTGAAGGCGAAATATGTAGTTCATGCCCCCACGATGGAGAGGCCCGCTGTAAAAATAGAGCTGTCTAACGTAAAACTTGCCATGGATGCTGCCATAAGAAAAGCCCTTGAACTTAACATCACATCTCTCGCGATTCCAGCCCTTGGAACCGGGGTAGGCGGGGTTGACAGGTGCGATGCCGCTAGAGCGATGGTGGAGGTCCTAAAGAAATATATTGACTCAGGTATTCACGTTCCAGACATATTGTTTGTCGATATCAGCGAAGAGCAGGTTAAATGTTTCAAAGAAGCAATAAGCGAAATCTTAGGTTTAAATGTGGAGATTGAATTTTTATAGTGGCTGGTGTTAGCGGTTGAGCGACGGCTTATATCTTGGTAAGTATCTTGATTCTAACGGAAACATAAAGGGAAAGTTTCAGATTGGCCTGGAGGATTTGATGACACACGCATTCATACTCGGGATGACAGGTTCCGGGAAAACTGTTCTAGGCAAATGCATAGTTGAAGAGGCAGCTCTGAATGGGGTGCCATCGATAGTAATCGACATTAAGGGTGATCTGACATCGCTAGCCCTCGTCCCGGAATCCCCGAGATTCGAACATGTTGCTCCAATTATGAAGTACTTCGGCCTTGAACCCAAGGATTTCACCCGAAATGCTGAGCTTTACGATCTTAAACCTGAAAATTATAGGCGTCTTAGAGAAAATGTCAGGTTTAAGGTGTACACTCCCTTTTCGTCTAATGGAATCCTTCTGTCTTCAACTTCGATCCCGGAGTCTCCTAAAGATTTTAGAAAGATTTATGATGAAAACCCTGAGTATGCTGTTAACCTTGTAGAAACTGTGGCTTCGAGCGTTCTGGCTAGGATCGGCAGGGCTGGTAGGAGAGAGTGGAAGTTCCTATCAGAGGTTATAAAGGAGGCCTGGCTGAACGACCTCGATCTTCAAGGAGTTGAAGGCCTAAAACTGCTTATTGGCATGATCCTTAACCCACCGTTTGAGAAGATTGGGGCGATGGATCTCGAGAGCTATTACCCCCTGAGGGAAAGGAAAAAACTTGCTATTAAGATCAACGATTTAATGGTTGGATCAGAGGCAATAATGCAAGTTGGGGAACCCCTTGACATAGACTCTATGATAGGGTCTGAGGATGGAAAAACCGTTGTTGCAATAATAAACCTCACCGAGGCCCCGTCTGATGTAGAAATGATGTTCACTGTTTCTAGAATTGCGTATCAACTGTATAGGTGGATGAGGGAAAAAGGCGGCGGGAAAAGGCCCAGGCTTATATTCTACGTCGACGAACTAGCAACAGGGGGGAAGGCAGGCCTTCTTCCACCATATCCCCATAATCCACCGTCCAAGCAGATTCTCAGCTTGCTACTAAAACAGGGTAGAGCATTTGGCCTCTCCTGCATATACTCAACACAAAACCCGGGAGACGTAGACTACAAGGCACTGTCAAACTGTGGGATCTGGGCCATAGGACGGCTCACAACTGATAGAGATAGAAGGAAGGCCCTCGAAGGTGTTTCAATGGTAGTCTCAGGGGAGGAAAAACAGAAACTGTCAGAAATAATAGCGGGTTTGCAGCCCGGCTGCTTCGCTGTTAAGCTTAGAAGTGGGGAGATAAAGCTGATCAGGGAAAGGTGGCTGTACAGTATACATGTAACAATCCCTCCCTCCATGCTCTCCTACTTTAAACCTAAATCTAAAAAGAAGATGGACAGGATCATTAAAAGGATAGAAAGAGAGGAGTATGAGATAAAATGGTACAATGCCAAAGAAGAGATATTTGGAAAACTCCAGTCGGATAGAAGAAGGAAGATAATAGGAATCTTCGGGATAACGGAGGCGCTGTCCAAAATATACGTTTTGAAAGTGCCTATAGCCATATACAGGATAGTATATTTTGAGAAAGCTCTCGTGGGGATAGTAAGAAAAAGATATAGAATATTTGAAAGGAGACGCTACCTTATGGTTGACTTACATAACGGCCTTATACTACAGCCTGAACCCGGAATGTTTAGGATAGATGATGTAATCTCTAAACTTTACGGGATTCCAACAAAGTGTCTCAAAACACTTAAAGAAATATGCGAATCCGGCCAGGCAAGATATTCAAGCCTAGGAAGAAGGTGTGTCCAGAGGCTTGAGGAGGCGGGGCTTGTTTACAGACATAAACCTGAGGGATTGAGATACTATATTGTTAAACCAAGAATTACCATAAACATATGGAATGTAGCAATAGAGAAGCCGCCCCTGGTAAGCAGGGTTGAAAGATTCGGAGACATAGAATATATGCTTAAGGAACGTTACGACCATGAAAAGGTGAGAAGAATACTCGAGGCAATCCTAGGTGCAAAAGTAGAATATGTTAAAACTGTGCATCTGAAAGTGTTTGTTGGGGCATATATTGATGAGAAAGGTTCAACCTCGGTTCTTCCCCTCCACCCATACGAGGGTGGTGAGAAAATCATATCCGAGATGTTGTCCAATATCTACATACCTTAATAATTAAGCTGGGTTGAACACTGACGATGAATGAAAGTCGCTCTACTACAAGTCATAAGGAGACATGGATAATATGGCTATTGACACTTGCCGCTGTCCCTTCGGTGATGATTGTCAAGCCCGTCTTTAACGGGTTAGTCTATGGATTCATTTTGGGCTATATAACGCTCCCGCTGGTTGAGAGGATTGAGTCTAAAATAGGTGGTAGGAGAATATTGTCGCTCCTGCCGGTCCTACTTATAATACCTCTAACAATAGTGGTGTACCATTCTACTATAAGTTTTGTAAGAAGTATGATCTCATTCCTCAATAGCGAGCAGTTTATAGATTTCGTGAACTGGCTTGAACATTTTCTAAATAGGGTGATGGTTACGATAGGAGTGTCAGCTCAAGTTTCTATTAAAGAACCAATACAAAGCTTTGTTGAGAGTATAAGTGTTGAATCCCTTCTTTTCTTTGCAGGAAAAATATTCCAGCTGACAATCGAACTTATCCTGGCAGCTACCGTCTCCTACTATACGGTTCTAGAAGGGAGGACCGTGTTTGAAAAGCTCGGAGTAATCTTCACATCTAAGGCCAATACTTTATATTCAAAGTTCGCTGCAGAACTTAAAAGGAATATAGATGGCTTTATCTTCGGCTACATACTTACAGCAGGTTTTCAGGGGGCAGCTGCATCCATACTCTTCCTGGCTGAAGGCTTAGATTTCTGGATGACGGCGGGATTTCTAACCTTTATCGTCAGCGTCTTACCGGTTCTTGGCGCACCTGTAGTATTTACACCTATTGCAGTCTATCAGATCGTGAATGGCTACGTCCTAGAGGCGGCTACTACAATACTATATGGTATTATTGTGTTGACAATAATACCCACATTCATAATATACCCAAAGCTGACGAGCAGAAGGGGAGAAATACATCCTCTAATCGTACTCATAGGTGTTATAGGTGGAGCCACCGCGTTCGGAGCAGCCGGCATATTCGTTGGACCCTTGATACTTAGCGTTCTGTCCACAATCGTTAGAATGATCCCTGAAATGTTAAAGCGTTGACGGTAAAAGCCTAAGCATCTCCAGACATAGATCTACGAGTAACGGCATTTCTTCCCTTGCAAACTTACGGGTAGATGATATCCGTGCAGGAAACCCCCTAAAAACAACAGCTACCCAGCATGGGCTTTCAACCCTGAAGCTATAGATGTACTTATAAACTTCGGCATCGCTAAAATCAAGGCTACCTACAAAACCTGCAGGTACAATCTTTGAAAACCTTATGTTAGGCCTGGGAACCGGCAGAACATATAGCCTGTGAGTATCCTCACTAAAAACCTTTTTTAAAAAACTACTTACGAGTTGAGACGATGCTGCTGTCCGGGCAAGTCTGTTAGGTCTGGCGGCTCCTGGAACCCTTAGCGTGGAGAAAGCCATCTTTCCATCTTTCCAAACAAGTTTAAAACCATACTTAGCAGCTGATTTTAAAATCCCCTTAAGAGGTTTATAAGCTGATATAACAATGCATCCCAGACCAGCATAGCTTCCAGGCGATGCCAGAGAGCCTACGAATTCCATGAAAACTCTAACGTTCTCTCCGAAAAGATAGGTTACTGCATCCAAGGACGCGTCAACAAGTCTTAGTCTACCTTTAACTGTAGAGTTAAAAGCCTTTACAATGGTGGCTGCTGTTGGAAAGAGGTCCATGAATAGGTTTATATTGTCGTTCAATCTGAGACTTCTCCTTCGATTTTCTCAACTGAAACCTCATCTATACTTCTTATAGCTGTCCCGACTTCCTTTGCAGCCTCTAAAACCATATCATAGTCTATGTTTCTACCCTCAATCTTTATCCTCACGGTTTCTGTTCTCTCATCTACCTCCCTGACGGTTGCAACCACATTTAGTACTCCCGGGACATTACATAGTGCTCTTGACAGGTCTATAATCGTTGTCTCTCTCGGCTTAAGGGCGTCCAACACGATTGTCTTAACACCTATCATATCCTAAACACCTAAATTACCTATTGCAGACAGTATAAGGGCTGTAGCTATTCCCACAATAACCATCCTTAAACCATACTTAATCATCCCATTACCAGAAAGTCTGCCGAGATACGCACCTAAAATAAAGAGTAAACTAAATATAATCCCAATTGAAAGTAAGGCTGCATATTCCACAGGAATCAAAGTTTTGACTGCTAGAATGTAGGGAACAAGCGATATCACGGATACTGCGGCGGGAGAAGCTCCGTCGATCAAGGCTGCTATAATCGTTGCGTAATTTAAAGCTTTCTCAAGCCTTGTTCCCGAGAGATCCATAAACATGGCCTCTTCTATCTCTCTTATGTCTTTCTCCCTCTCAGCCTTTTCAGCCATGTAAGCCCCTGTGAGGCCTGAAACCATCATTGCAATGGTGGCACCAATTCCTGCTCCGATTATGGTGCTTGGAGACCCGTTCCCAGCAATGTGGGCTCCTACTATCACCCCTAGCGTTGTCATAGCACCGTCGAACGCGTTAAGAGCGAAGTACCTCCTTCCAATCTCCCCAAGATCCGAAAACCTGGCGTATTCCTTCAGATCTCTCCATAACCCCCTTATTTTTACTGGAATAATCGCATTTACAATCTTCTCTGAGGCTTCCCCCAACCTCCTTTATTCCTCATAAATACCTGTGAGCCCCTTAATTAAAAGCTTATCGGTTAGAGTTGAGCATTAAAACCGTACATCCATTGAATATTCTATTTTACATAGGAAAACAACTAAGTAACTACTAATGTATAATGTTCTACCTAAACCCTCTGTTTCATCGTCTCTGACCGAGCTTCATGCTACCATAGGCTTTAAGCCAGAATTTAATAACGCTTGGAAGTATATCATCGAGTTCAGGGCCTTTTCCTATTCCTCTACATCTATCTTGGAGGTAAACATAGAATGTTCTATCCTCATACTGGTACAAAGCGGAATCATCCTCATGCGGCTCTAATGGGCTAGTCCTTATAACGAAGGGGTAAAGCTTACATACCCGTGGCTTATCGGCCTGTATAGTACATACCGACTGGTAAGGCTTAAATATTAGAAATGGACAGGAAACCCCAGCATCTTTGAGGATTAATCTGTTCGCGGCCATTTTAACTCTGATCCCGTAGATCCTACTGTACTTCAATGCTTCCCAGTATGTTATAGGTACCATATACTCTATACAGCAATCCCCGCATCTGATACATTTCCAACGCTTAGCCCTTGTCCATGGAACCAGTCCCATAGACAATTATAGTATTTGTGGAGGAAGAAAATAAATTCTACCAGTTTATAATATCTAGTCAGAAATGAGGAAAAAGAAAACCCAGGAAGTGATTTCTAGGGCCCTATACGCGGACGATCCTCACCTATATACTGTTGTGTACCGTGACTACGACCAGCTGGTAGAGGAGGGTCTAATAGCTTTTTTGGAGAGGGAGATCCCTGCTCATAGGATTGTTGCAATCTACAGAGACGGGGTGATAGTATATAGGAAAGGGGAAAAGCCCTAAAGGCTGAGATGGCCGGTCAGACCGCCCGTCCTCCAGCATAGCCCTTAAAGGCCTACGGGTAAAGAAATTGTCATCATCGGCCAATATTATAAACCAGTCCACACTTAAAATTCATACGCTTATGGTATTATCTCTACGGTATTGTTATATTTAGGGTATAGTAAAAAGTCTTTATTTATTATTCCCTCCTCTATAACCTGTGCTATGGTGTCAAGATGTGTTCTCAGGCTGTCTATTGTAGATTTCACAGTTTTACAGACACTTCTAAATCCTCTGTCCCCCCAGAGTCTTTCAATATGTGCATATAAGCATCTCCCACCGCAGTACTTAAAGTATTCACAGCTTGTACACGGCTCACCAATACCGACCTTTTCCAGTAGATCATCGGGTTTTGCAGGTAAATCTGCAAGGTACGCCCATTTTGAATCTACAGCTATTGGACATGCAATAATTCTACCATCTGTAGTAACTGTGAAGGAGTCGGTTCCAGCGCCGCAGGGTGGGGCTTGAAGCCCCCCTTTCATCATTCCCTTAACAATCCCCTGGAAGGGAGCTATGCCATAGATGATCCCATTTCTCAGACCTTCAACCCAAAACCTAACTAGCTTACTTACTCCGGGGATGTAGAGACTTTCGGACCAGTCGTCGAAGTTGCGCCACCTATCACTCCAGACGACGTCTAGCTGCCAGTGTATGTGGTCAAAAACCCTAAGGCTTAAAAGGTGTAATACGTCAAGGTATACATCGCTAACCGTTGAAACAGTCATCCTAGCTATTAGATCCCCCGTAAACCCTGCTCTGCGGATTTGAGCTGCAGCCTCTAAAACCCTCTTGTAGACTCCTCTACCCCGATAGTAATCAGTAACCTCCTCTCTACCGTCGATAGAGAGGAGAACCGCATCAAACCTACGCCAATACTCATCTTGAAGCCTTTTATACACTATTCCGTTTGTTTGGATCACGAACTTCGCATCATACCTGCTCATAACTTCAACGATGAAATCTGTATTTAGCAAGGGTTCACCGCCATAGAAAGCTATCACAGGGTTTTCATCTCCTTCTATGAGTGTGTCCAGCACGCTAATATCATACTCTACCCTCCACGGCACTAGCCTTTCAGGAAAGCTTCCACCACAGTATATACAATTAAGATTACACCTACCTGTAGTCATCAGTATGTAAAGCATAGTTCTCAACCCTTCCTGTAAGCCTGTACTCATTCTCCGGGATTAGGTGGGATCCGTCACATGAGGGCCCTGTGTTTAGCTGGGGAAAGTCCTCCCGGCATGTTGAAAAGGTCAAACCGTAGTCAGAAGCAACTTCCCCTACTAGCTTCATAAGCCGGTATCTCTCCTTCTTGGGAAGGTATAAGTATCCTGAGATCCTTTCTCCCGATAGGTATAACTCTTTAATCCTACCTGAAACGGTGGGGAAAACCCGGGTAATCCTTGCCATGCTGTCCCATCTTGCCTTGAAAGTTGATGAGATAATGTGTTGCGCCCCGGCTTCAGCTGCAGCCTTGACTACTATTCTTATGGACTCTTCTGAACTGTTTAGTAAGGGTACTATTGGATCAATCCTTACAGAGCATTTTACTCCTTTATCTGAGAGTATTCTGAGAGCTTCTAGTCTTAAATTAGGACTAGAAGCGTGTGGTTCAAGCTTTTTAGAAAGTTTTTCATCTATGGTTGTGATTGTGAAGCTTACAGATGCTGTTTTCCTAATAAGGTCGGCGTCCCTTACTGCTAGATGAGACTTTGTAACTATGATAACTTTCACTCCATGCTTCAATGACAATTCAAGTAAAAACCTAGTATACCTATACCTCCTTTCTAGAGGTTGATATGGATCTGAGCTGGCTGAAGCTTCCAGTATGCTGCCTGGTTTGATCTTTAAAATCTCTTTTGCAAATCTCCTGTTAAAATCCTTTTTCGGCCTGGGGTTAAAGGCATCTTTAATATATCCTGTGATGTAGCAATAGATGCATCCATGGCCACAGCCTGTATAGGGGGCTACGCTATACTTGAAGGGGCAGGTACATAGACTTGAGCGCCAAGGGTCAAACACGTCTATGAGTGGCAAGCTCGACCACTATCCTCGAACACTGATTCTACGATCCTCGGTGATCTTATGATCATTATGTGCTAAGGAAAGCTTTAAATATGTTAAAGTTATGATGCGGGTAAGAGGGGTCATATATGCCGGTGGTTTACTGTCTTATAAGAACCAGGGTTGGCAGGGAATGGGATGTTGCAAACAGGATTAAAAAGCTCAAATATGTAACGGAGGCTTTCCCTGTCTACGGGGACTGGGATGTCATTGTGAGAATCGAATCCAAAGTTTACGAAGTAGTAGATGAAATAATAACTAAGATAAGGGGCATGGAACACATACTTGAAACGAAGACATTATTCGGACCCTAAACCTCTACTTTTATTAGTCTCACCCCCTATATTTTCGGGGGGTATGAACCCGAAGAGGCAACTTTTACTTTTGATTATCGGATGGATAGCGGTAGCATGTAGCTCGGGCCTGATTTCCTTCGCATTACCTTTAATAAAGAAAGAGTGGGGGCTCACCGGCGGCCAGTCAGGGATAATGCTCAATGCATTTCTCGTTGGGATGTTGGCTGGAGCGAGCATATTTGGTAGAATATCGGATGTGAAGGGCAGGAAATATGGATGTATGTTATCCCTACTACTTCTGCTCTTTGGTACTGTTGCCTGTGGTTTAGCCCCTAACTGGATGGTTATGGCTCTACTGCGGCTAATAGCTGGGCTGGGTGCTACAGGGTACATGGTGTCCGCAAGCACTTTACTTATTGAAACTTCTCCTTCAAAGGTGCGGGGTAGATACGTCGCGATACTTGAGTCAGGCTGGGCTTATGGCTGGCTATTGGCGTCATATCTGGGGCTGATACTTGCTCCAACCTACGGGTGGAGGCCTGTATTCGCAGGAGGATTGATTTCAGCCCTAGCTTTAATCTCTGTTCTCAACGCGGAAGAGTCGGAAGTATATATGCGTGCAGTTAGAGTTCCTTTCACAAAAGCCCTCAAAACACTGTTGTCAAAAAAGTATTTGAAAACCACAATAATGCTATGGATACATTGGATCTGTATTGTACTCGCCTACTGGGGAATATTCCTCTGGCTTCCAAACATCTTCTACGAGGAGAGAGGTTTAACTCTAGTTAAATCTCTTAGGTATTCCTTCTTCATAACCCTAGCTCAGATTCCAGGTTACTGGAGCGGTGCATACTTCATAGAGAAGCTGGGAAGGAAGAAAAGTCTCTCACTTTATATGTTAATCGCCGGGCTTGGAAGCATACTCTACATGTACTCATGGTCTGAATTGCAAATTGTGGCATCAGCACTCCTAATTTCAATATTCAACCTTGGAGCTTGGGGCATAACCTATGCCTACACTCCTGAGCTCTACCCCACAAAGGTCAGGGGTCTAGGAGCAGGATGGGCGAACATGATGGGGAGGATAGGTGGAATACTAGGACCATTCATGGTTGGAATAGTAAAAGACATCACTGGAGGATACCTCGCAGCATTTATCATGTTCGCAGGCGTACATATAGCCTCAGCCCTGGCAGTCGCCCTTCTAGGAGTTGAAACCATGGGGGAGAAACTGGAGGAGTAACAATGGAAGAGCTTGACAGTGTTTTCGACGGACTGAGCCATCCGATTAGGAGGAAAATAATTGGGCTTATCGGCGGGAAAGGGCCTCAAACATACAGCCAGCTATTGGAGAAAACCCAACTTCAATCCGGAACCCTAAACTACCATCTTGGAAAGCTCAAAGACCTCCTTGTCAAAGACGAGGACGGTAGATATAGCCTGTCACACCTCGGTGTTTTAGCCTATAGAACGATGGAATACGCAAGCCAAAACCTGTACAGAGACCAGACAATTGTATTAAAGCCCAACGTATGGTCTAACTTTAAAGGCATCGCTACGGAAGCCTATAGGCTAATCTTGAAACCATCAGAAGCCTATAACCCTCTTAAACAATCCAAGATAGTCCCGTTGCTCGTATATACATCCATATTAATTCTATCCTTAAACATGGGCGAAGAAGAATTGATAATCTCAGGTGCAAGCATACCAGCATCCTACATTCTGCTTGACCTACTCTCAAGAATGCTTTATAAGGCGCATGGAAGCTCCCAAACACTACTACTATTCACACTTAAATCATTTTATCCACAGGCATTCTACGCGGCTTTAAGGCTTCTACTAAGCCGCTACCTATCCAGAATAGACTATAGACTATACCTGTTAACATCAGAACTCCTGGTAAAGATGGTCCAGCCTATCATAGCGCTTTGGATCTTCATACTTCTCCTACTAGCGGTTTTAAATGGTAAGAGGATAGATAGAAGCAAAGCCTTCGTCGTGGTAATTTTCACGTTCCTAATAATAAGAACCGTGTTCGATCAGCTAGGCATAGAAAGGTCGATAATAGCAATAACCTTCTAGACAAGATTCCTCGTCATGACGAGAAAACCCGTCACGACATAAATCTTCAAAATCACTTTATACATAGCCAAACAGTATGGTAATTGGTTAAAATGGGTATTGTAGAGTTTCTCGCTGACCTCGGTGGAAGCATAGAAAGGCATATGTCAAGTGCAGGAGTATGCATACTTCTGATAATACTTTCAATGATATTCCACTGGGCAGCTGTTCTACTGGTAATACTGCTGGCTGCAAACATCTACATAAAAGCCAGAGGGAAAGTCCCCAAGGAGCTTTCAGAGGTTGAGGTAAAGCCTCCAGAGATTAAGCCCTCAACACTCATGATTCTAATAGGCCTAGCGATGATCGTAGGCGGGGCATGGTGGCTAATAAAGGATCTTCTCCTCATAGAAATACCAGGGGAGGTTGGCCTAATAGTACTTGGACTACTACTAGTTATAGCGGGAACCATCACGAGGAGCGAATGGGAAGGAGGTGAGCAGGAATGAAAAGTAAGGGGTTAGGATACCTATTGAAGGGTGCATTCTTCCTGACCATAGGCGCTGGATGGTACATCGCAGCATCGACATCAGCGTCCTTCTCAGCGGCAGCGGCGACAGTTCTTATAATGCTTGGACTAATAGTAACCCTTTCAGGTCTGCTCGGAGGTGGCGAAAGTGAGTAAGAGCCGCAAGAAAGGTCACGGATCCGCAGCTGCTAGGATAGGATGGGTGCTTATAGGGATTGGCCTGTTCTTCCTATTGCTAACAGAGGTCCCATGGAGCCAATATTCCAGCAGGTACAGAGCACTAACACTAATAGGTGTAGGAGCAGGCCTGATACTATGCTACACAGCCCAGCAGAAGGCGAAAAGAGCCGGGGTAGTCCAGACAATATACGGTGTAAACGTAATGCTAACGGCTGTGGGGCTTGCAGTGATAATAGCCTCAATACCAGCGTTCATAACCATGTGGGGAGGCTTCCCATTCATATGGTCACCTGGGCCGTACAGCATGACGAGGAACGGAACAGTACCAATAGAAGCGGAAAGCCTATCAGAGGCAGCGTTCAGCATCGAATACGTCAACGGGAACCTTGAAGTGGGCGAATACGAGGGAGAATATATAATGATAAACTACACATTGGAGGGAAGAGGCATAAGCCAAGAATCAGTTGAGGATCTAATGGGGAAAACAAAGCTTAACATCGACAGAAGAATCGTAGACGGGAAAGCCGAGATAGACATAAACCTTGAAGCTCCAACAAAATTCTGGGTCTACGTGGACCTCCACATAATGGTACCGGAAAGAATAGTGGCCACTATCGAAGCAAACCTTGTTTCATCAGACGTAACCATTAGTGACATAAGCTGCGAAAAACTGGAGTTAGAGATGGTAAATGGAGAAATAAAGCTTAGAAACGTCAGCGCCACCAGGGTTAACATAGAAAATGTAAACGGCGAGATAGACCTAGAACTAGCTGCAAAGCTGGCCAGAGTCCAAAACACAAATGGAGAGATAAAAATAGGAATCTTGGGGCCAGGGGAGTACAATCTTCAGACAATCAACGGGGGAATAACGGTAAGCTCAGGCTACAAAGGGGATGTAGGCGTATACCTGAATGCTGAGACAATAAATGGGGATATCGACTTCAACATGCCAGGCATCATAGTCGAGAAGACGAAGAGGTCGCTAAGAGCACAGTCAGACAACTATGACGTGGCAACGATGAAAGTCTACATATATGCTGAAACCGTAAATGGCTCGATAGAGATTAACCCGTAAAACTTTAAGCCTCTCAAACCCATCCTTTTTTATGCTGAAATTTCTAAGCACACTAATATTTTTCATAGGACTTTACACGTACATTGGAATTGAAAGGAATAGAATCTCGTTTGAACTATGGCTCATTTCCTGGCTAATCCTTCCATTAGCCTCTATAACACTATGCATTCTAGCCCTCAAATATGGTCACCTCACAAGCCTGGCCCTGGGTTCATCGGTTTCAAGTCTCACAGCCCTAACACTGCACGTAGCTCATCACATCCAAGAATATAAGAGAGCAAAAGACAATGAGGATACGTCTACTAAACTCGCATGATGATGCCCGCACTGCCACCGAGCTTTTAATATTAATAGCGGGGATATTGTTACGTAGACCATTATGGATTCATATTCAGGCCTCTACTATTATGCTGACTATAACGAGAAATACAAAGCTATTTCAATATTCCTTAAAACCCATAATAGCTACGTAGAGTGTCTACTAGAAGATAAACCATACTTCTACATCCCCTACGATCCAGCCGTTCACAAAAGCCTAGCCACCTTAGCCTTCAGGTATAAAGGGCGGACTATAAGGCATGCAAAGGTGGAGGCTGTCGAATCACTGGATATGGGAGTTAAGAAGAGATTCTTAAAGGTTTGTGTGGATCATCCCGACGATAGGAGGCTCATTGAGAGGAGACTTAAGGTTAAAGGTAGAGAAGTAGACTTTCCGGAATGGCAGCAAATAACCCAGGACTATAATCTTCCACCATTTAGTAATGTAAAAGTCGTGGGATCTATGCATGGAGGAGTTATAAGGGCCAAGGAAATAACAGTTATAGGTGAAGGCGATCTTGAGAGCTTAAAGCCCTTATACTTTTACTACATTCCCCATAGCAAGAGGGGCTACCCAAAACCCGAAGATGACCCCATACTCCTAATAGCATACTATTTCGACGGAGAAAAAGGCTTGTTAAAAGCCGACGGGCTTGACGACAAACAGCTGGTAGAAGATTTCATCTCCATAGTGAAAAGGTTAGACCCTGACATCCTCATTAGTCACAGTCAGGACTCCGAGTTCTTCCCTCACCTGTTAACCCGAGCAAAGATCCACGGTGTAAAAGTTAGTATAGGGAGAGATGGAAGCGAACCCTTGGAAACTGGGAAGTACTTTAGAGGGATGATACTAAAAGAGTACGTCATAAGGGGGAGAATCAACTTTGACATCTTCCCCGTGGCATGGAGAGACTTTCCAGAGCTACCTACGAAGTCTATAGGTGAAATATGCTCTAAGTTGGGCCTAAGAGAGCCTAAGATAGTGCCTTTACACAAAGTTTCCCGGTACTTCAAAGCCAGCCCAGAAATAGTCGAGCGATCAGCTATTGAGGGGTTAGACGCCATAATAAGAGTATCGGAGAAGCTTCTGCCATTCCAGTACCAGCTTTCAAGGTTAACGTTGCTCCCTCTGCACCAGCAAATAAGAACAACGGTTGGAGACTTGGTTGAAGCAAAGGTGTCATACGAGATGAAAAGAAGGGGGTGGGTTCAGCCAAGAAGACCATCTAAGAGAGTGGTAAGCTACTATCTGGGAGGCCTTGTATGGCTTAAGGAGCCAGGTATTTACGAGAATGTAGGGTACCTCGATTTCAGATCTATGTATCCAAGTATCATCGTAAAATACAACATATCCGCTGAGACGGTTGATCCGCCACCGGGACTATGCAAGGATGGAATAGAGCTTGTAGAAGTCGGGAATGTTAGGCATGAAGTGTGTAAGACGGTTAAAGGTCTAATAGCTGGAATCGTAGAGGAGCTTATGGAGACACGTTTTAAACTTAAGGATAAACTTAGAAGTCTTAAGGAGGGAACGCCTGAATACCTGCGGATAGACGCAATGCAACATGCAGTCAAAGTTATAGCCAATGCCTCCTATGGATACATGGGTTGGACAACATCTCTCATGTACGATAAGTCTGCTGCAGAGCTCATAACAGCTCTCGGCAGGAAATTCATTGAAGATGTTAGAAACTATGTGGAGGATAAAGGATACACCCCAATATACATGGATACTGATGGAATACAGGTTATAGGTGGAAATGAGGAAAAATATCTTCAGCTTGTAGATATGATAAATAAGGATTTCCCTCTAATCATAGAATATGAGTATACTGCTAAGAGGGCGGTCTATTTCACCAAGAAAAAATATGCACACCTAGTGGATGGTAAAATAATAGCTAAAGGGTTTGAATTCATAAGAAAAGACTACCCGAAAATAGTAAAAGACGCCCAGAGGGAGGCTATTACAATAATACTCAAAGGAGGAACAGTAAAAGATGCGAAAGAAGCATATGACAAGTATATAGAAAAGCTCAGAAGGGGAGACGTAACAATAGAAGATCTAACTATCACAGAGCAGCTTGGCAAGAAGCTTGGCGAGTTTGAAAGACTTACAAAGGCCTCTGCTGCAGCCATGTGGCTCCTTGAGAAGGAAGGGATAGAGATACACCGCGGACAAAACATAAACATAGTAATAATAAAAGGCGGGGGAGGAATCAACGAAAGGGCAAGGCCAGCTGAGTTTTACGAGGTGGAAGACTGCGATCTAAACTATTATCTCCAGCTATTAACCCAGGTGAAGGAGAGAGACCTCCGGAAGCTTAAACACCAATCGTAGAAGGACAAGACTGGCACTCGTAGAACTAACTCTTTATAAGTCTCGCTTGGTAATAGGCTATTTAGACCTCTCATGAAGTTCATCCAGCTCTCACAGTATTTTAAAAAGCTTGAGGAAACTTCCTCAAGACTAGACATGATAGCTATACTCTCCGACCTTCTAAGAAAAGCTGAACCGTCCGAGATTGACAAGGTTGTATACCTCTGTATGGCCCAGCTTAAGCCACCCTATACTGGGGTAGAACTTGGCATGGGCGAAAAACTTATTATGAGATCCATTGCTATGGCCACCGGGAAGCCTATAGGAGAGGTTTCAAAACTCTACAAGGAAATAGGCGACCTAGGATCGGTCGCCCAAAAGCTTGTAACCTGGGAGGGAGCCGGCCTGGAGGTTTCCGAGGTCTACGAGAGGCTCCTTAAGATTGCTGAAACATCGGGTGAAGGGGCGATAAAAAGGAAGGTTGAGCTTCTGGCATCTCTCATAAAAGACTGCTCCCCCCTTGAAGCAGTCTACCTTGTAAGATTCGTAGATGGTAAGCTTAGGCTAGGAGCTGGAGATGCAACGATCATGGAAGCACTATCACTTGCAAAAACTGGGGCGCGGAAGTTAAAGGCGAGGATTGAGATAAAATATAACTACTGCTCGGATCTCGGCCTAGTTGCTGGGAAATTCATGGAAAAAGGAATCTCCGGCCTCGAAGAGATTAAGATCACACCCGGCATTCCGGTCAGACCAGCCCTCGCGGAGAGGCTTCAAAGCCCTGAAGAAATAATTAAAAAGATCGGGAAATGCTCCGTGGAAGCCAAGTATGATGGTTTTAGATGTCAAGTGCATAAGGACGGTGAAAAAGTTGAAATCTTCTCTAGAAGGCTTGAAAGAACAACCCATATGTTCCCTGAGATAGTTGAAGGAGCGAGAAAGCAGATAGCGGCTGAGCAGGCGATAATAGAGGGGGAAGCGCTAGCCTATAATGAAGATACCGGCGAGTTCTACCCATTCCAAGTCACAATCCAAAGGAAGAGAAAGTATGGGGTTGAAGAAATGGCTAAAGAATACCCGCTAAAACTCTTCTGCTTCGACCTCCTCTATCTTGACGGTGAAGACTATACTAGAAAGCCCTATATTGTAAGATTTAATAAGTTACTGGAAATACTCAAGGAGGGCGAAGTCCTTGCACCTGCTGACCGTATAATAACTGATGATCCCAAGGAACTCCACGATTACTTCATGAAGCTGATAGAGAGAGGCCTCGAGGGAATCGTTGCAAAAAGGCTTAACAGCCCCTATCAGGCGGGTGCGAGGAACTTCAACTGGATCAAGCTTAAAAGAAGCTACAGAGGAAAGCTTGCAGATACGATAGACGTTGTAATAGTTGGATACTTCAAGGGAAGAGGTAAAAGGGCTAAATTCGGAGTAGGAGCCCTCCTTGGAGCCGTATATGATAAGGAGACGGATACGTTCAAAACAGTTGCAAAGATAGGCTCAGGACTAACGGAGGAGCAGCTTACCAAGCTAAACGAGATATTCCAGGACATCAAGGTAGACCATAAGCCTCCAAGAGTTGACAGCCTAATAGAGCCTGACGTGTGGGTTCAGCCCAAGCTTGTATTCACGGTTAAGGCAGACGAAATCACAAGAAGTCCAGTACATACTTGTGGAAAGGAAGGTGACCAGCCAGGATACGCCCTAAGATTCCCAAGAGTTGAGGGCTGGATAAGGGAGGATAAAGGCCCAGAAGACGCAACTACGGTGAAAGAAATTATAGAGATGTACGAACAACAGTTCGTGCATAGGTGAAACTTTGAATAAGAAATGGAAATACTCACTTCTAGCCTTTCTATCCGTAGCCCTGGCATTTGCTGCAAGAACCTTTGACATATTTTATCTAAACTCTCCGAGGTATCCCGGCCACATAATCCTCTCTAAACTTGCAGGAACCATAATCCTAGTTTTCTTCATAGGATTTACAGAAGTGTCATGGCGAGAAACTGGGTTCTCACGTGAAAAACTATACTGGAACACTATGGTAGGTGTACTCCTTTCAATAATATACCTTGCCCTGTTCAACCTTTTTAGCGATGCACTCTCAGCGTTTCTTAAGGGGGGAAGTTTCACGCTAACCTTTAAGTGCAACTTTGACCCTTCAAGGAGAGACGATTGGCTTATGTTCTCCATGTTAATCCTGAACATGCCCTGTGAGGAAGGCCTATTCAGAGGCGTCCTCCAGAGCCGGCTGGCCCAGGTCATAGGCTGGACGAGGGCAAACCTCGTCCAGGCGCTTCTTTTTGGGCTGTGGCATCTGGTATGGCCCAAATACTACACAAAAACAATCTTCAACCTTTATGCTGCTAGATATGTGGCCTACACATTCGTCTTCGGCCTTCTCATGGGATACATCTTCCAATATACCCGTCTCCTCATTATCCCAATACTGATCCACTTTATAGGTGGTGATAACGCTTTTGAAATAAACTTGATCAACATAGTTGATAGCGGACGGGGTAGCTGGATAATAGACGTTTCTATCTTGATTGCCATGTGGGCTGTATACTTTACGTTAACAATTTACGTGGTCAAAAAGATGAGGGAGAAGATCTCAATAGCATTCTAACCTATGCCATCCGTTAAACCTCTATTGTTATAACCACGTATAGCTGAGTGGTGAAGGCCTCAAAACCCATTTCCGACAGTTGTTTCGCCACGTTTTCTGCGAATCCCTTATCACCGGGAGCTCTAGGGGCTAGAATAACCTTCTCGGGGTTATTCAACCAGTTTAGCGCTTGAACTAGCACTTCTGTGTGGGTAGGCGTAAATACGGCTACGTCGCAACTACCAGCTTTAGAGATGAACTCCTCGACATCAGTTGACTCCCCGTAGAATAGTGAAACTTTCCCCACTTTTATGAGGTAAGCCGCCGTCGACTGAGCAGCTGGATTTATAAAGGATTCCACTTGTGCTAAGCCAAACCTATAGGTCTTGTTATCCTCAACAGTGACTACAAGTTCCTTAAGGCTATCAGGCAAAGTGAGAGATACAGCTTCTGTCGTCAGTATTGGGCAACTGTATTTCTTAGCAATCTGTATAAGCAAGTCTGAATCGTAATTATCAGAGCCTGTAATGACTATTACATCTAACCATGGGATTAATTCAGCTTCATCACCAGAGAAAAGGTTTGGATCCACCAGCATACTAAAACCGCAAACCTCATACAGGAAACTATCCCTTGACAGTTGTACAATAATTATTTTGTTCTCAGCCCCGGTTGTAGAAGTGAACTCATCAATGGCATTTTTAAATTCTATCCTAACCTCCACCCTGAAGAACTTGAAGTATATAAATGCGGCTCCAGTCAGCATAGCTGACAAAGCTATAACAATGTAGATGAGTGATATCACTAACCGGCGTTTCCCACGTGCTGAAGCCATCAGTTCAGCTTTAGAACCATAAGGAATTTTAAAGTTGACGCCCCTGAATAGCATGTGACATGTACACTAGGAATAGTCAAGGGGGGCAGATACGCTGAAGTAGCCACCACACCCTACAGTCTTAAAGACGTCTGGACAGGCAGGATAAAAATATTCTACGAGCTCGCGCAGAAGCTTGAAAGTATAGTGTATATTCAGCCGCAGCCGGCCAGGCGTGAAGACCTCCTCTATGCTCACACGGAGGACTACATAGAGTACGTGGCTAAAGAGAGCATGAAAGGCCGGGGCTACCTGGACTATGGGGATACTCCATCGTATAAGGGGGTTTACGAGGATGTCCTACTTCTTGTAGGGGGAACCCTCAAGGCACTCGAATACGTCTATGAGGGGAAGGTTGACCATGCGTTCGCACCAAACGGGGGTTTCCACCACGCTGAAGCCTCATCTGCAGGTGGGTTCTGTGTGTTCAACGATGTTGCCATCGCCGCCAGAAAAGCAGTTAGAGACTACGGGTTTAGGAGGGTTGCCATTATAGACATCGATGGCCACCACGGTAACGGAACTCAGTGGATACTTTACAAGGATCCAATACTAAAGTTCTCATTCCACAGATACGGAGGATACTTCTACCCTGGGACAGGATGGATAGACGAGAGAGGCGAAGGAGAGGGAGAAGGCTACAACTACAATATACCCTTACCAGCAGGCTCCGGGGACGATGCATTCCTCTACGCTTTCAAAAACATAGTTGTGCCAATACTGGAGGGCTACAGGCCTGAAGCGATTATATCCCAGCTTGGCGCTGACGGCCACCGTGGAGATCCCCTTGTAGGGCTAAATCTCACAATTAAGACATACGCAAACGTTGGTTCACACCTTCATAGAATAGCCCACAAATATAATTCAATACTAATAGGTACCGGAGGAGGCGGATACCAATATAGCGAGGTAGCAAAGGCCTGGCTAACAATAGCAAAGTCATGGATTTACTGCTGGGAAGACTTCTGGAACATAATGGGAGAAATTAAGGGGACAGTTTCGGACCCGTCCACCCTACACATGATCAAAGATGTTGTCGAAAAACACAGGAAGGTTGCATCACAGAAGTTAAACATAGAATTCCCCGAGGCATGAGCTTTTAAAGAGCAGTGTGCTTTTAAATGAACTGTGTGATTTCGCTCATAAATGAGTATCATAATTCATGGAGGTCTCAAAATATCTAAGAGGAGAATATCAAAAAGAGCTGTTGAGGAACTTGAAAATGCACTCGGAGTAGGCGTGGAAAACCTTAGTTCAGGTTCAGCCATAGACGCTGTAGTTGAAGCTGTAGCCTACATGGAAGATTCCCCATTTTTCAATGCGGGTGTAGGCTCCTCACTAAACCTCGAAGGCCAAGCTGAGCTCGACGCGTCTGTCATGGACGGGACAACCCTTAGGTATGGTGGTGTAGGGTTTGTTAAAAACGTTAAAAATCCTATCCGCCTAGCAAGGATTATCATGGAGAAAACAGAGCATTCCCTAATTGTAGGTGAAGGAGCGGAGAAGCTTGCAGCCAAATACGGTCTCAAGCAGAGTTTCGAAACACCCAGCCATGTGGAACAGGCATACGAGTCCCTGTTAAGAGAGCTGAAGTCTGGAGGGGGATGCGAATACCACAGATGGCTCAGGAAATTCCTCGAACACGGCACAGTAGGCGCAGTAGCCCTGGACAGAGATGGGAACATAGCGGTTGCAACGTCGACGGGAGGACTATGGCTGAAGCTCCCAGGCCGGGTTGGAGACACGCCAACCCCCGGCTGCGGGACATACGCGGACAGCAGGTCCGGAGGATGCTCAGGCTCAGGAATAGGCGAGGCAGGAATGAGACTATGCACAGCAAAAAGGGTTGTAGACCTTCTAAGCCAGGGATACAGCACATGGCAGGCATGCAGGATAGCAATAGAAGAGGTAGAGTTAAGACTAGGCCTAAAGTTCGGCGTAATAGCCCTAGACAGAAAGGGAAACCCAGGATATTACCACAACGGATATGCCTTCTACATAGCATTCCACAAGGAAGGCGGAAAATTTGCAGGAGCCGTAGACAGAAATGGAAAACCAATTTACAAATAGCTATACAACTATAGCTATAGCTATTCAAACCCAATATTAATAGCTATAGCTATTCAAACCCAATATTAATACAGCTATACAAACCCAATATTAAGAAAAGGCCGTGAACCGGGGAGGTTAGGCTTAGTTTGGGTTAAAGAGAACATGTTATATGGGCTGCTGAGACATAACGATGTCTATAATGTTGTCAATTCACAAGCGAAGTTTCAGCCCAGGAATTTCAATGAAACTTTAAAGTATCCTTCTTATCGCGTGCGAAAATACCCTAGTAGGGAGTGGAATTAGTGAAAGAAGATGTAGGGAAAGCCGAAGAAATCAGAAATAAAATCTATCAGAGTTGCATGCACCCAAGCGTCTGAAGGCGCCCCATCGTTCTTAGTGGCAAAGGCCACGTCTATCGGTCTGTACGCCCCGGCGCGCGATGAAATCTAAAATCTCTCTACTTTTAGCAGGATTTAAAGAAATGGTTTCCCCTCTTTTATGGGGTAAGATGTAGCCTCTATTTACCATCTCCTTTATGCATTTTCTAACCCTTTTACCGTTTCTCCCAATCTTTCTGCCGAGAAAGTTTACTAAGGTATCTGCAGGGAAATAGTGGGCACCCCACCTTCCCTTCTTCAATAAGAATTCTACGATGGAAACTTTAACCTGCTCGTCTGTGAGTTGAGACATAGTACAGTTATAGAACTTTAAAGGTAAATATTTAAATATTTATGCTTAGAATATTTATTGATCGTTGTGGCCAGGGAAGTTAGGTACAAGGACATGGGAGACTCAATTCTGATTAAGGCTTTTGGTTACTCGCCTAAGCTGAGAATACTCGACATATTCTTAACAAACCCCTACCTCGACTTCAGTAAGGAAGAATTAGTCAGAGAGCTCGGTATGAGCAAGCAAACCCTATACAAGAACTTCAAGGATTTAGTAGAGCTTGGAGTGATTAAAGTTTCGAGGAAAATAGGGAGAGCAACAATGTACAGGATAAACAGGGAACACCCATTGGTGAAAAGATTGGACGAGATGATAAACGAGATATCCCTACAAATAGCTGAGGAAGAAGCAAAGAAGCAAGCTAAACAAATCCCTGTTAGTAAGTGATGGTGCGAAAGCAGATATTTAAGAAACCCGGTGTCTTGTTCTGTTTAAGCGCATTTTGGCTCTCTGGCTCAGGGTTCCTCAAACCAAACAAGACCAGAAATCCTGTAGGGATCGCAGATAAAGGAAGCAAGAACGGGTAGTTACTTGTAGACGAGCTAACTGTGGGTGTGGATCCGATCTCAGCGGTTGAGATAAGAAAACAGATAAAACGGCTGAGTAGGGAGAAGGGTGTGACGACCCTTATAACCAGCCACTATATGCGTGAGATTGAAATGCTTTGCGACAGGATCGCAGTCATGAACAGGGGGCGTATAGTAGCATGCGGGTCGCTCGAGGATCTTAGGAAGGCTGTCTCACCAGGCAAGGTCGCCTCTATAGAGGTTTTCAACATGTCGGAGAGGGCTCTTCTCAAAATAAAATCTTTGGAAGGCGTGGAAGGGGTAACCCCAACAGGCGGGTGTAGCCATGTAGCCAGGTCCACCTTACGTGTCGAACTGTCCGGCGGTGAGGAGGTCCTAGCAGGGGTATTGCGATCTCTCCGGGATGAGATGGTTTAATGCGATAAACGTGAGTAATATGCTTCACCGTCATCAACTTAAACTCCTAAAGCGCATCATCATTTTAGGAGCTCTATTTTCGATGTTCGAGATTGCGGGTTTAATGTGATCTTGAAGTTATAGGTGAACATGAGTCTTCTACCCGTGTAACCCCTGCGCTTAGGGTTGGCGAGAAGTAGGGGGCTCTGCCTCCACCTTCTTACAAACCGAACCCGTAGCAATCTACACTTGAATCTTCCACCGGCGTCTTCCACGCCGATCTTAACTTCCCTAAGGAAGTACAGGTATGTTCTTCCAAGGTGTACTCCCCGATGGGTTTCATAGACTTTAGGAGGGGGCACAATCCCCTCCCCTAGCTCCTCACTAAAAATGGTATAGTAGGGGTTTCCCGTGTCGAAGTCTGCGGCTACCTTTCTCCCCTCACGTAAAACCCTCCCCTCCTCCCACTCTCTACCTCCGAGAAACAGCTCCACTGTAGGGTAATAGTCCCCGTTAACCTTGATCCATGACACCTCTTCCACCATATCCTCTCTGCTGAACACGTAGCACGGTTTACCCATCTCCATCATTAGGTTGTTAACTACTTCTCCCGGGATCCCATCGACGTCGCTCGACCTGTAAATAACATTCCCATCGCAAACTACGACATGGTGAACATTCTCCTTCTCGAAGATCTTCTCAACCTTCTCTCTACACATCCAATACGCTTTCTCTAGTAGAGACGCGTATTCGTCGAGAGAAAGCCTTTTAAAGTCCTCTAGAGGAATGTTAAATGGGTCTTCAAACTTCTCTGCCAGAACCCAAACATTCCTACCCCTATTAGAAACCTTTCCCGCCTTCTTCAGAATCCATAGGTAGTGGCTAACAACCTCCCTCTTCCTCTTAAGCCTCCTAGCAATCTGGCTGGCCGTAGCTCCCATGCTCCCAACGTTCCTTAACACCTCAAGTATGTCCTCATCCAACCCTATATACACTCACCATATATTTCACAGTATAATATTCTATTTAAATATTTTAAGATATTAATTATGATGGGCTCAAGCTTTCTAAGGAGGGCTTAAAAAGCCCATCTAAGCATTAATGAGCTTAGATGTTAAGCAAAGGCTTCATAAAGGTAAAATGTGTTTCCAATCGACACCCCCGCTTCAGCTGGGAGATTCTTGCTTCAGGGTATTCATCGGTTGAGTGTTCACTGCCCTTTTAGACTTCCACCCCATTCCATTCCACCTTAGAAGCAAGGGCTGTGCCACCCGTTATCCCTATCCTCCACGAGGGACTCGGGATTATAATTCTACAACGCTTGGCTATGTCAACACGCCTACTATGTCGCGTGCTCCTATCCTACAGTTAGGGCAGTAGGATAAGCCTCTATATCTTCTAACGCCCGTTACCCCGCATAGTGGGCATAGCGTTGAAGTCTTGTATTTGTTAACTTCTTCAACCTCTATTCCACACTCCTCAACCTTATCTTTGAACCTCTGGACATTGTAGCTGAAGCTCCAAAAATTGTGTATCATCGAATTGGATTTCCTACCCTTATGTTGTTTTCTCTGATGCCTTTGAGCCTTTTTAAACATCTTTGAAACACATAGCTTGTATCGTCTTCAACTACCTGTCTTATCATGCGTTCACTGCATGCCTGAACCTTCCCCCTAATCCTGCATAGCCTTCTAGGCCTTCTTGATGGTTTAGCATTGTTTGTTCTTGCCAGTCTGCCCTTTAGCAATCTTCTTCGTCTAATACCATCAATTGGATAGAGTCGCCCTTCCAGAGTAGGCTTGGCTGTTCTAGTCCCTCAAACCATATTGTTGCAAGGTCGTCGCACCTGAGTCGATGTGGAGGGCTTGTCGCCTCCACGCTTGGGAGTCCCTCGACTTTAACCGTCATAAAGCTTATACCCTGTTTTGTTGGGTAGAACAGTATCGATAGGGAACTTTAAGAGTTATATAATGGTTATTTGGAGGTGTGGAGTCCTCTCTTTACGTTGTTGGGCAAGCGTTAAAATTTGATCTTAATAAAGTAAGCAAGCTTAGAACTGAAGTTAGAATCGCGGTGGAGGAAGCATTCTCTCTATATGTCAATGGGGAACTCTACACAAGAGTGATGCTTACACCTTCCTTCCTTGAAGAGTGGGCTGTCGGCTTTCTCTACTATAAGGGTATGGTAGAATCCAAGAAAGATATAGAGAGGATTATTGTTCATGGGAGTAATGTAGCTGTTTCAATCAAGTCTCCAGGGAATACTCAGATGAGGCTTAGAGGCTATATGCCTGTCCCTTCTAATTACGTGTCCTTAGCGAACGTTGACGGTGAAAGGATGGCCCTAATAAAGAAAGCATCTGTGGAAATAAGTTCAAACAAAATTTCGATACCTGGGAGTCTTGTAAGGGATATTTCCAGATCGTTGAACGGTCTATCGGAGATTTTCAGGGTGACAGGTGGAACCCACTCGGCAGCGCTGTTTGACATTAGAGGGAAGTGTTTAACTCACATTGAAGACGTTGGAAGGCACAATGCGGTGGACAAGGTTATAGGAAGCTGCATACTGCATGATATCCAGATGAAGGACAAGATTTTAGCAGTCAGCGGCCGGCTTTCAGAAGAAGTCGTCTTCAAATGTGTAAGAGCATACATCCCAATACTCATATCACTTTCAGCCCCTCTAAGCCGGGGGGTCAGGCTGGCGAGAGCAGCAGGTATTACCCTTATAGGCTTTGCAAGGGGGTCAAAGTTCAATGTCTACACCTACCCGAATAGAATCACATAACTAATGAGTAGTCCTATAAATAGAGGATAATAAGACTTTATTAGAGGGAACGTTTTGCTGGTGAACCTGATTAGATTTCCTGAAGCTGGAATAGAAGATCTTCACGAGCCAGTAGACGGTCTACTCGCTTCATATAGCGAAATAATGCTTAAGTCTAGACCTGTTAGGCGGCTTTTTGAGAGAAAACTCAAGCATAACATATTATCAACACTGAAAAGCATGGGATACCATGTGAAAGAATTTATGATAGGAGGAGGTAGAGTATTTATCCAACTAAAGGAACTGCAACCCTGTGCGAATTATGTAGTGTCATTAAATACAAATACTTCTCTAAAAAATCTAACAGTAAACAGGAAAGAAAGAATAACTTCAATTTATGTATAAAAACTGGTGATCAAAAGTTATAGGGGGTTTATTATGGCGGCAAAAATTTCCAGAGTAAAAGCGCTTCTGGAAGCTCACGGAGAGCCTGAGAGAGAAGTTTACTATGACATCGAAAACTCTCCGATCGTCCCAAGAGAGGTTGTAGAGGCGATGCTTCCATACTTTAATTTAAAGGGTTATGGTCACCCTTCAATCACCCATAAACCGGGGTGGCAGGCGGCGGAAATAGTGGAATCTACAAGGGAAATAGTAGCAGAAACAATAAATACAAGGCCGGAGAACATAACATTCACACCTTCCGGAACCGTTGCCAACAATCTAGCATTGGTAGGGGCTTGCCTCCAGAAAGGCAAGGGGAAAATCGTAATCTCAGCAGTTGAACATGAAAGCGTGATCTTCCCCACTATAAGGACCCTGGGAAGGATGGGTTACCGTGTTGTCCAAGCACCGGTAGATGGAGAAGGATTTGTTGATCCAGAGATAATAGCCTCGATGGTTGATAAGTCCACAGTATTGGTTAGCGTTCAACTCGTAAATCACGAGATAGGTACAATACAAAGAGTGCGAGAAATAGTTGAACATGTTAAAGACATAAATAAAGAAACCCTTGTACACACAGACGCAGCAGATGGTTGGGGGTGGATGCCTATAGATGTTGGAAAGCTAAAAGTCGACTTGTTAACACTTAGCGGGAGGAAGATTCAAGCACCTAAAGGCGTGGGGATTCTCTGGGTGAAAGATGGAGTTAGACTTCGAAGAATAGTGGAAGGGCCGCTAAGCACCCAAAACTATTGGCCAGGAGTCGAAAACACGCCAGCGATCGCCGGATTGAAAAAGGCCGTTGAACTCGCATTCAGTAACATGGAAGAGAACGCTAAGAAAGTAGCAGGGCTAAGAGATAGGCTTATGAAAGGTGTATTAAGTAACGTGGATGATGTGATTCTCAACGGGCCGGAAAGCAGTTTAAGAAGCCCTGACAATCTGAACCTAAGCTTTCTACATATAGAGGGGGAAGCACTGACGATCGAGTTAAGCTTAAAAGGCATCTACGTGTCCAGCGGTTCCGCGTGTACTACCAGAGTTCTTGAGCCGAGCCATGTAATGCTAGCGATAGGGAGAAAATACGAGGAGGCCCACGGAAGCATCCTTTTCAAGCTTACAAGGTGCCATACCATAGAAGACGTAAACTATACTATTGAAAATATTCCATTAGCTGTTGAAAGGCTAAGAAAGATGAGTGCCACTAAAGGTGAGATAGTTGAGTAGGATTCCCCTTATTTATACTCCTAAAGTTCTAGAGTTATTTAAAAACCCGAAAAACCTCGGGAAAATGAGCGATGCCTCAGTTGTCGCTCAGGCGGGAAGTCCAGCGTGCGGAGATGTAATAAACATTTACCTCAAAGTTACAGTTAGAAACGGGGAAGACTACATCGACAAAGCAAGCTTTGAAAGCTACGGGTGCGCTGCTAACATCGCTGCAGCAAGCATCGTCACAGAGCTCGTTAAGGGATTATCGTTGAAAGAAGCATGGACGAAAATAAGCTGGAAGCAAGTGTCAGACGAGTTAGGCGGGCTGCCTCCTGTCAAAAGACACTGTAGCATCTTAGCGGTTGGAGCACTAAAACGAGCCATCAGAAAATATTATACTAAGATAAAAGGCCAAAGACCTGAATGGCTTCCCTTAGATCTCACCCCGGATGAGAAACAAGCATTAGAGGCGGAAGAGATGATAGACAGGCTGTATAGGAGGTTTAGAAATGAGGGTGAAAAAGATAGATCTAACAGTACAGCCTGAGGGTTGTGTGAATCCACCGATTGTAAGGCTTACACGGGCTATTAAAGAGCTTAAACTGGGAGAAGAGATAGAGGTAATATATAGAGAGGACATGATACCGCTGAAAACGCTACAGCTCTTGTCAAAAAAGTATAACCTTGTCCTAGCCCAGGTTTCAGCTAATAAGTGTGTTATGAAAAGGGAGGGTACATGATAGATGTAGAGGCTATCCGGAAGGACTTTCCAATACTTGAGAGGATAATAAACGGCCAGAAAATAGTGTATTTCGATAATGCCGCTTCCTCGCAGAAGCCGGTTCAAGTAGTGGAGAGAATGAAAGACTTCTACTATAACACATATGCAAACGTGCATCGCGGCGTTCACACGCTCAGCCAGGAAGCATCCGAACAATACGAGGAGGCACACGCAGTTGTAGCATCCCTCATAGGCTCCGGGAAAGATGAAATAGTATTCACAATGGGCCAACAGACTCAATAAACCTGCTCGCCCGTAGACTTCATAGCATTCAGCGGCCACAAAATGCTAGGCCCGACAGGGATAGGTGTACTCTACGGTAAGAAAGACCTTCTTGAAGAGCTAACGCCATACCGGTATGGCGGCGGAATGATGAGCAGGGTAACACTCTCAGAAGTCGAGTTTCAAGATGTCCCATGGAGACTTAAAGCGGGAACACCTAACATAGTTCAGGCTGTAGGCCTAGCAGAAGCGGTAAAATACCTCAAAAGGGTGGGAATGGAGAATATAGAGAGCCATGTAGCTTAGTGGTCAACCTGCGACTGGAATGTAGTGTTAAACTGTTCGTATGTTTTAACAAAATATATAGTTAAACTTATATCTATGGTTGGATATATCTTTTACGATGATGGTTAAAGTTCTCACCAAAGGGATAATTGTAATTCCAAAGAAGGTTAGGGAAAAGATTGGGATTTCCGAGGGGAGCTTACTATCGCTAAAGGTTGAGGATGGAAGTATAATTCTAACTCCAGCTGAAAGAAATATAACGGAGATCAACCTTCCGTATGACACTGTTGACAAGATTATATCCTCTCTTAGAAGGGAGGAGTTGAAGCTTGAAGGCTAAAACCTTAGGATACACCTTAGATTCTGGTGTTTTAATAGAATATGTAACCCCAGAGTCGCCCAATTATACCTTAGCTAGAAACCTGCTTTTAATGAGCCTGCTTGGTAGGGTAAAGCTGTACGTTCAGATAATAAGCCTCACAGAGGTATACTACGTTTCCCTAAGGCTCTATAAGACAATGGGACTTAAGCAGCCCGGGGAAAAAGCTAGAGCCCTCTTCAACTTCTACATAAACCACCCTGGGATAAATATCGTGGTTCCAGATAGTAAAATAGCCTTAGAGGCAGGAGTGATCAAAGAAAATTATAAGATAAGCCTAGCGGATTCATACGTTCTAGCTACAGCGAAAAATAAAGCATCGATACCTCTATTTAGAAAAGTGGAGGAAGAATTCAAAGAAATATATGGGGAGCTTAAAAAAGCGTTCAGACTTACAACACTGCAGGAAATAAAAACACAACTAGAAGATTCTCTTACCACTGAGGACGAGAATAGTTAGTTTAAGAATTTCGCTTGCAACTCTACCCTGAATGTTTGATTTATTAATTCTCAAGGGGTATATCTACCTAGGCCGGTGATGAGATCTCTTGCCTGAAACAGATGAAGTCTGAACCGCAAGCTGAGGCCTTTTAAATAGTCGGCAAGCTGTTATTATTGCTCTACCATATTCTAGGCTATACTCTAGTCTAATTCTGTCTTACTGCACACTCCCCGATTGGCATTTTACATTAACTCTACTGCTACGGCGTGTCCTTCGCCTCCGCCATCGCAGAGCGTTGCCAGACCCCTCTTCAAACCTCTGACCTTCAAAGCGTTTATCAGGGTGACAACTATTCTTGCTCCACTTGCCGCCAATGGGTGACCAATTGCAATTGCCCCCCCGTGGACGTTTAGCTTCTCGTAAGGTATTCCAAGCTGACTGGCAACAATAATGGTTGCTAGTGCGAATGCCTCATTATGTTCGTATAGGTCAAAGTCTTCGATGCTCATGTTGAGGGTTTCAAGGAGCTTCCTCACAGCTGGTATAGGAGATTCCACAAAGTTCTTTGGATGTAAACCTACACTCGCAAATCCCAGTATTCTAGCTATGGGCTTAAGCCCTAACTCCTCGGCACATGCCATGCTGGAAACTACAATTGCAGCTGCTCCATCGCTGAGCTGTGATGCGTTTGCGGCTGTGATTATCCCATCTTTTAGGAATACTGGTTTAAGCTTTGAAACCTTCTCCAAGCTCGTGTCAGGCCTGATCCCCTCGTCTCTTTCTACTGTGCGGCCATCAACCTCTACCGGCACGATCTCGTCCCTAAAATATCCTTCATTGGTTGCCTTTGCAGCTCTACGATGGCTCATAACAGCGTACCTGTCAGCCATTTCTCTTGTCACACCATGCTTCCTAGCTGTCCTCTCAGCTTCAACTGCTAACAGCTCTCCTGTAAACGGGTCTGTGAGCCCATCGTGAACCATTAAATCTACCACTTTCTCCCCTGTAAATGAATATTTAAGCCCCCACTTCCACTTTGCAGGTATCATGAAGGGGGCGTTACTCATGCTTTCCATGCCTCCAGCGACAACTATGTTGCAGTCTCCAGCGAGCACAGATCTTGATGCAAGGTAGAGGGCCTTCATTCCCGAACTGCATACAGTGTTAACTGTGAAAGCTGGTGTTTCAATCGGTATTCCTGCTAAGTGCGCTGTAAGCCTCGCCGGGTTCCCACCTAATCCTCCTTGAAGGCACGCGCCTACCACTACTTCACTAACCATTTCCGGATCTATGTCTGCCTTGGAGAGTGCACCTCTGATAGCTTCAGCTGCGAGTCTCGGGGCAGGTAGATGACTAAATACGCCTCCATACTTGCCAATCGGGGTTCTCGCTATTGATAATATTGCTACGTTTTCTGTGCGGATTGATGCCATTGGTGGTACGATATTATTCTATTTCTTCAAGCCTAAAATTTTGTTTAGAGATGATATCAACATTTATACGGTGAAAGTCGAATATGGAATTAACTCCCTTATGTGAAATTTTAAATAATGGTTTTCTCGTATGCTATGAGATAACATTTGGTAACTTTTAATTTCTTCATGAAACGATACCATAGCCATTGTAAAATGAAGTATAAAACTTTAAGATAACTTTAGACGTGATGTTACAGCCTCTATATCACTATATCTCTTAGACTACCCCTATATAAACATTTGACGAACAGCAGACTTTATGGAATCGTGCGTTTAACAAATCTGGACTCATAGATCTGTTGATAGGAGAATTTATTAGTTTTGCCTATGTGTAGGTCTTGGTGGAAGAGTATGGATTTCACCTTTACCGAGGAACAGGAGCTTTTTAGACGAGCGATGAGAGAATTCTGCGAGAAAAAGCTTGCTCCAAGAGCAAGAGAGATAGAGGAGAATGGAAGGATACCCGACGATGTGATTAAGGGCTTAGCCGACCTTGGAGTCTTAGGGATGACCTGTAGTAGCGAGTATGGAGCTGCTGGTTCGGACTTCGTCACGGCAGGCATAGCCGCGGAGGAAATCGCCAGGGCGGACATAAGCTGCGCTACAGCCGTATTCTTCCTGGTTCAGGCTGCATGGGGTAAAATATTAGACAGGTATGGTGGCGACGAGGTGAAATCTGAGGTAATACCGAAGATGGTTAGAGGAGAAATATTTCTTGGTATCGCAACCACAGAACCCGACGCAGGATCAGATCTTGCCTCGATGAGAAGCACCGCGAGAAAAGAAGGCGGAAAATACGTATTAAACGGGGAAAAAATGTACATCAGCGGGGTTAGAGAGGTCATGGAGCAGATGAAGGACGGTGGAGGACACCTAACCCTTGTTAAAACAGACCCTGAACGTGGAGTACGGGGCATGACATTCTTCTACGTCCCACTTAGACAGGCTAGGGGAATTACCCCCACATACATTGAAGAAATGGGGCGCAGGGGAATCTCTACTGGAGGCTTTGCGATGGAAAATGTAGAGATTCCTGAAAAGTACAGGGTTGGACCTGAGAACAGGGGTTTCTACATCGCAATGGAGGGCTTCGACTACGCCAGAGCCCTAATAGCCGCTGTCTGCGTGGGAGCTGCCATGTCAGCAATGGAGCAGGGCATAGAGTACATCAAACAGAGGAAAACCTTTGGAAAACCAATAGCCAAGTACGAGGGTATCCAGTTTAAACTATCCGAGAACTACGCGTTGATGGATGCTGTAAGACTTCTCGCCTACAGAGCGCTATGGCTCATAGACAGGGAACTCGAGGGAAAGGCCTCAAGGTTCGAGGTCACAAAGGCCGTTGCAGAGGCGAAGATGCTTGCACCACCACTGGCATTCCAGGCGATCAACGATGCAATGCAATGGTTTGGAGCCCTAGGCTACTCCAAGGAATGCCCGATAGAAATGGGGCTTAGAGGAGTGAGATCGTACATGTGGGCTGAAGGCTCCAACGAGATTATGAAGTTAATAGTGGCGAGAGAGCTCCTAGGGAAAGAATACCTACCCACAAGGTAAAGAATACCTACCCACATCTGGCAAAGCGCGATGGCGATATTGAAGGATAGCTTCTTAATTTAAGCATTAGGAAGCCTGATCCGAATAGCCTAGCCTACGATTTTAAGTAGTGTCAACACAGCCCTCCTGGCTCCGAGCTCCGCTAGCCAGTGGTCGAAAGCAGTGCCAGCTACGATCGCATCCCCCTCCACGGGTTTAAGGGACATGATTAAATCGTATGATCTAGGATATTCCTCTCTGAGGCTCCAAGAGACCCCTGGAAGGCGGAGTACCCCATCCCGGAATATGATGGTTGTAGCGCCCTTTGCACCTGCGAGTAGTGCAGCGTCTCTCAGTTCGAGCCCGGTCCCAACATTGTCTGAAGCACCTCTAATTATGAAGACCACGTCGCAGTCTGAGACTGTCAGTTTCCCAAGATTGAAGCGGAAGGGACCCCTAACCCTACTCCTAATGGCCTTAAGAACCGAGATTCCCTTCTCCGTCAGGTTGCAGCCCTTCCTATCAGTCCTAACGAGGTTAAGACGTGACGTGTTTCTGATTATGCTTCTTACACTTCCTTCTCCTAGCCTCAGCATTGCTGAGAGCTGCTTTCTACCCCTAGGCCCGTCCTTGAGAGTATCCAGGAAAGCCCACACATGCTCCAGCCTGTAGCTCGGTGTAGGCCCGCGGCCAAGCTTTAAAGCATTTGATAGGATTTTAAAGGCCTGTGTGGCATCCATAAGGCGCACCAGTTAACTCTATAATAGTTTATATGTAGTGGATTTAAAGCTTGACTTAAGTTTGTTTACAAGATGGGAAGCTATGAAGAATATAGTGACGTTTGAAAGTAGATGTATGGCTGTGAAAGGCAGTGCTGAGATGAGAGCTAGGATAGGTTTAACATGGAAAACAAGCATGAATGATATGTTTGTTAATAAGTCGTAGATTAGAGTGGCGACAGCTGCGAGGAGGCTTATCTCGATGGCAAATTCAACTCCCTCGTGGGAAATTCTTCTGCTTATGCAGCCTATAGCTGAATAGATGGTTTCAGATAGTGCGCAGGCTACCAGTATACCCACATTAAAGCCGTAGGGGTTGAATGTCCCGTATATGAGCCAGGAGATGCATGCTACGATCGTCCCAGGCAAAAAGCCGTAGAGGTAGCCGGCAAGGAAAACAAGGAAGTCCAGAAGATTAACATTTGGTATTGAGACTAGTGCATAGCTTGAAGCGATGCTTGCAGCTGTAAAAAGCGCTATAGCACATATCAGCCTTGCTTTAGGGTTTGGGAAGCGGTGATACTGAGGTGTCCTCGTAGTACCAGACAAGGATGTCACCGTCTGTAATCACATACCTGTCGGCGGCTACCGGCCCCTCATACCAGTCACCCATCCAGTACCACCACATCCAGTAGTAAGGATGTTCGCTGCAAAGGTCGTTAATGCAGTTTACGAAAGCTCCCATGCCTGGATATGATGTGTAGTTTACATCAGCAACTGCGCATGTAACGTCTAGGAGTGTAGAGCCTGCAGCTATCTTTGTCGAGTTGTGCCATTCTATAGGCCCGCCTTTCACCTTAAACCCTATTGAAACAGTTATAAATCCTTCCTCGCTTGTTCTAGCCTTCATATAGAAGTTAGCAGCGAGAGCCGATGCTACAATCGCCCACAAGAGGAGAACTAGACTTAAAGCCTTATATTTATCCATATGATCACCATGGATGGATTATCCATCCATAAAATATAAAGGTTTCTAGGCCTCACCCACCAGCAAGATTCTAACAGTCAGTATGAAAGTTAAAATCCGAGAAGAGACCGAAAAAGCCCATTCTACATTCAAGACGTCTACAAGAATGCCGAGAGCATGGGAGATATAGAGTTTAAAACGCCTCTACAGGGGAAGAATCTAAACTATATTCAATATGTGTCGTTACCGAACTCGTTAAGGGATTAACATTAAAGGAAGCATGGACCAAGATAAGCTGGAAGCAAGTGTCAGACGAGCTAGGTGGACTTCCGCCTGTCAAAAGACACTGTAGCGTGTTGGCCGTAGGCGCACTAAAGCGTGCCATCAGAAAGTATTATACTGAAATAAAAGGCTATAAACCCGAATGGCTTCCTTCAGATCTTACCCCAGACGAGAAACAGGCTCTAGAAGCGAAGGAGATGATAGACAGGTTGTATAGGAGGTTTAGGAATGGGAGCGAAAAAGATAGACTTGACAATACAGCCTGAGGGATGCGTAAATCCGCCAATTGTAAGGCTTACACGAGCTATTAAAGAGCTTAAACAGGGCGAAGAGATAGAAGTAATATACAAAGAAGACCTGATACCGCTAAAAACCCTTCAGCTCCTATCAAGAAAGTACAAGCTAATCCTAACCCAGATTTCACCTAATACATGTATTCTGAAGAGGGGGGATTCATGATAGACGTAGAAGCCGTTAGGAAAGACTTTCCAATACTTGAAAGAGAGATAAACGGTCAGAAAATAGTCTATTTCGATAATGCCGCATCCTCTCAGAAGCCGGTTCAAGTAGTGGAAAAGATGAGAGACTTCTACTATAACACGTACGCAAATGTGCATCGAGGTGTACATACACTCAGCCAGGAAGCATCCGAACAGTACGAAGAAGCCCACGCAATCATAGCATCACTTATAGGCGCCCGGAAGGATGAGATAGTCTTCACAATGGGGACAACAGACTCTTTAAATATGCTTGCCTACGGCCTTGAATCCACGTTGGCAGGAGGGGACGAGATAGTAACTACTGTTATGGAGCATCATAGTAACTATCTCCCATGGAAGTTTCTTGCAGAGCGGAAAAAGGCGAAACTCAAGATTATAGATGTAGATGATGAGGGCAGACTAAACTATGCCCAGCTAGAAAACCTAATCTCGCCAAGGACGAAAATTGTTGCCGTATGTCATATGTCAAATGTAACTGGCTTCATTACTGATGTAGGAAAAATTGCTAGGATAGCCCATGAGACTGAAGCTTACGTCGTCGTTGACGGGGCACAGTCTGTTCCCCATCTGCCTGTGAATGTTAAAGAGCTTGATATAGACTTCATGGCCTTCAGCGGCCACAAAATGCTGGGGCCTACGGGAATAGGCGTACTCTATGGAAAGAAAGATCTCCTCGAAGAACTAACTCCATACCGGTACGGTGGTGGAATGATAAGTAGGGTAACACTTTCAGAAGTCGAATTTCAAGATGTCCCATGGAGGCTTGAGGCTGGAACACCAAACATAGTTCAAGCAGTAGGCCTGGCGGAGGCGGTGAAATACCTCAAGAAGGTGGGAATGGAGAACATAGAGAGCCATGAGAAACAGCTGGTTAAAAAGACCCTAACCCTAATTCAGGAGGAGCTTAAAGACAAGATAAAAATAGTTGGGCCTCAAAACCAGCTGGAACGTGGGGGCCTCGTGGCATTTACAGTCAAAGGACTAGATCACCATACTGTAGCATCCCTACTAGACGCCTACGGTGTAATGGTTAGGAGCGGTAAACACTGCGCACATCCCCTTCATGAAAGGCTGGGCCTAGAAGGAACCGTAAGGGCATCCTTCTACCTATATAACACGGAGCATGAAGTTGAAAGATTTATACAAGCATTAGCCGAAATAGTTGGTACAGTAGATTAGACCAACTCGCATGTTTTAAGCCCTACGATTAGTTTAATAACTCGTAAATCCATATAACCTACTGGGCCTGTGATGATATCTAGCATCTGACACCGATGAAGTCTGAACCGCAAGCTGAGGCCTCCTCCGAAAGGTTGAAACATGTCAAATTACCTACTTTCAAGTTGATAGGCTATACTCTAGCCTAAACTTCCAGGCTACTTCCACCCCGATTGGTGATTCACATTAATTCAACTGCTACAGCGTGTCCTCCACCACCGCCGTCGCAGATCGCTGCAAGGCCATGGTTCAATGTCTTGAGGATATATCCAGCTCAACCTTTTCTGGCTCTATTATGCTTAGTCTATACGTTTGGGGAGTTGATGTACACTGATATTTTTTCTGCGATGCTCTTCCCTATAGATGGGATCTCTAATAGTCCTTTTAAGCCTTTTTCAGAGTATATTTCTTCTACAGGCTTGTCCAGATCGTCTAGCACCCATGCAGCTTTCCTGTAGGCCCATGCCCTACGCCTCTGTCCCTGGAGTTCAAGCTCGTACGCCTTAAGGTAAAAGTCTGCAGCTAATTTCCTGTTCAGTCTAAGCCTTTCGGGATATATTTTTTCAGGTCTCCTCAGCCTGTAGTCTACTCCGTGTTTTATGCATATCTCTTTAACCTTCCCTCCAATCTCAGCCTGGTAGCTGGGTGGAGGCTCATATCCGCCTGCGTAGAGTTCCATAGTCTTCCTGGCTGCATCGGGGTGCACCTTCCTAAGGACTGGCAGGTAAGCATTATACACGTTTCTGTCGAGGGTTAGGCATCCTGCAATCACGTATTTTCCTCCGGCACGCTTAACCTCCCTGACCACTTCCTCTATGTTTTCTTCATCATCATATACGTATGGGAGAATCGGTATCATGGCTACACCTACATTTATCCCCTCCTTTGAAAGCTGTCTTATGGCTTCAATCCTCTCCCATGGGCCTGGAGTATTGGGTTCGAACACTGTGAGGTCATCTCGTAGGGTTATGAGGCTGAACGAAACCGCAAGCCATGAGCTCCTCGAAATCTCTCTTAGAAGCTCTATGTCCTCGAGTAGCATGGTCGACTTCTCGTTCATATGTAGCGGAAAACCTTTATCGAAGCAGACCTCAAGCATCCTTCTAAGTAGCCTATATTTCTTTTCGGCTGGCTGGTAGAAGCCTAAACCCAGAATGTCAACCTCAACCTTGTCAAGCCCTTTCCTCAACAGTTCAGGTGCGTTAGTCTTAACCTTTATTATCCTCTTGAAATCTTCGGGGTTCTCGTATGGCGTGTACTTTTTCGACCTAAGGTAGCAGTAGTTGCAGCCATATTCGCATCCCATGTAGGGGTTGGCACTATACCTGTTCCAGAACCACCCTCCATCGCAATGCTTATACACATTTAATATTCTTCTAGGCCTATACTCGACGTAGATGGTCACGCTACTCCTCTCCAACCTCTCTTAAAGCCATTGCACTCTCTGTAAGCCATTGCACTGCTGGCCATGGCTTACAGGAGAGGGAGACTCTAACCTCCCCTATTTTTGTCCGAGGGATTCTTTCAGCTGCTGGGTTAGTAGTGGTACTATCTGGAAAAGGTCTCCTACTATACCGAAGTCTGCAACGTCGAATATTGGTGCTTCAGGGTCTTTATTTATGGCTATGATTGTTTCGGATGTTTGCATGCCTACGAGGTGCTGTATTGCTCCTGATATCCCTACTGCTATGTAAAGCTTTGGTGCTACAGTTTTCCCTGTCTGGCCTACCTGCTGGTGGTGTGGAAGCCATCCAAGATCCACTATCGCCCTTGAACCTCCGACAGCGGCGTGTAGGACGTCTGCGAGTTCTCTTATGATGCTTAGGTTCTCCTTGGATCCTATCCCCCTCCCTGCTGAGACTATTATGTCAGCCTCCTCTATGTTGGCTGCTGACTCTTGCACCTCTCTGACCACCTCTACTATTCTCGTTCTTATACTGTCGGGGGCTAGCTTAACTGGGTGGTCTATTATCTCGGCGGTTCGGCCGGGCTCTGGCATGGGCATCTTCATTACTCTTGGCCTTACAGTGGCCATCTGAGGCCTTGTCCGTGGGCAGAGTATCGTTGCCATGACATTCCCGCCGAAAGCCGGCCTGATCTGGACTAGCTGTCCCGCCTCGTTTACGTCTAGGCCTGTGCAGTCGGCTGTAAGCCCTGTTTTAAGCCTTGCCGCAACTCTTGGGGCTAGATCCCTACCGTTCATTGTTGCACCCAGCAACACTATTGAGGGTTTATAGTTGGATATCATGTCGTAGAGTACCGCTGCATACCCATCTGTAGTGTACTTTTCGAGAAGTTTGTGGTCTGCTACTAAAATCTTGTCTGCACCGTACTCTGCAAGCGTGTCAGCAAGGTCTCTAACCTTGTACCCTAATAGTACGGCGTAAAGCTCCTCCCCTAGCTTTTCTGCAAGCCTCCTGCCGGCACCTAGCAGCTCGAGTGTAACATTCCTTATTTTCCCATCCATTTGTTCAGCTACAACCCAAACCCCTTTATACTGTGATAGGTCAACTGGTCTGAGCTCACCACGGCTTATGCTGATAGCTCCGACCGGGCAGGCCTTGACGCATGACCCGCAGAGAGTGCATTCGGGGCCTATATTGGCCTTCCCGTCTACAATGCTTACGGCGCCGAACGGGCATACTCTAACGCACAATCCGCATCCGGTACACTTCTCAGCGTCAACGCTGATTAGGCTGCTCATCCAACCACCCCCTTGCTCAGTATGAACTCAGCGAGTTTCCTGGCTACCGTCTCGGGGTCTTCATCCTTAATGATTATCCCCTGCCTCTTCTTCTCAGGTGTGAAAACGTCTATCACCCAGGTGGGGGATCCTCGGAGGCCATAGGATTCCTCACTTCCTCCGACGTCCTTGAAGGTTACAAGCTTTATTTCCTTCTTCCTTGCAGCCATTATACCCATTAGTGATGGTATCCTCGGTTCGTTTAGCCCTTTGATCGCTGTTATCAGGACTGGGAGTTCCGCCTCTACGACCTCGTAGCCGGTATCTGTCTCCCTATGAACCACTATTCTCCTTTCTTTAGGGTAGACCATGACTTTCTTTGCATAGGTTATCTGGGGTATTCCCAGGTGCTCTGCAAGCTCAGGGCCAACCTGGGCTGTGTCACCGTCAGTTGCCTGCTTCCCACATATAATTAGGTCATAGTCGAGCTTGGATATAACCTTGGCGAGGGTATAAGAGGTGACATAGGTGTCTGCCCCCGCGAAAACTCTATCTGAAATGTGTATTGCACGGTCTGCCCCCATTGCAAGGCACTTTAGAAGGGCTTCCCTAGCCTGTGGCGGCCCCATTGTTACAACGATCACCTCCCCGCCGTGTTTCTCCTTTATTCTTATAGCCTCCTCAACAGCTATTTCATCGAATGGGTTTACAATGTTCGGTATCCCCTCTCTTATAAGCGTGTGAGTTTCAGGGTCTATCTTAACCTCTGTGGTCTCCGGTACCTGTTTAATGCATACAACAATCTTTAGGCTCAACCGGTATTCACCCTCTGTGCAGACACTATGTATGTGATGCTGTGGAAAATTACAAATATTTAACTTTTCATTTCCGGAATAGACTGATGCAGGAATGGTACTACTTGCCAGAGGATAAGCTTCCCGTCTTGTTTGATGTGCTTAGGGGAAAATATACTGTGGTTGCACCGATTAAAAATGGTGATAAGTATCTTTATTCGGTTGTCGACGACTTTCATAGTGTTTCGATGGACTATGTGAGGACTGTGTCGCCTCTTAAGAAATTTCTATTTCCCGACGGGGAGATACTTTACAGCTACAGGATTAGAGAGGAAAAGGTAGAGCTGAAGTATTCCCCTCCGTCAGAGAAATACTGTTTCTTCGGGGTTCACCCATGCGACTCCAATGGTTTAGTAGTGCTTGACACCATATTGTCCTCCGTCCATCCAGATTTTCACTATACAAAGAGGAGGAAGAACTCTTTCCTCGTTGTGTTAGACTGTAGAACGTCAGACGAATACTGCTTCTGCGAAACGGTAGACTCTAGGTTTCCATGGCCGGAAAGCTATGATATTCGCCTACACCCGGTCGAGGGTGGCTTTAAACTTCAACCTTACGGGGAGGAAGCCGCTAGACTTACACGTATGCTAGGGCTTGAGAAAACAGCGCCTCCCTCGGCTGCTGTGAAGATAAATAAGGTTAAGGCTGATCTTCCAACGCCTGAAAAAATTCTTGGAGCATACGAGAGCGATATCTGGAATGAATGGGCTAAAAAATGCCTCTTCTGCGGGTCCTGTATAGCCGTCTGCCCGACTTGCGCGTGCTTTGACATTAAGGACAAGACAGATGGTAGATTAACCTTTGGCTGTAGGGTTAGGGTCTACGACGGCTGTGTCTTTAAGGGTTTCACGAAGGTTGCGGGAGGCCGTGTGGATAGGGAATCTGAGGACGAACGGTTTAAGAACAGGTTTTACCACAAGTTCGTTGAGATTCCTTCTCTTAAAGGGAGGATGGGATGTACTGGATGCGGTAGATGTGCAGCTTTCTGCCCTAGGGGCATAAATCCGGTAGAAGTCTTAACATCCTTAAAAGGTGAACTGTAATGCTGGAAGCCCCCCTGCTAGTCCCGAGACTTGGTGAGATTACTAAAATAGTGGAAGAGTCGTACGATACTAAAACCTTCAGGATTAAGCCTGCAGACTGGGAAGTAGAGTTTAATCCTGGGCAGTTTGCGGAAATAACAGTTTTCGGAGTTGGAGAAGCACCATTTGCGCTATCCTCAGATCCCGATGTCAAAGAATACTTTGAGGTCTCGGTGAGAGCCGTGGGAAGCGTGACCAACATGCTCCACAAGCTCAAGACAGGAAGCCTAGTTGGATTTAGAGCCCCGCTAGGTGTTGGCTGGCCGCTGGAGGAACTTGAAGGGCAAAGCATAACGATGGTCGTTGGTGGCACAGGCATATTCGCGGTTTCCAGTCTGATATGGCACATATACCATCAAAGGGGTAGATTTGGCGATGTAAAAATACTCTACGGCGCTAGAAGCCCGGATCTGCTCTTAAAGAAGAAAGAATTTGAATTCTGGTTGCAGAAAATTGAGGTTCACCTTACAGTTGACAAACCCTCTGAGGGGTGGACTGGAAACGTTGGTGTAGTAACAAATCTAATCGATAAAATTAAACCGAACCCTGAAAGTTACTTCCTGGTTGTTGGGCCACCAATAATGATGAAATTCACACTCCTAAAACTCGACGAGATAGGAGCTAAACCCGACAGAGTCTACGTCTCACTTGAACGGAACATGAAGTGCGGGCTAGGCCTATGCGGGAGGTGTAGACTCTCAAATGGGCTCTACGTATGTAAAGACGGCCCAATCTTCAGATCAGATAAGATATGGAGGTGCGATCTAGAATGATAGATGAACATCCTCACCTGGTTCCAAAGAAGGTTAAGATTGCACTCTACACCCTAACATGTTGTGAGGGATGCGCGCTAAACACCGCAATAGCGCTGGCATGCCTATCATCACCCTATATTAAAGTAGAGACATTTAGACTGGTAGATGGGGGCGAACCAGCAGAGGCAGATATTGCACTTGTTGAAGGCGCTGTCGTAACACTGATGGATAAAGAACTACTGAGGCAAGCTGAGAGTATGAGTAAGGTGATGGTAGCTCTAGGGTCATGTAGTCATAATGCTGGTCTTCTAGCCTTAAAGAACATGTTTGACCATGAAAAAGCCTTCGAGACAGTTTACGGAGAAACAAGGCCAGCTATCCCCCACCTTTCAAAGGCGTCCTCTATAACAAGCATGGCAAGGGTTGACTACACTATTCCAGGATGTCCGCCCTCCACCGAGGAAATCGTGAACTATTTAACCGCAGTAATAGTTGGAAAGAGGCTAGAAGAGTACGAAAAACCGGTGTGCTGGGAGTGCAGGCTTAAAGACTCCGATTGCCTGTTGAAAAACGGTATACTATGCCTCGGCCCCATAGTTAAGGGTGGGTGTAATGCAAGGTGCCCAGAATACGGGAAGCCCTGCCTTGGATGTCGGGGCCTAGTAAAAGATGCAAAGATGGAGGAATTCATAGAATCCCTTAGAGAAAACAACATCCCCCTGGAGAAGCTCAAAGAAGCTACTAAGCTATACCTGAGTGCGGAGGTGAGCTTGTAATGATCCCAGTTGAAGGCCTTGACAGGATTGAAGGCCACGCTCACATCAAGATTTTAGAAAACCCCGAAACCGGGGTGGAAGAGTGCAGAATAATAGTAGACGAGGGGATAAGATTTTTCGAAGCGTTTCTAACCGAAGTACCGTTGAAAGAGGCTCCAGCAATAGCTTCAAGGATATGTGGGCTGTGCAGTGCATCATACTCTATCTGCCTATCCAAGGCAATAGAGAATGCCCTGGGCTACAATGTAGACTATGAAACCGAAAGCTACAGAGAAGCTGTACAGGTGATAAGCACGGCTAGAAGTCACATAGCCCACGTCTTCCTATTATGGCTTCCCGACATCCTCGGGGTGAAAGGCGCATTCGACATAGCTGAAATATCTCCTGAGGCCTTCAAGGCTGCGGCCAATCTCATAGTAGAGATGACCAAGGCACATGAGCGCCTTACCGGCGGAGAAATACACCCTGTCAACATGACGTTAGGTGGGTTCACAAAGCTTCCAAGAGAAAACGTTGACAAAGCAGCAAAAAACCTGGAGAACAGCGTTAAACAAGCAGAAATCCTGTTTGAAAAACTTCTAAACCTTGTAGACAAGATCCCCAACCTTGAAGTTCAACTCCCATATGTATCCATAGGGAACGAGGAAAACTACTCCCTAATAAATGGCCCCATAAAAATAGACGGTGTAAAAGCAGGAAAACCACCCAGAGAACTAATAGTAGAACATGCAGTATCATACTCGACAGCCAAAAGATGCACCATCAACGGCAAAGCCTACATGGTTGGGGCACTCTCAAGGCTAAACAATAATCCAAACTCCATCTCGCCAGAGGCAAAGAGCCATGCGGAAAAGCTAGGCATAAAAGATGGGGATAGAAACCCATTTAAAATACCTCTAGCCCAAACCGTAGAAACAGTATATATTCTGCAACATGCCATGACAATAATAGAGAAGGTGAAACCGCCAAAGCAGCTTGTAGAACCAGAGCCGAAGGCTGGAGAGGGAGATGCAACCATAGAGGCGCCTAGGGGAATCCTACACATAAACCTCTCAATTGCTGAGAATGGAAGGATAAAAGAGATAAACATAATACCCCCTACAACCCAAAACCTTCTACACATGGAATATTCAGCTACAAAATTCCTGGCAGAACATCCCGACATGCCTCAGAGGAGGAAAATGGTTGAAGTACTCGTGAGAAGTTACGACCCTTGCATCTCATGCTCTGTACAGTAAGAAAGCCCTCAAGTCAGCAACCTTTAAATTTTTGACTGCGGGTCTCCAACAAGTACAGCCTAAACGGGTCTTTCATAAGTATTTGTAGGATCATGCTTCGCCTATTAGAGGTTCCAAGCATAACGCTAAGTTTAAATTAACCCGTAGACTATTAATGACACGGAGGCTAGGCGGCCATAGCAGCCGGGGATACGCCCGTACCCATTCCGAACACGGAAGCTAAGCCCGGCTGCGTTCCACGGAGTACTGCGGTCCGCAAGGACGCGGGAAACGTGGAAGCCGCTAACCTCCACTCTTTTAGTTTGTCTTCTTGACCTTACTCTTTTAGTTTGTCTTCTTGGCCTTAATCATGTCTTTAAATCCATTTGATGGTGACGTCATAGTAGCTGGTACAGCCGAACAATATCTACATGCAGAGATGGGCGCCAGAAAGGCTGTTCTAACACTTCTAGGTGTTCAAGAATAAATAGGCGTATTGCTAAATTCTTAAATTAACATGCAACCCTTACTTATGTAAACCCTGAGTAGGTGAAGCCATGGCTAAAGTGGAGTTCGTGGAGCTTGAATCCTTGGGAGACCTTGGAAGACTAGTTTCAACGGCTAGGATTGATGAAAGTATACCCCAGCTCTACTGTTTTGAACATGAGGGAGAGAGGTATGTAGGCTTCTTATACTTTAGCCCTTCATTTGCAGAAAACGGGTCGTTACCTATCTTCTTCTACATAAAGTCTGCAGAAGTGATGGGAAAGAAATTCCTGTACTATAAAGTTGAGGAGAAAGGTGAAAGCGTAGGTTTCTCGGTGGGAAAGGTTATGGGAGCCCTCATATATCCTATAATCTTTTTCAAGAAGCCCCCAGACTGGTTAAGGCCGAAGTAAGATGCTTATATTTGCAGATCTGCATGTCCACTCCAAATACAGCCGTGGTACAAGCGGAAAGATGGATCTTGAACATATATCTGAGAATGCGAAGATTAAAGGCTTAAATCTTGTGGGGACAGGGGACTTTACTCACCCAGGCTGGCTTAGAGAGCTGAAGGAAAGGTTAGAGCCTGCAGGGAGGGGGCTCTACAGGTATAATGGTATACTATTCATGTTAACCGTTGAGGTTTCAACGATCTACGAGTATGCTGGGAAAACTCGAAAAATACATCACGTAATCCTAGCTCCAGACTTTGAGACCGTTGAACAACTAAATGATATATTTAGAAACTGGGGGAGCCTCGAGTCCGACGGGAGGCCTGTCTTCAATAGTGTAACGTCGCCGGAGCTTGTTGAAGCAGTCTCCCAAGTATCCAGTATGGTTGAGGTTATACCGGCGCATGCGTGGACCCCCTGGTTCTCACTATTCGGCTCCAGGTCAGGTTTCAACTCTTTAAATGAATGCTACCAGGACATGGCTAGCAGAATACACGCCCTAGAAACCGGGCTTTCCTCTGATCCACCTATGAACTGGCGCGTATCAGAATTGGATAGGATAACTCTTCTAAGTAATTCTGACGCCCACAGCCCATGGCCTTTCAGACTCGGCAGGGAACTTAACGTTTTCAGCCTTGAAAACCCATCATATGACGAGATAATTGAGGCAATCAGGTCTGGAGACCCGGCAAGGCTTCTCTACACGATAGAGGTTGATCCTAGCTATGGAAAATACCATTTTGACGGACATAGAAACTGTGGCGTATCACTTCATCCGAGACAGGCCATGGCAAGAGGTAACATTTGCCCCGTTTGCGGCAAACCCTTAACGATAGGTGTGCTTCACAGGGTTGAAGAACTTGCGGATAGACCAGAGGGATACGTTAGAAAGGACGCGATACCATATAAAAGCCTAATTCCTCTTCAAGAACTAATTGCCCTATTAGTAGGCTCCACTCCGACATCTGTCAGGGTTGGAAAAATGTATATGAGGCTAATAGAAAGATTTGGAAGCGAGCTGAACATAGTTTTAAACGTTGAAATCTCTGAAATCGCAAAGTTCGACCCTAAACTTGCAAGGATAATATTAGACATGCGTATCGGAAAGCTGAGGATAATTCCAGGCTACGATGGGGTGTATGGAAAGCTTATCCTTGAGGATGACGGGGAATATAAGGAGATTGAGAGAGACAAGTTAAGATATAATAGGCAGTCTACACTCTCCGATTACATCTAATAACCTTTTAAGAATCTGAGGGTTTCAATCCCTGGTGATTGGAGCATTGAAGGTCTTATGTACAGGTATAAGTGGTGATAATAGAAGGGAATACCTCATTCATACAGTCGAATATGCTAGGGAGCATGGTGAAGACATAGAGATCCTTGACGTAGGTAAGCTCATGTTCAAAACAGCTGAAGACATAGGGATTCAGACAAGCGAGGAGAAAATCCTGGATCTAAGCCCTACAACCCTCAGGGCCCTCAGGGCAACAGTTTTCGAGAAAATACTAAGCATTACATCTAGAAACGGGAACTACATCATAAACACCCATACATGTTTCAGATGGAAGAAGTATCTCACACCAGCATTCGATGTGTTCTATCTAAACCAGATAGACCCAGCCATCTATGTTACTATCGTGGATTTTATAGCGTCAACAAAAGCAAGACTTGACGCCAGCAGGCAGTGGAAGGGTAGGCTTAGCCTCAAAGAACTGTTGATATGGAGAGATGAGGAGATCTTCATAACCCAAACCCTAGCAGAATACCAGAGAAAGCCATTCTACATAATCGGCAGGGGGCAGCCGCCTGAAACCCTATATAAGCTTATGTTTAAGCCTGAAATGAAGAAGATATACCTAAGCTTTCCGATCACATATATGAGAGAGAACGAGGAGAAAATGAGGGAGGTTCAAGAATTCAGAGACCGATTGAGAGAAAACTTCATAGTATTTGACCCTATGACTATTAAAGACCTAGATATAATGATAGACATGCAGAAAGCCATCAATGAGGAGAAGGACACTTTCACTGTTGACACTGATGCCGGACCTGCAGAGTTTACGGTTGAAGAAGTTAAGATGGTTGAGAAAGACCTGGCAGACCAGACTGTTGCAAGGGACTATAAACTGATAGACCAAAGCGACTATGTAGTAGTTTACTACCCTGTTAAGCTTCCATCTCCGGGCGTGTTAAACGAGATGAGCTACGGCTTTTCAAATAATAAAAAGGTATACGCGGTTTACCCCTTTGAGACGAGCCCCTTCTTCGAGTACTACTCCACTAGAATCTTTAGGTCGGCGGACGAGTTAATATCCTACCTGCTCGAAAACGAGTCCTAGGCAAGCTTCTCCTCGACGAAACCTCTTATTCTCTGAAGCCCCTCTTTTATATTCTCAATGGACGTTGCAAATGAAAGCCTCAGATAACCCTCTCCCTCCGCCCCGAAGGATGTGCCTGGGAGCAACGCCACAGCCGCCTCTTCCAATATCTTGCTTGCCAAGACCTTCGACGATAACCCCAGTTCCTTAACATTTGGGAAGGCGTAGAATGCGCCTCTAGGCTTTAGACACTTAAACCCTGGAATCCTGTTTAAGCCGTCGATTATAACATCTCTTCTCTTCTCATACTCCCTCGCCATACTTCTAGCTGAATCCATCCCGTTGAGAATAGCCTCTATAGCCCCCTTCTGCGCGAATGATACAGGACAGGAGCAAGCGTTCAGCTGTATCCTTTTAATCTTATCTGCAACATTTGCTGGGGCTATTGCGTAGCCCAGCCTCCATCCTGTCATAGCATAACTCTTGCTAAACCCACTTATTATAACAGTTCTCTCCTTCATCCCAGGGATACTTGCAATGCTGAAGTGCTTTTCACCGTCAAATATTATATCCTCATATATCTCGTCTGAAAAGACCACAAGGTCATACTTCTTGGCTATTTCCGCCAAGGCTTCTAGATCGCTCTTAGCGATAACACCTCCCGTTGGATTAGATGGCGAGTTCACTATTATAGCCTTTGTTCTATCTGAAATCCGGCCTTCAACATCTTCCGGCCTGAAGCTGAAGCCCTTCTCCTCGAGCAGGGGAACCTTAACAATACTGCCACCTGCCAGCTCAACGGCTGCCGCATAGGCGGGGTAGGCAGGGCTGGGCACTATAACCTCGTCTCCAGGGTTTATAAATGTGAGAACCGCGGAGAATATAGCCATTTTTCCCCCAACTGTAACTACAACTTCCTCAGGTTTTATATCGATGCCCCTCTTCTCACCAGCCTTCTTGGCTATCGCTTCTTTAAGCTCATAAATGCCGTCTGCAGGAGTGTAATGTGTAAATCCCTCCCTTAATGCTTTAATTGCTGCTTCCTTAATGTTTTCTGGAGTATCAAAGTCGGGTTCGCCTATCTCGAAGTGAATCACTCTTGTTCCGCTTCTCTCCATTGCTTTAGCCTTCTCAAGAACTATGAATGCGTCTTCAACACCCATACTTTTAACTCTATCCGCGAGCTCAGGCATAACTCATCAGGACTACCACGCCATGAATAGTTTAAATATTTAACAGTTGTAGCCGGGTATAAAAATATACACTTATCCTCCACCGACAGGGGGGAAAATAGCTATCACATCACCGTTACTCACAGGTGTTTCCAACCCCTTTGACAAAACTATGTTCCTACCATTAAGAAGCACTATATAAAACTTGTTCAGCTTCCCATCGTCTTCAAAGAGCATGCTTCTAAACTTTCCACCAACCATATCTGCTAGCTTGTCTAAAATCTCCCCAACAGTACGCCCTTCAACCACGGTTTCCTTGAATCCTGCCACCTCCCTAAGTATGGTGTAAAGCTTAACCTCAACCCTCGGCATCAATATGTGTAGGGTTTTGGAAAAATAAAATTATACACCTAGCCGTCCTTACCGGGTTAGCAAGTCATAATAGAAGCGTAAAACCCTAGATAACGGTTCAGGCATCATATCCTCTATAATTTCAGCCTCGTCTTCCCCAATAATTCTGAACAAGATCGTTAATGTGTAATAGGATATCCCTACTATTACAGCCGACACCGGAACCCTAAAGTACAAGTTTATACCCGAACTGTCAATCATGTAACCTAGCATTCCAGCTATAACGGCTGAAGTGAAAGATAACCCCATCGTGCTTAGAGAGTCTAAACTCAGAGGTTCCCTGGAAATGAGTAAAATAAGTAAAAACCAGACTACAGTCGATATCGGGTATGATATTGCAACGGTACGAGCCCCATAATCCTTCATTAGATAGGATGCTGAGAATGAGACTCCTAGCATCACTGGTGCAACACCTATAAGCTTTTTCTCCCCCTTATATGCGAGGTACATGTTCAAGGGTAAAATAAACATTAGGGGGAAAGAAAGCCCCATTATGCTCAGAACCCATCTATCTGCGAACGTTGGAGACAACAGTTGAAGGAGTCCGCTCGACATACCAAGTAAGATAGAGAAAACACCACATGACAAAAAGGAGAAGAAGCCTAGGTATCTGTTAAAAATGTGGGCTTCACCGTTTTTAACCTTACCTGCTAGATGAGGAATTAATACGGTTCCAAATGATGAGAGAATTATGTAAAAAGCGAAGAAATACCTGTTTGAAGCTCTAAGGATTGCGTTGTCAATATTACTTCCCGTGGATGAAAAAACTGTAAGCGGGACCTCTATCGTCGAAGCCATAGAAACCTGCAGCATCGCCATAGGTAAGCCGTGGGCAATGAGCCTTACGTTATTTTTTAGATACTCATATGGCTTCAGCAACTTAAATCCGACTAGCCTCATAAAGTATACACCAAACACTATCGTAGCAGCTAAATTACCAATAATCTGCGAGATTAAAGCTCCCATAACACCTTGGCCAGCTTTCAGTAGGACGCCTGTAAGCAGGCATATCAACCCGTTCATTACAAGTTTAAATACCACGGTGAAGCTTTCCATCCTCAGGGCAACAGGAAGAGAATATATAAGCCCAGCAACCGGGGAAATAGACAATAGAAATCCGGAAACAATTATTAGACTGGTAAGATCTTCCCTACTAATATATGTGGCTATTTTCCCTGAAAAGAGGATAAATATAGATCCAGCAATACCAGAGTAGAATATTCTCGAAAATAAAGCGGATGAAAAGAGAATTTTTCTCTTGTCAAGCTGGTTCTTGGACTCAGTATCAGGTATAAAACGAAACAAGGCCCAAGCCTCCCCAAGATTGAGAAGGCTCATGGCGAGGAAAGAAAATGTTATGACACGACTATAAACACCGTAAAGTTCACCACCCAGCAATCTTGTAAGAAGCAAAGTGTTCAGGAATCCTAGGAAAGCACCTGTAAGGTTACCTATTGATAATAGAAGCCCTCCACGTCCGACATTGGGGGTTTTGTGCATGGTATGTGATACCGAAGAATATAATTTATAATATTACATTTCTAGCTATACTCTGTCTTGCACATCCTACCGTTGCATTGTAAACTTGATGAAGTGGAGAAACACGTTAAACCAGCTGAAAAAGTGTTACATGTGGGGATAGGAGATTCCACAGTCGAACTTTTATGGTCAATAAAGCAACACCGGGAATTAACACTTCTAGATAATGATGAAGTAAAACTGTCACATATAGCCGGTTTCATCAAGAAATACTTTCCAAACATAGAACTATTTTTAAATGTAAATCCAAGGAAGCCCCATACTACGTTAAGTAGATCTAATGAAATATTGTCGAGGCTAAGACGTAGCTTAAACTTGCCACAGCTTCCTAACGGTTATGTAACAAGAAAAATAACCATTCTACCCATGAACATTCTAAAAGTGGTAGACTGTAGCCTTCTCCCATGTGAAAGCTACGATTTTATCTTTGCATTTGGATTTACAGAGATACTCTATGGCAGGGAGGAGACGCTTTACATATTCATCCGAAACCTTCATAAGCTTTTGAAAAAAGGCGGTAAAGCAGTGCTTTCCGATATCATCCCTAAGGGTGTTGTTAAAGATATAATGGAGAGTTCACACATATTTAGACGGGTGGGAAAATACACGTTCATCCTCTACAAGCCTCTCAGCTGAAATTTTCCAGCATTACTTTAAGTTTATATTGGGATACGAATCCCTGGTGGGTACTCGATCCTGAAACCATACCTTATCAGATTCACACCTTGTTTAGCTGTAAATCTCCATCTTAATATTCCAAGCCTTAACACTTCAGGTCTAATAGTTGAATGAGTTATCTTCACCTTGACCTTCGGATGTTTAATTACTGGGATTCTATCATAGATCTCTACATCTACCGATTTTTCCCCGAAGTTCTCAACTTTAAGCTCATACCCAAGTCTCATACTCATCTTATCTTTAACGATGCCCTTCGTCTCGTCTACTCTTTCAACCAGCTTCTTCACGCCTTTCAGAGTCGCCGCCTTCTCTATCGGAATCTTAACCCTTTCATTTGGTCTATAGAACTTCATTCTCCCCCATGCCATGTTTAGACCGTTAACTAAGACCCTATACTCTCCGGGAATAATCGATGTCCTTCTATTCGTAAACTCCAGAACCTTTAGAAAGTCTAAACTCGTAAATGCATCCCATACATACAAGATTTTACCATCAACCTTTTTCGTTTCAAGGAGAAACCTGCAGGGCCTACCATAGGGGAGGCTGACTCTTCCATGAACGCTGTAAGTCTGGTGAATCCCCTCCTCCACAAAAGCCTCCTCCATACCTTTTCCAACCTCAGCCTCCAGCCTTTGCTTGGGCGCCAATGCTAAGAGTTTAGGCGCCGTATGGACGGTTTTCTCCATGGTAGTGTCTACAATCCACGGTTGAGGTTCAACCCATTCAAGAGCTCTAACTATTCTAGTGGTAAGCTTAAGATTAACATCTACCCAGTCAACCGCTGCTTTCTGGGATGCAACCCCATAAAACATTATTTTAAAGTCGTCATCGTTAGCTATGATGTCATATTGCGCCTTCCATCCCTCACCAGGGATATTGTAGAAGAATTCGAAGTTTACGTCTCCATCGGCCTTTGAGTTGATCGTCAGCTCGACGTTTGAAACACTTACGAAACGTTCGAATCCAACAATGTTCCTTAAGGATTCCAGCTCAGCCTTAACCCTCTCAGCCTGGCCTTCAAGTTTTACAGCCTCTTCTAAGAGCCAATCTCTAGCTCTAAACATGTCACCGTAAACTTTGGCTGGGTCCTCGCCGGATACTATTTTTGAGATAAAATGGTATGCGAACACATCTCCGGAGCCGTCTAAGGCTTCGATAAGCTTCTTTAATCCCTCAATTTTTCTTTCAATCACTCTTAACTCGTTTTTTAACCTTGAAAACCTCGACACAGCGTCTTTCATCTCGCCAAGATCGAGATCGAGTTCCATGACATCAATACGTGTTTTAAACATTCTAACATCAAGAATTGAGATGTCAGCATTGAAAAAAGCTGTGAACGAGTTTATGTCGATTCCGTCCTCGAGATTCTGAATTATAACCTTTCCCACGCCTCTCTCAACCTTGAAGCTGCCGACTCTGTGAAGAACATAGCAGTTAGGCTGTATTATCAGGGATTCAACATGGTGTTTTGGCCTATAAAATTTCATAATGTAAAGTTTGTAATGCTACTTTTTAAACAGTTACATACACGCGGGCAGTTATAATAGGTTATTTAAGAATTCTCCCCGTTTCAAGATACCATAGGTATAAGTCGAGTTCTGCAAGGCTTATGCCAAGCTTTCCAGCTATCAGCCTAAGGACTTCTTCTATCTCGAAATATTTTTTCCTCGTGATGGTTTTTGGCTTTTTTATTACTCTGTACCTATCAAGCAAGTCTGCTATGTGGAAATCTATGATTGCAAGATCCTTGTAGCCGATGTTTCTTAGGAAGTGGCTTGCTTCCTTGTAGCCTATACCCTTAATGCTCTTAACAAGCCACTCTCTAGCCTCCAGGCTGGAGTTGAATGTTTTCAACCGTTCCTTAAGATTATTTGCGTATCTCCTCGCCTCAACAATATACTTAGCTCTTGTTCTCGGGTATCTATGCCCCATTTCCCGTAGTCTTTGCTCAAGATCTTCAAAACTGAGTGTAAAAAATCCATTATTGATTGTCTCCTGTATAACTATCGACTTTTCAGCGTTGAAGTTAGCGGTTAAAATACAAAAGCAAAGCTCCTTAAAAATCTCCGGGTTTGAGGACTTCCCAGCCAATTCAAACTCTCTTATCCGTCTTTCTACAACGGCCTTTATTTCGCCATTCATTAAACGTTTAACATCGTTAATAAGACCTGCAATCCCGCCTCCTTCCACAGGTTCTCCCAATCTATAATCCATATCGTTGCTGAAGTTATAGAGCCTCGATGAACTTTTCAATTGATGACCCAAGTTTATCTCCATCTATTTTACCCATTTTTCCCTTAAATTCAACTGTGCCTAATATCTTGAAGCCAGCGTTGCCTAGGACCTCTGCCATTTTTCTTGCAGCTATCCCTCCCCATCCATATGATGAGATTATGAGAACAGGCTTTTCTGCGGATGCCTTCCATCCTAAAAGATCGATAACATAGCCCATTCTAGGGAATACATGGTTCTCATATGTTGCGGCACCAACTATTATCCCACTCGAGTCCAGGGCCTCCCCGATAATATCAGATATCCTGGCCTGCTCCCTATCCGTAAACCTGAAGACTACGGGTTTTAAACCCCTTACCTTCAGCATTTCTATAGCCTTCTCTACGGCCTCTTCCACACTTCCATACATGCTACTATAAACTATGAGGATCTTACCGCTCTCCGGCTCGGCCTTCGCCCAGCTAATATACTTTTCCACGATGAGGGCTGGGTTCTTCCTCCAGATAAGCCCATGTAGCGGTGCTATAATGTCTATCTTAAGTCCAAGTTGGGAAGTTATCTTCTCAACGCTATCCGTGACCTTCTGCCTATAATGGCCGATAACATTTGCGAAGTACTTCTTTGCGAACCACAAGTAGCCTTCAGGCATACTATCATCATAGATTCCATCTGGGATGGAGTAGGAGCCAAAAGCATCCCCTGAAAATAGAAGCTTCCAGTTTTCAATGTAAGTCATTATTGTCTCCGGCCAGTGAAGCCACGGTGTATAAACGAATTTAAGCTTTAAGCCATCCATGTCAAGAGTTTCCCCATCCTTTACAGCCCTAAAACGTGGATTAACACCGTAGAAAGACGATAGCATCCCCTTTACAAGAGGGTGTCCTACTACCTCGGCTTTGTACCCATTCTCCTTAAGAATCTTCCCTAAACAGCCCGAGTGATCCGGTTCAGTGTGGTGGACAACAATGTAATCTATATTAGAAGGATCTACTACCCCCCTTAATTTGCTGATAAATACATCTTCGCAGCCCCTCTTCCATGTGTCAAATAGTATGGTGTGGTTTTTATACCTCAGCAGGTATGAGTTATACGTAATCCCCTCTGGAATCTCCCATAGGGCTTCAAAGAACCTTGTTTCATCGTCGTCAAGCCTTAGCAGATATAATCCATCAATAACTTCTTCTACAAGGGTATTCAACTATAGAACCCCGTTTACCCATCTAACAATATAATAAAATATTTTCTGGAGGCCTAAGACAACTTTTCGAACATGTCCTTTCCAACTCTGCAAACAGGGCAAACCCAGTCTTCAGGAAGGTTTTCGAAGGGTGTGCCAGGTGGCACGCCTGAGTCTGGGTCGCCGAGTTCAGGGTCATATACATAACCGCACACTTTGCAACGATCTTATCCATGGTCATTCACACCGAACCTTAAGATCTACCCTGTTAGTTCATGGATCTATGCTGGTGCGTAGTAGCAACGTTTAGGAGAAGTTATTTTCCCCCTCTTCTTAAGCTCTTTAATAATCTTTGAAACCTCATTTTTAGGAAGCCCGGTTAGATCAGCCACTTCTCCAGGTCTTAGGGGCTTGCCAGCCTTTTTCATCGCTTCTAATATGGCCTTTTCTTTATCCTCCATAAAGTAACACCTACACTAATATACTCCTGAAAGTTAAAAATGTAGGGAGTGATTAGCTTATAGCTTCTTATAGCAGAACCACCAGTCGTAGCATTCGTACTTCTTGACCCTCTCCTCAGCGGTTTTCTCATCTTCAGCAGGCGGTATGATCACCTTGTCTCCAATCAGCTCGTTTTCAGGCCAGTTAGCAGGCATAGCAACGCCGTTCTTGTCGGAGATCTGAAGGGCCTTCACCATCCTCAGGATCTCGTCCATGTTTCTTCCAAGTTCCTGAGGATAGTATAGTATCGCCCTGAGGATTCCTTCAGGGTCGATTATGAATACAGCTCTGACGGTGTTGGTTCCCTTCTTTGGATGAATCATTCCAAGCATGCAAGCTATGTTTCCAGTGTCGTCTGCGATTATTGGAAACTCTATTTTGACGTTAAGTTTCTCCTTTATCCACTGCACCCATTTTATGTGGCTGAACACCTGATCTATGCTTAGACCTATGAGCTCACAGTTTAGCTCCTTGAACTTGTCATACCTTTTCTGGAATGCTACGAACTCTGTTGTGCATACTGGTGTAAAGTCTGCTGGATGGCTGAATAGTACAACCCATTTGCCTTTATAATCGTCTGGGAATTTTACTACACCTTTCGTTGTTTTCGCCTCGAAGCTTGGGAATTTCTCACCTATAAGAGGGAGCTTGATCTCTTCGGTCATATATTTACACCTCCACGTACATATTGGTTCGGAAATATTATAAATTTTTCATTATAATATTCATATATGGTTCGAATTTCGGACATTGATCTTGTAAGGGTGCTCATGGAAAACGCCAGACTGTCCTACGTTAAAATAGCAGATATTTTCGGGGTCTCAGAGGCTGCGATTAGGAAGCGTGTTAAGAAGCTTGAAGAAACGGGCGTCATAAAGAAATACACTGTTGAAGTAGACCCTAGGAAGCTTGGCTATGAGGTTAAAGCATTAATAGGAATAGACACAACCCCCGAGAGGTTTATCCACCTGGTTAACGAGCTTAAAACCATGGATAACGTTATAAGCTTGTACACCGCTTCAGGCGACCACATGATAATCATTGAGTGCTGGTTTAAAAACCCAGAAGAACTATCCGTATTTATAAAGCTCCTTGAAGAGAGGGAAGGTGTCACCAGGGTTTGCCCGGCGATAATACTTGAGAAAATTAAGTAGGAAGTATGCCAAGGATGAGAAGTGCAGATATCGAATGTAATACACTTTTGAAGTTTGTACAGTGGACTTTGTGCTAGGTTTATAGGTTTCAGTTCAGATTCTAAAATACCATGCCCAAGGGGGAGCACAGGCTTACGACTTTATCGTGATATTTAAAGGAAGATTGGCAGGTAAGACCGGTCCTATCTTACCCAAACACTGATGGACAAAGTTAAAGGTAAATAAAATAATCATTCTAGGAATCGGTGGTGTGGTATGAGTAGCTCGGGAGTAAAGGTTCTGATTAACATGTGTGTAGACCCAAAGGAGCTTGATGAAATAATAGCCCGTCTAAAGGAACATAGATGGGTAAAAGACTTGTACGAGGTTACAGGTGACTACGACATAGTAGCCCTAGTGGAGGCAGATGACATTGTAGAATTTAGGAACCTCTTAAAAAGGGAGATACTATCGATCAAAGGCGTTAAATTGACAAATAGTGTTGTAATTCTGTATACTCATAAGAGGGAAGGGGAACAGGTGGAGTAGAGCTTAAATTGGGAAAAAATACTAATCTTAGTCCCAAATCCGGACCTAGACCTTCTAGGACCCATATACCGGGTAGCAGAGCTGTTAAAAGGATGCGAGGTAACGATCTTCTACCCACTTATGGTTCCAGTAGTTTCTCTTTTGGACGAGGAAGAGTTTAAAGATCAGATAGAGAAGGCCGAAGAGAAGCTTTCACCATTTGTAGCCAAAGTTAAACCGCTTTTCTCAAAAGTTACGGTGAAGGTATCCCTCGTAAGAGACCAAACCGAAGCGGCTGTTGTTGAAGCTGAAAGCGGAGAGTACAGCCTCATAGTGGTATATAGGAGCCGTGAGAAAATTAGAAGTATATTTAGGCATGAAAAGTTTGTTAAATAGTTGAAAAAACAGATAAACCTGTCCTGTTTATTTGACATCCACCGTTAAGTGAAACTTTGCTTATCTATGCTGCTGCACTATTATCCTATTCACTTCCAAGTGTTAAGCCTTTTAACCTAGTCATGGGTGAATAGTTTGATGTTATATGTTGTGGCTAATCGTTGGAGTAATAGCTCTGCTCGTCTTGATAGCTGTCTACTACATTAATAGGATAGTGGTTCTATCTAACCGTGTAGACACTGCATGGGCTCAGATAGATGTCCAACTGAAAAAGAGGGCTGACCTGGTTCCAAACCTGGTTGAGACTGTTAAGGGCTATATGAAACACGAGCGGAAGGTTATTGAAATGATCACCAAGGCTAGGGAAAGAATGATGGGTGCCAGAACCTTTAAGGAGAGAATTGAGGCTGAAGGAGAGCTCACTAGGGCTCTTAAAACGTTGTTCGCGCTTGCTGAGAACTATCCTAATCTCCGAGCCAGCGAAAACTTCAAACTACTCCAGGAGCAGCTTGAAGGTATAGAGAACAAGATAGCATATGCAAGGCAGTTCTACAATGACTCAGTTCTAGAGTTCAACAATACGATATCAACAATTCCAGGCGTATTCTTCGCAAAGCTCATTGGGAAAGATAAGCCTAGAGAGTACTTTGAGATCCCTGAGGCTGAGAGGGCGCCGCCAAGGGTAAGCTTCGAGTGATCCAGCCTTGGAGAGGAAGCATATAAGCTTCTACGACCAGATAGCCAGAAACAAGAGGAAGTCTTTCCTGCTGGCTGTTGGGGTTTTCGCGCTCCTGACATCCATGATCTACCTCATCGGACTCGCCGTTGCACCGGAATACTCCACAGCACTCCTATTTTTCGGCTTGATCTTTTCATCAGTCCACGTTCTAACCACTTACAACTATGGTGATAAACTCATACTTTCAGCGGTAAAAGCACAGCCTGCTGACCCTAGAAGGCATGTATACCTTATAAACACCGTTGAGGGGTTAAGCATAGCAGCTGGGATACCGCCTCCTAAAGTCTACATCTTAGACTGGGACGATATTAACGCCTTCGCCACGGGCAAGGACCCTAAACATGCCAGCATAGCTGTGACAAGGGGTGCATTGGAGAAACTAGATAGGTTGGAGCTTGAGGGCGTGGTAGGACATGAGATAGCGCATATAGCAAACTATGATATCAGATTCATGACTGTAGTAGCAGCCATGGTAGGCCTAATAGCGATTGTATCAGACATGTTTCTAAGATCTATTAGGTACACGCCTAGGAGAAAGGACGATAAGAAAGGTAAGGGGGGCCTGATAATGCTTATAGCTCTGCTTCTGGCAGTAGTATCGCCGATAATAGCGAGAATAGTGCAGGCAGCGATCTCCAGGGAAAGAGAGTTCCTTGCGGATGCAACATCAGCTAAGCTAACTCGATACCCTGAGGGGTTAGCCTCCGCCTTGGAAAAGATAATGAGGTTCAACAAGGCTAAAAACAGGGTTAGTGAGGCTGTATCCCACTTATTCATATCAGATCCTAATAGAAGCCCGTTAGACATGCTGTTTGCAACACATCCGCCTATTGAAGAGAGAATCAAGATTCTCAGGTCAATGTAGGCGAACCTTCAAATTCGTTAGCAGCTGATTGTAATAACACTCATATGCCAGGCGCAAGGGTAATTTTGAGTGATTGATGTATCCGCAGGCCTGTTATGTATACAATTGTCGAATATGATTTATTTTGATGATGCGTTTAACATCAGGGTAAGGTTGAATTGGAAGAATCCTCCGAGGAAGACGATAGTAGCTTGCTACATAACAGAAATCTAAGAGGTCTAGTGCTATCCAACATGATTTCAGGTTTTACGAGAAACATCCCAGGCGCCGCGTTAAACGTCTATATCTATGATATTGCCTCATCATACTCGGTTCTCGGATATCTGTCATCAATTCCCAGTCTACTTTCAATATTCTTCTCGAGGTTCTGGAGCGTCCTAAGCGATATGTCGGGGAGGCGTAAGCCTTTCATAATGACTTCGATGATCTTCTCAGTCCTCTTTACCTTGCTCTACGCCTTCTGGGCTACAAGACCTGAGCATTTCCTCTACATAAGCATCATGGGCTCGATATTTTCGATAGGTGGTGGGGCTTTCAACGCAGCTTTAACCTCGGTTTCCTCCAGGATAGGAGAGGCTGTAGGTAAGTATAACTTCGCCGTTGGTGCATCCTCCACAGCTGGTTCTATGATGAGTGGATGGTTTGTGGAGCACTATGGTATCTCAAAAGCTTTTAAGATAAGCCTAGCTGGTACAGCCGCTTCTGCAGTTTTATTTGCGGTCTACTACCATGAGGAGGGATCCGTAGCAAATGTTAAGCGGGACTTGAAAACTGCACTTAAACATACATTAGCCTTCAAGCTTCCATCCATGGGAAATGCAGTGCTACTTATCTCCGTGTTACTGGCTTTGAAAGGGTCATTTTACGATTTACCTGCTTCTATGAAGCTTTACTTGCTGTCGGAAAATTCGAAAACGATATACACTATAGTTCTAAGCACCGCTGGCGTTCTTGCATTTATTACATATCCATTCTACGGCAGGCTTGTTGACAGATATGGGCCAGCGAAAACCTTGCTGGCGTCTTCAATAGCCTACTCCTTCTACCTGCCAGTCTTGGCATTGATTGACTCGTTTCCAATATTTGTATTCCTATGGACAGTGCCTATAGGCTCGCTTCAAGGATTAGCCCTTATGGCAATAAAGGCCCTTATATCCGAACCGGAAATGAGAGCGCAGACGATGTCCACGATAGACAGCATCTCCTCAATTACGGGTTCTATTGGGACGTTGTTTGTTGGAAGGCTCATGGATAGTGTAGGGCCTTCGCAGCCCCTCTTTATAGCTGCCTTTTTAAATGCTGCCACCATACCTATACTCATAAACCTTAAAGGAGAGAAATATGGCCAAATGCCCGCGTTGTGGCGGTAGAGTAGAGCTTTTCGCCGGTGGATACTTCGGCCTGATCTATCAGTGCAGGCAATGTGGTTACAGAGGTGTAGTGGTAGTCGAGGTTGAGCCGTCCGACTTCCAACAGTTCTGGGGGGTAGGCGCTGATGAAGCATGGAGTGAAATAGCTGCTAAGCTCCCGGAAGACTCAGGTATCAGGATAAACGGCCGGTTGGAAGTGTATGATAGGGGTAAAGCAGCCAGAGTCTTAGATAAAATAGTGAAAGAGGGTTTATCCAGCTTGCCGCCGGAACTCTCCCGAAAACTCCGTAAAAACAGCCTTGTAGACCGGCTTTTCGGGAATCCCCTCAGAAACATTTTTATCAAAATGCTTATTGAATCAGCTTGGCGTGTAAAGATTGAAAGTCGCCATACCAACAAACGATAAATTAATGGTCTCTGATAGGTTTGGCAGGTCAAATTACTTCACCATTCTCACCGTTGAGGGGGGTAGTGTTAAATCACGCGTCTATGTTGTAAACGAGGAGTATAAGGGTCACAGGCAACTTCACGAGATTCTTAAAGACTGTAATGCTGTGATCTGCCGGCATCTAGGTCCCAAGATATTTGCAGAGCTTAAAGACAAAGGCATAGAAGTGTATCTTGTTAAAGAACCAGTTTCAATCGGTGAAGCTGTAGAAATGTTTATTAGTGGCAGGCTTAAACCGGCAGAGAAGCCTGCTCCATGCGGTCTTAGGAAAAGAAACTCTTCACCCTCCTAAATATCAGCCTAGCCTGATACCATGATACAAAAGCGCAGATATCCTCATACCTTTCAACATTGCTTAGATATCCACTGATCATGGAAACTCCTATTTTCGGGGACTTTAAACCATAAAGAAGGCATCTGCCGGCTACATATACAGGATTATACCCTAACGCCTTCATCCCCTTCCCCCAGGTGAACGCTTTTCTATTGTTCATTATGGTTGGTCTTAAGAGTACATAGTTTATGTCCCCATATACTCCGACATGTCTACCCTCCATCAGAGCCTTGTATACCGGGTAGTGCTCAAAACCATAGTTCTCAGGATACCTGAAGCCTATAGTTCCAAACCATTCCGCGTCGAATATCCTACCGCTTCCTCTGACCCCTGGGAATTCTGTTTTCTCTCCTTTAAACGTTCCCGAGGCAATCACATCCTCGTTTTTCTTCATTCTTTCGATAAGCCTTCTCACGTAATCCGGCGGATAATATGTGTCCGCCCCACTAACCATTACATAATCCGGATCGGTCTTATATGCCTCTGAGAATCCTATGTTCAAAATTTTAGGTATCCATGGAGTTCCAATCCTGTTTTCCCTATGAGGAGGTAGATCTATTATTACATCTGCATATGCTTCAGCTATCTTCCTTGTGTTATCAGTACTACCATCGTTGACCAGCATTAAAGTTACCCTGACACTCTGTTTTTTCAGGCTTGCCAGACATCTTCCTATAACAGACTCTTCGTTTCTTGCTGGAATCACACACGTGATATTATACTTGGCCGCTCCTATCTCCGACACCTATACAGTAATATTTCTGTTTGAAGATTCTTCCACGCCAGAGAGCTCTCCCATCAACAATTAATTTTACATTTTGAGGTATTTCTATATGCTTATAGTTCTGGTGAGCGGTTACAACCACTATAACATTAGCCTCTTGCAGGAGGGGCTTGAGTCTTGCCCCTATCGCTCCAGTGAGTCTCTCTATCTCTTCGTTAGTGTAAAGGGGATCATTGCAGTAAACCTTCAATCCATGCTCTCTTAGGTATGAGATTAATGGTAGTGCTGGAGAGTATCTATGCTCTTTAACCCCTGGCCTAAAGGCTAATCCCAAGACTCCAACTACCGGTTTGACTAGTCCTAGCTCTTTGCTGAGTTCAACCGTTCTTGAAGCCAGCTTTTCCGGCATTAGACTGTTAATCTCTCTTGCCATTTTTATCAGCTTGGTCTCAGCCTGGCTGATTATGAAATGAGGGTAGACAGGTATGCAGTGGCCGCCAACGCCTGCTCCAGCCTCATGTATGTGGCAGTAGGGCTGTGTGTTTGCTGCCAGCCTTACATCCCAGAAGTCTATCCCCATCTGCTCGCATACAAGGGCAAGCTCGTTCGCAAGGGCGATATTTACATCTCTATATATGCCTTCGAAAACCTTTACTGCCTCGGCGGTCTTACAGTCCCTCACTATTATTATGCCCTTGGTGAAAACTTTCTCATACACTTCCTTTGTCTTCATGGCTGACTCGATGTTTATGCCGCCTATAATCTTCGGGTAGGTTTTAAAGTCCTTTAGGGCTCTTCCACTCATTACTCTTTCAGGAGCATGGGATACGTAAAAGTCTCTACCGGCCTTTAGACCTGTCCTTTCAAGTATTGGAACTAATACTTTCCTCGTAGTTCCAGGCGGCAGAGTGGTCTCAGTGACGTAGACGTCGCCGGGCTTAAGTCCCTTGGCTATACTTTCTGTAGCCTCTATAAGATATGTAAAGTCTGGCTGGCCGTTACTGGAAAGGATGAGAGGCACCGCCACGATTTTAAAATTAGAGTTTCGCGATGCCCATATTCCATCGACGGTAGCGGTAAACATACCCTTTGAAACAGCCTTCCTTAGAATCTCATCCACTCCAGGCTCATCGATGTGGGCTGTTCCCTGGTTCAGCTTTTCAACAACCTCCAGGTTCTTGTCAACCCCTATAACCTTGTATCCTGTCTCTAGAAATGCGCATGCCAGAGGAAGCCCGACCTTCCCCAGGCCGAAGATAGAGATTACTGTTTCACGCATCTATTATCCCTCACACTAATCCCAAACCTCCCATGGTAAACCTAAAATGTTCTCATTCATAAGGGACGACCTATCTGAAAGTTACGCTTATGTCATAAGAACCTTTCTATCAGATTTATTACTGTTGGAATCGGGGATTCAAGCTTTTCTAAGAGCTTTGAGGTGTCAACCCTGTATTTCCCGGGGTTTTTCATGATCTTCCTCGACTCCTCCAGTACGAGTTTAGGATCTGAAATGTACTTTACGGGAAATCCGTTGCTATGCAGAAACCTAAGGGATGGTGTCCAGAAGTGGTAGCTTATAGTAGGCGTACCCTGGAGAGCTGCCTCGGACGCCATGGTCCCCCCTGACGAAATGAAAAGGTCTACACAGCCTAGAAGCTCAGGCGTATATACTACCTTTTTCAAAATATAGACGTTAGGTATCTCTTCGAATTTTTCTATCTCCTCTCCGTATCTCGGAATGTACACTACTTTATAGGACGATGCAAGCTCTGAAACAAGTCTATATAGCGGGAACTTTCTACTATAGTAGGAAGCCTTGTACTCTGGACCTCTTACAACTATAACCCTCTCATCTTTAAACCCAATATCCTCTAGAACCCTTGTTTTAGACACGTCGCCCGGGCTGACCCATGCGGTTTCCTCAACCCCATTATAGGTTTTAATGTTCTCCTCTGGAGCTCCATACCTTATCCACACCTCCTTACCACATGCACTAGGGGTAACAAGATAATTAGAAAGTGGAACTGTAAGCTTACAGACAGCGGTATTATATGGGGTGTCATTGCAGTAGACTATTGGAATCGAAAGGCCGAATGCAACCCTAATACCAGCTACCTCGCCATGCGTCCACCACACCCTCGGAAGCCCGTACCTGTCTATAACCTTGAGAAGCGCCTGCATCCTGCTTATCGAAGCTTCAAGCTTTTCTCTTCTCCCCCCTCCACCGTACGTGCCAGCCTTAATGTAGGATAGGTGGAGCGTGTCAGCCAAGGCTATAGTCTGAGTTTCATCTCTAACTATCAATAGAGACTCAACACCCATTCTCATAAGCTTCTCTTGAATCACCATTGCGAATATTACATGCTTAGGAGTCCCTGCATCAAGGAAGACATCGTATTTCCCCACTTAACCCCGGGATTTAAAGGATGAAAAGCCTTAAAAATATACTCAACAGCCTACATTTAAATACCACAATCAGAAGGATATCCATGTGGACAGAATAACAAGACGGTTATTTCTTAAACTTTCAGCCCTAACAGCTATTGGAGTGTCAGCTGTGGTGCTAACAAAGAAAATCTCATCATTACTTAGGAAGATGCCTCAAACAGAGCCTCCTAGTCCCCTGGAGAAAACTATGGCTCCTCCAACTACAAGCCTGCCGACGTTCACATCCCCACCTAGGGGCTCCGATGGAATCGTATCTGTTGTGAGAGGGTTAAACGTTGAAGAAATGCTTAATAAAAGCCTAGAGCTAATAGGCTTCAAAGATAAGGTTAGCGTAAGGGGGAAGAAGGTTCTTGTTAAACCCAATGTGAACAGTAACGATCCAAGCCCGTTCACTACAAACCCAAGTCTTGTCAAAGCTGTGATAAAATATCTATATGATTCTGGGGCTTCAGAGGTTACAGTAGCTGATCTTTCAGGCATCCCATGGCAGCCTACATCCAAATGCTTCAAAGCTACGGGAATCGAAAGTGCAGCCCTAGAAGCACAGGCTAATATAGTAGCTCTTGACAACACAGACTGGGTTAAAATAAGTCTTGAGGGAGCAGAATATCTTAAAGAGGTCAGAATTCCAACCATAATCGATGAATACGATATCCTGGTGTCTCTACCAGTAGTTAAAACGCATAGGTACGCCTCGTACACTATGTCCCTTAAAAACATGGTTGGCTTTGTGAGCAACGATGACAGATACTTTATGCATAACTCAGACTACCTTGAAGAAATGATCGCAGAACTCAACCTAGCTTTTAAACCAGAACTTATTGTCATGGATGGGACAAAATCCCTTGTTTCCGGGGGACCCACCTCCGGAGACGTTGTAGAGACGAATCTCCTTGTCTCAGGCTTTAATAGGGTTGCAGTTGATGTTGTCGGTCTTTCAATTGTAAAATATTACGATATGTGGCCAAAAGTATCCAGTAAAAACGTCTGGAGACAGAGGCAGATTATCCGTGCCATAGAGATTGGCATCGGAATTGAAAGGGATAAGGTGGGCGTGGAATTTGAAACACTTATCCCAGATGACATAGAATTTGAAGAGTTAAAACATGCAATTGTGCAGTATCTATTAGAACCTCTATAAGGGTGGTAAGGTTGGTAGTGGCAGAGATAACAGTGGTCCCCGTAGGGTCTGGTACTAGTCTAAGCAAATACGTAGCGGAATGTATTAGGGAGATAGGGAAGTCTGGGTTGAAGTATAAGGTGACACCTACAGCCACAATTGTCGAGGGAAGCCTAGATGAGGTATTAGCCCTAATCAAGAGGGTTCACGAAGCCCCATTTAAACATGGGGTGAAGAGAGTCTTCACCGTCATAAAGATAGACGACAGGAGGGATAAAGCTCTCTCCATGAGCGGGAAAATAGAGAGTATTAAAACTAGGCTTCCAGAAGCAAAGATATAGGGAAGGCTGATTCAACAAACATTGAACCAATAGAAACCTATTTTAAACGTAGCAGTCCAACTAGGATCTGATGAAAATAAGGATACTCACCCCTTTAATAGTACTCCTATTGCTGTCGTTTTCATACTGGAAGATAAGGGAGAAGGCAGGAACCGAAACACCCGTCAATCCAGAGTCGCCTGAACCAACGGCTACCCCTACATCGGAGTTTAAAGAGTACTTCCCATCCCAGTTTGAACCTGAAAGTCTATCATACACTCCAAATGCGCCACAGTATCAGCTCCCCCTTGAACCTGTGTTGATCGAGAACTATGACAAGTTTCTCGAGTATATCCCACTCTCAGACGGCGCAATAGATAATATAAGACAGTACGGCTTCACGATAATAGCCTCTCCCCACGATGACATAATTGAGGCCTGCAGGGACGTGAGTATGAGGGGAATACCCCTATACGTTACTGTTGACACAGTTCTGCATGTCTACCACATCCTATTTGATAACACCCTCCAGCAGATCGAGGAGGAAAGGTTCTACATGCTCCTAGAAGACCTTACTAAAAGCATGCTGTCATCGATGGCTAACGAATACGAGGCAGCAACGGATCCTAGGCTTAAAGAAGCAGCGAGAAGAAACGTAGCCTTCTTCAGCGTTGCCCTATCCTTACTTAACCCGGACCACCATCCACCCGACTATGTTAAAAACGAGGTTGAAGGCGAGTTAGAACTTATAGGGGAGCACAGCGGTTTCTCCCCTAGTCCAATATTCCATTACAGGGAGGATTACAGCCAGTACGTGCCAAGAGGCCATTATACGAGGAGTGAAAAGCTTGGAAGATACTTCAAGTGTATGATGTGGTACGGAAGGATGGCATTCCTACTCAAAGGCTGTGAAGAATGCTTTGTTTCAAAAGAAGACGCCGAAATAGCTACAATCCAGGCCATAATGATCTCAGACAAGCTTTACAAGGTTGACGTTAAGGGTAGAAACGCCATGGACATATGGCTTGAAATATACCAGGTGACATCTTTCATGGTAGGCTATGCAGACGACCTTACACCCATCGAATACAAGCAAGCAGTAGACAGCCTTTACAACGGAAACTTCACCCTTGAAATGTTAGCCAGCAGCGAGGTACTTCTAAACATAAAAGCCGTACTCGCCCAAATGAGAAATCCAGAGATCTACGGTGGAACAGGAAGATGTAATGTAGAGCCGCCTATAACTGAGGAAAAACTCGACGAATGCCTCTCCAAAAGTAAGGGTATGAGGTTCATGAGTCAGAGATACGTGCCAGACTCGTACATCTTTCAAAGGCTTGTAGCCCCCTCCGTAGGGGCATATAGAGGCAGCGGTAAACCATTCACCATGGAATACACCGCACTCGGGCCTGCAAGGGTGTTCCCAAGGGGGCTAGACCTGATGGCTGTTCTAGGCTCAGACCTCGCGCTTGAAATACTGCAAGAGGAGGGGGACACTGAATACGAAAGGTACATGGATAAGATGTCTCAGCTCAGAGACGAGTTTTCATCCCTAACATGGCAGAATTGGCATAGAAACCTGTACTGGTCATGGCTATACTCTCTAAAACCCCTCCTAGAAGAGTACGGAGACGGGTATCCAACCTACATGCAGACAAGGATGTGGGGTAAGCGTCTCCTGCAGACAGCGTTAGCCTCATGGGTGGAGCTAAGACATGACACAATCCTCTACGCCAAGCAAAGCTACACCCTGGTGTCGACTGCTGTTCCACCAGGCCCTGAACCAGCAGGGTACGTTGAGCCAATTCCAGAGCTCTATAAGAGGCTGTCAGACCTGGCGAAAATGACCTGTAACGGCCTTAATGAGATGAATATTATTAATGAAACTGTATATGCAAAGTTCAAGTCTCTTGCAGATATACTTGACAAGCTTACTCAGATCTCGATTAAAGAACTGGAGTCCCAAGAGCTATCACCAGACGAATACAACTTTATAGAGGCGCTTCCAGACCTGCTTGAAGGCATATGCACAGGTTATAAGGCTGAAACCCTCAAGACAACACTGGTAGCAGACGTACATACGGATATAAATACTGAAACCGTCCTTGAGGAGGCCATCGGGTACGTAGACCTTATTATAGTTGCGGTTAAACTCCCCGATGGAAAGATTATAATGATGGCTGGCCCAGTCCTATCATACTATGAGTTTAAACATCCTCTAAGCAGTAGACTTACGGATGAGGCATGGAGAGAAATATTAGACCAAAACCCGCCTGAAAGACCAAAATGGGCCTCCACGCTTCTAGGCGAGTAACAACATTCTTCCCACCTTTTATTCTTTCATTGTAAGCCGGAGGATGAAAGTCGACATGGGAACTAGTAATTGAGGAATAGCTGGCTTTTAGGAGTCGATAGGGCCTATGAAATAGCAGAAATTGACGGGAAACCTTGCAGACTATGGTTAAAATACCAAAGCTTAGACGTCCGGTTCCGCGGTTAGAGTATTGTTAGAAAATAGCATGGACGGTTAGATTTGTCTTCCCCGTTTGCATATAATCCATCCATGCTTGAATCTTTTTATGATGTTTGTCTTCTTCATTTTCATGAATATCTCACGCATTTCCACTACTGTTCCATCGTCGTATAGGATTATTCCGTCGTCCATTGCGTAAAGCGCTGTTGGATGTGTGTGTTTAAGCATTCTCCTAAACTCTCTCGGTGTATATGCAAGGCATTCTATTGGAGCTGTAGTGTCGTTAAGCTCAGCCATCACCTTAAGTCTCTCATCTAGGCTTTCAGGTAGATTCTTAGCTATAACGATAATGTCTATGTCACTTCCAACCCCATAGTCTCCCCTGGCCATGGACCCGTATAGGATGATGGTGTTAGGCTTAAACGAGGCGACGATCTTTCCTATAAACCTTTCAATGTCCTCTTTATGCGGTATGTTGGGAATCTTCAATAGTAGCCACCTTACTCTTCACAAACTGCGTTTACATACCTGGTTGGGATAGCTGGCTGACTAGCTCTGTTACATCTTTCTCAATTATACTACGAGGTGCGTCATACTCATCTACAAGCTTTACTATCGCCTCGTCGAAAGATAATCCGCTGAGCACGTATTCAACCGCCTTAGCAGCAGTCTCATTAAAGTATCTCTCCCAGAATAGGTTCCTTTTAGAACCCCTTTAATGTGGAAGTCATCCGCAACCGTATTTTCCCTTCTAAAAATAGGTGGGGAGGGTTCAATATCGCCACCTGATCGTTGCGTGTATATCAGCGGACAGAGAATTCCACCTCACAATAGGTTGTATTACAGCAGATTTGCTACAGTATGCACAGCCTCCTATATCTCTTGTAGGGAACCTCGCAGCCGAAGGCTTTACCAATTTCCGCTTCATAGTAATCATACATATAACTAGTCAAGATATATGTTTCCATATGTCATATACACGCCTATACAAGGTTCTGTTAGAGGCCTATCGTATCCGGGGGACTTTACATGTGAAGCATGGAATTATTACAGCCTCCCCATGCTTAGGACAGGCAGTTTTCCGCTTGTTCTCATCTTCCGTAATTCTTTGGTCCTAGTCAAATGGTCTCCCACGCTTCTAGGCGAGTGGCACTCAGCTCTTCAGCTTTCAGTATATAATCATTTTATCATTCCAAAGCAGAGTTATATGGTTTGGTGGGTGGGGTGAATTTCAAACTCGCCGTTAGCCTCCTTTTAAACATCATACTCCTCTCCACCCTGCTTAATCTCTACATCGTGAACCAGAGACTGAAAGCAGATGTTGAACTAGTAGCCGAGCAGAACCGGAATCTTTCGATGGAGGTTGACAGACTTATGAAGCAGGTTGAAATATTGAATCTAAAGATAAAATACTACGAGGACATAGCCAAGCAGGGAAACGCCTTTGTACCATACGGGGAAGTCGTAGGCTCATCAGAGATGTACGTCTCAGCCGTTAGGACGGTATCCTACGGCTTCTTCAACTATGAATACGAAGGTGTAATACTTATACTTAAAGTGGAGCTGAGGGAGGGTGAAGGCCGAGTACTCGTGAACACGAAGCCAAAGATAGGGATAGAACTCCAAGCGAGCGCTGAAGAAGCATTCCTCGCCGCGGAGAAATATCTAGCTGTAAACCTGTCCAGCTACGATGTGATCATTACCATAGAGGCAGGTGAGCCTGTTGAAATAGTAGACGGCCCAAGCATAGGCTCAGCAATAGCTGTGTCCATAGTCTCAGCATACACCGGGAAACCAGTACGGGGAAATGCCATTGTAACCGGAACAATCAGCAGGGACGGGCGTATAGGTCCAGTAGGCGGAGTCGCGGAGAAAGCCATTGCAGCAGCGGAGCAAGGCATGGAACTATTCATCGTCCCAAGAGGCCAAGAGTACGTTACAATCTCAGTCCCCAGAACATATAAGGCAGGCCCAGGCATAACCATAACATACTACGAGTACAGACAGGTCTCCCTCCAAGAATACATTCTAAGCCACGGCTACAACATGACTGTAACATCAGTTTCAACCCTATCAGAGCTTGTAGAACTATTAATAAGCGGATAACAAAATCCAACCTTAACAAACTCATACATCCATGAGTTTGTTAAGGTTATTGAGGTGTTTGTTATTGACACTCCCAATCTCCAGGACAAAACCTCCCGACTTTAGTCGTGGGGAGTGTCAATATAAGTTTCTTCGTGTAGTCTCACCTTAAAATCTCTCAGTAGCTCATATACACGTCTAAACATGTAACTTTCAAACACGCTTTCACCCGCTAGGGTGGCTCCCCAGTCGAAGAAGATCCACTTCAAAATAGAAAGTCTTGAGATCATTCAATGTACCAAATACTTCTTTACTTTCTTTAATATTCAAATTCATAGGCTTGTACTGTGCTCCCTACGTAGGTTTACCTTTCCTTTTCAGCTCTTCTTCCATTACTACTATTTTTATCTCTCTAATTCTCTTTAGTTTTCGATCGTTTGTTACGAACGCGTCGGCATTCTCACCCAGGGACGCCCCTACTTGCAGGGCGTCGGGTGGCCTAATATCGTATTTGGCCCTGAGTTCTGCTGCCTTCTCAGCCACTTCAGTGTCTATAGGCCTTATCTTCAGGTTTGGGATGAGGAGTACATAGTTTAAGCCGTTCAGCAGCTGCTCCACATAGAGACGTCATGGCCAAGTCGAAGTCATAGTCCTCGGTAGCCCCAAAGCCTTCCCTTATGATTTAGAAATTTGAACTTCCAGGCTCCAGCCCTATGTTCATAGTGAGCTGCCTGCCCTTTTCTCTTCCATTTTAATCGTTGACAAGTTGCCTCAGTTTGATGTAAGATGTAAGACGTAAGATTTATATTTTCGGGTTTCTTCTAGCTATAGGGGGCTTTCTTGGTTGAGTATAAGGGTAGGGTTTCAAGTAAGGGTCAGATAGTTATCCCTAAGGAGCTTAGGGAGAGGTATGGGTTTAGACGGGGTGTTGAAGTGGTGTTTAGGCCGTATGGGAAGTATAAAATTATTATTGAGCGTCAGCCCACGTTAAGTGAGCTTTTCGGATTCCTCGGAGATGCTAGGGCTACCAGAGTACTGGATGAGGAGAGGGGTAAGGAGGCTGAGTCTGAGGCTGAGAGGGAGGAAGAGCTGGTGAACCCGTGATGAACAGGCTTGTCTTCGACACAGGCCCGTTCCTCCTGCTCTTCACCAGAGAAGAGGGATCTGAAACTGCAAGAAATATGGTTTTGATGCATGAGAGGGGACACCTGGAAATATACATGCACCCAAACAATCTTGCTGAAGCATATAGGGTTATAGGTAGAATTAGAAGTGAACAGTCTAGCCTGCTGATCAGGGATATCACCCCTGATGAAGTTGTGAGATCTGCCTATGCAACCCTAAAGGTGGTAAGCAACGTTGAGACGACCCTAGCCTTAGGCTTTCTAAAACACAAGTATAGCTCAAAGCCGTGGGGAGACCTCTCATCGGCAGCCCTATCAATAAGCCTGTCAAAAAGGGGAGTGAATGCCCCAGTAGTTATCCTAGACAGGGAAAAACATTTTGAAGACATAGAAGAAGTGGAGGCAGTTAAAATATCCAAGTTACCCAAGGTTATACCCACCCAGTAGTCATTCAAGAAGGAAGCAATGCCCGCAACAACATGTTATCCAGCAGCTTAATCTTATAGCTGGCCCGGCTTAGTTAAGATGCCGCCAGCAGGATGACATCCCATAAAAGTTACATAACACTCTTAGAAACATTTCAAGAAGGCGACTCTCAGACTTTAAACTAACGCCACATTACAACCAGCTAGCTATAGCCGTCAAACTACAGTCAAGCTTTAGAAGGGAGGCATGGATTCACACGGTTAGTCCAGCCTAGGCTGTCCTCATCAAGAGATATACGAAATAAAATGTTTATTTTATCCTTTCAAACTTACAGAGGCGGGGGTTTAAGATCCCCGGAGACCGTTGGATTCTACAATTTCCCACAGGGCGGAAAGAGAATCAAATGTTTAAATATTTCGCTTCCTAAACTAGACTTGATGCGTGTAAGCAAAGTACTAATACTGTTTCTTATGTTCCTAGTCCTAGCAGCCTTCATATTAGTAACCTGGAGAAAGAGGAGTAAAGGCATATCAGAGAATCTAGCAGGCAAGGTACTCTGTAACATTGTCTATAATACTGTGGACGGTGTAAATCTGAGGCTGGACATATATTACCCTGAAGATATTGGAAGCCAGCCTCTGCCAGCCGTTGTCTATGTACATGGAGGGGCATGGGTCTCAGGAAGCAAGGAGGGGGGTTCCGGGATGCGTGACCTCCACGCTCTTGTGGAGAACGGCTTTATAGGAGTATCCGTAGATTACAGGCTTGCTCCTGAATATGGGTTTCCAGCCCAGATAGAAGATGTTAAATGTGCGATAAGATTTCTAAGGGAGAATGCTGAGAAATACCATGTTGACCCGGATAGGATAGGTATCATGGGTACAAGCGCCGGGGGGCACCTTGCAGCGCTCGCCGGGCTCGCTGACGAGTCCTGCGGCTTTGATGTTGGGCCTTACCTGGAGCAGTCGAGCAGAGTACAGGCTGTAGTTGACATGTTCGGCCCAGCAGATCTCACAGTGGTGCCAGAGGACAAGAGGGAGCTGATAATAGGGGTTTTCAAATCCGTAGACCCGGAGACGCTTGCCTGGGCCAGCCCTATCACCTACATTTCACCGGATGACCCCCCATTCCTGATAATCCACGGGGAAAACGACCGTGTGGTCGATGTTAACCAGTCAATCAGGCTTTATGAAGCTTTAAGACAGGCAGGCGTGGAGGTAACTCTGGTCATCGTCAAAAAAGCCGGACACGGTCTCAAGCCCTCAGGTGGAACCCCAGAACCAAGTCGTAGCGAGGTAACAGCTTTAATAGTTAAATTCTTCGCTGAAAAACTTAGCCTCCGACATAGATCACAACTATACTCGATTTTCGGCAGCCTTCACCCAGTGAAAGTATTGAATGCCCAATTTAATCTGTGCGAGACGCCTGTAAAGCGGTATGCAATGATACCTTAGAGCTGAACAAGCATATTTCAGATCCTGGCTTGTGTGCCATCATACGCTCTTGAATAGGCCCTATAACAGCATCCCTACAGGTGGACAGTTCTCCAAGGGTCTCCCTTTCTGGGAGAATGCATCCCTCTACCTCCAAGTATACGGTTACATCACCGATCAGCTTAGCATATTTTCCTCTCACTGCTAACGATATTTCTTTTGGTTCTTCAAATTGTTCATACCCTATTTTCTCAGCGAACTCCCTGTTAAAGTAGCTTCTGTAAAGCTTATATTCTTTTTTACGCGTCCCCGAAACGTCTCTAACGGTAAGCGAGAATGGAACCTCAAAAAACTTTCTTAAAGCATCATCCTTAATAGTTTCTATGTCCCGAAGAAATCAGGTATCTCTACATCAACTCCTTCGAGCTTAAACGCTACCATTTCTCGATCTATCTTAGATTTCAACCCTCTCCAAGCTGAAAGTAGGACATTAGGGTTTATAACGACAAGCTTTATGCAGATATAACAACAAGTTTTAAATATGACATATAGTTACTGTTATCGATGATATGAACCCTGAATGCTTTTTACGTGTCCTCCCCCTGTTCCTAGCCATGCTGATCCTGTATACACCTGCTTACACGGTTGTTTCCCCTCCAAGCCTGCTTGTTTTGGCAAATTCGGTCGACTACAGCCTTGCTGGGGGCTTGTTCGACTACCTCGAGGCTGAGGGAGTTAACTATACCCTGATCCAGCTCCCTGGGGACGAGTTGAACCCTGAATGCTTGGATGAGGACATGGCAAGATTTGACGAGGTTAAGGCGGGCTACAGAGTGATCCTGATACTCGGGGGCCACAAAGCATACGGGTGTGTCGGGTTTATAGTTGGTGGCATTCTGAATGAGAGTGAGAAGCGAACACTGGAGCGGGAGGGAAGCGTCGCCGTTTTCGTCAAGAGGGACGTCTGGGCTGAGGGGCAGACCGTGCTTGTAGCCGCGGGTAACACTAGAAATGAGACGTGCGAGGCCCACCTTTACTGCAGAGAGATGGTCAGGGACATAGTTAAGTATACGTTGCTGTACGTGATACCCCATGACCTTGACGGATACCCTGATCCATACAGTGTCTGGGAGCCCCCTGGCTCAGACTTCAATAATGTAACGGTGCCTGGTGGGTACTCTTCAAGGGTATGGCTTATAGAGGGCGAAACCTTCGTAGTTGCAGCAGTATTGGACATGGGAACAGAAGACAAGGCTATAGGTGCGTACAGGAATCTCTCCAGAGGCCACAACGAGACCTCAATAGACATCGGAGAAGAGGGATTCTACGACGAGGAGAACAGCAGCCTCGGAACGGTAGGCTTCAGACTCGTAGGATTCAGAAGAGGGAGATGCGTGGCGATAGTCGGCGGAGGAATACTCAGCAACACCTCAACTCCACCTTCAAGAAGCCTACTGACAGACCTAGCACGGAGAATCGACGACGAGCTTCAACACAACATACGATGTGTATTCGAAGGTGACATAGCCCTAATCCTATCAGTCCAAGCCGTGCCCCCAGTGAGACATGGCGGAGGCGAGCTACAGGCTCCGATAGGCGCGCCTGTCAAGGTTACGTCGAAAACAATAAAGGTGAATATGATAGGTGCTGGCGCGAACCAGGGGAAAAGATACGTCGGCTACATAAAGCTAAGATTCAACGTATCAGAGATCGGACGGGCCATGGAGTGTCCCGAGGGATGCCCTTACCTTGAGGTAAGGGTTTACATCATGGAGATCCACATAGACAAGAAGGCCGACGATGGAGACGACAGGCTATTCAGAGACGGTTGCGACCCCATGATAGGCGGGACAATAAACCTCTACTTCAAATGCCACGGCGAGTTACTTGAAGCGAAGCAGCTAAGGTTCGTGACAGCGCAACTCAGGGGGTTAGACGGCAAGGGACACACAATAACCGAATTCTATAACGGGAGAACCATGTACTCAATCCGAAAATACATCAATAAAACCACCGGATGCGCTGATGAGATAACTGTCACATGCGACCTCCTTCTGAGAGACAGTGACGACGGCGATCTAGCCGACATCCTAAACGTTATAGTCAGCCTTGCTTTGAAGAAGGCAGGCGCAGGAAAGGCTGCTGGAGCCGTCCCAAAGCAAATAAATACACTGAAGAAAAAGGGCAGGGACACAACTGGGCCTAAGCCGTTCCAAATACTCAGAAGTATAAGTGGGAACGACGTGGGGGAAGCCCACCTAGAGCAACCAACAAAAATATATCCTCCAGAGGAGTAGGCATAGATCCAAACCATGCCCTACTCCCATTTTCTTTTACCTAACATGAAGAGAATAACATAAAAGCCCCGTATAGAACGCAGATGGCCTTGCAGAGCCGACTGTGTTCTCTATTACTTGGTTAGTTGGCCTTCCTGTAACACTCCTCGTGTATTATTTTAGCCAGTTCATCCGGGTTCTGGGTGAAGTAGTATGCTCTAGGCTGTGAGGAGCTGTATATCTCCATAACCCCGACCTTAAGCTCCCAGAGAGACATGTTCACACCACTCCTCACCACGAGAGCCTATCAAGATCTACGACGTCAGTGACTGGCAGGGGGTCAATGGGATGCACCACAGACATACTTATATCTACACTGGCCACACCCGTCTTCAAGCAGTTCACGGTCTCTGAGTCTGTTCAGCACCTCCAAGTATCAATAAAATTTTCCAGCGACAAACCAAAGGTTGCCGAACACAGGTCCCCGCCTACACGGCCCCGCACCTGTGAACCATTATTCCAGAGCCTGGGTTTTGAATCTGAGCTCCGGACATCCTCTCGACCCAACAATTCTCAGTGATGGTTAATTTATCAACAGCGAGATATAGGTGTGGATTTCCCGGTGCTTACTGTGTCACCAGTATTGTTTGTGAACTGGTTTGATATCTGTTCTCCGGGTTATAATAGTCCTGTACACTTGCCGGCGGCACTGTTGCCTTGAGAGGGTACTTGGCTTGGATTTTAAACTGGAATGTAAACGTTACACCTGGCTTTATAGCCCCTGTTAGGAAGTCTATCCTTGTGGGGCTATGTACTTCGTATCTTTCGAGGTATGGGGATGTGCTTATAGCCTCTTCGAGTGAGGTAATGTTTACTGTGAAGCCTGGTGGGAGGCCTATTGTTATGAACAGCATGTTTATGGTTGGGAGTTGGCCTGTGATGCTTGGTATTCCGAGGTATGCCACGTAAACCTTTACCGTTACAGTTCCGCCCTGGCTTATCATGGTGCTGTCAAGCTCCCTCCTAATGATGAGAGGCTTGTCTGAGACTGTTATTCCAACAGGGTTCCCAACCGCTACAGGTCTTCCTTCTATGAGCGCCGCCGGCCCTGGGAAAATGTAGTCTCCTGGTATCAGGCCTGTAGCCTCGTATTCTATGACAGCCGTGCCTCCAGGCTCAACTGTGACATGGAAGGTTAAGACACCCTTGTCCAGCTGGCTGGGCGAGGTGTTTGATATGAAGCCTGCTGGTAGGGGGTCTCTTATCCGGAGTGTTAGAGTTCTATGCTCCCGGTTTGTCACGGTTAGCCTGACCTTTACGGGGACTCCTACCATTGTTACGGGTATGCCTGCGATGGTTTCAACATGCTTCTCCACCGTTATCCTCCTTTCAACGCCTTCCCCAGCTATGCTTACCATGGCTGGGTTCGCCTCAGCCTTCAGGTTTCCCCCGTATCTCCCCTGGTACAGGAGCATGTACTCCACGGTGGGGTTGATGGTGTAGGTTCCCTCCTCCTCCGCCTTGAAGTATAGGGTGACGGTTTCAGGCTCTCTTAGCTCTGTGATGTACCTTGTCCCACCCCCGAGAACCTGCAGGCCCATTGGGGGCCTAACTGTGACCCTCACCATCACAGGGGTGAGGTCTCCTCCCGGAGGGGTGACGGTAACGTTTAACTGGAATATTTCCCCCCTTCTAGCCCTCTGGTTCAGCGGGGTTGCTAAGCATGTGACGTTGTCTCGCAGCCACTGCCTTACGACAAGCTGGTACATGAATAGGCCTTTCCCCGTAAGCCTGATGGTTACATTGTTCATGCCTGTCCGTAGCCATGCTGCTATGGGGAATATTCTCTCAACGTCTGAGGTTTCGGGTGTTACATGTTCGCTGTACGCTAGGAGCCCGTTTACTGTTATGGTTATGGTTGCGTCTGCTTCAGCTACCCCCTTCCTCTCTGCAATCCTTACTAGGAGCTCTAGGAAGCCGCATGTGTCGCTTGTGGTTCTTATCCATCCTCCTGGGGATCTGTGCTTAACAAGCCAGTCCACTATTTTCCTAACCATGTCATGGTGTCCTCCAGCCATTACTAGGGCTATCCCGGCGTAGGCCGTGTTTTCGGTGTCGCCCGCGAAGCTGCTGCCCTTAGGAAAGTGTATTCCATATTCGTCTTCGACGGCGAGGCTTAGAAGGCTGCTTACAGCCTTCTCCAGCGCCTGGTCGCCCTCCGGGACGTCTGCAAGCTTGAAGCATACTATCGAAAGTGCTAGGCCATACGAGTCTTCAATCCTGTCATGTAGAACTCTACTTCTAAGGTAGTTCAGTGCTTTCGCAACCTTTGGGTTTTCAGGTGGCACCCCCGACCTCAGTAAGCCCCTGAGTACGAAGCCTGTCATCACGAACTCGTCAGGCTTATAGGAGCCGTGCCCGTAGAACCCTACTGGCGGGAAGCTTCCATCCTGGTTCTGCTGCTCCATTATCCATGCCTGAAGCCTTTCTACAACCCTGTCGTCAATGTCAAACCCGGCCTTTTCGGCTTCCCCAAACGTGTTCAGGATCCAAGCAGACATTCCAAGGTTGTCCTCGTCCGTTGCATACCAGCCCATGCCCCCCGACGGGTGCTGCCTCGAAACAAGGGTTTGGAGGCCTGTCTGAGCGTAGGCTTCCAGTTTAGCCCTTAACTCCGGTGTTAGCTTTCCCTCCCTGTCAAGGTAGTTTAGGATGAGGATGTCAGGTATGAGCCTTGAAGAAACCTGCTCGTTGCACCCTCCGGGGAATCCTATGAGGGCTTCTAGGCCGCCGATGAACATCGACTCGTAGCCTGGGGATATTCTTACAAAGGCTTCCGTGGCATTTCTAATTGCTTTTGGATGAACGAGGAAGGCTTCTGAGACATCTGATTTTAGATCCCCGTTCCTATTGATCTCCATGGGGAGGCCGTTAGGCTCGACTTTAACCTGCCTTCTAACCGCGTCCAACCTGTCAGCCGCCTCAGCATAGACTGTCAAGTAGTGTAGGCCGGGCTCTAACGCCTTAATCCTCCAGTAGACACCCATCACAGAGTTGGCGGGAACGGTAACCCGCTTCCCCCCATCATCCAATAGTCTAAACCATTTTTCAGGCTTAATTCTCAGTGTAGCATTTAGCTCCCTTCCTGCATAGTTGTATACAGCTACCCTTAGGGATATCTCATCGTCCTGGGTAAGCCTAAGCGGGATGTCCGGTTCCACGAAGAAGTCCTTGAAAACCCTTATGGATCCCTGCCCGACGGCTATCCTCCCATCCTTTGTCGATGCTATGGCCTTCACACTCCAGGTGGTGATCGTATGTGCCATCACCAGGTTTACCTCTGCATGCCCGGATACCGGGAGGGAGGGGCTCCAGAACAGTGTTTCAGGGAAGAACCATCTAACCTCCTGGGCTGCTGATCCAGCTTCCCGGCTGCTCGCCTCCTCATATACTTCCTGGTCCCCACCAGCTACCTCTGGAGCCACCCCCTTCCTAACAAACTCAGGACCCATCATGACCGGCCTTGGAACCCCCCATCTCTCGACAAGTATGCCTCCCCGAGGTCTAAATATTATGGTGTAGAGCACCATTGCTGAGGGCAGTGCTATCGGTACTTGTAGGAGCAGGCCTATGGCGACGAGAACCTTTCCCCGGCTCTTCCTCCCGGTCAGTAAGTAGTATAGCCCTGCAAGTAGTGCAATCGTTGGTGTAGCTGCGACACCTGATATGCCGGCTAATATCATGGCTGTGTTTATCCTTTTTTGAAGGTTTTCAGCCCTTTGAATCTCCATCTGCAGGCTTGAAAACTCGTTTACGGACTCAAGTTCATGTATCTCCCACTGTACTTCCTGATACTCCTCTGAAAGCGTGTAGAAAACCTCTTCGAAGCCCGGCCTCTGCTCTGCCAGGGCGAGGAGCGAGCTGTCCACTATGGATATGCAAACTACGCAGTCTCTAACTTCGTTCCCGTCAGCGTCTGAAACCGCTATTCTGATGCGGCAGTCTTCACCCGGCAGGTATTCATCCTTGTCGGGCTCAACCTCTACCTTCATATCCCTCTTAGGCTGGACGTCAACCTTTAACCAGTCTGCGTAGAACTCCATGTCAGGGCCTATGGCGTAGGCCCTTACCAGGACGTAGGGTGCGTAGGTGTCTAATGCTACAATTTTAAACTCTGCAACCCCGTCTTCAAGCCTTTCCGAACCAGTGTATAGTGTTGACTTGTCCAGTGGGCTTATTACATCCAGGTAAACCCATTTCGAGCTGACATTTAGGCTTGGCTCCTTAACAAGTACCTTTATGTCCATCTCTTCACCCACCTTGTAGGATGGCTTGTCGCTTCTAACCCATACTATAAACCTTTCACCCATGGTTTTCGACCTGAAGCTGAAGCTGTACTCCCCATAGTACCCCTGAGCATCAAGGCATCTGGCTAGGAGCATGATCTCCCCGGTGTCCGGCGGCGCTATAGACAGTGATGCTACCCCGGCCTGGTCTGTTAGGAGGGTGTGCCTGGACAGGAGGCTTCCGTTCCCGGTGAGCACCTCAACATTTAACGTTGTATTCCCTACAGGTTTACCATCGGGATATCTGACCACGAAGTATATTGGGTAATCTTCTCCGGGCATGAACTCTTTCTTCAACGTTACAGCTCCAACTATGAATGGTGTGTCACTTATCACAAGCTTCCTGGATGCCGTCTCTACATGTCCTGAGCCGTCGATCACGCTTGCATTCACCACGATCTCAGCCTTCCCTCTTGAAATGTCCAGGCCTACCAGGTATGATGGTGCATCAAACGTGAAGCTCATAAGGCCTTCCCTGTTTGTGCTACCATAGTACTGCCACACAGTTGTCCATTCCCCGGTGTATGCCTGCACGCTTAAAGTTACGTTTCCAACTACGGGCTTACCGAAGAAGTATGAAGCGTTAACCCTTCCATAGATCTTCTCGCCTAGAAGATACCACTTCTTCTGGAATTCAAGCTCAACCTTGAACTTGGGAAGGACGTATTCCCTGATGTTCACAGTAACTTCCTGTGTATAGTCTCCTATCTCAACCCTAACCCTATATCTACCCTGTTTCAGCTCTTTTGAAAGCGGTATGTTGCAGAAGGCAACGCCATACTCGTCCGTTTTAAGGAATCGCTTAAATACCCTTACACCGTCGGGGTTTACAAGGCTAACTGTAAGGCTGGTGTTTGGGCAGGCCCTATAATCCCCGTTCGCCTCCCAGACCAGCGCTCTAAAATGTAGAGTCTGACCCGGCTGGTACCAAGGTTTATCGGTGGTTATAAGAACCCGGAAAGACCTCCGGATCCTAACTGGAACCTCAACCCTTCCCTCCATGACACCTGAAGCCTTCACCACAAGCTTGTAGGCACCCGGTTCGATGTTTGGCACCCTAAGTGACGCGTAGAGCGAACCATCATCGCCGGTTAAACCTTTAAATACCGGTGCAACCTTTGACCCGTTACTGTTAACAAGGTAAGCCTCCACCCTAGAGCTGACCGGGTTAGAGGCCGCCATGCTGAATGTCAAAACCTTCACAGATACGTTTCTACCTGGAACCCAGATTTCTGGGGCAACCACGCTTACGCCAGGCTTCAATACAAGCAAAAGCCTTCCAGTGTTGGACAATAGTAAAACCATGGTGAAAAACACCAATACAGCGAGAATAACCTTCCTTTCCATACAATTCTTCCACCCCTGCAAATTGGATTAAAAGTTATACTATAACTTCAACAAACGTTAAACCATAACCCCTAAGCCTAAGCTCCCCACAAGAACTACATATTATCCATAGTCTAGCCGTGGGGAAGCAGGAAATGTAAAGAATGAGGTTAAATGAATGAGGTTAAATGATGATAAATGTAAAGAATGAGGTTAAATGGTTGGTTCAGCAGGGTACATATACTGTTTTTCATTGCCATCCCATTTCTCAGATATTGAGTACTCTGGAAATCTCCTAGTGTTAAACAGGCACTGGCAAAGCGGATGTGGGGCAAATATATCTCCATAGTATGCCAGGCTAGCTATTCTGCATCGGCCTGCGCATAAATCCTTCACGTTGCATATCTCACATACACCCTTTAAACGGCTCTCTATGTTCCTGTGGAGTTCACTCTAAGTTCGTTAAGGTTCTTCCTATACATGACCGTCTCCCCTTATGATTTCATGCGAAGCCTTGGTAGCTTGATGTTTTTATAGAAACGTTGTATAAACGCATCACCAAATTATAACTGCATCCACTATCACATATTAACCCATATCGCAACCTACGCCGCAAATTCCAGTTTCTTTTATTAGTTCTTTAACTCCTTTCTTTTATCCCTCAACGCTTTCCTCACCCCATGGAGCACCTTGCTCACAACCTGGTATACGCTTCAATCCGGATGAGCATCCAATACTACAGGTTGGTTGCATCACTACTATATTCTTAAACATGTCCTTTCCATCCTTTATTTTGGGTCAATGGGGTACTTATCCCTTTTATATAAATTGATCTGATAACTGGTTTAGCGAAAGTTTTAAAGGATGAGAGGTCTACCTGTGTGTGGAAAGGCTGGTTTTACTGGTCATTATCCTGTTCGGGTTTCCCCTTTACGGCTGGCAGCCTCCGCTTTCAGCGTCGGGTGTGATATATCCAAGACTTGGGATGCCGGCGTTTATCCAGCCGTTTGGAACGTTAAACATAACCTATACTGGGATGGAGGTTCAGAGTGTTAAGGCATACAATTTAACCCATGAAGTCCAGCTTGAAGTACTGGAAAAGATGGAAGGCGTGGATTTCAACGTGTTGACCGTAAGGCTTCCTGAAGGCCTCACACTTGGACTCTATGGTTTAAGGTTGCGTACAGACGGCGGCCTGATGGATGAACCCAACTGCCTCTGTGTATGGACCCCAGATGACGATATCCTAATTTTGCATGCTACAGATCTCCACTTCTCCACGGTCAGGGAGAAGATGGGTATAGAAACCTATAGCCCGAGATACTATCTTAACATGCTTATCCAGGAGGCGAATGCGTTAAAGCCTGACCTAGTAATTATGACAGGAGACAATACTGACAGCCAACTAGAGGAAGACCATGCAGAGTTCAGGAGGCTCCTAGCCGATTTTAGCGTACCTATCATCCTGGTTATCGGCAACCATGACTTCCAGAGGCTGAGCCCGGAGCTTTTCATAACCTACCAGGGGCCTGACCATGGAGTCGTAGACCTAGGCTGGCTGTCCATATATACCATAAGCACGGACGACGGCAAGATTGTAAGAGAGCATCTAAACTGGTTGAACAAGAGCCTCCAGGAGAACGATGATAGGAAGATCGTGTGCTTCCACCATCCCCCAGTAAGCCTTAACGAGTCTGATTCTGCCGGCCTAATTAAACTGTTAAGGATCCTATCCCAGGGAGGGGTTGAAATATGCCTCCACGGACACATGCATGTAGACATGGTTGAAAAATACGATGGTGTAACATACGTAACAACAGAATCTATCACCTACTCCCAGAAGCACCACTGCAGGCTAATAAAGATCGTGAAAGACAGACCTATAGACTACGAGACACTCTACACCCTTGGAAGCTTCCTCACGGTCTCCACCGCAAATGACGGAAGCATGCAGGCCTATATAGCTAAGGCTTCAAACCCCACCGGAGAGGAGATAGAGCTGTATCCAACAGTTAAACTATCATGGATGGACAAAGAACCTGTCTTTGAAGGCGCGGAGCCGATGAGAACCTTCAAGGTGGGAAACACTGAAGTTGCGGTGCTTAAAGTACGCGTTAAACCAGGGGAGGAGAAAACAATTAGAGCATACTACTCGCTGGACAAGACAAACCCGGTGATAGAGAATCCTACGGTGAGCATAGCTGAAGATAAACTGAATATATCCTTCTCAGCGGTTGACCATGAGTGGGGGGTCATGGATGTCAAAATAGAGGTTGCAGGCGATGCAACATCATCCCAGACAGTGAAACCGAGGGACAGCCAGGTATCAACTATGGTAAAGGTTGGAGACAAATGGAAGAAGCTAACGGTAAACATAATAGTTACAGATTATGCTGGAAACACCGCAACATGGAGCAGGGAAATAGAGAGGGGGGATAGGAGGGTTCTCCTCGCCGCAACCATAGTGGCCTTAGTAGCAGGCATAGTAGCAGGTGTCATGATAAAAAGGGCTAAAGCAGAAGCTCAGGCTAGCAGGTAGGTCAAAAGCCATGGATAGGTTCAAGCCGGTATGGCTAGACTCCCTCGGGGCTAAAAGCTTCTGCATCATGGTAACAACCCAGGACTGCTCTCTACTTATAGACCCTGGAGTCTCTGTCATGCACCCCAGCTTTCCAGCCACGGATGAGGATAAGATTAAATGGCTTACTCAAGGGAGGCAATCCATCAAGGAAGCCGCAGGGAAAGCCGACGTAGTAATTATCTCCCACTACCACTACGACCACTTCTCCCCTGACGACATGAGCATCTACGAGGGGAAACTACTACTCGTAAAGAATCCCAACTGCTACATCAACGACTCCCAGCGTGAAAGAGCATATAGGTTCTTCCAAAAGCTTTACAAAACATACGGAGTAAACATGGATGATGTATTACAAAATCCTAAGCCTGCTGACTATTCCAATCCTTTATCCACGCTACCCCTTGCGATGAGTAGAGACTATGGAGACTACAAGGAGAGAAAGATGGAACTATTGGAAAAGGGGTTAAAATGGTTTAAACGCCGGGTGGAGAAGTGGAACAGCTATAAACAAATCCCTGAGATAAACATGGGCAAGCTGAAGGTTAGATTTGCAGATGGGAAAACGATAAGGATCGGCGACACTAAAATATCGTTTTCAAAACCTCTGTTTCACGGAATCGAGTTTTCAAGGGTTGGATGGGTCTTCATGACGATAGTAGAGCACAAAGGGTGGAAACTAATCCACACAAGCGATTTGAACGGGCCAATAATCGAAGACTACGCAGATTTAGTGATCAAAGAGAACCCTGACGTTCTCTTCATAGACGGTCCAATGACATATATGTATGGCTACACTCTGAACAGGATAAACCTGAATAGGGCAGTAGAAAATGCTGCAAGGATTGTAAAAGAGACGGATACAAAACTAATAATCTATGACCACCACCTGCCAAGAGAGCCCAAATTCAGGGAGCACACAATGAAAGTGTGGGAAACAGCAGGGCAAGAAGGGAAAAGAGTATTAACAGCAGCAGAATATCTCGGCTTAAAACCTAGAGTCCTACTGTCCTTTAGGGGATAGTAACCTAATGATTCAGAGTGTTCCAAGGTTATCGTCTCTGCGTGGAACATGTAGTCTAAGCCTGGATGCATACTCCTCCACGGCCTTTCTAACAGAAAAATAACATGCAGAAGCGCATTTATTCAGGCATCCATGTGAAAAATCCGATTCAGCCTCCTCAAGCAGTAGAAGCGGCTTCCATGAACTTTTCAATTGTTGGGTCACCCTTCTGGACTATCATGTAGCTTATCGTAGACCTGTACCTCTCATTAGTCTCCAATGCCGCCTTTGCCACAGCCATACTGGTGTCTCTGTCAAGCCTATCCACAACCACCAACACATTAGAATCCATGAAGTATGCATCAGGGTTTGGAGACGCCACGACCTCAATTATCCCTTCATCAAGACCTCTCCTAAGCTCCCGGGCAAACTCGTGAAGCATCTCCCGCCAGTCATTCCGAAAATCTAGAACTAAGGCCATACAATCATTAGTAAGCTCCAGGGAATATTAAATCTAAGTATACCTAGTGGAATAGTATAGAGTCGGGAGGGCTAAGCTACATCTTTAAATCTCCTCAAATCGCTCTGTTACCACATTCAAACCTTTAAACAACTAGGAGAATAGCATCCGCAAATCCTACTTCTATACCGAGATTAAAAGAACTCAGCAGCAAGTCCGCAATACGCGTTGGTAACCCCGAGAGGAAACTGTTAAAAACAGGATTGATCTGTCCTTAAATTGTTCAGTTCTAGCTTTGCATGGTAAAGCCTAGCCCCGTTACTGACCTCCAATGGAAGAGTCCACCTGTTATAGGTGGACTATTAACAGGTAGTCAAAGCGTCCTATCGGTCGGATTTGACAACATAGGTGATGTAGCCTCATCGTATTTCGCATGGAGGTTTTCAGAGGAAGCTTTGAAACCTCCAGACTCGGAGCATCACTATGGAACACCTAAGACTTGACGCTGCGTCGGGTGTCCTAACTTCATCTCTTATGCTGGCTTCAGGCCTCCTACCGTCTTATATTATACTTGAGAATGTACGCTTGAACCACCTAGCCGTCAAGCTTGAAGCTTCAGGTGTGGCTCTACTATCACTCAGCCTGAACGCTGTAAGACTAAAGATTTATACAAGGACTTGTAGGCTTTCTTGGAGCCCTACTTGGATCCGTAGTCTCTCCAATGTTAGATACCGCCTGCGGGATCCTAATACTAACATATATTCTACTCAGCCCTGAACTCTTTCAAAGGGTGTTTACAGCTGTATACGACATTTCATCTGATGAAAATGTTGTTAACAGTATTTCAAGATCTATAAGTAATGTTGAAGGAGTGGAGTCACACCACAAACTCAGATGTAGACTTGTAGGCAAATACGTCTATGTGGACGTTCACATATTAGTTAACCCAAACCATAGCGTTGAAAAATTCCATGAAATAGCCACAAAGGTCGCAGAGAAGGTTAAAGATGAAAATCCTATGGTTAAAGATGTAGTGGTTCACATAGAGCCAGCATAAACCTTAAACCGCATGTAAAGATGAAACCCGCGGACAATCTGTCAGTGTTAGACATCCAAGCCGACAAGGAGAAAACAGGAATTACCCTAACTGCAGATATTAAATCAGAGAAAGCGTTAGCGCCGCTATAGAAAATAGTTTTCTCGATATTGCTTCCTTCTCCCCTTTTCCTCTCTTCCTGTAGTACCATCTTCTCCGGGTAAGTCTGTCCCCAGCGTAGAATAGGGCTGCAAGCCTAACATTTCTATACATGGCAACCGCGAAACATGCTGATGCTTCCATGTCAACACATACTGCTCCCATCTCCCTGAACTTTAATATTCTCCGAGGAGTCTCCCTGTAAGGAGCATCCGTCGTCCAAACTCTTCCTAAGTGAAATTTTATATTCAGCCTTTCGCAGGCTTTTTTAAGCCCCTCCACTAAGCCTGGTGATGGCTTCGCCTCAACCTGTGGTGGCAGGTAGTGGTAGGAAGTTCCTTCGTCTCTAATTGACCCTGTTGGAATTATTATTTCCCCCACGGGTATCTTTCTTAAAACACCAGCTCCCCCAATCAAGATGAACTCCCTACCTCCCATGAATATAAGCTCCTCAAGGGTGGTAGCTGCCATTGGGGCCCCAATGGTGATAAACATGAAACCTATAGGTGGCTTTCCCCCTATTATGTATAGGTTAGGGTACCATTCTACACTATAACCTATCTTTTCAACCATATTCTTAAGATTCCTCATGTATTCAAAGGTTAAAACATACTTCTTGACATTTGAAAGTTCCTCTACCTTCCTGTGGCGTTCGGCAACCCTAAACCAGTCGCTTGGCGATATGACTCCGTCCTGGTCGAGATCCTTGATAAACAACGGAATATCAGGATAAACTCTAGGCCTCACACGTGGAAGAAGATACTACGAAAATAAATAAGTTGCTGGATATCCCGATCATCCCTCACCGTTAACTTCTTAGTTGTTTAGCAGTGATATACTCCGATCGAGACTTCTTTACTATCAATCCTTCTAAGCTTCGCAGCTATCTCTCTGGGCAGCAGGTCCCCTACCCATCCTATCCACCTCAATCTGAAGATATTTATTAGGCGTAGAACTCTAAGCACGTCTCTATAGGTGTAGAAGATTATCTTTCCTTTCGGCCTGCAAGCCTTTATCAGCTTATCTATCATTTCTTCAAGATCGTCAGCCAGAACATTGTAAGGGTCGAAAAATATGAAGTCGAAGGTTTTAGTTCCAAGATCTATGTCAACTATGTTCCCAACAGTAAAATTTCTGGCATACTCGGGCAGAATAGTTTGTCTAGCCTGCCTGATTGATTCCTCGATGAAGTCAATACCATAGGGTACTATTTTGTACTTGCTTCTCGTAAGAAGGTGACGTAGCATAAGCCCATTTCCACAGCCAAGGTCAATAACCTTCCCGTCATGATCTATTAGGCTGAGAAAAATGTTATAGATCTCCTCAGGGTAACTCCTGAAACCATTTGGCATAAGTATGTCCGACCCGTCATTGTTCTTCCAGTACATTTCCCACAACCCACGTTTTCTTGCACTATAGAACTTCTCCCTATCTTTCATATCTACTGATGATATCATGTAACTGTTATATAAAACTGGCAAATGTAGGTTGGAGGCAGGCTATCTCTAGTGTGGTCGATTTAAGCGTCTTTAGGAGGATCTTAAAATTTTACTCCTACTCCTATTATACAGCCATACCTAACGCTCTAAACTCTTACTACAATGTTCACATGTAACTTCACTTCTAATCTAAAATAGTAATGCTACCTAACCCGTAAAGCAATACAGTTTTAAGTATTAATTCTTTATGCAAATCTTGATGTCTAAGAATAATAAAATAAGGATTGAGGATTTAAACCTCGAAAATATCAACGATCTATCTCTCTGCATAGGTAGCGAAATGGCTGAGAATCCCTTGTTTAAAAGAGGGTTAGCGGAGAAAAAGAAGTGGGCACAGGCTATGATAGAGAAGGGCTTTCCTCTTGCAAAAATAGCTTATTCGGGTTCAAAACCTATAGGGCTTATTCAGTATAGGTTAAAGCCCGAGGAGAGAATTATCTGGATAGACTGTATATATGTTCACGGGAAGGAAAACCAACATAGAGGAGTCGGTAAAGCTCTTCTGCAAAGCTTAATAAGAGACGTTGAGAAACCTATGGCAGCTTTGAACGGTAAGCCTCCAAGGGCGCTCGTAACCTACGCATTTGAGACAGAAGCCGGATACCCACAGCACCTTTTCTATTTGAAGATGGGCTTCAAGAAGGTCGGCGAGGGCGATCCTCACCTCCTTTACCTTCCATTTGAAGCGGGCTACGTGTATAAACTATACGTAAAACCTACAAGCCTATCAAGGAGGATAAAGGGAAAGCGGTAATATTATACTTCCCTGATTGCCCATTCTCCTACTACTTCGCTGACAAGATGAGAAGAATAATTAAGGATGTAGCTCCCAATCTCCCCATTGAGATAATCAACACCTTTGAGAAGCCTGAGGAGCCCGAGAAAAGGCACTCGGAGCCTTTCACATGCATAGTTAACATGAAACAGATCGAAACATTCGTAACAGACGAAGAAGCGTTTAGAAAAGAGGTTAAGGAGGCGTGTTCAAACCAGGCATAGAATTTGCATGAGCGGAAGTCTGATCTGAGCAGGCTTAATGGCCTCCCATAGTATAGCTTAGGTAACAGATATACCTTAGCTATACTATATCTGTTACCTATGCGGTGTTTTCCACACTATTTTGTCTAATGATGGTATATGGGCCGTCGGGGATTATTGCGATAGATTTTTCACTGTTCTCCCTTACTCCTGCCTCTTCGAGCGCTTCTTCAAACTGTCTGACTGCTTTTAAACCCATCCTTTCCGCATCCTTCCTGCCCAAGTGTTCAGATACAACTATAATGTTAGCTTTAAGCATTATTCTTGCAAGTATCTGCGCCTCCCACTGGTCTCTTAAAGGCTCGTTCTCACGGATGTATTCCAGCACGTCTCTTGGACTTTCACCGATTTCCATAAGCCTCTGAAAATCAGGATGAGCTACTCCGTCCCTGCACTCCGAAACTATGATTATCGTACCGCCCTTCTTAACTACTGACTCAGCAGTTGACATTCCCTTAACAGCTTGGTAAAGGTTCCTGTCCAACGGGTACCCACCGTTGCTTGTGACCACTACGTCATACCTCGTGGTGACATCCACGGTGGATTCCTGTGAAACCTTTCTTGTAGCCCTCAGATACGCATCGTCCACATTCCCCGCGTAAACGCCAGATATCTTTCTCCCACTTACAGTTACATTAACAATTAAGTCCAGCCCCGCCATCCGGCCAGCCTGCCATATATCCTCGTGAATGGGGTTCCCTTCCAAGACGCCGGCCCGCGCCCGGGGGTGCCCTATCATTTTATAGCTGTGATTTTGGTAGACTGTTTCGGTTGATGAGATTCCTGGAAGGATGCTCTTGTAGCCTCCACTAAACCCGGCGAAGAAGTGGGGCTCCACAAGCCCCGTAGCTATCTTGAACTTTGCCTCGATGAAAGACCTGTTTATCCAAACATTGGTTCCAAAAGTGGTGCGTCCAAGAAACACATGCTGGTCCATGTCGTCTGAGACATGGTTTAGAACATTATATCTCCCAACTATATCCTCACCAAGGTTTTCAGCGAGCTCTCCACGTGTCATAGGTTTATGGAGCCCGTTTGCAACCAGTATCGTCAAATACTCGGTTTTCACACCTTCGGACTCTAGCTGTTTTAGAAGAATTGGAAGAATTAGATCGTTAAAAGCAAGCCTGGTCTTATCGCTAACAACAATACAAATTCTGCCCCCGCTTTCCCTTATCCTTTCTTTACAGCTCTTAACGGCGAAGGCGATGGGATTTTCCAAATCTACGCGTGCTTCTTCAATAACAGTCCTCCTAGGCTTAAATACATCTACACTGTTCCCCCCGGGTATCTCTACTTCGAGAAAACTTTGACCATAAGGAATCTTCAATTCAAACACTATACCCATCCTCCATCCTATTTTAATATTCTTAACATGGACCCGCTACGGTCCAGCCATAATTTCCATAAGCGTTTACAAAGTATCAGGGATGGTTTCGCTGGATGATTGGTATAGCTGGCGTACGGGTCTAGTGTTTCGTATGCGAATGTCTAGGTATGTTTAAAATTACATAGGGGGCATTTATCCAGGTGGAATTGAAAGCTAAAAGGTTTCTGGCTTTAACCCTTTATCTTATATTCACACACGCATACATATTATCTTCAGCATATGATATTGAAACCATTGCCTATACTAGTACTCCACCATTTGTTGTTCATGTTTGGGTTAATAAGGGGTGCGGAGCCGAGTATACAGTTGGCGAGTCTATTACAGTATTCTTCTCCTCCAATAGGAATGCAACTGTCGAGCTTATAGCTTTCACTAGTAGTGGAGCGAGCTATCTATTCGTCGGAAACATTATAGAGAACGAAATATATACATGGATGGGAAATGTTGGAACAACCCCCGGAGAAGTACTATACGTTCTCAGGGGTTGGAATAACACAGACTACTGTGAGGACTCATGCCTCATATACGTAGTTGAAATATCCGGCACTCTAACACTAATTGTCCGGGAGAAACAGTCAAACATCTCCTTAAATGGGGTAAAAGTATACCTCAACGGCAGCCTCCAGGGAGAAACAGGTGAAGACGGTACATTCACAATAGCAGGCCTCGAAACAGGCGTATACAACCTTACACTTAAGAAAACAGGATACTACACATGGAAGGGTATAGTACAGATACATCCCGGGCAAACAACAGAAGTCTCAGCATACATGGAGAAAATGCCCGAAGTCGGCGACCTCAAAATCCTCGTGGTGGAAGAAAACACCTTACAAAGCATACCCAACGCTCAGATATACATCGACGACCAAATGAAAGGAACAACCGGAGCATACGGCTCCATAACTATTAATAACCTCCAGGCAGGACCCCATACAATAACAGTAATAGCAGAAGGATACCAAACATACGAATCTACAATAATGGTTAAGAAATGGAAGCTCAACACATTCATGGCAAAGCTGAAACCAATCACTCAGCCTCCTACGACTCCTCCTCCTACAACCCAGCCTCCTACGACTCCTCCTCCTACAACCCAGCCTCCTACGACTCCTCCTCCTACAACCCAGCCTCCTACGACTCCTCCTCCTACAACCCAGCCTCCTACGACTCCTCCTCCTACAACCCAGCCTCCTACGACTCCTCCTCCTACAACCCAGCCTCCCGCCAGGTCGATGTACTTAAACACGGTTATAATACTTGCGGCTCTGGTTATAGTGTTATCTATAGCACTTGCGGTATTAGCGCTGAAGAGGTAAACATCAGAACCATGTAGAATAAACGTCTAACGCCACATTACTTGTACTCATGCTTCATAACTAATGCGTTACCTATAAAGGAAAAGCCTATTCTGCGAAAAGCCTCTATTGTTTCAGCTCTTATTTTAGGAACCGCGGCGTAGATCCTTCTCGCCCCACGCCTGTAAAGGGTATTAACAGCCTTCACCACCATCAATGCCTCGACAGGCTTCCCCCACATGTTCTTCACGGTCCTAACTTCTATCCTCCCTATCCCATCGCTTCTCGACAATGCTATCCCATAATGAGACAGTATCCTACCATTTGACACGGCAATCTGCTCGTCATAATCGGGTTTCCTAAAGAGCCTTGATACTAGCTGTGTAAAACCTCCCCTTCCAACCCTGAATTTAGACGGTTTAACCTCGTCAAATGATTCTACGGCTTCCACGTCGCCTACATCCTTAAGATATCTGAGTATAAACCTGTCGACAAGCTCGTAATCACCCTTGCTTGGGGGTCTAATGGCTACTCCGGGCTCTCTCCACTCTCTAAACTCATACCTGACCCTCATCTCGAGAATTGCATTCTCATGGGACCTCTTGAAACCATTAGCCTCGAAAAAACGTAATGCAGGCTTATTATCCTCAAAGACAATGGCCATGAACTTTTCTACATCCCTGCTCAACCAGTACCGCTTAAACTCGGCCAGCATCTCTGAGCCAACCCCCCTCTTCCTGTAACCCTCAGCGGTACAAACGAGGTGTACCTCAGCAATATTCCTGGTTTCGGGATACGGAAGCCTTGAGATTAGAACCCCAACAAGCCTGTCATCTACAACCGCCTTCAACCCGTAATACGCCTCAGCAATGTGTTTGAGGGCTGGACTAGTCTGTATAGTCATGTAGGTTCCAATCTTCCTTACCTCAAAGATAGGGTTTAGAGTAAGAGGGTAGCCGCCCCTATAGCAGTCTGCAACCAGTTTGACAGCATCATTGAAGTCCTCAACCTCAAGTCTACCAACATTTACCTCCAAAGCTCTCACATGGTAAAGCATCAGAATAGTAAATAAATTATTCTAAGAGCTAAATACCAGACTTCTACATGGCAAGACAAGTTTATATTAATTCACAGCCCCCTATATCTTAGTATGCCCGTGAAAAAGAGAAGAACCATATTCGACCTTTTCTCCGACATGTTCGAGAGCGACCTGGAAAACCTGATACCTGAAGGCGCTGGGAGCTACAGCATAACTGTTTACACAGGCGAAGACGGGAGGGTTAAAGTTAGAGCTAAAGTCTCCGACGGAGCCACCGCCGAAAAACTGTTAGAAGATCTTAGAAGGAGATACGGCAGGAATGCAGATATAGAGATAGACACCCCCCACGGAAAGGTGTCAAATATCACCATAAGGTTTGTAGATGAAAACCAAGAAAAACAGGATAAGGAAAAAGAGAGGGAAAAGGCGGAGAAGGGCTCGGGGGTAAGAATTAGGTTTACTAAGTCCGGGGAAACGCTGATAAGAGAGATAGAATAGCTATCCGGTAAATCTTATTATTACACCACCCCTCTCGACGCCTGCGAATCTAGCTATAACATCGCATTTAGCCTTCAATAAGTACGCCACCGGTGGCTCAAGCACAGCCTCCTCATCTGTTAAGGTTTCATAATGGGCCATCCCCTTTGCAATGATCAGGTCAGCGGTGTTTAGCTTGTCTATAAGGCTTCTCCTAACCATCCCTGGAATGATGCTTGATGCGTCGCTTCCTGTTTCTGCTACGTCGTCGAAGTACCTTGAAAGCCTGAACATTCTATACTCTCTAATGGTCACGTCGTCTTGGAAAGGTTTGGACTTTACAACCGCGGTAACCTTGCACCAGTAATCTCTAAGCACCTCAGCCAGCAAGCCGTCGATTACAGCCTCCCCGCAGTTATCTAGTAGCATGTAGACGTTGTCTGCGGAGGACGCGGTGTCCATGATCCTGTCTACTACTGAGAAGTCATGGTGAACGCTTGAAAGCCTTGAAACTATTCCTACGTCATATTTCTGGTCCGGGATACCTATGTCAAGGATGTTTGCTTCTACAGACATAATACGTACAGCTCTAAAACGATCTTCCCAGCTCATCCTGTGGATTCTTCTCTCACATTAAAAAGGGATATAATGGGGAGGGGGTTATGAGCTGTATATAAGTTTACATTCATCCATTGTGACAGTTTTATCCCCGTTTTTATCGGTCCACATGACTACAATGGTTGTCGACTGGCCTATTCTTCCACCTATCAGGTAGAGAGCTGCTGCTTGAGTCCCGTACCTGGTGCATCCCTCTACGAAAACTATCCATCTGGCATTCTCAGCATCCTTGTAAAGCCTTATTACTCCATAGTCCCTTTTAGCCCAGTCTCCCTTATTATAGGTCCAAGACATGTCTTCTACCTTCAGGGTAATGCCTTCCTTTGAGAACTCGAATGATATTCCAGCGTCACTATTATACGTCTCTGACACCTTGCATGAGAGAGGCCCGCCCACAACAACGAGGTTTCTACCAGTATCTTCACTAACAACTTCTCCCTTTATCTCCAGCGCTACCTTGATCTTCGTGGCTGATGCTCTGTCATATGTCCCACATGTTATATCTGAGTCCTGAGCTGCCTTCGTCTTCCAGCCTTCAAGGTTTATGTCTATCATTCCTTCAGCCTCTGCCAGCATGCACGCGAGAGCCAGGGTGAGCCTTGTATTGTCAAATAAGATTTCGAAGTCTACATTGTTTTTAATCGTGTCTCTATCGCTGTGGATGTACGTGTTTGAGAAGGCATTCGAGTCCATTATGCATATTGCTGGTACTCCAATCTTCAGGAATGACGCGTGGTCTGAAAACTCGTATCTACCGTACATTATCTCAGCGTCTACACCTATAGTCTCGGCAACTGTTATGGCTGTTTCTGCAAGGCTCATTTCACCCTCGGACGGGTTTCTCGACGGGGATGTTCCAACCCAGATACCGGTGGGCCTGTCCTTGGCAACCATGTCTAGCTGTACATTAAACTTGATGTTTTCCCCCTTATGCTCGGATACGTAGGCTCTTGAGCCGAATAGTCCCAGCTCCTCACCCGAGAAGAATACTATTCTCAGTGTATGTTTTAGTTTCAGGTATGAGATGATTCTCGCAACTTCCAATAACGCTACAACCCCACTTCCATCATCATCTGCCCCGGGAGCCCTGTCAGAGGTATCCTCCCAGTTGACACTGTCAAAGTGGGCGCTGAAGACTATTATTTCGTCATCTCCCGGGAATTCTCCCACTACGTTAGGCACCACTACCGATGTGTCTCCCCATGAAAGCCTATAGTATTCCAGGTGGACCTCCGCCCCGGCTTCCTCCAGCTTTTCAGCTAGGAAGTTAGCGCTCTCATTGATATACGGGGTTATCGTGAACCGAGTATAGAACGAAGTCAACGTTTGAAGGTCGTCTTCAAGTCTCTCGATAGATACTTGATCGAGGATTTCAAGGTAGTTGAAAACCGTGCCTGCTGATAGGCCCATAAAGACTTGGGACAGGACAATAAGAAGCAGTATGGTGGATAAGTGGATCCTCATCGCTTTTTAAATCTTGTTGGAAACTCTTAAATTCATCCCTACCATTCAACTAATGAGCTTACGACGGTGGGTGATAGCTTGTACTGTGTTGTTTTCGTAATGGCGCCAATGGATTCCGCGAGGGAGATAGCCGAGCACCTTGTTAATAAAAGACTTGCCGCGTGTGTGAACATTATAGACGGGGTTAGAAGCATCTACTGGTGGAAGGGTAAAGTTGAAGAGGCAAGCGAGTCTCTTATCATAGCTAAAACCAAGCTTGAAATGTTTGACAGGGTTATGGATGCTGTAAGGAAGGTTCATCCATACGAGGTTCCAGAGATAATAGCCTTGAAGATCACGGATGGGCTAAAAGAATATCTCTCGTGGATCGGAGAAAACGTCGAAGCAGACATCTGACATCGCTTCCCAAACATATGATTCAACCCTAGACGCTAGGACATAGACCATGGACCCGTCCTGGAGGACAGCATAGTATACACTACCAACTACTATCACCCCTTTCTCCGTAAGGTTTCCACGCCCTGTATACGCCTCCATGACTGTTTCATAAAACCTTTCAGCATGTTCATCTGTGTCCCACAGCGTTGCCCATATAAGGAGGCTGTTATTATCCCTCGACTGTAATGTTAAATTATCGCCACGCCAGTTAAAGCTTATGTTTGTGTACTCTGGGCCAGCATTAACCCCTATGAAAACATTCACGAAAAATTCCCCCATCCTGTCCGAATACTCTATTTCAAATCCTGGTATGGTAGGAGCATAGACGGGTATGTAATGTACGCCAGCTATGTATCTATCTGGGTGGAGTATCTCCATAGTTGTAAGTGGTGGGTTTGAATAGCATTCGTTAACGAGCCCCCATCCACCGGTGCTGTAGAGTTCCATGACGAAATCATCCCCGTAAGCGTAGGGGAACAGCCAGAGCATTCTCAGCGGCTGCGTGTAATTATCCGGGTATCCGAGGGAGACCCTGAATGGCGTATAATTGTAGTATCTAGTTGCAGCATTGTAAGCTGTTAGGAGGGCATCGCCCTCTATTAGTGCGTACCATGCCATTTTCTCATCGTAGAGTTTCGGGCTATATCCGGGCAGGTTCTGCCTTTGAAGTATATGCGTCAACTCGTGAACAAGGATTTCCACGGTGTAGGCTTCAGATTCTAGGTTGAGGTAGTCTTTCACTATGTAGACACTGTCTCCAACAGCCGCGGCCATGGCTGCACCCCTCTGTCCCTCAACAATCTTCAGTAAATCCTCTTCCCAAGGGATTATTCCCAGAAGATGATATATCTCATTAAGCCTACGATACTTCCGTCTCTCAGCCTCCGACATCTTCCCCCAGTTTTCCCTTACCCAGCTTGATGTTACTAGCTTATAATTCACGTCAACGCTGAAATTTAGACCTCTTTCCCTAACTACCAGATCCTTGGAGGTTGAAAACATTCTCTCCAGAGTTTCCTCCTCTTCCCGTGGGGAAATAATGGTTAAGAGGAGTATGGCAGCTGTTATGGTTAAAACGATTATAATCACACTGTTTCTTGCTATTATTGTCTTATTTTTCCTGCTTATCATGAAATCCTTAATATTCTCGCTAATGTTACTTATATTTTATCTTTAATCTATCATAGGATATAATAGGATGTAATTGGGTGTTCATAACATTTTTAAGATGGTAAAGTTGCTGAGATAACGTATGAAAGTTAGTAGAAACTGTGGTATTTCCACGATTGTTTCAATATCTATAATTGCGGGTGCCGCGTTGCTCTTGGGCATCATAGTAGCCCTCTATTATACAAGTATCACTTCTCATTTATTTCGAAGCGAGCAACTCAAGATAAAAGGGTATACTATCAATTCTAACGGTGGGATCTATGTATGTCTCAAAATAAGCTGTACTGGTAATAAACCTATTACGATAACAGACATTCTTGTCAATGGGGTAAGGCTGGAAGATACAAATTTAAACATAGAGTTAACATGGGAAAGGGAAGGATCGACGGATCCTCAGCATGAACTACCCTTTACAATAAACCCAGGAGAATCCGGGCTCCTAAAACTTTGGAGTGACTCGTGGTCCAAGGAGACAAGTTATGAGATAGCACTCCACACATCTACTGGAATAGACTACCCCCACGTCGTCAAGCCGTAGCCTAGGCTGGCTTCGCTTGGGCTGGCCATAGAGATTCTCGCATGTGTACGCGTGATTCTAGGTTTAGCTCCAATCACCATTAAAGGTGTCTATAATTTTTGAGACTACCTCTTTAGATTCCAGTACAACCCCTAACTCCCTATTTGAATCCATCGAGGTTGGTGTAAAGTTTGCAGATCCTACATATACCTTCATTCCGTCTATAACTATCATCTTAGCATGCATTGTTAGCCCCCTAGCCCACTTTACAAGCACTCCTGACTCCGAGAGCTCCCTGTAAGTATGAGTATTCGCATCGTTGTACTCCATTATGACCTTAACTGTTACTCCACTTCTTGCCTTCTGTTTGAGTATATTAATGAATTCGTTGTCGGTTATGTACTCAGCCTCTATGAGTATGGTGTTTCTGGCCTCTGTTAGTAGAGAAATTAAGCCGTACCTCATGTTTCCCGGGGAGACAAGTATCTGGCTTACTGCTGGAGTGCTTTCCCCCTTCCAGTCGGCTAGAAAGACTTTCACCGCGTCCTGTACTGGGTCTCCCTTAACTATTGCCACGTATTCACGGTTGTGATGAAGTGATGAGTAAGCATAGTTTGCTGTACCCACCACTAAGGTCTCGCCATCTATTATTGCGAATTTTGCATGTACATTTGGATAGCGTGAAGAATCCCATTTCACATTCACACCTGAAGCTATCAGCCTATAGTAGGCTTCAACATTTATATCCGGGGCACCATAGGGGCTTCTCTCAAGAATTACTCTAACATCCACACCTCTCCTGGCAGAGCTTTCAAAGATAGAAATTATCTCATCGTTAGTGAGTATATATACCTCAACCCATAGAGACTTCCTTGCCGATCCCAAAATGTTGAGGAATATGTGAGACTCCTCCGGGAGCATCAGTACACTTTCTGTCTGAGCAGCCTCGTTCATCGCCAGAACTTTTACCTCGGACTCTTCAACAACCATGTCATCATTCGAGTCCTCCCACTTTAAAACTACGTATCCCGAGACCAGCTGAGAAGCTGAAGACTTCAAGTATAGACAGGCAGCCCTAGTTCCATATCTCGTGCATCCTGCAACAAGCAAGAGGTTATCTCTTACTGCTATAACTGCGACATCCTCGCCAAGTGTGTAGTTAGCCTTGTAGGTGACAGCTCCGACTTGAACATAGTTCGTATCTCCCCTTCTCCAAAACCTTATCCCATAGAACCTTGGTTCAAACCTTAAAGCAGCCATGTTTGCAAGAGGCCCCCCTACAATAACTGTAGGCTTACCCTCCTCAGCTTCCTCTATCCATCGGTCGCTGTCGCATCTAATATATCCGTCAAATAGCTCGGTAACTATGCTAGCAGATATGTAGTCGTCGACATACCCTGGAGCCATAGACCCAACTATGACATTTGCATTTCTAAACCTAGCTGCCACCGGCTGAAACTGGGCTAGCAGGACAATTACCAGAAGGGGTAAAGATAACCTCATCTTCAGCAATCCTACCAATGAAATTAAAGGTTTTAACCATTTCTATATGTGTGCCCGCCTTTACTATTATTGATGGTAAAGGCATAAGACTGCATTCTCAACGTAATGTTTTAATGCCTCCCTCCATTATAAACCAATATGCTTCCTAATAAGTTATCCTACACTGTAAGTGTAGAATGGGACGGGGAAACAGGCGGATATGCCAGGCTTGGCAAGGGGAAAGAAGTAAGAGTAGATACTCCACCTGAGTTTCAGGGGAGGGGAGTAGGATACTGTCCAGATGAGCTGTTTGTCAGCTCAATAGCCTCCTGTGTTCTAACCACCTTTCTATATTTCAAGAATAAGCTTAAGCTAGAGCTCAAAGGTCTAAGCGTAAAGGCATATATGAAAGTTGTAAGGGAGGAAACAGGTTATTGGATAAGAGGGTTGGAGATTAAGGTAACAGGTAGCGTGGAGAAGGAGGAGAGGGAGAAGTTCATGAAGTGTTTGCAACTGGCAAAGAAGTACTGCCACATCACTAGGGCCCTATCGGACGTCGGTCTACAAATAACCGGGGAGATTAAAGAGTAAGCGCGCTTGAAACTGGATAGGGATAGGGTAAATAATGGCAGTAGGCGTTATTAATAGTAAACCCAGCCCTAACATCAAAAAGTAGGGCTTGGGTTTTTGATGTGCTGCTTGGTTGGCGTTTTAAGCTGGGTGTTTTACCAGTCTCCTGTAGCCTAGCACACCTATTAGGTAGGCTACCGCTGCCCCTGCCACTACTGGGGGGAGTGATGGGAGTATCTCCTGTACACTGGCCCCAAATACGACGGCTTCCCTTACGGATTCTATAGCCTTTGTGAGGGGGAAGAGTCTTGCGATGATTCTTAGGCTCTTCGGAAGGATAAACTCTGGGATTATGAGTCCTGTGAAGAACATTAGAGGCCACGTGATCACGGTGGCTATTCCGCTGGCTCCTTTAACTGTCTTGGCCACCATTGAGATGATAAGCCCGCAGCCAATCATCATGATACCTCCTAGGAGCAGTATTAGAGCCGACAGCATGTGGGCCGGGTTCAAGGGGTTAAATGTTATGTCAGCGTTATGTACTAGTACTCCGTAGACTATGCATGAGGCTGCGGAGATCAGTAGGGAAACTATTTCGGCCAGGGTTTTTCCAATGAGCACTTCCCATGGGCTGACGGGCGCGGAGAGGAGCCTTGCAAGTGTACTTTTCTCTTTCTCTGCTATGATCGCTGTTGAGGCTCCAATCATGCCTGAGAACATGAACTGCACGCCGATCATTCCAATGGTGTACCATCCTATGATCTTCTCCCTTGTGGCCAGTGATTCAGGCACAATCTCCTCTATCACGTATTTAATTGGCTTGGCGATACCCTCCAAGTACTCCTTTATCTGTGCAACTTCCACTTCCTCTTCGGATACGTAGTTTTTCATCTCTTGCATTGCAATTTTAATCCTATACTTGCTGACGTCTTCATTTATTGCCGTTAGGAATCCGTCTATTATGCTTTTTACGACCTGCTTCTTGTTGATGTCTCCTGCAGCTATGTACACCTTAACGGTTGCTGAGAGGCCTCTAGTCATGTTTGCTGTGAAGCCTTCTGGGAAGATAAGTCCAAGGTCAGCCTTACCGCTTTCGACTTCTGACAATACCTCGTCGCTACTGTTTAGAATCCTAACCTTGAAGAGGGGTTCCCCTCCAATGCTCGCCAGCTCCATGACCCTCCTGACAAGTCCAGGGCCGAGCTCACCGCTGAATCCCTCCTCTGAGAACATCACAGCGTTAAAGGTCATTGGTTTACCGTCTTTCGGTATCCATAGGACTGTGGATAGCGTTATGAACATCAGTGGGAACACTATAACCCAGAACACTGTCATCTTATCTCTAAAGGTGTGCCTTAAATCCTTCAGGGCTATACCGAGAACTGCTCTTAGCCTCATTCTCTCAACCTCCTACCTGTTAGCTTTATGAAAACGTCCTCAAGGGTTGGCTCCGTGATATTAACGCTTAAAACACGGGAGCCTGAGTCTAGAACAGACTCTACAACCCTCGGAAGTATAGGGTCGGGATCCCTGGTATAAAGCCTTATGACATCATCCTCTACCATGGGCTCCTCCTCAGAGTATTGCTTCAAAGCATCCAGCAAGCTTTCAGACCGGGCTACAACCTTAAGCTCTATAACAGATAGGTCTCCGAGTCTTCTCTTAAGCTCGTCGGGGGAGTCCATGGCGATTATTCTGCCCCTGTCCATGATGGCAACCCTGTTGCATAGGTAGTCGGCCTCCTCCATGTAGTGGGTGGCGATCAGTATAGCTCTCCCCTCACTTCTTAGTCCCTTAATCAAGTCCCACATCTCCCTCCTTATAGCCGGGTCAAGCCCTGTGGTTGGCTCGTCGAGAATCACGATTTTGGGCTCGTTAATCAGGGATGCCGCGAGGTTAAGCCTTTTCTTCATCCCGCCAGAGAACTTTTTAACCCTGATGTCTGCCTTGTTTTTGAGGCCTATAAGCTCTAGAAGCCTTGCAGCCCTCTTCTTAGCCTCCCCACCCGGGATGTCGTAGAGGGAGGCGTAGAACATGAGATTCTCCCATGCCGAGTGGTCATCATAGACAATACTCTCCTGGGGGCAGTAACCTATGAGACGCCTAGCCTCAATACTTCTAGGATTATAGCCGCCGACCCTAACCATGCCCTTGGACTCTTCCAGTATCCCTGACAGGATGCGTAGAAGCGTGGTTTTACCAGCTCCGTTTGGCCCTAGGATACCGAATATCTCTCCATACCTGACTTTGAAGCTGACCCTATCAAGAGCCTTAAAACCATTGTAAAACATGGTCAGCTCTGAAACCTCCACCGCGTACATAGTACATCAGCAATATATAGTGATGTGCTCTAAATAATTGTACCAAATACTCTGTAATGCAGAGATACTTTGAAACCATGGAGGCTGAGTCTCCACGTTTAACGCGTAAATTGAAATGCCAGGCCTACGATGGAAAACTCTAAAATATTCAGCCGGGACTTGTTGTCTGTGGAAACTGGGGACTCGGAGCTTGAAGATCTTAAACGGTTACTGGAGAGCCTCCGCTTCCTAGAGAGATACCTCCTATTCATATCGATCAGGGAGGTCTCTCTCTACTATTTTGGCTGGGCGATAGCTGTGATAATCGGCGGCACTGCATCAGGCCTCATATGGGAGGCTTTTCAAGGTGGAACCATCACCACCGCGTCTATAACAATCTTATGGGTGTGTCTCGCCTTTATAGTCGGGTTCCTGTCACGCAGAGCCTTTAAACACCAGAAAATATACATACTGTCAAGGCTACCACGGGAGAAGAGAGACCAGTATTCTCTAAGGTTTAAAAAGATAAGCCGTAAAATCGGACTTGCATGGGCATCGCTATCTATAGCTCTATACCTAATCGGCATCCCCCTACTTTCAAGGATGATTCCCATTGAAAGAGCTACCAGCTTTGTAATACTTGCATTTGTCGCATTGGGAAACATAGCAACATACTATTATAACCGGAAAGAAAAGATTCCCCTGCTTGTCGGAATAGCTCTCCTAGCAGGTAGCCCTGCTATATTCGTATTGAGCTTGGGCTATGTGTACCTGTATATGACGCTTCTAATATTCGTTGTATACATGCTTGCAGGAATAGCGTATCTGAACAAGGCAGACAAGGTACTGGGGTTCTAGGTTGGAAGCCATCAGAAAGCTTGCAGAAGCTTCGAAAGCAAACCCCTTGTTAGCTCAGCCCACCAGGCTGTCAATAATGCTCATTCTACTTGTTAAGGGAAGCGCTCCTTTCACGGAGCTCCAGAAAATCCTAAACTTGACACCTGGAAACCTTGGAAGCCACATAGAAAGACTTGAAAAGGAAGGATACGTTATTCGGAGGAAGGGCTTCAGACTATTCAGATACATAACCTACATAAATATAACCGAGAAGGGGGCTGTGGAAACGCTGAGCTTCATCTCAGACTTGAAGAATGCTATTGAAAGCCTCCCCCTAAAACTGAAATGATCATGTCGGTATCAACACCATTAACATTTTGTGTTATTGCAAAATATTTTTATCCCGAGAGAGGCATAATCTATATGATCATAAATGTGCAGGTGGAGGGGCTACAGAGGTTGGAGATGCTGGTATACGCCTTGGCTGTTTAAACCATGCTGGTTGCCTTTCTACATATCTCCTTCATATTACGTTTATCCAAGGCTCGGATATATATGGCCGCCCGGCTGGAGGTGGTTAGTGTGGAACTTATGATTACACGGCTGTTCTATTGGTCTAATGTCACCTATATAATCATCCTGCATCTGATAGCTTAATTAGAATTGTCTCCGGTCATATGATTTGCGGATTTCGGTGTGGATCAGCTCCAAATATGTTTTGTGTTATTGCAAAATATTATATTTTCCCTATACCATCTGATATTGGAGGGAGATGGTTAGGATAGCGGTGGCCTGTAAAGGCACCAAGGGTTTAAATGATAATGTCCACGAGACCTTTGCACATGCCCCCTACTTCCTCATTTTAGACATTAAAGATGGAGAAATTGTTAAGACGAAGACCATGGAAAACAGCTTCCTAAAGTATGAGTATGGGGTCGGACCAGCTGTATCTATTAAGCTAGTGGAGATGGGTATCAACGTTGTCGTAGGCTCAGAATTCGGGCCAGGCGTTAAAAACATACTTCAGAAAGAGTCAATAACCATGGTCGAAGTAGAAGAGGGTACCACGGTCAAAGATGCCGTTAAGAAAGCTTTAAAACAGTTAATATAGCTGTGTAGTCAGCAATCCCTAGCCAAGCCCGAAACCTATCCTCTCCGATTAAATTATTTTATTTTAAGTATCAATGTAGCATGATTTTACATTGATACTTAAACGCTTTAGTATGGCGGAGAGGAACCTTGCTCTTATGGTTCTCTCTGTCTCTTTTACACCTTTATCCACCATCGGCCTCCTAATGTTTAGAAGAAGTCGCAGTAGGCCTGGAAAAGCGTTATACCTCCTCATGTTTCTGGCAGGTCTGCCAATTGGTGTGTTCTGGTTTCTTAAAGTGGGTTGGATTCTCGGCCTGCCTACACTATATTGTTCAATTCTCATATCCTCGTACACGAGGAGAGAGCACGGAGCTGCCGCTGAAGCTGAGGTAGAGACTGGTTTAAGGAGGATAATGCTTCTTCCCTTTGACTATTGCCTTAAAACAGCAAGTCTTGTTATGGACTATCCCCTGTCACTTGTCTGGTCAATGCTTACTTTTGGGTTTCTCTGGCCTGCCTCGAGCCTTGTCCTTCGAAGAAGCCGAAAACCCAGCTTAAAGGTAAGGATGGTATCATTCCTATCCTTCATTGGCATCGTACTGGGCCTCCCGGTTGGAATATTATGGTTCTTGAGGGTTGGCTGGCTGTTATCCCTGGCCACTTTACCTGTTTTCTCCTCAATCTCCTCTATTTGGAGATATAGGCGGTCACGCCCTCGCGTAGAATTAGAGAGAGTAGAAGCTCCTGCTAGACGTGAAGTCGAACTTAAGCTGGAAATCCCATCCTACCCTTGTAAAACCATATTCTATCTCCTTTTTAGCTTGCATATCTTGATTCTTACACTTGTTCAAATGGGGACTTCCGGTTTCCTGAATCCAGATAACGCTTATCACGTGTTAATAGGCAAGATGATAGGAGAGAGGGGGTATTTCCTTTGGGATTGGGTTCAGTTTGCCCCTGCTGGAAGACCTCACTTGTACCCTCCCCTCTTCCATACCATTATAGCAATTGTTGGGAGAGCATTAGGAGGATCCCCGTGGGGATACATATATGGCAACCTGGTTGCTAGTCTTCTAATTCTGATACTTGGATTGTACTCGGCATGGTATGTTGGACGTAAGCTTTACGGAGAGGTCGGCGGACTGGTTCTCTTCATCCTCGTTTCAGGGATAGGCCTGTTGACATTGTCCATGGCTATAGGCCTCCCCTCAGCTCTTGTCTTTATACTAGCGCCTCTGTCAGCTCTCTGGATGCTTGAAGGTAAGGATTTCTACTCAATCTTGTCGGCTACAGCATCCATGTACAGCCATGTATCAGGATTAGCCATACCAACCATAACCCTAATTGTAAGCGGGTTTCTGTCGGGTAGGCTCAGGAAGGCGTTGAAGATAGTGTTTCTTTCCCTAGCCGCCTATGCGCCTTGGCTTATAAGACTAATCATATTCAGAGAGTGGTTTTCGGTTCCAGAGCATGACATACACATAGAGTGGAACTACTACCTTACCGCGCTTACCATACCTGGAGTGGCAATTTCGTTAAGAACTCCAAGAAGGTATCCCGTGCAGCTTGGCTATCTGTCATCATTGATACCCGTCTTCCTAACATATCCTGGTAGGGCCATACTTCAAGGAAGCTATGCCTACAGCCTGTTTGCCACACTAACAATCATAACATTGATTAAACTGCTCAAGAAACATAGAAAGAAGATACTGTCAACAATCTTACTTATAACCTACCTGTTCCCCCTAGGAATCTCAACACCCGCCTTCGAAATATACCTGCTCACCCATCCTAAGACCCTTTCAAAGTCAGACTGGAGGGAGGCTGAGGTGGTAGCATTGGCACTTCAAAACATAACAAGGCAAGGGGAGGTGGTGCATTTTGAAAAGCCTTACTTCGGCTGTGCCGTTGCAGTATTCGCAAATATAAGGTTGGACTCAGGGGCGTGGGGCGAAGTTGCCCCGAAAAACACGGGCGCTATTATAGGTGAGAATGTCCTGACAATTGTAGCCAAACTCGACGTTGAAATTCCCCGTTTCTTTCAAGACTTCTTCGTTGCAAGCTATGCCTCCGGTGACTATTGGATAATAAGGTTAAACCCTGAAGGCTCTATAAACTTGTCAGAGGCGCTTCCCATGATCATCGATTCATGCAGAACCGCGGCCCAGCTGCTTAAATCAAACCATACCCTCGCAGTTGTAGAGCTTAAAAAGCTTGAATTAGCATTCGCATCCCTTTCCCTATACTATGTAAAGAGAGATCCGAATCTTTCAAGGACACTTTCAGAGATATCTCAGGGGATATCATGGCTAATACTAATACTCACGGAAGACTGGGCGGAGGACTTGAGAACCCCGGAGAAAATAGGAGAGTTCGCTACAATGTTAAACCAGCTCGCAGACAATGTCGAAGTTAGATATAGAGAGCTGCAGGTGAATCCATAGTTAAATAGGGGCCTGCACCGTTTAAGATCTTCTATAGTTTCCATCCACATTTTAGTAGCCTTGAAGCCTCTTCTACGGCTAAGTCTATGTTCCATTATCTTAGCTGTAACGAGCTGCACGGCGTCCTCAAAGTCTAAACCATATTTCCAACAGGTCTCCCCTATTTGAGTGTTCGAGTGCTAAGCCCTTATCCTCTCATAATTTCCCTCTCGAATTGTACTGTTCTCGAGTTTAAACGTACTGCTGAGAGTTTGTGTAGCATTCCGCCCTAGCACTTAATATGCCAGCTGATTCGCCTTTTCGGTGATGTGACGATGTAAGGTCTACGATGGGTAAGTCTTCTCCTACGTGTTTAGGAGACTACAGGGATCTTCGCCTTTCTCAACAGTTTCCTGAACACGTCTATAGGCATCCCAGCTATCTTCGACGACAATCTTATGTCTCCGGTTTCCACGTAGTATTTTAGGGCTGCTCTGGCTTTTGGAGGCTGCTTTTCGATGAATTCCCAGTCAGCCTCCTCCCTCCTAATCCTCCTAGCCTCCTCCTCAAGCCTCACCCACCAATCAAGTTTCTTCTTATATTCTTCTGATCGCATCTTCAAACTCACCTCTTGGGAATCTGTGTCCTGTCTCCCTTTCATACTCATAGAATATTGCAGCTGGATCTTTAAATGCTACTAGCCTTCTCCTCAAAATCTCAGATATGATTTCCAGAGCCCTCCAGACTCTCACATGACTGTACTCTTCCAGTAGGCTTGCAGCCATTAGGGCACCCCTATTCTCGGTTAACACCGTATATCCCCTCCTCCTACCAGCTGCAAGGCACATCGCTTCTGGCATGTCAACCCCCCTGATGAATGGGGTAAGCCTCGTCCTTTCCACTATAGATCTTGCCTCTTCGATTATGTCTGGTGTCTCTGTGAAGAGTGAGAGACTCCCAGCAGCCATAGAGCTTGCTATCCATTCAATTACGTTCCCGCTTTCTACTTCCCTAAGAACCCTTTCAGGCACGAAGACGGTAGTAAATAGTTTTAGAAGGAGGTCTCTCCTCCTCCATGAGGACCAGTCGATTAGGAAGCATGTATCTGCTATCGCAAACACGTGTCACACCACATTTGGGATTTTAGCCCTCTTCCTTAAACTATTAAATCCTTCAACTGTAAGCCCTGAAATTCTCGCTGCCACGTACAAATCTCCGGTTTCCACGTAGTATTTTAGGGCTGCTCTGGCTTTTGGAGGCTGCTTTTCGATGAATTCCCAGTCAGCCTCCTCCCTCCTAATCCTCCTAGCCTCCTCCTCAAGCCTCACCCACCAATCAATATCCACTTCCCCTCAACAAAGTAACAATCTAAACTCGAATATAACGCTTAGCATAATATCGGTTTGGAGGACGGCCGCTGTAAACAGGGCGGGTATAGAAAGAAAATATTGTCCGTAGATTGTAGCCTCACTCGGCATCTACAGGTCTCCGCATTAGGGCTTGTGAGCTATAATGACAAGTAAGACGTAAGATTTTAGGCGTGTGATTTAAATTTTAGGCGTGCCTAGAATCCATGCTTGGCTAAGACCATTGTAGTTCTAAGCGGGAAGGGTGGGGTTGGAAAGACTACAATATCCTCGTCTTTAGCCTACCTATACTCCAAGGATGGAGCTAGAATTGTAGCGGTTGACGCAGATGTGGATGCACCAGACCTAGAATACTTCCTTGGAAGCGGGAAAATAGTTAAGCAGGCCAGAATAGAAACCTCAGACAAGGCCCTTATAGACGAGTCCAAATGCATCGGCTGCGGCAAATGCGTCGAAGTCTGCATATATGGAGCTCTTACAATGCGTAAAGGCATGGCTAAAGTTGAGAGAATAATGTGTGAGGGTTGCGGAGCCTGCATGTACGTCTGCCCTACAGACGCGATCATGCTTGAGAAACACAGGGGAGGCACGATAACAGTTAAAGAGACAAGGTACGGGTTTAAACTTGTAACAGGAAGAATAGGCCTCGGAGAACACAACTCTGGAAAAATGGTTTCCGTAGCAAGAACAGAAGCATACAAGATAGCTCAGGCTGAAGGCTCGGACATTATACTCGTAGATGGGGCTCCAGGCATCGGCTGCCCTGTAATAGCAAGTGTGACAGGCTCAGACTACGTGGTAGCAGTAGCAGAGCCTACAAAGCTCTCATATCAAGGCCTCACCCGTCTCCTAGACGTGGTTGGACACTTTAAGATTAAGGCAGGCATCGTAATAAACAAATGTGACATTTCAGACGGGTGGACAACTAAAATAACAGGGTATACAATGTCGAGAGGATACCAGCTGCTCGGACAGATACCTTTAAGTCGGGAGGTCGTCGAGGCGATGTCTCATATGAGCCCTCCACCAGAGTACAAGCCGGGAAGCAGGGTCTCAGAGAGGATCACAAGCATATACAAGGAAATTAGGAGGGTGACTGAGGTTTGAAAGTAGCGGTTACGGGCGGGAAGGGTGGAGTAGGGAAATCCACGATAGCATCAGCCCTAATAAGATACTGCTCAACAATGGGTAAAATCCTGGCTGCAGACCTCGATGTTGATAATCCATGCCTATCTTCAATGCTCGACATGCCCAGTCCCTACAAGGTTGAAGATGCAGAAACCTTTAAGCCTAAGGTGGTGGCTGCAAGGTGCATAGGCTGCCATAAATGTGTGGACGCCTGCCGGGAGCACGCGCTCTACGGCCTTGAGGGAGGGGTGCCCACCCTATTCGACCAGCTGTGCTCTGGATGCGGAGCCTGCAGGCTAGTATGCCCAGCAGCCGCCATTGAAGATGATAGCAAGATACTTGGCCAAATATCATGGTATAACAAGGGTAATATAACCCTTATAGAAGGAAGGATCAGGCCTGGGGAGGCTAGATCCCCTATAGTTGCACGGCAGACCGCCCTAGCCGCCGACAGAGAATACTCTAAGGGAGTGTACGAGCACCTCGTCATCGACACTATGCCTGGTGTTGCAAATCCGGTTGCCCAGGCCCTTTCAATCGCTGAAAAAGTCGTTGCAGTAACGGAGCCCACACTCCTAGGAATACACGATCTCATGTTAACAATGGAATTATCAGAATATCTTGGGAAAACAGTCGGAATAGTGATAAATAAGGCGGACATTTCAACCGAACACCTCAGCAAGCTCAGAAACATTTGTAAGGAGAAAGGAGTAGAAATAATAGTTGAGATCCCCTATAGTAGGGACATCCTGTTTACAAGCGTATCAAGAACACTAGGAAACGAACTTGAAACATACACTAGAAAAATCCTATCATGGCTGAAATATGAAAACCCATAGAATAGAAGGCTAAACACTAACAGGAAAGCTGATAGTACGGGTTCAACAACCCACAAAATACGGCTTTCAAATCTAAAATTTAAAATTTATTTGATTAGGTACTTTCTTAAAATATGTTTACATCTATTTACACATTACCTTTCCAGTGGTTTACGATTTAGTCGAATAGGGAACATTTAAATAATTGTGTTACTTTTCGTAAAATGATGCTACCATACATGGTTCGTGTCTGTCTAGCCCTAATGGTGTTAAGCCTACTCGTCCAGATCTCTGGCCAGGAGAAGCCACTAGTGGTGGTAACGTCGACGGTTCTCGGAAGCATAGTTGAAGATCTCGCAGGTGACCAGGTTGAGGTTCGTGTAATCTTAAACCCTGCATTATGCCCGGCACACCAAGATCTTAAACCGAGTGATGTCGAACTAGTCTCAAGGGCGAAGCTACTACTCTACCATGGCTTTGAACCGTTTGTAGATAGGCTGGTGGAGGCTGCCGGCAACAGAACAGTTGCCGTCAGGGTGGGAGGTCTATGGAACACGTTCGATGCGTTAAGGGGTAAGTACAGGAACATCTCCGAAATCCTCTCCCAGCATCTCGGAATTGACGTGTCTAGCAGACTTGAAGAATGCCTACACGCCATAGATCGCGTGGAGGCTGAAGTAATGTCGAGTATAGGGGAGCTTGACCCGTCAAGGATAAATGTTATCGTCATGGCTTGGCAGGCGGACTTTGTTAAGAGCCTCGGCTTCAACGTGGTTGCGACTTATCCTCCTCCAGAGAGGATGTCTGCAGGGTACATATCTAACCTTGTCTCGGTGGGAACCAAGGAAAACGTCCAAATGGTTATAGATAACCTTCAGAGTGGAGTAGACGTTGGAAGGGAGATAGCTAACAAGATAGGCGCAGTACACGTGGTACTCACAAACTTCCCGGAGACATCTCCCGGAGTGGAAAATGTGACAATGATGCTCAGGTATAATACGGAGTCTCTAAAGACGGCACTGCTTACGGCGGAGGTTAAGATAGAGCTTCAGAAAGCCCGGAGAAAAGCTGAAACCTACATGTACCTGAGCATAGGCCTCCTGGCCATAGTGATAGTTGAAAGCTTAATAATAGCTGTGAGGTCTAGGGGATGAGGTATCTAAGCCTTAAAGATGCTGGAGCCTTCCATGGACACCTAGGGCCATACCTCACACTAGGTTACATGGCAGGTATGCTCGCTGTCTCGATTCTCAAGCCCAAGGACGAACTAAGCATGGAGGCTGTTGTTGAATGCCCTTGGAGAAGACCTTTTACATGCTTCGTTGACGGAGTCCAATGCTCAACAAAGTGCACCCTTGGCAAGGGAAATATCAAGCTTAAGGAGTCTGAAGGCCTTGCAGTCTCATTCACCGTTAGAGGAGGAGGTAAGCTTAAGATTAGAGTGAGGCATTCAATACTAGAAAAGCTGGCTGACTACCGGAAGATGGAGGATGCTGTCAGATGGATCCTAAGCACAAAACCAGAGGAAATATTCGAACTGTGCTAGAATTTATCGATGTGTGGACAAGGTATAGGGGTGAGAAGAACCCTGCTCTCAAAGGAGTGACGCTCAAAGTAGGGTATGGAGAGTTCACCCTGATTACCGGGCCAAACGGCGCTGGAAAAACAACCCTAATAGAGACCGCTATAGGGCTTCTCAGGCATGAGAGGGGAACCGTCAGGCTTCTAGGGCTTCCTCCAACCAGCAGGGAAGCAAGGCTGAAGATAGGCTACCTCCCACAGGATTTTATGAAAACCCCTTACGAGCCATACACAGCCAGGCAGGTTGTAGAGATGGCCTTCTCATCATATAGGAAGCCGCTCTCAACTTTAACACCGGAACAGTTAGAGGCTGTGGATAGAGCTATGAGCCTCGTGGGAGTCAGGGAGCTTGCCCATAAGAGTTTTGGAAAGCTCAGCGCCGGCCAGCAGCAGAAAATCTTAATAGCTAGAGTGCTGGCTAGAATGCCTAAAGTTCTATTCCTAGATGAGCCTTTCAGCAGCCTAGATCATAAATCAAGACTAAAAGTATCTACAATACTTTCAAAGCTTAACAGGGAAGGAGGAGTGACAATATTAATGGTTTCACATGATCTCTCAACGATTCCAGAAGCCTGCACAAGGATAGTTGAGATGCAAGAGGGAGAAATAGTAGGTGTCAAGAGATGCCGTGGACCCTAATACTCTATGCCTACATAGCTTCAGCGCTTGCAGGGATACTATGCGGGTCTACAGGCGTTCTGGCGTCTAAGCTGGGTCTGAGGACTGTAGCGTTCTCTATGTCCCATGCAGCCATGGCAGGGGCGGCAGTAGGCCTGTATGCAGGTCTAAACCCGGAAGCTGTGGCATTCGCACTTGCAGCAGCCACGGCCGTAGCGCTAGGGCCGCTAGCTGAACACTCTAGGATACCTTCAGAGCTTGTGTCTATGGCCCTATTCTCAGGCTACACGGCGATGGCCTTTATATTCACCTACCTGTCACCTGGGACAGCCCTCTCAACAAGAACCCTTTCACTTGTATTTTGGGGAAGCGTACTCGCGGTAACCCAAGGCTATATAATCCTATTATTAGCATCGATAATTTCTATAGCCTTTCTCCTAGTGGCGTTCTGGCCGCAGTTCTCAACAATATTCTTCGACAGGAAAATAGCTGAGGCTGAGGGGATAAACACAAAAGCGTATATTTACATGGCAACCATAATCACAGGGGTAACAGTAATACTGATCCTGAAGCTTGTGGGGGGATTTCTGGTTTTCTCTCTATTGTACACGCCGGCAGCAGCATCAATAAAGGTAGGCCGAACCCTAAAAAGAATGGTCTTATCGGCAGCCCTATTGGGGTCACTCTCAGGAGTGATAGGGGTGACGATAAGCCTCCTAGCAGATCTCCCAGTAGGGGCATGTATCTCCCTGTCTTCAACGATGACACTTCTTACCGTCATGTTTAAACAGTCAAAATAATGCTAAGCCCTCATAAATAAGGGATTCGTCTCAAAATAGACTATTCTCATGGTTTACACATTCAACATGAGTGGGCAGATTTTGTGAATATACAAGAAATATTATTAGTGTTTCTGTACTATACCTAGTAGGATGGGCGTAGTTTTTGGCCCTGTTCCATCCCGGAGACTCGGGAGGTCTCTTGGAGTTAATAATATCCCATCGAAGCATTGCACCTATTCCTGCATATACTGCCAGCTTGGAATAACAAAGAAGATAACCATAGATAGGAGAGGCTTCTACAAGCCCGAAGACATCGCCCTAGAGGTAGCTAAAAGAATCGAAACTATTCGGGACGGAGTCGAATACGTAACATTTGTATCTGACGGTGAGCCCACCCTAGATGTAAACCTGTCTAAAACAGTCAAGCTCATAAGGGAGATTACAGACAAACCCCTAGCAATACTTTCCAACGCATCTCTAATATGGATGCCCGAAGTGAGCAAAGACTTACAACTATTTGATCTGGTTTCCCTAAAGCTTGATTCAACCATAAAGGAGGTCTGGCGTCGAATTAACAGGCCCCACCCAGATCTAAATCTGCTAAAAATCCTTGAGGGGGTGGAAAAATTCCAGAAAGAGTTCGAGAAAAGCCTAATATTTGAGGTCATGCTTGTTAAAGGAGTAAATGACACCTTGGAAAACGCTAGGTCTGTGTCATCCTATCTTTCAAGCTTAAAATTTGAAAAGGTATACATTGCGGTCCCAACAAGGCCTCCTACACTTCCGTGGGTCAAGCCGCCGGACACAGCTAGGTTTAATATTTTCTACGGAGTGCTCAGGGATACGCTAGGGCCAGAAATGGTTGATACTCTTGTAAAAAGCGAGGGACCCGACTTTTACATATCACAGAACGTTGAAGACGAAATACTGTCTATAGTGAGAGTTCATCCGCTTAGAGAAGACTATGCGTCTTTATTGATAAGAAGGCGTGGTGGAAATCCTGAAATAATAATTAGAAAAATGGTGGAGGAAGGTAAAGTCAGGATAAAAACCTACCAGGGATACAGATTCGTCCATGCAGCCTGAAGGTTCCAAGAAGCCCTTGCAAACCTTTATTCTCACTTGCTTTCAAGCTCTCCTATCCTTTTCTCTATATTCTCAAGTAGGCTTTTGAGGTAGTCCCTCTGCTGCTTAAGAATTCGAAGCTCCGTTTCCTTTGGTAACATGCCGGTTGGATATGGTGTTGGAGGCGTCGTTACAGGTGGTGTAGCAGGCGGCGTGTATCCTGTTTTCCCCAGCCAGAATATTGGTGGGAGGCCTCCAGGACTCCTTCCAACCCACCCGGGGCTATATCCGAACCTCATCCAGCCTGGCAGTCCTGTTAAGTAGAACATGTTTCTATGTCTCCACCCCATGATACCACCATATTTATGTGATATTGCTCAAAAATATAAAGCTTTTGAAATATGACCCTGCCTTTAAGAATCCTGGTATCATATGGAATCGGTTGAAATCTCATATAAGATTTCAACTTAAACCTCTTCACAATAATGCCTAACACAACACGTCTCCCATACCTCACGGGATTTTGTGGTTTAACACAAAATTTTTAGGAGTGCCCAACCATACACATGTTTGGGATATCAGTGGAGAGAGTTGCTATAGCATCTCAGGGGCCTGGCGGGCTCAAATCTATAGTAGATTTTAGGTTTGCAAGATGCCCATACTACACCATAGTAGACGTCGAAGACGGGCGGATTGTGAAAGTTCAAGAGGTTCCAAACCCAAACGCGATGGCTGGCCATGGGGCCGGCATAGCAGCAGCTCAGATGCTTCAGGTCATGGGTGTGTCCGCTATAATAGCAGGATCGGTGGGCCCCAACGCATATTCAGCGCTGAAAAACATGAATATCAAAGTTTATGCTGGGATATCGGGGATAACTGTGGAAGATGCCGTTCAGAAACTTATCAGGGGGGAAATTAGGCCTGCTGAATACCCGACTGGTCCAGGTCATGCGGGCTTTCCAGCCGGCCGCTGGGTGGAGCGCGGTAGGGGAAGATGGAGGCAGCCTTACTAAATGTTGCACGCCTATTACGCGCTCTAATTTGAACGTGCTAGCCCTAAACTGAAAAAGGCCATAGGGTTCCACCTAGGTAGTAAGTTTTATTTTGATGTAACATTAAATTATATATGGTGTGTAATGAATCTTCCCAGCAAGGTTGTTGACGAGCTAATAAACATTGCCGAGGAAGCCTTAAACCTCCCTAGGTCGGCCAAGTCTATCCTAAAACTACTATTCGATGAGGGAGAGGCAACCATCGTGAAGATAGTTAGATCCACAAGGATATCCAGGAAGACGGTTCATGAGCATCTTAAGAGGATGCGGAGAATAGGATTAGTAGTCAGGAGGCCATCAGAGGTCGGGGGACGGCTTCTCTACGTCTACTCAACACCCCCAGCTACGGCTGTGATAGGCCTTTTGAAAAGGGTACTCCTAGAAAGGCTCAGGACTCTTGAGGAGATTGAGAGGGTTCTTGGGGGTGTTGAGGGTGGGTAGCCTGACAGGTGCTGTGGGCACATTTCAGAGGCTTATCGAAAACCCCCTGTCGAGAAAGCTTCTGAAATATACAGCCAGCTACTGTAGCAGGGACCGGGGGAGCAGGCTCGATGTGGCGCTTAGAATATACTCAGGGATACTAAGACCTGAAGATGCATGTGTGAAGTGCAGGCTAACATCGAAGGCTGTCTCCAGGATTGTTGAAAGGGGTGCGAAGGCTTTCGGGGCAGACCTGGAGGAGGTTAGGGCAAGGCTTAGAGATTCCTATTGGAGGAGAGCCTTGGTTAATGTGGTTGAGGGCCTATCCTACTTTGGAGTTAAAAAGCCCTTCATCCCGGGTGCACCCTTCCTGGTGGTCTGGGATGTCACGTACGCCTGCAACCTGAGATGTAAGCATTGTTACGCCAACGCTGGGAAGCCTCTTAGCGACGAGCTTAGCACTGAGGAGGCAAAGAGGGTGATCGACATTCTTGATAAGGCTGGCGTAGTATCCATAGCGTGGTCTGGGGGAGAGCCCCTTGTAAGGCCTGACATATTTGAACTCTCAAAGTATGCCGCTGACAAGGGCATCTACGTTGCCATGGCTACGAATGGGACTCTTATAACCGAAGAGACCGCCGATAAGCTTATGGCTTCGGGTGTAAGGTTCCTCCAGATAAGCCTCGACGGTGCCGACGCTAAGACTCATGACGAGTTCAGGGGTGTCCCTGGATCCTGGAGTAGGGCTGTAAGGGGGATAAAGATTGCTGTCAAGAAGGGGTTCTTCGTAAACGTTTCGACAACTGTGACCAGGTACAACCTGGGTGAGGTTCCAAGGATAATAGAACTTTGCAACTCCATTGGGGTTCAGTGGTTCATGATGTACAACTTCATACCTACTGGGAGAGGCCTATTCATATGCGAGGAGGATATAAGCCCTGAGGAGAGGGAGAAACTTCTAAAGCTCCTGTGGAGGATGCTCAAGGAGAGCGGCGGAATGAAGACTAGAGTGCTAAGCACCGCCCCACAGCTTGCGAGAGTAGCCCTATCAGAGGAGGGCGTCAACGTGATTCTCCCGACACACTTCTACAATGCCAAGCTTGGGCGGAAGCTCAGCGGCCTAGCAGACTTCATAGGTGGATGCGGAGCTGGAAGATTCTACTTCGGCCTATGGCCGAACGGTGACATGAGACCATGCGTCTTTTTCCCCATGAAGATAGGCAACATACTGGAGATAGGAGACGAATTCAAGGAGTGGTGGATATCAAACCAGGTCCTACAAGAGCTGAGAGACAAGGACATGCTCCAGGAGCCATGTGGCTCCTGCAGGTTCAGATATGTATGCGGAGGCTGTAGGGCGAGGGCCTATGGCTACTACGGAGACTACATGGCACCGGATCCGGGTTGCATCCTAGTTTCGAGGAGGCCGGCCTTGCAAAGCTAGCGCAACACAGCCCATGAGCATCTACGCTACAGGTTAGAATAACCATCTTCCTCACCCCTAACCCTAACATTGCCTGCTGGGACAATGTATATTTCCCTGCCCTCGACTATAGCTGTCGCTATTTTACGTCTTGCACTCTCCAGGAGCCGCCACACAGTGCCCCTTGACACACCCATCCTTTCAGCTATCTCATCCTGCTTCAGGCCAAGCACGTCTGAAAGTCTCAAAGCCTCATACTCATCATAGCTAAGGTACACCGGAAGCGAGGGCTCCCTTCCAGGCGGGAGTGAAGGCTGGAAATGCTTGACTATGGGCGTGGCTTCTATTATCCTAGGCTTCACAGGCCTCCCTGGGCCCCGTCTCCTCCTTCTCCTGGGTCCCCCCCTGAACATTTAAGAGAGAAATGGAGCCAAACCTATATAAGAATTGCTAAACTAAATTGTAAGTAATTCCCTCAGTAGCCTAAACCTCCGGTGTATGATGAGTGTTCACTTTCAGTGAATCTCTCTAGCAGCCTAACATGGCTCTCCGGCATTGCCTTAGTATCTATAGGCACTATAACTGTTACATTATAGTATCCTGCGATATCGACGATCGAGTTCAAAAGCTTGGCTGTCTCATCGAACCCGTTGTAAAGGATAAGATATTCCAATCCGTCCAGAAGTATTACACTTCTCTCATGTTTACTTGCAAATGCTTCTATTGATGCTTTAAGCCTTGAGAGATGCGTTGGGGGTATACTGCTTTCATCCTTCACTTCTGAGAGCCAGATTACCTTAACACCTGGGAATCTCCTGCGAATATCTTGAGGCGTCAGCCTAGTAATACAGAGGCCTGGAATACCGAGGGAGTGTATTTCCTTGAATAGTTGGAGAGCCCTCTCTATAGTAGGGTCGTGGAAGATGTTAACCCTCCCTATCATTCTCTTGAGAGCCGGCTCTAGCTCTACAAGGGAAGCAGGCTTAACTAACCTAAGACTGTTACCCTTAGAGAGCTTGTACAATATGATTAATGCGGGAATAAACAGCGTAGAGTATGAAGTCACAGCGTATATACTGGGTGGGTAGAAACGTTCAATGACAGCCACGCTTACAAAAGCTGTTGCTACAGCGAAGATTACACCTAAATATTTTACTCTATATTCTCCTCCTCTGAAAAGGTCGTAGACTAAAAGTCCGATAATACAAGCACAAATTACCAGCTCTAAGATCCTGAGGTACTCTGAATATGCGCCAAACTCTGCTATAAGAATCTTAGAACCAGTTATAGTGGTTATTGTTATGGGATCCGGGTCCAGCTCGCCAGATAGGTACAGCAGTAATACGTAGATAGGCGGAAAATACACAGGTATATATAAGAGCTTTGGAGGACAGGGGACAGAGCTGATAGATATAACATAGTGGAACAGGGTGGAGATGCCTGTGAACAGAAGGATCAAGAGTGAGACAGCCAGGAATACTGTTAGTTTCTCGTCCATGATGTAGATATAAATTGTCTCAACAGCCGATAGAAGAGCTGAAACGGCAAATATAAAGGATTTAATCCTTTCACATGAAGCAGCACTTATTTCAAGACTTCTTTTTAAGAAATACACCGATAAGAACCCGGTAAAAAGCGTTGATGCAATTATGTAGATTGACATTGAATTGTAATGGACATTGAGATTTTATAATATAACTGAATCGTCGACCATGTTTATACACTTATAGTTCCTTCAAAAACTTCTTCAATAAAGCTAACTCCCTTCCTGCAACCGTCCTGGGATCTATGGGCACCAGTACGACTGATTTATATTTTAATGCTATATCTGCCAACCCATTTAGAAACTTTATAGTCTGCTCGAAGCCGTTGAAAAGAATTAGGGACTCCACGTTATCAATCATTACAACTCTTCCACCGGCTTTCAGGAAGCTTTCAACGATATCTTTGATCCTAGCTAGGTGAGTAAGGGGGATGGAACGCTCCACTCCAAGGGTTGAAATCCAAACTACATTGTTCGTGCCGCATCTTCTAACTGAGGCTTCAGGCATCCGTTTCGAGATGCACAGCCCTTCCAAACCTTGGTTTAACAGTTTTTTAAACAGCCTTAGGCTTCTAAGCCTGTTAGGGTCTTCAATTATATATGTAGCGCCTGGTTCAACCTCTTCTATCTCCCTCTCCGCAAATTCCAGTTTTGAAAAGCCTACTCTCTTAGAAACACTGTATAGAACTATCCATCCTGGGATTGCAAGAGTGGAGATGGAGCAAACCTTGTAGACACCAACAACAGGGTAAAGTAGCCTGAATACCAAGCAGCCCATATTTATCGGTAGTATTGATATGAAAACAGCAATGTACATTTTCCTACTACGGCCTTTCTCCTTAAGAATCCCTCTAAAAAGCGTGAGATATATAATAAAACCGTAAATCATAAGTAGAATCTCGAAGGGAACCTGGAACCTCCCCCCGGTAACAGCTGTGAACTCCCCTCCATATAGGCTAGTAACCCTCACGACAGTGGGATGCAGGTCTAAAGTGAACATCAACACTGCTAAGAATATGGGTGGAACATACATAGGAATAGTCCACAGAAGGTTCACAAAACCATAGATCAGAAGAGTCACATAGTGGAGGAGAATTGAACAGTTCAAAAAGAAAATCAGTAGTAGAGATAACCCGGTTATTTCAACGACACTCTTATTTTGGGAGGCCAACATTATACCTTCAATGATTGAGCCTAAAGCTGCCGAAAGGAACCATGCCGTTGCTACCCTCCTATACGGCTCGTGTCCCTCACTGTGAGCTTTGTATCCTAGATACCCGGAGAACAGGCTTGATATAAAGTTTAGTGGAAGTACTATAATCATAGTTAGGTAACATATTATATTAAGCCTATTCCTATTTTAAATCTTGGCAAGCATCATTAAGACACACTGAGGACATCCCTAAAAGTCTCTTTACCCTTTCTAACACTTATAATCCTACCACAGTTGTCTCTAACTGCTGAACCGCTAGGAGATGTTGAAGATCCAACAACCTTCATAGTATCCACTAAGTATCCTAGAAGCCATATTAGGCTTTTCGCTTTGGATGCGTGCATGGGGGATGGCGGGAACACCCGGAGGATACGTTGCCGCAGAATTCATTGTTGAAACCTTGATAGGTGTGGACTAAGGTCGATGGATGAGTAGTAAGTTATGAAATATTCTATGTGGACTGCTAGTATATCGTATAAATATGAATGTAGCGTGTGAAGATGTATCCAAGGAATCTATTATGAAGATATAAGCGTTTGCAGAGGTATACATGTCATACCCGCAGGCTATAATACTCCCTAGAGGTGCTTTTCGATAATGTGGACAGCTGTAGCTATAGCTTCCTCAACGAGTGGGTGCACTCTGATTGTTGATGGTTGCACTAGGTGTGGCGGTCTTGCTGTAGCAATGCTTATATGTGATGGTGTTAGTATAAGTGTAAGATTAATAGTTGCATACTGGGCTGATGTTAGCCGGGACGGTGTGGTTGGCGATGGAGAGTACACGATCCTATGGAGCAAGCCCTGAAATAACAGGTATTATAGTGGAGAAAAGCGTGAAAATAGGGGATACAATAAACATAGTGGTTTCTTATAGGGCGAGGGACGAGGGGAGGGGAGTAAAATACTTCTACTGGCTGAGCCTTACAGGAGTTAAGGAGAGAGGCGTAGAATCGGAGGCCACAACACACCAGTTCAGAGTATCACTGCCGGTAACACGGGAACTTGCAAGTCTTCTCCTAAAAGGAGAGACACTAAAGTTATTTGGTTTCGCGTCAATCACAACTATAAAGCCTGAGGACTTCCAGGTACAATATGTAAAAAGGCTAAACTTCGAGGTAAAACTTGAAAATGTCCTTTAAAATAGATCTTCACACGCATACTACAGCTTCAGATGGCATACTCACACCTAGGGAAATAGTGAGGCTTGCGGCCAGGCTTAAAGTAGAATATCTTGGAATAACAGACCACGACACAACCCTAGGGTTGAAAGAAGCGTTAGAGGAGGCGAGGAATTGGGATGTAGAAGTAGTACCAGGGGTTGAGCTAAGCGTTGAATGGCCCACTGGTGAAATGCACATTCTAGGCTACTACGTCCCACCGGAAGGAGGAAGGCTTGAAGAAAAACTGGAGGAACTGAGGGAAGACAGGAGGGCTAGGGTTGCAAGGATTATAGAAAAGCTCAAAGATCTGGGTATAATTTTAGATCTTGATGAAGTCTATGAGCTTGTAGGCGGGTCTGTGGGTAGACCGCACATAGCAAGGCTTATGGTAAGCAAGGGATACGTGTCAAGCGTTGAAGAGGCATTCGAGAAATACCTTAAAAGAGGAGCGCCAGCCTACGTTGAGAAACGCTGGCTTAAACCTTCCGAAGCCATAAGGCTTCTAAGAGAATGTGGTGCGATACCAGTTTTAGCTCACCCTGTAACCCTAAACATTGGAACCTCAGAGCTAGACAACCTTATTTCTAAGTTGAAGGGCACGGGTCTCATGGGAGTCGAAGTCTACACACCTATACACACGGAAAGTCGAATAGCGGCCTACAAGGAGATCGCTGAAAAACACGGGCTAATCTGCACTGGTGGAACCGACTTCCACGGGGACCAGGATTCAGGGATAAGGCTTGCAATGATCGACGTCCCAATAGAATGTGTCAAGGCTTTGATGGATGCAAGAGCTAGAGCTTAGACGTCATAATTTTAACTACTTGAGCCCCTATCTGAGTAGGGTTGAAAGTTGAAGTTTGAATGGTATACCGAGTTTGTAGATACCGAGTACACTCCAAAACCGAGCGATCTCATCGTAAAGTTCAGGATTCAACCCGCCCCGGGAATAACGATGGAGGAAGCCGCCGGAAGAGTGGCTTCCGAAAGCTCCGTTGGGACATGGACCACCCTCACAACGATGAAGCCTGAGATAAGGCGTCTTATGGCTAAAGCCTACAAAATATCAGGGAACATTGTTGAAATAGCTTATCCTGTGGAGCTATTTGAGCCAGGCAATATGCCCCAAATCCTAAGCTCAATAGCTGGTAACATATTCGGGATGAAAGCGGTGGAAAGGCTGAGGCTGCTGGACATCAAATGGCCCAAGGAGATAATAGAAAGCTTCAAAGGCCCACAGTACGGGATAAAGGGCGTTAGAGAAATGTTGAAAGTCTATGATAGGCCCATCACAGCGTCAGTCCTTAAACCTAAGCTAGGCTTCACAGCTGAAAACCATGCAAAAGCGGGATATGAGGCATGGATAGGGGGGATCGACATGCTCAAGGACGACGAAAACCTTTCAAGCCAGAGCTTCAACAGGTTCGAGGAGAGAGCTGAGAAATGCTTCAAGATGCGTGATAAGGCGGAAGCGGAGACAGGGGAGAAGAAGATTTACCTGATAAACATCACAGCAGAGACCAGGGAAATGTTGAGAAGAGCAAAACTCGTGAAAAACCTGGGCGGAGAGTTTGTGATGGTTGACATATTAACAACAGGCTGGGCAGCGGTGCAAACAGTTAGGGAGGAATGCGAAGAGTTAAAGCTTGCGATACATGCCCATAGAGCCTTCCATGCAGCATTCACCAGGGACAAGACCCATGGGATGAGCATGCTGGCTGTAGCGAAGGTGGCAAGGCTAATAGGAGTCGACCAGCTCCACATAGGAACAGTCGTCGGAAAGCTTGAGTCCCCACTAGAAGAGGTAAAGGCAATAAGACAGTCCCTAATAGAAGAGCTAGATCACATGAAGAAAACGTTCCCAGTAAGCTCTGGAGGGCTGCACCCAGGCCTGCTCCCGGAAGTAATGAGAATATTCGGGACAGACTTCGTTGTACAGGTAGGAGGGGGAGTATGGGGCCACCCTTGGGGTGGGAAGGCGGGAGCGATGGCGGTGAGACAGGCGATAGAGGCGACACTTAAAGGAATAAGCCTAGACGAATATGCAAGGGAAAAACCGGAACTAAGAGAAGCTCTGAAAAAGTGGGGATATGCGAAGCCAAAATAACCTAAATATCCATAGGAGTGAATGCCCTGTGTGGTTAGTCGCGCGCAAAGCCAGGCTTAAGCCGAAGGCAAATCCGTAGAACAGCCAATCGTACCCGTAGCACGCTTTATCTGTGACTCAAGGTCTAGAAGCTACGATCTGACCGGGTACGCGTGGAGGCTGAGTTGATGTTCTGGCTTACCATTTCCGCTTTATGTTTGGTATTCTGTCGAATGCTTTATCGGTTGATACTACTATGCCGTCGTGCTGGAGGGCTTCAGAGGCTACTCCTGCATCGAAGTAGTCGAGTTTGTGCTCCATTTCAAGCTTCGCAGACAGATATAGTGTTAGCGGTGTTATTCTACCCATCCTGTCCTTGACTTGTGGATAGTCTGCCAGGAGTAGGGCTAGCTTTTCCATCCTCTCCTCAGGGGGGAACCCTCGGCTTTTCAGGACAATGTCAAACTCCACTAGGGCTAGGCATGAAAGAACGTAGTCCTCCTCCCGTAGCTTTTCCATGAATACATGCCTTTTCATGTTTCGGACCCGTGGAGTCGGCGGCTGCGAAAAGGACGACAGTATCTAGTACTGGCATTATCCTCCACCTAGCAGGTATCTTGTAGCCTCATGCTCCTCCTCTCTGAAGCTGAACCCGTCCAGGCATCCCTTAAAGCTTTTCCCCTTAACTGGGACTAGGACTATGCCCCCTCTGAAGGGTATGACTATAAGCTTGTCACCCTTGCCTATACCAGCTTTACTCCTAACCTCCTTCCCAAGGGTCACCCTGTACTTATTATCGACCACGACAATGCTCATTTCCCCACTAGTCAACAATATAAACCACAAATATTTAATGATTCTGAGCTGGAGAGGCCTGCCTTAAACTTTACATTGCTGGATGCGGAAGGTTTAGCATGTTTCAACAGTTCTCTACAGTACCTCTACTATTCTGGTGTAGTCTTTCCTCGGGATTAACCTCGAGGCCTTCGTATAGTTTTGGAGTGCAGCAGACGCCATTGGGAGCATCTGCCTGTTCCTAACCCCTGTTTCAACTATGTACCTCAGGTCTTTAGCTGCAAGTTCAATATAGAACTTCGCCCTTGTCTCGCTTGGGAGCATCCTGTTCCAGTAGTACTCCAACGCCTTACCGGTTGAATGTTCACGCATCACTTCCAATATTCTCTCAGGTTTTATACCTAGAGATCTTGTTAGGGCGAGGGCCTCAGCGAGACTAGAAACCGTAGTTATAAGTATATGGTTAACAATCATCTTAACCCTACTCCCGTAGCCGGGAGGCCCTATGTAGAAAGGCTCCCCCATAGCCCTCAACACGTCTAGAACCCTTTCATAGACCTCCCTACTGCCTCCAACCAGAATCTTAAGCTTGCCTCTCTCCGCAGCGTCAACATTTCCGAGCACCGGAGCGTCTAGGAAATGGAACCTTCTACTCTCAGCCTCTAAGGCCATCTTCTCTGAGAAGGCGGGGTAAACAGTGCTCATGTCTACAAATATGGTGCCAGGCCTAGCTTTCCGAAAAGCCTTCCGCAGAATCTTTTCAACCACGTCAGCATCCCTAAGCATAGTAATATAGACATCTACATCAGAGGCTAAATCGCCAGGCCCGCCTGCGATGTCTGCCCCCAGCTCCCTAAAGGGCAAGGCCTTCTCAACAGTCCTATTATAAACCTTAAGCTGAAATCCAGCCTCTAAGAGACGCCTAGCCATCGGTGCACCCATCATGCCCAAACCGGCAAATCCAACCCTCAACTCTCACCACCTACATATCCAATACGGCTTCCTTTAATAAACAAAGCCGGAAACATCCAGCTTGTTCGGTGTTGGGGTGTGGGGATTTCCATGTCACATGGTAACTTTTAACTTTCATGCATAGGTTACTGGTAGTGGTTGTCTTGCCCTTGAGAATATCAGTTGTAGACTCCGACCTTTGTGTTGGCTGTTTCAGCTGTGTCCTGGCATGTACGAGAAGGCTCGGCCTTGTCGGATATGGTAAGTCCGCCATAAGGGTTAGAAGTCTTGGAGCAATAGAGCGTGGCCACATAGTGGTTGTCTGTAGAGCCTGTCTCGACCCTCCCTGCGCTGCCTCCTGCCCCGAGGATGCTCTGAAGCCCAGGGAGGGTGGTGGGGTGACGTTTAATCCCGACATGTGTATTGGCTGCGGCTACTGTGTGGAAGCCTGCCCCTTTGGAGCTGTAAACTGGGATAGCGAGGTGAATAAGCCTATCTTCTGCATCTACTGCGGCTACTGTGCCAAGTACTGTCCGTACGGCGTGATAAAGCTTGAAGAGGTGGGATAATGGAAGCTCTAAATAGAGTTCTGTATATTGATCTTTCACGCAAGAAGTATTGGGTTGAAGACCGGAGCGACCTCTTCGAAAAATGGCTTGGAGGAGTAGGTGTAGGGGTGAAACTTCTCCAGGAGGAGACAAATGGAAACACCGATCCTCTCGGACCTGAGAACACTATTGTGTTCTGTGTTGGCCCGTTTAACGCGGCCTATCCGATGGGCTCGAAAGTTGCAGCCTTATTTAAGAGCCCGCTCACAGGGAACTTGGGGGAAAGCTACGCGGGGGGTAGAGCTGGGACGGCTCTGAGGCTGGCAGGCTACGGGGCCCTGGTGATAAAGGGTAGAAGCAACTACCCCATGTATATCGCCGTACACGGTGGGAAAGTCTACTTTAGGGATGCGCGTGGGCTATGGGGCATGAGCAGCAGCATAACGGTTGGAAGGGTTATAGCTGAAAGGGAGCCCATGGCTGGGCAGAGGACAATAATGAGGATAGGGCTGGCGGGAGAGAAGCTTATACCTTATGCATGCGTTGTAACGGAGACCTGCAGGCACTTCGGCAGGCTGGGCCTCGGGGCTGTTTTCGGCTCGAAAAAATTGAAAGCGGTGGTAATCTCTGGGAACCTTGCCATCCCAGTCATGGATAAACAAGCGTACCGTGAGATGTACGACCGGATTTTCAGCCTCGCCGTGACTAGCGGCCTCATGAGAAAGTATCACGAGCTAGGGACACCGATGAACGTGAACCCGTTGAACGAGCTCGGAGGCCTACCGACCATGAACCTTAATACGGGGCGATTTGAACACGCTGAGGAGATGTCAGGTGAAGCGCTAGCCTCAAAATACCTGGGTAGGAGGCTTGCATGCAGCAACTGTCCTGTTGCCTGCATCCACCTGGCAGCCCTCCGGGAGGAATACCCGCACGAGCCCTACTTCTACAAGACAAGCTTCATAAACTATGACTACGAGCCAATATATGCCCTCGGAACCATGCTTGGAGTAAAGACTGGGAGAAGAGTGCTCCAACTAATAAAAGTAGTTGAGGACTACGGTCTCGACGCTATGAGCCTCGGGGTAACCCTTGCATGGGCGACGGAAGCCCAGGAGAAAGGCATAATAGACCTGGGAGAAATCAAACTCAGCTGGGGAGATGTAGAATCCTATACGAAAGCCATACGGCTGATTGTAGAAGGCTCAGGGGTCTTCTCAGACCTTGCAAAGGGAGTTAAACACTGCGCTGTAAAATATGGAGGCGAAGAGTTCGCCCTCCATTACGGCGGGCTGGAAATGCCTGGCTACCATACCGGGCCGCTGGCACATCTAGGATTCCTAACGGGTGCCAGACACAGCCACCTTGACTCGGCAGGATACTCTCTAGATCAGAAGCTAAGGCAGCTCCCCAGTCCAGAGGAGTCTGTTGAAAAGCTTACAGAGGAGGAGGCTAGGAGAACCGTGCTCAACAGTCTTGTTGTATGCCTCTTCTCCAGGGGGATATACACCTTCCAGCATATATCGGAAGCTTTGAAACCCTTTGGCATAAACTACACTGTTGAAGACCTTGAAAAACTTGGAACAGCGATCTACAGGGAGAGATGGAGGATTAAGCTCGAGTTTGGCTTCAAAGTCGAAGACTTGAAGGTGCCAGAGAGGGTGTATGAGACACCAGCAGGCCAGTGGGGAAACATAGACAGGGAATACATGGAAACAGCAATCAGCAAGTTCAAGGAGAAAATTGAGAGCCTCACATGACCTCACATGTTACGGGTAAAGCTGCAAGTAGAGCTGCACCCTTTGCAACGGCATGTTTAAGCCTGGTCTTCAGAATCCTAGGCTTGAAACCTGGCAGTAGATGCTCGTAGACCAGGCTTCTAAGCATTCGAATATCTAGTGCTAACCCTATACCCCCGCCGAGCACCAATACTTCAGGGTCTAAGATGTGGACAAGGCTGGCTAGAGCCTTTGCTAACACCAACATTCTCTTAGGTTTGTTTACAGCACTCTTGTCTCCCTTAAAAGACCAGCCAGAATAGTAGGCTTCAAGATGGTCTGGTAGTCCGCATATGCATCTATGCCCATCCATCCCTACATACGTGTGGCCAAGCTCTCCAGCATTGCCGGCTCCGAGGTAGGGTCTTCCATTAATTATTAGTCCAAGCCCTATTCCTGTTCCTATGGTTACTCCGGCAAGGCTAGAAGTATATGGGTGTTCAAGCTGGTGGGAGGCATGGGCGAACGCTTCAGAATCCTTGAAATACGAAACATTCTCCGCCGGGGGCAGCCTGACCGTGGCTTTAAGGGACGCCATATAAACCCTATCAGCGTTTATTCTTACACCCGCCAGGGCTACTCCAAAAGCGTCACACTTACACCTTCCAGCAAGCTTCGAAATGAACTTGTCAAGGCTACTTAAAATGTTCAGGCTGGTTTTACCTTGATATATAAGCCTAAACCTCCCGCCCTGTAATTCTACTGCTACTATATTAGTGGCTCCAACATCCACTCCGATTGTGTCCACGGCAATACATGGGTTACGATTATATTTATCTGTGCATGTTGTACTGTATGGATTCCAGAGATCTCATATTGAACTTCGCGAAAGATCACGGTGTCAACATTGTAAGTGATGGTGACCTGGACGGGATATTCGCAGCAGGCCTACTTCTCCGGGGCCTGAACCTCTGTGGCGTCGAGGCCGGCTTAGACTCTGTAAGTTTCCCTCATCCTCGAAATCTCATTGGGATGAGGGTTGAAGGATCTTTTCTAATAGAGCTTCCCCCATCGAAGGGGCTAGAATATTCCGGGTGGAACCTGCTTGTCGACCACCATGGTGGGGTGAGTGGCCTGCTTCTCTACAGGGATGGGAAGGTTGAAAACCACCTTATGATGGACGGAGCGAGCGTGGCTGAAATAGTTGTGAAGGCTCTTAGACTTGAACTGTCCTCTGAAGCGCTGCTTCTCGTCGACGCTGTTGGTAAGATAGACCAGGCAATCTACGACTCAAAGTTGATTGAGGACCTTCACAAGGCGTACCGGCTTGAAATTTCAAACCCGGACATGAGGGTTAGAGTTGCTGGCTGGGTTTACAAGGGAGAATGGCGGAGGATAATAGAGTGGGCTACAGAGACAGGCGGGAAGTGGAGCCTAGTTGAAGAGAGGGAGAAACACCTCTACAATAATAGGGTAAGCCTGTGCAGTGGCATAGTATATTTCACATATGATGGTTATGACCCTCTTGACCAGGCAGCTATGAGGGGCGCCATGTTCAAGCTCGAAGAAGAGTATAAGGTTGTTATAGCAGTAAGGATTGAGGACGGCAAGCCTGTCTCAGCCAGTATTGGAACAAAACAAGATATTGACCTTCAACCCTTGTTCTCGAAGCTTGCAGCTTGCGGGCTAAGCGCCGGTGGTAGGGGGAACATAGGAGGAGTTCAGGTATCAGGCTTAAGCCTGGGAAACTTCCTAGAGCTGGTTAGGAAGGCGCTCTTAGAGATCGGGCTCTGTGAATAGCTGTATCACGCCCATACCCATCGTCTTGTGCGTTCCAATATTAGTATACGTTGCAGCCTTCACTATTCCCGCCAGCAGTCTTGAATACTTCTCATGGTCCCTCTCGCTGAAACCTCTCTGCCTATCCACTATGTAGGCTACGTTGCCTATGAACCCCGGCAGCTTGAACTCGCCCTCCAGCCTTCGTGTTTCAAGCTTGTATCTCTTAGCTGTGACACATCTAGAAACCCACTCCTGAAGTCCCTCATACTCATGGGAGAGGAGGCTGGGATCCACGGTTTTGAATATTGAGAGCATGGAGTTCAAAATCCTCAGAGGAGTAGGAAACAAGTCATACAAGTTCGATGCCGCCATTTTGAAGCATGTAGGTGTTACAAACCTTAGGGTGAAGCTTTTAATAGGCTTGCTTCCCCCTATGATCTGCCTGAAACTTGAGGCTTCGAACTCAGCATTGGCAACATTAAAATCTAGGCCGCCTACACTTATAGATCTCCCCAGGGACTCTATCATCCTAACACCGAAACCCTCAAAGCCCTTACTATATACGCAGACCGTAAAATGGTAGAGACTGTTCTTCCTAATATGTCTGGGCATTCTTAGAAGCCCTCTTTCATCCCTGTAGAGTATTGGCGTCACAGAGTATGTTTTACGCTTTTCATAGTCGTGGAGAAACGATGCAAGCTCGGGGTAGGCTTCTCCAAGCATCTTGAAGAATACCCCTTGGATATCGTGTCCTGTGAATTCTATGTTCCCCTCGGACATGGCTGTAAGGTTAAACCTAAGCTGCTGTATCACATGTGTGAAGGGGTAAGACTAATATATAACACTATGCCACAGCTTCACGCTCTAGCCTACCGTAACGTTGTACGACTCCCCGTTAATTATAACCTCGTAGTCTCCCGGCTTGAGGTTTAATACCTCTATGGTTGTCATGGCACAGCCTATGCACTGGATACACTCAACATTAAGACTATAAAGCTCGATTTCCACCACCAGCCTTTTATCCTCCAGTGTAAGGCTTATCCTTGGGGTATAGCATGGATCTGGGGTTTCGACAGTGTGCGAGATATATAGTGAGCCGTTGCTACCCTCCACCTTCACGCCTGGAGGCTTAAACATGCAGCTACAGCTGTACTGGTAGCTCCAGATCATGCCGCCTTCAAGAGCTGAGTCGATGAGTACTGGTAGGAAACCTGTTGAAATGGCATCCTCAACCGCGGACCGGGTTGCATACCTGTCATGACCCGCGATCACAAGGATAACCTGTCCTCTAAACATGCCTGGAGGGTTGTAGTAAACCTTGTAATTGCTGTCTGTCTCCAATGCTCCAGATATGCTGGGTGGAAGCAGGAACCTTGAGAGAACGCCTATGTCCTGGTAGGCTAGAGGTCCGCCGAGGACTATTAGTACCTTGCTATCAATCCCCTCCGTAAAGTTTTCCATGGTGTACAACCTATAGGTAAGACCACGTTCTCTTAGAATTTCTTCTATAACAGGCAGGCTTAACCCCCTGTCTATACTGTTCGCCACCACACCAATTTCATCCTTGGCGTCGAAGCCGTTGACCATTATGTTTGCATGGCTTGGGCCGCACCTAAAGCCCATTTGTTCAAGGTCTACCCCCTGCTCTAGCTTCGCCCACTTAATTACAGCGTCGGCAGGCATAAAGTTCCCCTCTGTAACCATGTAGCTCGACGGGTCAGGCGGCAAGTGGATGATTCCCGCTTTCAACAAGAGACCTAGTGCGCATTCCAGCGGCTTTTCGGAGCCTTCAAGCGTCGTATTAGTTTTCAAAGCTGAATAGTTAATACCAGGGTATATCCTCGCTGTTGCCTCTATGGGTAATGGTGTCATGGGCCCGGCTGGAAGCCATATCCCAAGCCGGAAAACAACTGTTTTGAATTCCACCTCTCCACCGTCAACGGTTCTATGCACAATTGTACTCTCCCAGGCGTCAACACCTACAGCCCTAAGCCTATTGACTGCATCTTCAACTGAGATATGCTCCCTTAGAACAACACCTATATGAGACCCGGTAGGCGGACAAGATATAACAAAAGTACAGGCAGAAAATAGGATAGCTGTGACGAGGATCACAACACCTTTAGAAATCTTCATCAAATATAATCTCTCATGCATGGAATTTAAGCATTTCTAGAAAGCTTCAATGATTGTTGAAGCTTTTATGTATGGGCTCAACATTCCCAGCAGGGGGAGGGAAAATCGCCGTTACAGATCTATTTCGCCATGTTAGAATCTCACATAGCAAAAAAGGAGAAGGGGAGGGTTTACTCTTTCAATCTCTTATACGCTTTTACAGCGTCGTAGGCCACTATTGCGCCTAAGATGAATAGGACCAGGCCTACTATTCCGAATATCCCGTTTAGAGTTAAAGCTACCGTTGGATAGTTTGCGAGGCTTCCCTTCACTATGGGTGTTCCGAGTTTTATCGCGCGGAAGAACCCTGCAGATTCAAAGATTAAGGCAGCTTCACATGTTATTATCATAAATAGCGCTGGCGCCAATGTGTATATTGTTGGTCTCTTAGTCTTAGCTAGGAAGATTGTTACGAGGGTTAGCGCCAGGCCTGCTAGTAGCTGGTTTGAACCACCGAACAACAGCCACAGGTTTATCCATGCCCCTGTGTATGCGAATATATCAGCTATTATTAGCCCTATCAATGCCCCCACATACTTGTTCCCGAGAACTCCTCCTCCCACCATGTCTCCCCAGACAAGCCAGAAGAATCTCACAGCTATTATCCCTATCGTTATGGCGTATAGCTCAAGCCACATGGCGTAGAATGCTTTAATCCATGCAACCCCGGCTCCACCCGGTGCTATAAGCTTTGCTGCCCCTGCTACGAGGCTTTCCCATTTTACTCCTCCAAGTGTCTTTATTTCATCGGGTGTTAGAACCATATACGCCGCTAGGGATGCCAGGGCGAGTAATCCCTCTGTAAGCATTGCTCCTGCCCCTACTGGCAGAGCGTCGGTTTCAACATCTAGCTGGGTTGCTGATCCTGAGGTTGATACCAGGCTATGCCATCCTGAAATCGCACCACAAGCTATTGACACTGTTAGGATCGGCCAAATAGGCCCCGGGTTCCAGAAGTTACCGGTTGTCCCGAGTATTCCCCCCCATGCTGTCTGCTCGATCTTAACTCCTGTTACCGGTGAGATCAGGGCCGCCAGGATTAGGAGTATGATTCCGAATATTGCTGGGTATGATGCCACGTATACTACTGGCTGGGCGAAATACATTAACGGTGCAACTGCGCCGATAAACAGTATTATACTTGTAAATATCATCCAGAAGGTTAGGTTTGCGTACTCTATCGGGTATAGCTTGCCCAGGATTATGCCTATTATGGTTATGATTAGTCCTATGGCTGTAGATGTCCCTATTCCCATTTTTACTTTAAACATCAGTACCCCGCTTGCTATTCCCCCTATAATCAGGAATATGATTGATAGCACTGAGACCGGGTATGTTTTGAAGAATACGCTGCACAGGACTGCGAAAACCGCTATTATTAGGATCAGGTAGAAGAATAGGAATCCCATGAGCATCTTTCTTGCCCTTGGGCTTATATACTCGTAGGTTAGCGGCCCCATCGTTTTACCTTCATTCCTGACAGACATGAAGAGGGATGAGTAGTCATGGATCCATCCTATGAAAAAGTTTCCAAGTAGTATCCAGATGAGGGCTGGAACCCAGCCGTAGAATAATGCGATAAAGGGTCCTAGTATCGGTCCTAGGCCTGCGATGCCTTTAAACTGGAATCCGTACAGTACGTACCTGCTTACAGGGAAAAATGTTATTCCATCCATGTACATGTGGGCTGGAGTGGCCTTCTCGGGGTCGGGCTTCCAGACATTTTTGTCGTACCACTTTGCGTAGAGCTTGTACGCCGCGGCGTATACTACTAGACCTAGAACTACGAACCAGAATGGATACATGTCGGGTCTTATACTAAGTGCCGTATTAGCTTTTAAAATTTGCCGATAGCTTTAAGGATTGTGGGACTTGGGGTCCTTATAGTTTTCACTCTGACGGCTGTGATGCTTATATCCTACTTCTACGGTAGACATGTGAACTATTCGCTTCAAAGAGGTTACTGGAAGGTCCTATCAGGGGTTGTTAAATCGTATTCCAAGAAGGTTAGCTATAGAAGTCTCGGTTCTTCGATGTTTCAAGTTTCATTCCCTTGCAATCCGCCGTTAAAAAGGGTTGAGATAACAGTTCTACTTATGGATAGAGAATTCTTAACCCATTACATAGCCTCAAGACTTATGGGGAGGAGTGACGAGTTTATTCTCAAGGCTTCTTTCAGTAAAGACCCAGACTTCACCTTTCAGATAGGCGGAAAGGCAAAGGGAATGGACAGGCTTGAGCCTGGCTGGGTTGGCTTTGAGGTTTATACTGATAATAAAGCTAGAGCCATAAGGCTTCTAGGAGATAACGAGTTTAGGAGAACTATTAGGAGACTTAAAGGCAGAATTAACCTTCTTGTTATAGGTGAAGGGGTGCCAAACATTCTGGTTAGGTGCAAAGCCGAATCTGAAGTGGCAAGGCTTATGCTTAGGCTTGCGGAGAGAGCCTCCCACCTAGTGGCATCTAAGGTTTGAAAGGATTCCAATAAAATTTTCTGCTTCTTCAACTGACATGTCTCCCTCAGCTACTATATCTATTCTTCTAGCCGTCTCCTTGCACATGAATGCTACCTCTATTTTAGTCCATCTTATCATGTCTCCAAGTAAGAGGTACTTCCTCCTTCCAGCTTTTTTAATAGAGTACCCTGCGTTGTGGCCGTTAATCTTCACAAACCCTGACCTAACAGAATTTCTGGAAGCCTTAGCCACCCATCTATCCAGGTTAAAACCTAGGATGGGTTCCCTGACCGTTATCTTTACGGCTAAAGGCTTTTCACCCCTTATAATATTGAGTGTAATGTAGCCCGATGCAACCCACCTATCTCCACCTGTCTCTCTCACGAGTTCAACATCTATATAGCCTGCAGGCCTAATCTGCCATTCTTCAGGTAGGAGGATACTTACGAACCTTACCTCTCCAAGGATTGGATTTTTGGCGTCGATGTTAGCTTTCTGCATTCAATATGGGCATCCTAAATTAAATATTAAAAGTGTGATGTGCCCAGAATACTCTGGCTTGAAAAGGTATGCTCAGAAGGTTTAAATCAATATTAAGGGATTTCTTCTACGGCTTTGCCGTTCTAACTCCAGTTAAGTCTCTCAAGAAGGCTAAATTCATAGAGGACTCTGCAATGATGATTGTTGCCCTGGGCGACATGCTTGGTATACCATTTGCGCCGCCGATTTACAAGCTTAGAATTTTGCCATACTTTATTCCAATGGTCGGATTATGGAAGGAGTACATTTTAAAGGAGAAAGATATAGTGGAGAAGCTCGAATAGAAGCTGAAAATTACAAACTTTTTTAAGCGGTGCTTTCCCCAACTATTAAGTGGTGATTGCAAGGTGTTATTCAAAAGGAAAAAGAAGGAGGAGGGGTCTGGAGAGGAGGTTAAGGAGGCTATAAAAGGAGTTTTCTATGGTATGGCTTCGCATCAAATGGTTAGATACATGCTTAAGACAAGGATGTACCTTGAGCATCTCTTCATGTTGATAACCCTCGGCGACATGTTGGGGATACCGATACTTCCTCCTTACTATTCTCTAAAGCTTTTGCCCTATGCCCTACCTAATATTGAAAGTTGGAAGAGGAGGCTTTTCAAGGAGAGAGACATAACAGACATGCTTTATTAGGGGATAGGTATGCCCGTATCCCTACCCGAATTTCTTAGAGAAAACCCGGACATTAAGATAATAGTCTATGCAGGCAAGGGGGGCCTAGGAAAAACCACCTGTAGTGCCGCAACAGCCTACTGGTTCGCCAAGCAGGGGAGAAAGCCCCTATGCTTTAGTACAGATCCCCAGGCTTCCCTAAGCGACATATTTGAAAGAGATATCTTTGGGAAAGGCGTCGTGGAAATCATACCCAACCTCTACGTTGTAGAGATAGACGCTGACCGGAGAATCTCCGAGTTCCAGGATGAGATCAGAAAGCAGATAAAGGAGATGTACGGGTTAGAAGAGGTTCCGGGGGAGATTGAAGAGTATATCAAGACGTCTGCCTATGAGCCCGCGATGCATGAATCTGCAACCTATGATGCAATGGCAGACCTAGTCGCTAGTGGGAAGTATAATCCCTATATTTTCGACATGCCGCCCTTCGGCCACGGGGTTAGGATGATCTCAATGGCTCAGATACTTGACGCATGGATTGACAAGATGGAAGAGACCAGGAAGAAGGCTGCCGAATATGCTGCAGCAGCTGCTAAGCTTAGGGGAATCTCATCTGAAACCGAGGACGCTGTTATAAGGGAGCTTACATCTATTAGGGAAAAGCTTGACTTCTTCAGGGACATGCTCACAAATGAGAGAACCTGCGCGTTCTTCATGGTTCTAATACCAGAAAAAATGGCTATACTCGACACCAAGAGGGCTCTAGAAATGTTTAGGAAGCTTAAAATAAGGCTTAGCGGTGTGATTGTCAACCAGGTTTACCCTCCAGAACTACTTGAAAGGAGAGACATAACCGACTTTCTAAGGAGAAGAATTGAAATGCAACAGAGATATATGAAGGTTATTAACAGGGAGCTCGGGGAGTACGTCAGGGCTGTAATACCAATGTTCGACAGGGAGCCGAAGGGGATAGATATGATTGCAAAGGTTGCCGAGCACATGTTTGAAAAGCCAGGTTTGGAGGTGTTTGAGTAGTGTCAGGCCATGTAACCTTTAAGATGTTTATCGAGCAAAACCCCACGGTTAAATACCTCTTTACGGGGGGCAAAGGAGGGGTTGGAAAGACCATAGTGGCTGCTGGTATAGCCGCCTATTTTGCCGAAACCGGGAGAAAGACTCTTATAGCATCCCTTAACCCGGTACACTCCCTTTCAAGCCTTTTTGAGCAAGACCTCTCCGGGGGAGTTATAAAGGAAGTCTCAGGCATCGACAACCTATATGCGATTGAAGTCGACATCACAGACAGGGTTAGAAGGTATAAAGAACAGCTTACCGAGAGGCTAAGATGGTTCCTAAAGTGGGCTGACATCTCTGTAAAGGCCGACGAGTTCATAGAGATAGCTTCAACTAACCCAGCATTTGAGGAGAGCGCCATGTTCGACGAAACCATAGATATAATGCTCAGAGAGGGTAAAAACTTTGACAAGATAGTTTTCGACTGCGCGGCCGTCGCAAACGCTGTGAGGCTTCTAGGACTTAACAAGATATATGGAATGTGGCTTAAGAGGATGATTAAGAGCAGGAAAGAAGCTTTGTCCCTAAGGGTTAAACTCTCATTCAGGAAGGATAAGGTTATGGAGGAGATAAAGAAAGACCCAATGATGGCGGATCTAATAGAGATGAACAGGAAGATAACAGAGGCGTCAGGCATCTTCGGGAATCCCAAGCAAACAGCATTCTTCTTCGTAACTCTACCATTATCTCTCCCAATCTCCGTGGTTGAGAGGTTTATAAGGATGGTTCAAGGTTTCAACATAGCAGTAGGCGGGGTTATAGTAAACGGAGTGCTTAGGAGGGAGCTTGCTGAGAAGGGAACAGAATATCTTAAGAATAAATATGAGGAGCAGAGAAGATACATGGAGATCATAAGAGAGAAAATGTGGCCTATGGTTAGAGCTGTAATACCGCTTTATGAGACCGAAATAGTCGGTGTAAGAATGGTTAAAAGAATCGCCAGCGATCTGGCATCCTGGACTCCAGAGAAGATGTAGAGCGTAGACATGCAATATTTCACGTTCCTAAACCCTATTTCTACACACAAAGGTAACAGGTAATTTAACAATACATCTTCACCTCCTAGGAGGTGAGAATCTATTTAGGATAGAATCCACTATTTAACTTTCATGGTTATATGAACTCCGGGAAAATTCTCGTCGCCGGCGCCGGACCTGCAGGTCTTAGCTGTGCCTACAATGCCTCTATAAAAGGCTATAAAGTCCACCTTTTAGAGAAGAGAGGCACCCTAGCCTACAAGCCTTGCGGCGGGGCCGTACCTGAAGAGGCTTTTAAATACATCCCATTCGCGGGCAAAAAGTTTATACTGAATCGTATAGTTAGATGTAGGCTTACTATCCGCTGGAAGACTGTTAAGATTATTGAGGGTGAAACCTCCGGCTATATTATAGATAAGAGAACCCTCCTGGAAGAGCTATTATGCGCCGCGGAAGCTGAGGGGTGTAAGGTAAGCCTGAACAAGAGGGCAAAACCGTCCATGGCAGAGGACTACGACCTGGTAGTTGACGCTACAGGGCATGAGAGGGCTCTAGCCCTACAGATGGGTGTAGACTACTCGGGTTACAAGCTTATACCAGCCTGCCAGCTATACTGTAGGGGGCAGGGTCCTGATGAAGATGAGATTTGGGTTGAAATAGTAGCCTACGGCTACCTCTGGGTGTTCCCACATGGAGGCGTATACAATGCTGGGATAGGAGGCTTCTCAAGTCCAACCATCCTAAGAAGGATACTCCTGTCGAGGCTTGAGGAGGCCGGTTTAAAACCACTGTCGAAGCCGAGATTTTCAGCCTTGTCTGTTGGAGGCGTTATAAAAACATTGAAGGCCGGAAGACTTATAATTATTGGGGAAGCCGCAGGCATGGTTATGCCATCGGTCGGTGAGGGGATAAGATATGCTCTTTACTCAGGGAAGATATGCCTCCGAGACTACCGTGAGAGATGGGAGGCGGAATACGGTTCCAGGTTTAGAAAGGCTCAAATGCTTCTAAAAATGCTACTATTAATGCCTGGGAGAATGAGGGTTAAAGCGATGAAGTACATGCCCATCCCGATACTAAAACTTTTCTACCAGGGAGCCCTCTCCAGCTAGCATGTTCCAAATTTTAAACCTGTTCCAGATAGTTTTATTTTTGGTTCATATGGTAAATTCTAATATGAAATCAGCGTACAATAATGTTAAAATGAAATTTACGGTCTATGATGCCATCGCAGCTATCATAGTCATAGCCCATCTCTCACTATTAACAATGGGAAGTGCCGGGCTCCCGACAGGTTGGGATACACCGTACCATCTTCTAATGGGGAAAATGTACGCTGACTACGGTAGGGTTACTCTGTGGGACTACTACGAGTACGCCCCTGTTGGGAGGCCCCAGGTCTATCCGCCGCTCCTCCACGTTATAATTTGGTGGGTGCACAGCCTTACAGGGGTGGGCTACATATCGATCGGCAGGTTCTTTGCAGTAGTCCAGTTCCCCCTGGCTCTGCTTTCAATATACTATTATGTAAGAAGAATATTCGGGTGCCCCGAAGCCCTGTACAGCCTTATAACCCTCTCGTCTATTTCCATGTTTTGGATGTGGGAGGTAACCGTTGCCCCGACTGCGGTGCTTGTGATACTTTTCCCCGCATTCCTGTACTACTTTTACAAGAAAAGCCTCATACCCTCAACCCTGATACTTGTATGTGCATTTTACATGCATCTGGGGATGCCCATCGTATTTGTAGCTTCAGCCATCATGATAAGCCTGCTTGCTGCAGCTAAGAAAGTTGGATACTGGAGCTTCCTAGCAAAGTGTTTAGGGATAGCCCTGCTTTTGTATCTACCATGGCTTATCCACGTATTAAAGAACCTTGAATACATACACGCCAGAATGATGGTCCACGGGTTCCAAGGTATAGCTTTAGGTTTCATTGCTGGAAACCTGGTATACCTGGTGTTAACGTTCGCAGGCCTTATAATTTCAATAGTAGAATATGGGAGGGGAACCCTAAAGTATCTTGTCCCGATAGCTGGCTTCATAGGGTTCCTTCCGACGTTCTCCTACGGGGCAAGATACTTCCTCCACTCACCTGTTGCAAACTCTATCCTTGCAGGAATAGCCGCTGCATGGGCTGTTAGAAAAGCTAGGCGGAGGCTTGCAGGGTGGGAGGGGAAAGCCCTAGCTGCAGCGATAATAATGGTGGTCTCCCTTCAGGCCGTGTGCGAGCCAACCCTAGGCTTAAGAAGGCCTTTCCAGAAGACGCCGAGACATCAGGGTAAGCGTTGCTCTTCACCCCTTCTGTCAGAGATTATGATGGCAAGTGGCGCTATGCCAAGCGACCCTTGGAGATTCTCATGTTCAGACCCGGATCTGCTAGCCCTCTCCGACTGGATAAGGGAGAACATCCCCGAGGATGAAATCCTCCACGTAAACATGGGGGCTGTAGCAGCTTATATCACACTAACCACAGGCAGGCTGACAGACAGCGGAATGTACGGTGAGGTTAGAACAGAGGAGATGATGGCCGCGATACATCAGGGTAGGAAGTCCGGGATATTCGTCTTCACTCCCTACGGGCCAGGAGGCAGGAGGATACCGGCAAACCTACATGGTAAGGAGCTCTTCCAGTCAGGCCCATACAAGGTTATAGAGATCTACCAGCCTGAACATGCAGACCTGACCTTGCTTAAAGGAAAGGTAAATATAAGCTGGGTATCCATAGCGGCAGGAAAGCCTGGGGATCTTGAAAACGCTAAAACACTACTTGAACAGCTGAACTATAAGTCAGTCGTAGTAGTGGTTCCCCAGGACAGGGTCAACAAGAGAAACCTACGCTTTATATCCGAAGTTTTCCAAGGGTACAATCTCGCCATGGAAATATTCGTCACAGACTGGGGCACCCTCCAAGACGTGTTAAGCCAGGTGAAGGCCAGCGGTATATCTAAAGTCATCCTATTAGTAACCCAGGACACACTCCCAGCCGGGGACCCAGCACAGGCTAGGGAAATGGTGGAAAGCGTGGGAGTTCAGATTTACTACTCAATAGCTGGACCGCCCCTTGTCGACCCAGGATGGGACAGGCCTAGACTAAGAAGCTTTCTTGAAGGGGGAAACGTTATAGTACATATTCCAGCGCTTCCTGTCCTCGCTGATATTCTTGAGGCGGACCTGCAGGTCCTCGGCGATTGGGACTGTAACATCAAGGTTCAGGTGGACCTTGTTAAGGACAAGCCCCTAAGGGAAGATGTTCTGGCAAATACCCTAAGCCAGGCTTCCTGGTTCGACGTGGAATTAGGGGTAGGTATACCTGGAGACATGCTGTATCAAGCCCTGGACATGATAAGCATTCTGCTAGGGTAGCCAGCGATGATAACCACAATAATACTTGCAGGTGGGCTTAGCAGAAGGTTCAATCTTAGAGACAAGCTTACATATAAGTTGGAAGGAAAAACCCTGATAGAGCACACCGTAGAAGCCGCGTCCGAGATTTCCGACGAGATAGTGGTCACCGTAGACAACAGTAGAAGACTGGAGAAGTACAAGGGAATCCTAGGCATGCATGATGTTACCTTCGCAGTAGACGACTCCTCAAAGGAGAGGACACCCATGAGGGGCATAATAGCGGGGGTTAAAGCCTCCCAAGGAGACGCCATAATAGTAATCCCGGGGGATGCTGTCCATATTAAAGGGGAAACACTGAGGCAACTTGTGGAGCCTTTAAAACACGGCTTTAAGGCTGTATCACCGATTGCTCCCAACGGCGATGTTGAAACCCTTTTCCAAGCTGTCGATGCAGGAGAAGCCAGGGTAAACGCTGACCTGCTTGGCAGGTACGGGTGGAGAAGAGCTGACGGACTGCTCAGGCTATCGGAGAGTCAGTTATACATAGCCTTCGAGGACTACTGCCAGTTTAAAACGATTAACAAGCCTGAAGACTTGAAAGCAGCGGATAACCCGCCCCCTCCCCTAGGCGAATCATATGTGAAAGCCGTGCAGAAGGAGAGGAGAATAAGCATCTCAGACGTGGAACCTGATCTCTACTGGGTTGAAAAGCTCGTTGAACATGGAGAATACTTCCTAGCAGGAGTGCTCTCTATGGTGATACTTGGGGAGGCCGTAGCCCCGGGGGTTGAAGCATTTCGGAGAGAAGCTGCAAGATACTTAGACGCAGGCATAATAATGTTCGTGAGGCACGCCCTAAAAGATGCACTCTGGCTTCAAAGACAGGTTTAAAACTATCATGCCCTCTTAATAAGTTTTTTGAAATGGTCTAGTGCCTCCTCAACGGTCAGCACGTCACCAGGCATTCCGTACTCCTGTAGCTTCTGCGCAAGCATAGTTATATGGGGAGGCTTAATATACGCCTTCCTCAATATATCTACCTGCCTGAACACCTAAAGACCTATAGACCTCAGGGCAAGCCCAGCCATATAACAAAGGGAGAAGGGAACCTTGAGTGACCTTAAGCCCACTACAACATCCCTCTCCCTCGTGGTGCTAAGGAAGAAGATGATTATCAGGATGGCGAATATAAGCCTAATATAAACCATCATTGCCCACCTAAGGTTCTCCCAGCAAATCTTTATAGGGCCAATCTCAACCAGAACCCTATACTCAGGCCTATACCCCCCGAAAAATGTGTAGGCGATAGCAAGGACGAAGAACAGGTTGATAAACGCAAGCTTATAATTCTTAATAATCCTGAGGTCAACCTTCCCATACTTAAAAATAGCAAACATAAACAGAATCCCAACAACATTCAGCTCAGGAATCTCCACGAGCATAGGATAGGCGCTTACAACAAGCAAGAATAAAAGCCGCGTCAAGGGGTGAAGCATTAAAATAGGTGACTCCTCAGGCAAGTATCCAAGAAGGCTTCTCTTCATCTTACCCATATGAAACACCTGCTAAAGAAAAATAGGGGGGATTTAGGCCAGCCATCCCTTACAGAACGCTCTGTGTCTGACAACCAGTGGAGATAGGGCCTTCAACAGTATGATCCCAAAGATCAGGCTTGGTATGCCGTTTCCAATGGTCCAGCCAGAGAAGAACAGTGGCACGCTTTCAACTGTAATGAGCCCTATGGCCTGTAGTGCAGTCACAGCCCAGGCAGCGCCGATGACATTGTTAATTATCACACCAAAGAGAATATACCCTATATAGTCCTTGGCTGATGTAAGCCTTGGGTCAAGCTTCATATACTTGAATGCTAGCAGCGGGATCAAGCCCTGAAGCAGGTTTGAAGGTAGATAAGCGAAGCTTACGTAGAGCGGAGCCCCGGCCAGCGAGTTAGATATGAACGGGAACAGGAAGCCAGCAGCGACGCTCCAGAGGCCGAACCAGATCGACTCCCCTAAATACCTAGATTCAATCTTTGTTTAGGGGTAGAAGTGTGACGGGTATCCTCCTAACCGGCTTAATCTCTAATCCATTAAAGGTGAAAGTATATGCTATTATGCCTACCCCCTTGTCAAACGCCTCCACAAGACCCCTTGAGAATTCCGGATCTGTCGCCCAGTTAGGCATGAAAATCTTTGCATCTGGCCTCATTACTAGGAAGAGAACATAGGCCTTTAATCCATCTTCTACAGCCCTAATAAGGGTTTTCAAATGCCTTAAACCCCTGTTGGTCGGGGCGTCCGGGAATAAGGCTGTCCCCCCGACGACTAGGGTGCATCCTTTAACCTCCACTAGTGTAGGCGGGCTTCCGAGGACCTGGAGGTCAATCCTGCTATCTCCGTATTTTACCTCCGGTCTAATACCATGTTCGGCTTTTATCTCCGGAATGACTCCAGCGCTTAATAGTTCAATTGCTAGGCTCGTGTGAAGTCCAGAGTTGACAACTGTCCATATAGTACCGTCATGTACAGCTATTACCTCGCAGTCCGTCTTCCTACGTTTCCCTTCAACCTCTATGAACATGACTTTCACATCCGGCTTTAGAAGCTCTCTAAGCCTTCCAGGATCTCTAAGATGGCACCTCCTAACACCCTTCTCAGTCTTTATCAAGACTGTGAACCTGTTAGGCCTCCCCTTGAATAGTCCTACTTTCTTTCTACCTTCAACTATCAACCCGCTACGTCTAGCTAGGAAGGGTCGTCCATTATTTAATAGTACATGTTTTAGATTCTCAATCCTCAAATATGATTAGAGTAGGATAACCTACCACCTTTAAGGCAAAGAAACGTCATCATCGAAGTATAATTCCACTTTAAAGCTGCTATGACTACGTTTCCATAGTAGAGTATGATCTCGTCCCCTGTACCTAAGCTTCCTCTTCACACATTGGAAGAATGATTTCACATGGAAAGAGATTCTATTTCTTCCTTCATTTTAAGGTATTGTTCCTTCGTTATCTTTCCCCTTGCATACCTTTCTTTAAGTATGTTGAGAGCTCTTTCGCTGCTTCTATATGATTCGCTTCTTCTAAGTTCGGTGAATAGATAATATCCCCCCACTAATAATAGTAGGAGAAAGACAAGCACTATTAGGTACATATAAACCCATCCGTATCCTCCTCCACCCATCATTCCATGATCAGAATGTTCGCCGTATTCTTGATGTCCATGTCCGCGCCAGCCCCACGATGACCACATGAATTTGGGTAAAATAGTTATCAATAGTATAAAGGCCAAAATGGCCCAGATCAGATTTTTGTTCTCTCTAGACATTAAGATATACACCTTTGTAAAGTTGTAAATCTATATATTCTAGCTATCATCCTAATAGTTTTCTGCGGCTTACTGTAAGAGCTGTTTCCGGGGGTAGAGCAAGTCCTAGTGATTTTAAAATCTCGAAATCTGAAATATTAAGCCCTTTAAATTCAGGATAGGCTGGTATTCAATGGATTGTCGCCGCCAGATTCTAGAGAACCGGAATGTTAGGAGGCATGATTTGTCAAAACCGTTGTCTAATTTGATTTCACGTTTAATCATGGGCTCAGGTTGTAATTATATTTTAATTATTTAGAAACCTTATAAGAGGCATGGATTCCGAGGTGGGATAGATTGGGAGTGGTGGAAATTAGGGATCTATGGGTTAAGTATAGTGTTGGCGACTGGGTTCTTAAAGGAATAAACCTGGACGTTAATGAAGGCGAGTTTGTAGTTATAATGGGGCCTTCTGGATGTGGGAAATCTACACTGTGCTACACAATTAACGGAATTATACCACACCTCTTGTCCGGGAAAGTTAAGGGAAGCATAAGGGTTGGTGGCATTGATACTTTGAAATCTTCTGTTTCCAGGATTTCGCAGCTTGTAGGGATGGTTTTCCAGAACCCGGACAGTCAGCTTACAGCGTTGACGGTTGAGGATGAGGTTGCATTCGGCCCGGAGAACCTTGCCCTGCCGAGGGAAGAGGTGGAGAGGAGGGTTGAGGAGGCTTTGTCGCTGGTCAGGCTCGTCCACGCCAGGAAGAGGAACCCCCAAAGCCTAAGCGGCGGAGAAAAACAAGCGCTTGTAATAGCCTCTGTTCTGGCTTTGCGTCCTAAGATACTTGTTTTGGACGAGCCTACCTCCATGCTTGACCCTATAGGCCAGAAGAGGGTTTCAGACCTGATAGTTAAGCTTAACGAGGAGGAGAACATGACTATAATCGCGGTGGATCATAGGATAGAATGGGCTTCTGAGCATGCGGATAGGATAGCGATTATGGAAGATGGCAGGATAGTGCTTGAAGGCTCGCCTAGAGAGGTCTTCTCCCATAAAGACCTGGTTAGGAGCATAGGTTTCAGGCCGCCTGAGGTTACAGAACTCTTTTATATCCTTGAGGATGAGGGCTTAAACGTTGAAGAGTACCCTGTTGTCCTAAGTGAAGGTGAAAAAGCTCTGCGAAAGGTGGTGACGGGTTGGAGGAAATAATAAGGGTTGAAGACCTTTATTACACCTATCCAGGCGGTGTTGAGGCTTTAAAAGGAATCTCCCTATCCATCTTTAAAGGAGAGTTCATAGGGCTAGTAGGTGAGAACGGGTCAGGCAAGACAACCCTTGCAAAACATTTTAACGGCCTCCTCAAGCCTACCAGGGGCAGAGTACTTGTCTTCGGAGACGACACACGCCGCGCTAGCACGGCAAGCCTCTCAAGGAAGGTTGGATATGTCTTTCAAAATCCAGACTCGATGCTCTTCGGCAGAACAGTTCTGGAAGAGGTTTCCTTTGCGTTGAAAAACATTGGTGTCCCAAGTGAGAAGTGGGAGGACATGGTCAGGGACGCTCTGAGAAAGCTTGACCTCAACATACCCCTGGATGCGAACCCTCACCTGCTAAGCATGGGGCAGAGGCATAGGATAGCGATAGCAGACGTCCTCGTCATGAACCCGGATGTCTTGATTCTAGATGAGCCCACGACAGGCCTCGACTATAAAAGGTGCATCCAGCTAATGGAGACTGTTAAGAAGATCCACCGAGAGGGGAGAACAGTTATTCTAATAACCCACGACATCTCCCTAGTAGCAAGATATGTTGGGAGGGTTATAGTTTTGAAGAATGGAAGCCTGCTGGCCGAAGGCGACCCTCACAAAATACTATCCGATGTTGAACTCCTCCTGAAAAGCAACCTGACCCCGCCTCAGATAACCCTACTGGCCCAGAGGGTTAGGGACCTAGGATTCTCCCCTGAAACCATAAAAGTTGAGGAGATGGTTCAGCAAGTATTAGAAATCGTCGGGAAACCTACCATTTAACAGGTATATATCCAACCCCAAGCACAAATCTAAGGTAGAAGCCCAGCACTACCGCGGAGAGCAGGCATGCCAGCCAGGCATAGTCGGCACGTTTCATTTTAAGCTCGTGCAGGAACGTTCTATTATCCTTCGCGCCGAAGCACCTAGACTCCATGCTCATCGCGAGCTGAACGGTGAACTTCACCATCCTTGTTACGAGGGGTATGAATATTGGAATGTAATTCCTTATTTTCCTGAATATGTTTCCACGCTGCATCTCAAGGCCCCTGGACATCTGAGCCTCTATTATCTCCCTTGTCTCAGACGCCATAACAGGGATAAACCTCAACGCAATGGTGAATATGTATCCAGCCTTGTATGGGAGGCCGGCCTTCATGGCTGCCTGGACAGCATCCCTTGGGAAGGTTGTTGAGAGGATTATAAGCATGCATGTGATTGGGTTTAGGATTAGAAAGGCCTTCCCGAAGGCATATAGGAGGCCTATCTCGGTGTATTTCCAGTTGAGAACCGGGATTGTAAATATGACTTTCCCAACTTGGAGGGGCGCCCTTCTAGGCCAGAAGACAAGGCATGCTAGGATGAATACGAGGCTGTTGAACGCTACGAAGAGAAACCTTTTAGGTGTGAGCCTTGCGAGCAGCCCGACAACTATGATGGATACATATATTAGCCCGTTAAACCTTGGATCGGAGAAGCATATCGAGAGAGCCAGGATAACTATGAACCATAGAAACTTGCTTCTGGGGTCAAGCCTATGGATAAGGGTTTCCCCAGGGATGTAAAGCCCGTAGAGTGTTGACACAGGGGTCACCTAAGGTAAAGAAGGGGGTTACTATAGGAACTCTATCCTGTCAGCCCAGTACAAGCCCCACTGTTTCACTATCGGGTATAGTATGAACGCCAACACCTCCCCGACGATTGCTGTAACGATAGCATTGTTTACCACCACGAAGGGTGCGAAGAAGCCCCATATGAACTCTATTGGCAGGCCTACAAGAGGCTTAGCGACGTCAAGCCACCAGCTAATATATAGTGAGCACCACACGCTTCCAACCAGGACCCCCCAGAAGTAGTAGTCGAATACCGACCTGGCAGATCTCATGCTGTGGTCTTTCATGAACTTGTATGGTATGTATGCGAGTATGAAGTTTCCAACGAATCCTCCTATGCTGCCTACCCCAAGGTATCCTGCCAGTAGGTCCGCTATGAAGTTTCCTACAGCCGTCCCAACGCAGCCCGGTATTCCGAAAAGCATCCCGAAGATTGGGCTAAGCATGTTTGCAGGCCTTATCCATGTGAACCCGGGAATAATTGTTAGCCCCCCTGTTACCGTGAGTCCGCCGCCGTATACCGCCGCTGACAGGGCTGCAACGGCGACGTCTACGCTATCCCACTTTATCCTCTGCTTCACCAGGCGGAAGGGGAATTTGAAGGTGTAGCCGAGGAAAACCTCCATTATGAAGAACGCGGTGCCTAGGATCCAGAGTATTCCGCCGACTACGAGCCAGAATGGCCTCCCAAGCTTGAAGAATGCTTTAGCCCAGACCCAGTTCTCAGGCCCTTGCCTGGCGAACGTTACAGCCCCGTGGATGGAAAGGATTATCGCTACCACGGCTACGATTATAGCCGGAATGTACATGGTCCTACTCTTCTCCATCCCCCTCACCCCTTAGCCTTTTTAACAGCAATCCAACCTATCACCAGGCCTATGATTATGATAACGGCAGCGATAATGTTCGTGGCATAGCCTATCTCTGGAGGCTGCTTCCCATATATGCCTAGCTTGGATAGCAAGTGGTAGCCGAGAAGCACGATAATCCATAAGATACCTATGAAGACCAGCGGCATGCCTAGAGGTGTTTTCAAGCTGTACTTAACTAGCAACCCTATCAGAAGGAATATCGCTCCTAGAATCCATAGGATTGTGATCGGCTCCATCATGACCACCTTCGTTTTTCGGCATATCTAGCCTAGACTTTAATATAAATTTTGGCTATGGTTTCGCAGCTCTTATGATGGTTAGTGCCATGTTCACGCTGCCTTCGAAAATATTGCGGCCGCCATTGTTAGTACTCCAACCACGGAGAGAGTTAGCCCAACTGTAAGGTTGTAAAACCTTAGGAGGTATCCTAGGACAAGGGTTAGGGATGAAACACCGAAGAGAAGGGCTTTAAGACTCTTAAACTTGAGGTAGGCATACCAGAAGATCGCTACGGCAGGGGCTAGAGTAAGCATGGAAACCGCGGCTGAAAGGGCAGGGTAGCCCGCCAGCCTAAATGCAACCGTCAATACGCCCAGGATGAGGGGTGTAACCATGTATTTCATTTCCTCCCATGCTATAAGTATGGCGCCGGCCAGCAATATGCTGCTCGAGGCCGCCCCGAAGACCACTACAAGCTTCTCTCCCAGCTCGACCGGGGTGGTGAAGGTTAGAGGCGAGTATGACTTCGCCGGGGAGGCGGCGCCCTCGGCAAGGCCTATCATCAGCATGAGCATGCTCCACATGAGGAGGGGTTTAAGCTTTGTCATGGCGTACTTCAACAGCAATATTCCGAACATTACCATAGCCGAAACTATGAGGAGAGATCTTAATACTATCTCTATACTGGTCATCAAAGTCGACTTATCAGCTGTTATTATTTTAATTTTATCTCACAACACCTAGTAGTCTCGAAATTATTAAGTAAACCAGTGGCTAACTATAGATATGTCTGAAAGCCTGCTGCTTCAGAACATACGGGTTTTACTAACACAAGACCGTACTAGAAAAATAATGAGAAACGTCCATGTTCTAATCGAGAATGGTAAGATATCTAAGATCTCACGCCAACCCTTGAAAGCCGATATTAAGATCGACTGTAGCAGGTTTATGGCGGCTCCCGGGCTCGTAAACTCGCACACGCATATTGCAATGTCACTCTTCAGGGGTGTAGCAGACGATCTACCTCTCAAGGAATGGCTGTACGAAAGAATATGGCCTATGGAGGAGCACCTAACACCTGAAATGGTTAGAACAGGAGCCCTGCTTGGAATAGCGGAATCCATCCATTCCGGTGCCACATGCTTCGTTGACATGTACTTCTACGAAGACCAGATCGCCGAAGCATGCGTCGAAGCTGGGGTAAGGGGAGTCCTAGCAACAGGTTACATGGACTACGGGACACCTCAGAAACGCGACCCCTTCAAGGTTCTATCAGAGGCTGAAAACTACGTCAAAAGATGGAAAGACAGAAACCCCCTGGTGACCCCAAGCCTTGGCCCCCACGCACCCTACTCCTGCAGCCCTGAGCTTCTTGAAAAGACGGCTGAACTATCCGCCAGGTATGACATTCCCGTACACATCCACCTTGCAGAGGACAGGGAGCTAGCAGACCAGGTAAAGAGGAAAAGCGGAGTAACATCCACCGAGCTCCTAGACAGGACAGGCCTTCTAGATAGAAGACTGATAACAGCCCACACCATCTGGATCTCCGACTCAGATATGAAACTCCTAGCGAGAAGAAGCGTCCTAGTAGCCCACGTTCCCGTGACCAATGTTAAGATGGCTCAGGGAATAGCTAAAGTCCCCGAGATGCTGAGCCAAGGCGTAAACGTAGGCCTTGGGACAGACGGGGCTGGAAGCAACAACCTTCTTGACATGTTCGAGGTGATGAAGACAGCCGCTATAATCCACAAGCAAAGGCTTTCTGACCCGACAGCCCTGCCGGCTCAGAAAGTCCTTGACATGGCGACAACAATCCCTGCAAGAGTGCTCGGGCTGCCAACAGGCTCGATCGAGGAGGGAAAGGATGCTGATATAATCCTCGTAAGTCTCGACAGGCCTTGGCTTACCCCCCTACACAGCCCAGTAGCCCATCTCGTTTACAGTGTAAGAATAGGAGATGTAGACACCGTCCTGGTAGCAGGTAAAATAGTGATGCTTCACGGCCGCATCACGACCTTCAGCGTCGAGGACACGATTAGGAAGACTGAAGAAGATGCCTTAAAGCTTGTCAGAGACTCCGGCGTGGAAAGCTTCCTAAAACAGTAGCCTAACACACGCCTAGAATGCTATAAAGCTACCTCCATGACTGCAGATACTTCTCCTGCTCCTCTGTAAGGCTGTCTATGGATATACCCATTGATTCAAGCTTGTAGGACGCAACCTTATAGTCTATCTCCTCTGGTAACACGTAGACCCTTCTTTCCATCTCATCATGCTTCTCAACGATGTACCTTGCCGCAAGAGCCTGAAGCGAGAAGCTTAAATCCATGATGTCAGCTGGGTGTCCATCGGCAGCAGCCAGGTTTACAAGCCTCCCATCGCAGAGCAGGTATATCCTCCTACCATCTCTAAGCCTGTACTCCGTTATGTTAGGCCTAGGCTCCGTCTTGCCTACAGCTATCTCCTCCAGGTCTCTCTTGGATATCTCAACGTCGAAGTGGCCTGCGTTAGCAAGTATTACACCATCTTTCATCCTTTCAAAATGCTCCCTCCTAATAACGTTAATGTTTCCCGTCGCAGTAATGAAGATGTCTCCTATCTCAGCGGCCTTAGACATGGACATAACGGTGAATCCATCCATTCTAGCCTCCAAGGCTCTGATAGGGTTAACCTCTGTCACTATAACGTTACCTCCCATGCCGCTTAGCCTCATAGCCAGGCCCCTGCCAACCCAGCCGTAGCCTGCGACTACAATGTTCCTACCAGCCAGCAGCAGGTTGGTGGCTCTAAGCAGCCCGTCTATCGTGGACTGCCCCGTGCCATACCGGTTGTCAAAGAGATACTTACACTTCGAGTCATTCACGGCTATAACAGGGAAGGAAAGGATGCCCTCCCTCTCCAACGCCTTATACCTTTTAACACCGCTTGTTGTCTCCTCAGATCCGCCGATAACTCTACCAAGCAGGTCTTTCCGCCTGGTGTGGAGCATAACGCCGAGGTCTCCGCCGTCATCTATTATAATATCAGGCTGTAGGGATAGTGCCCTATCAAGGTTTGCATAGTACTCCTCCTCCGTCTCTCCACGCCAGGCATAGACATGTACTCCCTCATCAGCAAGGGCTGCTGCCACGTCGTCCTGGGTTGTAAGAGGGTTACTACCAGCAATACTGATCTCTGCACCAGCATCCCTTAGGACAAGCGCAAGAAAAGCTGTTTTCATCTCCAAGTGTAGGCAGCAGGCGATCCTCAAACCCTTGAAAGGCTTATCCCTCTCGAACTCTCTTCTAATAATGTTTAGGACGGGCATGAACCTTGAAACCCAGTCTATCTTCGCCCTACCATCCGGGGCAAGACCGATATCCTTGACAAGGTAGTCCTCCACAATTGGAAAGTTGAAGGTGCAAACTATTAAGCTTGAACATAAGGATTCTGTTAATCGATGGTGTAAATCTTTAAGAAACAAAACAGTAGTGGCAGACCACAACCTATGGTGTTACTTTTTTACGAAAAGTAACATTTAATAAGAAACAGGAGTTCTAACCTAAATGGTCTAAAATGCATATTCCTGACGGATATCTAACACCTATAATAGCGGGGACTTGTTACATTATAAGCATAATAATATTGTATCTATCATGGAGGAAATATCTCAAAGGTCCAGGTATCCCAGGCCTACTATCAGACTTAAACACGAGGATAAGCTACCTATCAGTGATAGCTGCTGCAATATTCGCCGCTCAAATGCTTAACTGGCCTATTCCCGGTGGTACAAGCGCCCACCTCGTCGCAGGTGCCCTGGCGGGGATGATCCTTGGACCTAGCGGAGGTGCCTGTGCGATGTCCCTGGTCCTGCTGGTGCAGTGCCTAATCTTCGGAGACGGCGGAATTACAGCTCTTGGAGCTAACATCCTAAACATGGCTATAATAGACGTTTACGTAGGGTACATTGTGGCCGAGGCTGCTTCCAAGATCTTCAAAGACAAGGGGAGGGGGGTGGCCTTCGGATCCTTTCTTGGAGGATGGCTTGGAATAACGCTTGCAGCCATAGCCTGCGGCGTTGAGATAGGTCTTTCACCTGCCTTCGGCTATCCCCTGAGCGTAACCGTCCCGGTTATGGGTGTGTGGCATGCGGCTCTAGGCCTTGTAGAGGGAGCTATCACGATGTTCGTAATAAGCTACCTGTCAAGGCTAAATCCCGAACTAGTATTTGTGGGTGGTGCAACGTGAAGAGAGCATACATAATCATAATAGTGCTGGTGGTTCTAAGCCCCTTGTTCGGGGTTATAGGGGCGGAGATAGTGGGGTACAGGGAGCCGCTTGAAGTGGCCGCGGAAAAAGTAGGCCTTGAAGAGTCTGAGCCCCTCTGGAGCGGCGTTCTACCAGACTATACCTTCCCAGGAGCGAACGACGCAGTAGGATACATAATAGCAGGATTTATAGGGGTGGCTATACTCCTGTCGCCGCTAATAATAGTAGGGAGACGGAGGAAATGAAACCATACAGCGTGGTAGAGCAACTACTTGAAAAGACGGCTGAATGGATGGATGCTGTCGAATCAGCTACCGGGAGTAAGAGGCTTTCAGGGATCCACCCCCTAGTATTCCCCATATCCTTCTTCATCCTAACCTCGGTAGTTGCATTCTCGAATACCCTGCTTATACCCGTTGCTGCGGTGGCCCTGGCAGCGGTAGCCTGCAGGGATCCACGCCTGTTAAAACTTCCACTCCCAATCCTAATATTCACAGTTATAGCCCAGGCCCCGAGAATCCTGCTAGAGCAGTTCCAGACAACAGTGTACCAAGTACTTACAATAGTCCTTAGAACCTACGCGTCGATGACAGTTATGCTGGCTTTAACCATGATTTACGGAATAGGAAGAATACTCCAAGGGCTCTCATACATGGCAGGGGAGAAGTTTTCCCTTGCAGTCTCAACACTTCTAAGGATGGTACCAGCCCAGATTAGGGAGATAAGAAGTATAGTGTTAGCGCAGCAGTCCAGGCTCCTCCACAAGCCAGGCTATACCAGGGTTTGGAATTCAGCAGCCAGAGGCGCGGCAATCCTCATATCCAGGAGCCTCGGTAAATCTACAGCCCTAGCATCTGCATACAAGTCTAGGATATGGGGCCAGGACCATGAGGAATACAGCCTTGGAGCCTCGGCACTCTTCCTCATAGCATCAGCATCTACGGTGGTCATCCTATGTGTCTAAGAGCTGTGGGCGTCTCATACAGGTATCCAGACGGAACCTTAGCAGTTGAGAATGTAAGCCTGGAGGCGGAGCCCGGCAGGGTAACCGCTGTCCTTGGGGCGAATGCGTCTGGGAAAACAACCCTTATACTTCTCCTAGCCGGGCTTCTCGAGCCAACAAGTGGGGAGGTAACGTATGATGGGAGCCCCATCACTATGCTTGGATGGAAATATAGGAGAATATGTGGTGTGCTATTCCAGAACCCTGAGGATCAGCTTATAGCACCTGTTGTATACGACGATATATCGGTAGGCCCAAAACAGGTGGGCATGGACGTCAGGGAGGCAGTCCTAGTAGCAGCTTCAAAATCCAATGTGAGAAACCTTCTAAGGAGGTACACACACCGACTAAGCGGCGGACAGAAGAAGAAGGTTGCTATAGCAGGAATCATCGCGTACAAGCCAAGAATACTGCTGCTGGACGAGCCCTTCTCAGGCCTAGACTGGAAGGGATATGAAAGTCTCACCGGCATACTACGAGCCCACAAGGCTGAAGGTGGAATAGCTGTCTTCACTACACAGGACCCTGAAATAGCCTTCCACCTAGCTGACATAATCATTGTTTTAAGGGAAGGTCGCATCATAGACGTGCTAGAAGGCGGAAGCAAGCCTACAATTGAGCTTGTAAGGAAGGCGGGAGTAAAACCTCCCTCAAGCATTTACAGCCAGCTTTAACCCATCCCAATACTCTAGATGCCTATTCCAAGGCTTATAGCTCCAAACCTGCACTCATCAACACACTCCATACAAAGTACGCACTCAGACCTCGCAGGCCGGCCCGCGGCAAGCCGGCCCGGGGTTAGAGCATCAAACCTGCACTTTAAAGTGCATACTTTACAGTTTCTACACTTCTCTGGGTCAACCTTCAAGCCTACAGGCTTCACAATGCTGAGAAGCCCGAGAAAGCCTCCCAAAGGGCAGACATGCCTACACCAAGATCTGCTTCCCCAAGCCTCAAACAGGAACGGGGCGAGTGCCACTGGTAGAAGGGATAACCCGGCTTCCTTAAGCCTCCCAAGCCCACAGATGCCTCTCACAGGGCATACCACGCAGAAGATAGGATACCTACACAGATACGAGAGCAAAATGAACGCCCCCGCAAAAAGATACTTTCCACCGGTTCCAAGAGCCATAGACAATGCCGGGGATCCCTTTCTACCTGAACCCTTCACGGGAAGAATGCATCTATAAATATCTAGGGCAGCCCCAACCGGGCAAAGCCAGCCACAAAAGAATCTGCCAAGGAAAACCGTCAACAGCACTGGCAGAGCAAAAGCAACAGCCAAGGCAAGCATCAGAAATCTGAGAGACAAAATTCTAAGTATCCCACCATATGGGCATGCCACACTTACCCATCCCGAGATCCAGCATACCCCAGACGATAAAACTAAGATTGAGGCCGCCAAGCTTAGAGCCTGAACAAAAAGCCTTAACCTGCTCCACCTCAAGGCTTCACCCTTGGCTCCCACCCAGTTCTACAAGCTCCTCCCGCTACCACGGTTATAGCATCCCACGGGCAAGCTTCAACACACCTCCCACACCCAACGCAATCCTCAACCAGCACCCGGGGACCCCCGCCGCTTATCTCTATAGCCCCCACAGACTCCCTCCTACACACATTGTAACACTTCCTACATTTCCCACCCCTACTCCACACAATGCAAGCATCCCTATCTATCACAGCTGTACCAATGTCAGCCACCAAATCCTTAGAATATCTTAACGCACCTGAAGGACAAACCCTGGCACACTCCCAGCACCCAATACATACACCCTCCACCACGGGTGTGAAAGCATTAAAGCCAGCTGTCAAAGGTAAAATCTTGATGGCGCCTGAAGGGCAGACTTCGGCGCATCTTCCACATCTCACACAGGCTACTGGGAAAACCTCCTCCGTAACCGCTCCCGGTGGCCTGACAAAGTCCCTCCTTGACCCCCTTAAAGCCACGGTGATAAATGTTGAAGCAAGGCCTGCAATGGAAAGCTTCAAAAAATCTCTCCGTCTAACCTTCAACCTACCATAATAATGCGTGGATAGAATGTTTTAAAACTCTAGTAACCGCTGAAACATGGGGTTTGATCAGATGAAATCCCGGCGTCATTTGATCCGCCGCGGACACCTCATCATCTCAAATCTAGTATGTGTAGGGCATTTAAAAGTTAACAATAGCATTTCACATGATAAGAAAAGATGTTACCCTATTTGTTGACCCTTCTACACATTTCCACATGTTACTTTGGAGCCGATACCCTGATCGATGAGCCTGATCAATAAGCTTTAGCAATTTACTGGTTTATATGCGCGTTCGGGTCATAAACTCTTGCTGTGGGGGCTCTACGCTGAGAACAGGAGCCTATAGCTTTATTCTGAGAGTCTTCTCTCTTATGAGGGTTGGTGGTAGCAATCCCCCTAGGAGTATGGCTGAGTAGGATAGGAGGAAAGTTGATATGGATGCTATCCCCATGGATTGGAGGAGCAGGGAGGCTACACTGGCTATATAGGAGAAGGCCAATGTTAAGAGTACTGTTTTGAAGGCGTTGCTTGTTTTCAGGCCTAGAATGGCCAGTAGGGTTAGTGTTGGCGCAAGGTAGATGATACCGAGCAGTATGCTCTCTAGGCTTCCGGCTATTAGTATGGCTACCTCGGGGTTTACAGCTGTAAGCCCCTTGAAAATCTTTTCCGTGGCTGTTAGGCTGTAGATTAAAGGTTGTAGCGAGTAGTAGCTGTAGGCGTGAAGTGCCGGGCTTTCCGCGATTAATGATGCTACACGTGGGCTCCATGTGTAGTAGAACTTGTTAAACGAGTTTAGGAAGCTGGATCCTAGGAAGGTTTTCATAACGCGTTCGTCTCTAAACCTTCTGAGCAGCTGAACCTCTCTTGAGAGTTCGCTACCATAGGTTACAGTAGCTATAATACATCTTTCCTCTTTTTTAACTTGTACTGACACGGCTGCCGCCCTATGTATTTCCCCGCTTACACCCTTAACTGTTATCCTGTATACGCCGGGGTTTTCTCCAGCCCTTATGGTTAGAACGGTGCTTCCAGGCGGGGTTATACTGTACGTGGCTAGGCTTGCCGTAAAGTCCTGTGGGACGCCAGATAGGGACAGGCTTATAGTTTCAGGGCTTCCCGATAAGAGTGTAACAAGAACCTGGATGGCTACTTCCTCACCGGGGCTAACCGTGACCGTTTCAGGCTGGACTGTGATTTCAAAGTCAAACATTGGCGTTTGGGTTTCCGTTGGAGGCACCGTGGTGGAGGGTGGCGGTGTAGTGGTTGGTGTTATGTTCGGACTAACATATACCGATACCATCGAGCTGTCAATTATAGTACTGCCAACATACAGGTTTACAGTAATATTTATAACGCCCCACGTGAGAGGTTTGATGCTAAACTCCACGGGGTAAGTTTCGCTTGGTGGTATCATAATTGACCGCTGAACCGGGGAAACCTGGATCTCGGTGCAGACCGGGACAACCCTAAACTCGGAGGTTTTACTCATGGAGTTAAACACGTAGACAACCATCTGGTAGGTTTGCCCTTCAACCATGTCCTCGGGAACTATAACAGATGATATAGGCCCGCCCTGGAAGGGTACCGTTGAAGGTGGAGGGGTTTCACCGCCGCAAGAGGTGCAGTTAAGCTGCCGGGAAACGGAGTCCACCAGGATGCTTCCATAATATACCTTAACAGTCATAACATGTAGGCCGGGCACCCTGCAGACGGCGACGAACTGGTAGGTTCCCGAACCCCGGCCTGGCAGGGTGAGATCTCCAATATAGGAGAATTCTCCCCCCTCCTCGCCATAGTAGATGCTTACTGTGACATCCTTGTGCTCGAAATTCTTGAGTTCAACCATCACATTGTAAAGGCTCCCCATGCAAACCTCAGCCGGGATACTTACACCTATAATCCTAACATCCGGAGGCTCAACGGCGGAGAGTAAAGCCACGGCTAAAGTTCCAGCCACATAAACAATGATAAAAACAACCACCAGGTTCAGTCTCAATTTTAACCCACATCAAACTAGAGAGACACTATTTTAAAGTTAAACCCGCAACACCCTTAACTACATACTAAAGCTTTCAGGGCACGAGCTATGAGTGTGGACTTAAACCTTAAAGTGTCAATCAACAGGGAGAATGTGAAGAAAATCTCAACATTAATATCGAGAAGCAGGATTTACACACCTAAATACGATCTTGAAATCTTCCCTCCGAGGACCGACCCCGCCGAACGACAGTTGGCATTCTTCACCGCTATGGTTGCAATCGATCACAGAACAAGCGCCGTATACCCCTTTGAAGCGTGGATCAACGGGAAAAAGTATAAGGGGTCAGACCTACTATTCAAGCTTGGCGTGGAAGTATACCGGCGCGAACCAGATTTCTACACGCCGGAAAACCTATCAGAACTCGGCCAGTCTAAGGCTCTCAAACTACTATCGTACCGTGGCATGGTGATATGGGACCTTCATGTTAGAACCCTGCTACTGCGGGATCTTGGAAGGAAAATCATGTATAAGTACGGGTCTTACACCGAGCTGTTAGACGTCGATACCGTAAAGGGTCTTCTGAAAAGGCTTTCATGGTTCATAGCGTATGAAGACCCCGTGGCTAAAAAGAGCTTCCTGCTAGCAAAATTCCTCCATAAGCGTGGCCTTACAGCCTTCAAGGATGAGGAGAACTTCCATGTCCCAGTGGATAACCACCTTACAAGGATAGCCTTCAGGCTTGGAATAGTGGAGCTAGACGACTACACGGTCATAGACAGGGGGATAGAGCTGAATCGTTCCCAGGATCTTACAATAAGGATGAAGGTTAGAAATGCGTGGAAACTTGTTTCGGAATCCTCCAGGGTAGACCCTTTCACCCTAGACGACTTTCTCTGGATGCACGGGAGAACAGTATGCCTTCCAGGATCCCCAAGATGCCAGGATTGTATTCTGAAGGCTGCATGCAGGTCCCTTGAAATCGGCTACTTCCCCGGCGAGCATAAGCACAGTCTAACATGGTACTACTAGAGGTCCAGCGACAGTATAGAAGAGGGAGGGTATAAGTATTTCTTTTATGGTGTGCGGTAGGGCTGAGGTATCAGTCTTTCGTCTGGCGCGTAGCCTGTGGCGAAGCCCCAGTAGTACTCGTCCATCAACGCTTCCTTCGCCAACTTGTTCGTAAGATAGGCCAGCCAGAGCCCAGCAGGGACCAGCACGAGTAGGCCGAGTATTCCGAACATTGCTATTGTGTTCCAGGTTGCATGGATGAGCATGGAGTACAGCAAGGCTGGCACCATCCCGCTTATCTTCGTCTCTAGACCGTTAACCTTCAGGTAGCCTATCCACCAGCCTATAAGGCCTGTGCAAAACATGTGCATAGCTGCTGTTATCACCCTTATGAAGATTATTGCTACGGCGCTAGCTGCTAAGCCCCTTGCAACGTATAAGATGTTCTCCATTAGGCTGAAGCCCAGGCCGGCTGCTACGCCGTATATGAGGCCGTCCAGGTGGTCGTTTACCTCGCCGCCAAGCCAGCGACTCCTAGCTATAAGATAGACACCCAGGATTTTAAGGGGTTCTTCGACGAAGGCCGCTGATCCAGGCCAGCCGAGGAACAATGATGAAACTATCTGGTTTAGAATTATCGCTGGAAGGGAGGAGAATGCTCCCCATCCGAACGCTAGGGCTATAAGCCAGGTGGGCTCAGGCTCGTATCTGTCATTAGACCTGATCCAGTAAAGATAAACAGCTATCGGCACCAGCGACGCAATGAAGGCCGGTATGAAAAGTGAGGCTACCCCCATCGCTGAAAGCATTACAAGGATCACGATAAGCCCGGCAACGAAGCCTAGAATAGCATATGCAAGATACCTGCCAGATCTCGAGATAACGTAGGGGTTAAGCCTTTCATAGACAGCCCGAGAAGCCCTGTAAATAGGATTCCTCCTCTTAGTCGCCATAGTATGGATAAGCCTGACATTGCCTATGACAGTGGCTCTCAGAGTATAGCCTGGATCTATATACTGGCTACCAGACTGTATGGTCCGCCTATACGATGACAGAGGTCTAGCCTCAGTTCTGGCCCTGCAGTTTGGACAGTAGGTAGCGATAGACGGTATAATTCGGCCGCAGCTTGGACACTGCTTAGTCACTAGCGGCTGTCCACAGTAGGAGCAGTAAAGGCTCTCCGGCGGGTTCAACCGCTTGCAAAACGGACACTCCCTTGCTGACAAGTCTAATCTTCAACCCCCGTGGAAACATTAATTTATAAATGTTAGCCACCTGCATATGGGTAGGCACTATGCTAGGTGGCTGGCATATGAGGTTTAGGATAGGGTTTTTACTACTTTTAACCTTGGCTTCAATAGTGGTGTTAAGAGCTGGCTGGAGCTATTCAGTCTCAGGCCTCATGGACATAGGCCCAGGTGAGGCTGGTACCATATTTTGTAGTGTTGAGAAGCAGGCCGTCGAGGTTTACGGTAGGCCTAGCCCCCAGCTCCCAGATGTTGCCTTGGAAGCCATCGACAGATGCCCGGACTGGCTGAGGGAGAAGCTGAAGGAGACTTTCAGACTGCTCATGTACGAGGATTTGAAGGTTAAAAGCTATTCTAGGGCTTCAGTTGGAGACTTGGATGGGGATGGCCTTCCAGACATTTTGGTAGGCTCTATAGAGGGAATCCTATACTGCTACCAGAATCTTGGGGTTTTAGGGTCTCCTCTATGGGTGAGCCGTGAAGCCTGGGTTAGAGGTGTAAGGGTGGAGAGCTTCAGCTCGCCCTGCCTTGTAGATCTAAACCACGATGGGCTCTTAGACCTGGCGGTCTGCTCAGGAAATGGAAACGTTAGATTCTGGTTCCATGTTGAAGGTGAGCAGCCTGGCTGGGTGGAGGCCAGCTGGATGTTCCAAGGTATAAGGGTTGCTGAGAAGTCGTCTATTGCCTTTATAGACCTGGATGGAGATGGACTTGAGGATATGATAGTAGGCACAGACAACGGGCTTAGATGCTACCTAAACACTGGGGACCCATCAATTCCAGCCTGGACACCTGCAAACTGGATAGTTTCCGGGTTAAACACGGGAAACTGGACCTACCCGTCTGCATGCAGAATAAATGGGAGGGTACACCTATTCGTAGGGCTGCAGGACGGGACTGTCAAGGTTTACAGGCTTAACATTGAGGGAGAAGCCCTCAGACATAAAGAGCTGCCCGGGGGTGGGATCTGGACTGATACAGGCATGCTTTACTGGGTTGATGTTGGCTACCATGCAGCTCCGTGTCCCGCGGACCTAGACGGAGACGGAAGGTTAGACCTCATACTCGGGTCTTCAGACGGCTACCTATACCTGCTTAAGGGATACGGAACCAGGGAAGAGCCGGTATTCCCCCACTGGGTCGAGTACACAGAGCTAAACTACTACCCCAGCATTGAAAGGCTGACCGTCGCCGGAAAACATAACAGGGCCTATGTAGAGGAATATGCCAGTCTCCTGCTTAGTGTCGAGGACAAGTACCTGGATGAAGTCGCATACTGCATCGCCAACGAGCAGCCTTCAAACCTAAAGATTCTAGCCGACAGAAACAGCACCCAGATATATAGGCGCATAGCAGAGTCAATATATAGGGTTGAGCCGAAGCTTGGATATGTGAAGCTTGTAGAGCTGCCCGGCATGACAACTCTCGCCTTCAACAATGGAGATGGGTGGACAACCATACCTCCGGAGGTCTACTATCAAAGGCTAGTTATGCCCAACCGTTACATATTATTCCCGTGGAGGTGGCCTGGAGACTACGATGGGAACCTCCCATGGGAGTATCTCCCATGGGACGAGACCTACGGCGTATCACTCTACAGTAGGGTTAAGGACGCCAGAACACCTACCGAGGCGATGTGGAGGCTTGCGTGCTGGCTTAAAAACGATGTAAAAGCATACTATCATAGTGGTATACACGGTAAGCCCCCGGGCTGGTACATGATTTATAATCACCTTACAGATAAGGACTACACAATCTACTGTGGAGAATTCTCAATAATAACAATGGTAGCAGGGAGATCTATATTGATCCCCGTTGCCAACACATTAAACCTTGGAGACGACCACCAGTGGGACGAGTTCTACAATGAAGAGGGAAGATGGGTTCACATAGACCTTTCAGCAACCCAGCCCGGAGACCTAGATGCGCTCAGAGACTACTTCGACAATCCAAGAGTCTACGAGGAGAAGTGGCATAGCCAGGTTTCAGCAGTAATGTGGCTTGAGCAGGCGGGGAGATACGACCATCTACAGCCTAGGACCAGGCAGATGGGCTACAGCCGGACAGCAACCCTGAAATTCCATGTTTCCGACGCGAGGGGGAGGCCTGTTGACGGGGCGAGGGTCGAAGCCTGGACCATGAGAGGAGCCCCAGCCCTCCTGAACTACACCGACGCCTACGGCTGGGCAAGCCTTGAACTTGGCGGAAAAGAGTATGTTATAAGAATTGTAACCAGGCTCGGTATCAGAGAATACAGCCTAAACGTAGAGGAGGACGAAACCTACATTTTCAACGTTAGACTGGAGGGCGAGCTTCCAAGCACCATTGGAAGGCCAACGGCTAAGCACTATAGGCCAAGGGAGCCATGCTACACCATCAGCCTGAAGGCGCGGATAGTAGAGGCACGCCTGGAAAACCCCCACTGGGGCAGGAGATTCGCGGAAAGGATGGGGTACAAGGACTACTGGATACTCCCCCAGGCAGACCTGGAAGTATACGTGCTTGACAGGCTGAACTATGAGAGGTACATCTCAGGAGAGAGCTTCAAAACCTACTATGCCTTCACACTAACAGGAAAGCTGAGTGTAAAGCTAGTCTTCCCCAGAGACCTAGACGTTTACATAGTATTCTCAAATACAAGGCTGCAGGATACAACAGTAACCCTGGAGTACAGCGTAGAAGTCTCAGACGGGTAGACTGGCCTAAGGCCTCTCCCACACCTTGCAGCATCGGTGCCTCCAAGCAAGCAGGCTCCCAGGCTCAAGAGACAGCCATCCATAGTTCCTAACTATTAGAGTAACAGTAACATTGAAAAAGCCACTCATAAACTCCTCTATCCTGTTATAAGAGCTACTCCAGGACTGGCCAGGCTGAAGTTCTACGATGGTGCCGTTAACTCTAACCCTGACGCCGACAATGGAGACGACTACTTAACCATGGATGTTGGGACATGATGGTTGGAGAAGTAATAACACTATACTTTAAAATGTAAGGGTGAGATCTACGCGATTTACAAGCTCGAGTTTGTAACTGGCGAGCTTGCAGATGTCTGCGAGGGGAAAACCAAGAAGATAGAAAAGTTCATAAATAAAGCTAGCAGCTGCTCTGATGAAATAACTATTACTTACGACCTGCTCTTGAGAGATAACGATGGGGGAGACATAGAGACATACTCAATGTTGTGCTACCCATCACACTTGACGCTCTACGAAATAAAGGCGTAGACACCACTGGTCCAAATTTATCTCAATCATCAGGGGAAGAAGTGGATAATGAATATCTGAATAATGTTTCTAACCTCCAGTAAACATTAAGTTAACATAATTGTATACATAGAAAATTGGGTGATTCTGGCTTTGCGAATAAAAGAATAGATCGAGCTATCCGGATGGCCTTTGATTCAGGGATAAATGCTAGCAGGGGGCGCCCGGAAGGCTGGACGGCATAAACTTATATATAAGTTCTTTAACTCTTATTAATGAGTAGAAATGCCTGTGATTAAAGGAAAATTTAAGGAGGCTCTTATATCAACAAGAGTTACAGCAAAGATTGGAGACCTAGTGCAAATGCTAGCCGACGAGGAAGGACTAACAACATCAGAATGGATGAGAAACCTCATAATAAAGGAGCTAAAAGAGAGAGGACTACTCTAGACACATAGCTGTCCATTCAAACCTGAACATCAGACCTGATAAATGGGAGACACTTTCTTTAAGCCTCTAAAACTGAACTGTGATATATAACAGTTTCGTTAAGTTCGATGCTCAGTCTAAACCAGGGGCTAAATTGAGCCGCTCAAATCAAACATCCTTAGTTTAGGATGATTTAAGATCTCCATAATCTTCTTAGGATCGTTCTTCGTAGAGTACACCTAAGCTTTCTTGACTACAGCCCTAGTGTAGAAACGTTCTGCTTCCCCGTAAAGCTTGCATATAGTGCGCGCGCAAATCCAGGTGTAGAAGTAACCCTGGTAGAAGAAATCTGTACGGGATTCGGGGTAAACATATAATAATCGCATGGTGATATGGTAAGCGTGGTAACTGAGTTACCTACCCTTTGTAGGCCAACGGTTTGGTTTCAGAACGGGCAGGTTGTAATGCTTGACAGAAGGAAGCTTCCTCATAGCAAAGTGTACGTGAAACTCCGATCCCCAGAAGAGGTTGCAACGGCAATAGAAAGGATGGTAATACAAGGCGCTGGGTCAATAGCCATAGCGGCTGGCTACGGCATCTTACTTGCAATATATAGGAATAGGGGGAAGCGTTCAAGCCAGGTATTAGAGGCAGCTAAGAGGGCTGCAGGAAGAATGCTCAGGACGAGGCCGACAGGACAGGAGCTAGCCCAGGTTACAGCGGAGGTTGTTGAAGCTGTCAGGCAGGCCATCAACGAGAACAAGGATCCCTACACTAAAGCATATAACAGGCTGAGGGAAGTAGAGAATGAATTTAGGAGAATAGCATATCTATGCGGCAGGAAAGCTTCAACCCTCCTTCAGGACGGTGACACAATTCTAACACATTGTTTTCCAGGCTGTGCTCTCTACTACATGCTTAACGAGGCTAAGAAACAGGGGAAAAAGATAAGCGTGTATGCGACGGAGACAAGACCCTACCTACAGGGGGCGAGACTAACATGCCTAACCCTGGTGGAGGCTGGATACACCCCCACCCTAATCACAGATAACATGGTAGGCTACCTTATGTGGAAAGGCCTAGTTGATAAGGTGTTCCTTGCAGCTGATAGAATAGCCATGGATGGTTCGATAGCAAACAAGATTGGAACCTATAGCATAGCGGTGCTAGCAGCAAGACATAAGGTACCATTCTACGTCCTGGGCTACGAGGGGCCAGACCCCAACACTAATACCTGGGAGGACATGGAGATAGAGGAGAGAAACCCTCAGGAAGTACTATACTGCATGAAAGCAAGGACAGCCCCCGAAGGCGTTCAGGCATACTATCCAGCGTTCGACATAACACCGCCAGAGCTCATAACAGCGATAATAACCCATAAGGGAATATACCCCCCATGTGAGATAGCTAAAACAGTAGAGGTTTGATACAGCGGGTAAACAAGCAGCCGCCAGGCGCGCGCCCTAAACCTTAGACCTTTCTTCACAGAGCTTTAAATCCTACTTGGAAAGCTGGAGAAACTTAGCGCTACTTTCAACAATCCGAGAATGCCCATCATAGAAAGCCATGCGGCCCACCAACCACATTCAAAAATACAGATCCGGAAGAGGAGAGATGAGCGTTCAAAGCATGGTAGGGCAAGGCGTACCCCCTACAATGTCTAACCTTCCACCCCTAAACGTTCCACACAGCTATGGCTGAGGAGGGCTGACAAGCCGTGGCTACAACTCTAATTCCTCAGGCAGAGCCTAGCCACCTCTCTCAGCCTTCCGCCGTAATCCACGTTGCCATACGGAACGTAGCTTTCAAGCTCAACCCAGGCATCCGGGTTTACACGTTTAACAATCTCCTTCACCCTTCGCAACGATTCAAAGGTTGTCAACTCAACCATTATAGCAGCGCTGCAGCTGATACCGGCCTTGTAAAGGTTCTCCAAAGCCTTAATCTGCAGGCTGAAACCTCTGCATCCAGTCACCTCCCTAAATTCTGCCTCGCAGGCACCCTTCAAGCTAACCCGCACGTGGAGAAACTCACGGAAACTTCTAAGCATGCCTACAGTCCTGGAGTCGAGCAGAGTTCCGTTGGTCTCGAGAACAAAAACTCTACCATCCATGCCGGCCTCCAGACGTTTAAGAACCTCGAAAAGATGCCTCCTACAAAGCAAAGGCTCATTCCCACTAACCCTTACAATCCTAAAACCATGCCTGTCGGCGATGCTTAGAAGCCGGCTGGCAACCTCTTCAGGGCTGAAGAATCCAAGATAGCCGAGCCAAGGCCTGTCTCTCACCCTACCGCTCCAGCAGTAGAAACACTCAAGGTTGCAGCCCACGCAGTCAGCTGTGGCAGAGCCGCCGTAGAAGCGGGTGGCCCTAAAACGGTAGTACTTCCTATAAACACCCCTACAGGCAAACCTTGAAACCTGACGCGCCCTCCCCAAAGGGTCGAGAAGCCTTCCCACCATCAACCATAAACCCATACTACTATCTAAAACTTCACAGCCACATCCATAACCCTGGCAAATAGGCACACCTACAGTGGGACGACGCCACATCTGGTGAGAATCCAGGCGTAAAGCCCATAACCACGCGAACATGCCAACACGCCTAAATATATCCAATTAACCCATTAAAGTTCGATGATCGGACATGCCTGCGTAAATTTTCCATTTCTCCATGGGTTTTAACGAACCTTTAAATTCCCCCGTGGGAAATAGAATCTGATGGGTGGAGAGATCAAAATTGAATCGACAAGGTTCATACCTCTAACCAGAATCCTCGGTTTCATAAGGAGTTCAAAGGTAAGCGGGATACTTAGTATTGAAGGGGGAGGCCATGAATCTAAAATCTATTTTATAAGTGGGTTACCCCTCTCCCATGTAGGGGATGAAGATTTCACATTAAAGGTTCTAGAGAATAAGGTTGATGCTAAACTAATCTTTAATCAAAGAGAAACCGTGGAGATGTGTGCTCAGGTTAAAGCTTCTATGGAAAATATAACAAGCGATGTAGACCTAAGCCTTGTGGACACGAGGAGGATGTTAGACCTCCTCAGAAGGGAGCCTGGCATACACCTTTTCATGGTGGACGGGAACTTAATAGTGACGCTCAGAGACACCATCCTGCTCTGCTCCATAGGTGGAGAAGAGGTTAAAGTTAAAAACGTAGATAGAGCACTCAGAGGGATGACTGGAAAACTAACAATCCTAAGAAGCAGAAACAAACTGGTATACAGAATTATCGCAGAAACCCTGAAGGAGAGGATGGGCCTACTCCCATTATTCAGGGTGGAGTTCTAAAGGGTGAAATCAACATTAAACGATGTACCCCGTGGGAAACGCCCCTTGACACAAATGGGAGCCCTCGGTAAACCCTTAAACTCTAATCTTCCATTCAAGTCTTGGTCGGTCGAATCCTGTCTAATGTACTGGTGAACCCTGTATGTTCAATGCTTAACCATCAACGCGTGGCGCCGTGGCCAGGTTTACATGGATAAAGCCCTCAACCGGCATTCTAATGGTGTGCAGATGTCATGGTTAGAAGACACATTTTATTCTCCCACCGTCCACGGGGATCATGGCTCCAGTTATGTAGCTGGCTTTTTCGCTTGCAAGAAAGACAACTGTTGAAGCTATCTCTTCAGGGCTTGCTATTCTACCCGCTGCGGTACCCTCAGCCATCCTCCTGAGCACTTCTTCGACAGTCTTGCCCTCTGCCTTGGCGAGATGCTCTGCATACTGCCTGAGCCTGTCGGTCAGCGTTAAACCCGGCATTACCCCGTTCACAGTTATATTATACCTTGAGAGTTCTATTGAGAGCTGCTTAACAAGGCCCGCAAGGCTCAGCCTCAGAATGTTTGAGAGAGCTATGTCAGGCTCAGGCTGCCTAATAGCTACAGAGGTGAGAATAACTATCCTACCCCACCTCCTCTCGATCATGGGGGGAGCTAAAAGCTTGCACAGCTTAACAGCACTCATAAGTAGAAGCTCATACGCCAAATCCCAGTCCCCATCATCCAAAGTCATGAACCTACCCGGCCTAGGACCCCCTGTGTTGAACACAAGTATGTCCACCCCACCCCTCTCCAGTACATGGGCTGCCAGCTTTTCAACGTCGTCTCTTGAAGTCAAATCAGCTTCAAACCATTCAACATCGGATCCAACCTCGCTTCTTATCCTCTTAGAAGCCATCACAAGATTCTCCCGGCTCCTAGAGGAAATTATAACATTAACACCTTCCCTTGCAAGCTCCTTAGCAACTGCAAAACCTATCCCCTTGCTTGAAGCTGTAACAAGGGCACTCCTATTCCTAATTCCAAGATCCAAGAACCCTCACCACTTGTTGGACGCCGAAGATAGTTTTAAACTTGAAGCATGGAAGTTTACAGCGCTTGGAAAACATAGGAGAAGCGTTAAGGACTCATACAAACTCCTATGCGGCGGAGTAGCTGAAGCATTGAAAATCCTAGGACTTAACCCCCGCGTGAACAGGGGAAACATAACTGTGAGGGGGAGAAAGATTTCAGGAAGCGCCCAGCACCGGCTCTACGAAGCAATACTGCACCATGGAACTTTTATGGTTAGGGTTAACATGGACACCCTTGAGAAGGGCTGTTTCAGCCTTCAACCTTGAACTTCACCCTTCCCTTTACGTAGTCCCTTATGAAGCCAAGCTGGTGTTCAGGTGGGACTTTAAGGGTTATGATGAGGTTTGTAAGCCTCCACCTCTCCTCAGGGGAAAGCCTGGCTTTAAGCCTCCTAATCTCCTCCCTCCTCCGCTCCTCTTCGATGCCTCTGCAGTGTCTGAGCAGCCTCCCGTAAGCCTTAACAATCGCCTCCCCAGGCTCAGCATCATAGCGTGCACGCATAGGTCTAACACTGTATAGTGGGGGGTTAAGCTCGACTATCTCACCTTCATACTTGAATGATATAGGCTTGTACAGCTTTACATCTGGGCATTTAAGCACCTCCTCAAGATATTTAACTATGGGGATTCTAATGGAATTGTTGGGATGAGGGAGATAGTATATAAGCCTATAGGGGTGATCCATACACCTTTTAAGACGCCTAGTGGGACGCCTATTCAGGCTTCGGCGTCGAGGGGTGTAAAGGGGGTTGTTGAGGTTTATCCAGAGTTTATGGAGGGGTTAGAGGACCTGGATGGTTTCTCGCATATTATTCTAATATACCATTTTCACCTTTCAAAGGGGCCCTCACTTAGGGTTAAACCCTACCTGGATGATAAGCCTCATGGTGTCTTCGCTACTAGATCGCCGAGCAGGCCTAACCCCATAGGTCTTTCTGTGGTACGCCTCCTCAGGGTTGAGGGGAACAAGATCTATGTTCAGGATGTAGACATAATAGATGGCACACCACTTCTAGACATCAAGCCCTACGTGCCCGAGTTTGACGTTAGAGAGGTTACCAGGAAAGGCTGGCTTGAGAAGGTGATAAGTAAACTACCTGGGGCCAGGGATGATGGAAGATTTGCAAAGCAAGCATCAAATAGGTAGAGCTAGCTCTACAAGTCTTTCATCACTAAACTTCCCTGTTGCCAGGGTGAAATCTCCAAAGTAAGATCTATGTGGATCCCGTGAAATTTCATGTTTTAAGGGTAGCCTTATTTATCTTCCAGCTCCAAGAGATATTTCACCCCTAGTTCCATAAGCTTTTCCTTCTGAGGCTTCACCTCCTCTTCAAGCTTTAAGAATCCAACTAATGAATCAGGAACTCGACAGGCAGGGTGTAGCCATTAAAGCAACAGGTAAAACAAACACCTATACATGTTTACACTCCAACAGCCAGAACATTTCAATAAACAATAATAAATACCCTTACCGAAATTTTCCTATTATTAAAGCCTAAACTACAATATTTATATTTGTCAACAGAGATAATTGCTCAGATCGCCATGGAAAAAGGCGAAACCCCACCAGAAAAAGAACCTACCAAGCATGCTGAAAACCAGCCCAGCACTCCTCCTCCGCCTCCTCCGCCTCCGGAGCCTAAGGATAAGACGAGACGGAAGATCATAGGTGCGGGCCTTCTTCTTGGTGCGCTCGCTGTGCTCGGATATTTCGGCTGGCCTTCGATAAAGAGGAGGATTAAACGCCGGGAAGAGCCAGCTAAACCTGCTACTAAGACCCCGTCGCCGACGTCCCCCCAGCCTAGTACAGCTCCCCCTGGGTCAACTCCCCCTGTGTCATCTCCCCCTGGGGGCGGGTCGCCTACTCCTACTAGTACGCCATCTGAGACTCCAGCTGGCGGTGTTGTTGTCCATGAGCCAGTTCCGATTCCTTATGATATGCCTAGGCCTTACCTGGGCTTGGATGTTGTCACCGCTGCATCCAGTGTTTCCACGGAGTCTCCGGTTAGGCATATAACGGTCGAGTTGCTCTGTAAGAATCTGGGAACTGGTGGTTCCACTTGCTTCCTTGAAGTTTTTCACATTGCAGGCGTTGGGGAGCCGAGGCATATGCCAATGCCAGCGAGGCTCTCAGACTTTGAAAGGATAAGCATCGAGACCCTCTACCTTCCGCCAGGGTCGGGTGTAACGAGAATGCTGACTATCGATATACCTGAGGAGTCGCTTGGGGTGATGTTCATCCTCACCGATCCCCTGCTTGACCCTTGTAGGAGGGTTTTTGAAACAAATGCGGACTTCGAGGCGGAGTCCAGGCGACTTGTCTACTTTGGGAGGTGAACCTGATGCCTAAGTATGTTGTCCATGTCCATGTGATGGAGAAGGCTTCCGAAAGGCTTTTTCAGGAGCAGTTTATGGATGCAAGGCCCATGGTAGACCACCGGGACATCGCTGTAGTCGGTGCCATAGGCCCGGACCTGTTCTTCTGGGCTCCTGACTACGAGATATGCCGGATTATGCTTAGAATTCTAGAGGCGTACGATGAGATTAGAAAGCTGTACGACGCCACCATAGGGAAGATAGCTGATGCCATAGAGGCCGTAGAGGAGGCGGTTGAGGATATGGCTGAGAGGATAGCCCCCCACACGGCTAGCATAGTTGAGGCTGTGATACGTGAGGCTAAGGAGACGGCTGAGATGTTCGAGAGCACACTGAAAAGGGGAGCGCTTGCCGCAGCACTTGGCCTAGACGACCTAGTAGCAGACTTAGGAGACATGCCAACAGTAACCAAGAGAATATTCGACCTCTTTAAGCCACCACTCCAGGATGGGAAGCCGGAGGCTCAGTGGTACTGGTTCGACATGCTCCACTACAGGCAGACAGGCGACTTCGCGAGAAACCTCCTGGAAAACGCTACAACCCCGATGCAGAAGGCTTACGCATACGGATACCTGACGCATATAGCCACCGACGTCGTCGGACACGGCTACGTCAACCAGGTGGTGGGAGGACCCTACAGGACACACGTGCAGAGACACGTAACAGTGGAGAACTTCATCGACGCATGGGCCTTTAGGGAGTACTATGGGGGAGACATCTCCACAGGCCTCGTTGACATGCTATCCCTGCCTGACCAGCTGCCGGAGGAAGTAGTAGACCTATTGTGCAACGCCTTCCGCCAGACATACCGGGATAAGCCCCACCCTGCACTCCTGCCTGGAGACGGGTTCCTAACAAAGGAGCATATAAGGCAGACTTACACACTTTTCAAAAGGGTGACAGAGCTGCTTGAAGACCACATAGAGCCTCCTGAAGAGCCGTTCACCGGCGTCCTAGACGCGGTTTGGGAAGCCCTCAAGGATGCCTTCAAGCCCCCGCCGGAGCCCCCCGAGGTGGGAGACGGGGACTGCGGAGTACTAGACTACCTATCCTTTGGGCTGACAGAAAAGTCGAGGGAATGCTACAGAAGCCTTGTCGAAAGCATAAAGGAATGGCTGGAGTACCTGGCCGAGCTTATGGAGTGGATCCTGGAGGAAACACTGGCGCTTTTCGACTTCCTACTCTCATCGCTTCTCCTATTACCTGCAATGGCCATAATAGGCATATTATACCTGATCCAGCTGGGCCTGTACAGGCTACTACTCCTAATAAGAGACCAGCTAGCCCTCCACGGCTTAACATACCCGAGCCACGGCCTCCTAGACACCGCACACGGAAGAAACCTGACAACACCATACCAGTGTGGCTACAGCCTTGAGCTGTACCCTGCAGTGTACAGTGCCGATGAAAACTGCCTACAGTGCCCCTCCCACGGGCCTGAGAGACCCCAGACGCTACCAGCAAGCTATCAGGAGCTAGCATCCCCCCAGGACTTCATAGAGGGGGCACCTGTAGACCTTAAAGCCCTGCACAGCTATGCAAACGCCCAGACACCCCAGGAGACAAGGAACCTATACCTGGAGTTCGGCGGCATTGCAGCCCCAGGCCAGCAAAGATTCAGGCAGATAGCAAGCGCCGTAGAGCTTGCAGTATGGATGATAAAAAACTGGAAAAAGAACCCTGACGCAACCACAAACTGGAACCTAGACTCAGACCGAGGATATGCCTACAAACAGTGGACTGGAAGGCTCCCCACAAGCCCCCCAGACCACACGGTAGAGGGTGAAAGCTACATCTAATAAGTACAACCCCTCCCCCCTTTTCCAGGCACCGCATATAAGTACAGGACTCATCTGTAAAAAGCGGGGCGTGAAATATTTAAACGCTGAACACCCTATAGGTCTGGGAGCCATGGCAAGATCGGGAAGGGTGTTGTACCCCTATTATTGGTTCTGATCCTTCTCCCAAAAACGTAAATAGCACCATCCCACATTAAGAGTTTCACCCTAACTGTTAATCAGGGGATAAGGGATATCGCCGACGAAGGTAGCATGTGGTACGATGCCTATGGGAACACCGTTGCAAGGATAGAGTTGGCAAGCGACTTCCTATCAGTCAGAGAGAAATTCAGCATCGTCAGAGTATACGATACAGTTCAAACCTAATCTACAGCTTAGACCTTGACAAGTGGGCCTTAAATAGTACGGGGTTAAACCTATCCTCCAACCCTAGAAGAGTTAAAGGGTACTACTATGACTGGCTATGCATGAGATGGAAGATCTGGCAGTCCGGAGTATGCAATGAAACCCATGGATCCCCGGACTTCTCACATCCAGCATTTAAACAAGCATTCAAGTGGATGGCTAGCATATCGGTGGGTGGTTGCTACCTAAACATATCTTTCTACATGTCATGTCACGACCCATACATAAGGATCGCCGTAAACTCTTCTACAGCTGGGCTGTTACATCGATAAGGTAAACCTTATATTTGGTAAACTATATATTAATTCTGTGAGCAGATACGTCACCGTTTCCGCTAAGGTTCCTCGTAGGCTGAAGGAGCTAATGGATAGGTTTGGAATAAAGCCTGGCCCTATTATTAGAAGGGCTTTGGAGGAGGAGGTTGTGAAGCGTGTGTTGAGAGAGGTTGAAGATGATGTAAAGGAGCTTAGCACTAGTCTGTCTCACATATCCGATGAGGAGATAGCTAGGCTGATACGCGCCGATAGAGAGGGTAGGTAGCATGGCGAAGCAGTACCTTTTCGATGCTAGTGCCGTTGTAAATATGGTGAAGAGGGGTGCTGTGATGGCCCTGGCAGAGGGCTGCTCTCTAGATCTAACAGTCTACGAAGCTCTCAATGCTGTTTGGAAAGAATCCGTCTTGCTTGGAAGAATTGATTCAGAGATAGCATCAAAGCTAGTGGAGAACATAGTTAAAGTCCTAAGCGTTATCGGGCAACTAACCATAAAGGGGGTGGAGGAGAAAGTTTATGAAACAGCCGTAGAGGAAGAACTAACCATCTATGATGCCTCATACATCTTGGTTGCAGCCAGGGAAGGCTTAACGCTTGTAACAGACGATGAGAAGCTACTAGACAAGGCGTCTAAACACGTACCTGTAGTGACCAGTAGAAAGCTTCTGGAACTCCACGGCTAGTCGTAACCCTAAATGTAACACTGAAGTCTGGAATCCTATGAATAAACTTTATCCGCCGATTTTCACTTAAAGAGGAGAAGGGATAAGAATAGCGGCTGATAGGAATATGGGTATGAATGATGCCTACGTCGCTTCTAAGCTAGATGTTAAGGGTTAGATTTAGGTTAAGCCATCCTTTGAGGAAAGCCTTAGGAGGCTTCGTCATGCAGTGTCTTCATAACGTCGCTGTAGGTAGCCCTAAGGTCCTCCCTGTTTAGCTTCATGAAAAGTGATCTGCGTTTACTATGCGATTTCGGCGTTACACCCCTACAATGTAAAAGTTTATGGCGACGATCATTGATCGCGCGCGAAATCTCTATCAAATTCTAAATTGCATTTGTTACATTTCAACAACCTCTGCCCATTCGGGCTTTTCTTTAGTTTACGCCCACATATCGGGCAGAGGCTGGATGTACTTTTTTGATTCACATATTCTACTACCAATCTGTTCCATAAAGCCTTATACTCGATGGAAGACTGTAGTTTTCTAAAGTTCCACCTGTTTAGCCTTCTCCTCACCTTTTTGTTCTTCTTGTTTATTGATTCTCGCATGTGCTTGAGGTTTTCCATTACTATCTTGGCGTTATATTTCTCTGCCTCGGAAATGATTATCGAGGACACCTTGTGGAGATAATCCTCGATCTCCTTTTTCTCTTCCAGAATACTTCTGGAGAACCTTCCGCATCTTTAGCGGCTTCTTGGAGAGCTTCCTCCGGGTTTTCTCTCCTTGGGGTAGTTGTCGTGAATTCTCTTCGCTTTGTATATGTCCAGCCTAACAGTCTTTATAACGTTTCCGTGTAGATCCAAAACTGAATAAGTCGCATTCTTCTCATTGATATCTATGGTCATAGTCGTGTCACCCTTACACCTTCCTTCAAATATTTGTCTGCTAAAATTGTGAACGCAACTCTTAAACCTGCTTTGCCATGTTATAAACATCATCCGAGCCACCTTACCTGTTGCTTATAACTGCCACCCATATACCATTATACTTAAAATAATGGTGTAAACCATATTTTACTGGTGTAAACTATGATTTATGGTGTTGAAGTTAAAAAGGTGGATGATCAGGGTAGGATTGTCATCCCATCTGACTGGAGGTCCAGGGAACTTGGCGATGAAAGGGAGGTTTTCATAATCAAGTATAAAGGATACCTGAAAATAGTGCCAAAGAAGAGAGTAGACCTAACCAGGTACTTTGATAGCGTAGACCTCGAGTCAAACATAGGCAGCTGGCAAGACTTTGAGAGGAGATTCTATGAGGTTCCTTGACGCAAACGTATTCGTATATGCCTACTACAAGCCGAGGGGGAAACTCACCAAGGAGCAGAAGGATTTAAAGGACAAAGCAAAGGCAATAGTGAAGGCCATAAACGAGGGCAGAGAAGAGGTTATCACAAGCGTGGTACACCTCTCCGAGATATCAAACATCCTAAAGAGGGCGATGCCAACGAGCGAACTCCACAACTTCCTGCTTGGTCTATACTCAAGGGAGAACGTAAAGATAGTTGGGGTAACAAGCGCCGACTACCTACTAGCAATCGAACTAATGAACGAACTAGACATGGATCCAAGCGACACACTGGCAGTAGCCATCATGAAAAGAAATAACCTAAAAGAAATATACACGTTCGACAAGGGATTCGACAAGATAAAAGAAATAAAAAGAAAACCATAGAGAGATGAAAAGAAGAGCAGAAAGCTCAAAGAGGAAAGAGAAGATAGGGTAATCAAAGCTAAAAAAGGTATTAGGGGTCAACTCTATCAGGTGAAAAAAAGATTTTCCTCTTCCTAAAATATTTTCCTCTTCCTAAATGCCCAATACGTGTAGAAAATCATCCATGTAGCTGTGAGAGGCAGGACAACTGTAAGCCAGTATTTGAGGCTTGTGAGGGCGGAGAAGCAGTTGACAAACAGGAATACAAGGAAGTTGATGTAGAAAGCTCTCCTCTGCCAGCCATACCTCTCTATAGAACGCATAGCCTCTAAGGCAGCATGCCCCTCCCTTGTCAGCATGTACCTTCCATCAGCCCCCTTCTCAACAAGGCCCTTAAGCTTTCCCAGGTGGAAGTCAAGTTTTCCGCTACTCTTCAGTCCAAGCCTAGCCTTAAGCTCGGAAAAGCTCATCGGCCCCTCGTAGAGCATCCTAATGATGCGAATACGGATCGGGTGAGAAATGGAGTCAAAGGTACTTTCAGGCTCCCGCATATACCCTCAGAAATTATCCCACAATACAGCTTTTAACCCTATCTACAGGTTTCATGGTCAATAAAAGTAGACATCCAAGTCTCCGGCTGAAGAAACCTCCACATCGCTGGCGAACCGGATCCGAGGCTCCGAGGCAGGCTTAGCCGCCTAATCTACCTCGAAAGGTGAGCCAGGCGCGCCCTCCAAAGCGAAAAGCTTTCAATCCCGTTTAAGCCTTTTTACTATTTTTAATAGTTTTTTGGTAGATATCGCTTTATCTTTGGAGGGTTGATTTTTACTGTGTTATATTGTTTGTCTGGGAGCGGTTAGGTTTAGCTGGCTGTTAGAGGCGGGGTTAACCTGTATACATTTGATTACGATGTTGGTGTGGAACATTGATATGCACATCCTGCGCGGGGCTTTATAGTTGTTGTGGAGAGTCCTATGGTTTTTACACGTTATTTTTTAATTGGTGCAGCATGCTTTAGGATGTCTCTCTGGGCGTTATCCTTGGTGTAGAGTGGCAGCTTCATATTAAGTAGTAAATTTTAAATAATAGTAATATATTTTTTCTAGTTCGGCATGGTTAGGGTTAAGGTTACGAGGAATTATCAGGTTACGATTCCGGCTGAGGTGAGGGATGAGGCTGGGATTAAGATAGGGGACTACCTTGAGGTCTCAGTTGACGGCGACAGGATTGTATTGAGGAAGGTTCCGGTTGGGAGGCTGAGGCTTAGGACTGGAAGTAAGCTTGCACCTGAGGAGATTGAGGCTATCATTATAAGGGGGCTTGCTGGGGAGGTTGTTTGAGGGCTGTTCTGGATACGAACGTGCTTGTATATGATACTTTTGAGGACAGCATGTTCCACGCTGAGGCTTCGGCTATTATGGATGAGCTTGAGGCATGGGTTCTCCCGTTGATAGTTGTTTATGAGTATGTATGGTTTATGAGGGGGCTTGGAGTGGATGCTAAGACCACTCTTAGAAAAGTTGAGGATTACACTTTGTCGCCTAAAACCTTAATGGTTGAGGGTGACAGGGGTATCGTTAGGTCGGCGCTTGGCATTATTATTGGCGAGGATGCCTCACTCTCAAGGTTCAATGATAAGGTTATTCTACTGGTGGCTGGGAGGATGGGCATACCAGTTGTAACCTTCGATCAAAGGCTTAGGACTCAAGCTGAAAAGCATAAGGTGCCATATTATCCGAGAAAGCTATAGCTGGCGCCGGGGTTTAGGGGTGAGCGCCGTTCCAAGAGCGTTACGGGTGCCATTGGGCCTCTTAGAAATGGAGTGTTTTAGGATTTTGCATTCTCTTTAACAACCCAATTCTACTGTTTCGTGTTATTGGGCTTCTTAGAAGTGGAGTGTTTTAGGATAGCCTCCTCCGTTCCCCAATGTAGCATGGTGCTTGTTAGCGCCGGGGATTGCTGAAACATAATCCATCCTAAGTGGTGAGACGGGGGGTTGGCGGCTTATAAGCGTGGGAAGGGCTATGATAAGGTCTGGGGTCTAGGGAGATAAGTCTAACGCTATGTCTCCTGTATGGCTGGATGGTTTGTGTATGTTGGTGGGGGCCGAAAACAAAACAATACATATTCCCTTGGGAATCTCCACAGGAGAGGAGGGGCCAACCCGCAAATATAAGGATTCTGTGTCTTTCAAGGCCACCTACGCCTCGCCCGGTGCCTAGCCCATTGGAAGCATGGCCTATAAAGACTTTTCAGCATGCCTTAAAGGACTTATAAGCCAAAACTCATGCTGGACTTAGGGGTGACAGGAATAATTATTTCCGGGGTTGGCATGACGGTGACAACTGAATCTTGGATTATCATTTTACATCGGGGCGGTGTTAAGTGGAGGGTTTCAAATGTACCTTCTAATTTATGCGCTTCCAATCTCATATTTATATATTTTGGGGGTTAATCCTTTACTGATAAGACTTGTCCGGCTGGGCCCTGATCGAGGAGGTTAAATCCAACCCAAAACTCAGAAGAAGCCTAGCAGAAAGCCTGGCGGAGGACATAGCACTAGAGATAATCTCGAGACCTGAAATAAGGAAGCCGCTGATCCTAGGGATCATAGAAAACGTAGCGACAAAGCAAGACGTGAAAGAGCTGAAAACCTACGTGGACACAAGGTTCGAAGAGCTGAAAACCTACGTGGACACAAGGTTCGAAGAGCTGAAAACCTACGTGGATCTAAAGTTTGAAAGGTTTGAGGAGAGGATTAACAGTGTTGAGAGAAGGATCGACGATCTCTACGGGGTTGTAAAGGCTACCCTCATAGCTATAACAGTCACCCTGGCATCTACGATAATAACCCCCCTAATCCTTAAACTTCTGGGAATATAAGTAGGAATGGCATGCCGATAAAGCGGGTTTTTAGAGGTTGCAGCTAGACACAGAGCTAAACAAACCCATATCTACGGTAAACCAGCAAAATGTTACATAGATAAACCAATTAAGAATAGAAGAGCAGTAAGATAACCCCAACTGGCAAAACATTCAGTTATAGATCTCTACTCAGCCCTCCCAACTCCTGGTCGGCTAGCTTTTTAAACTCCTTGATTATCCTTTTGACTTGGTCGATGGCGTATCTTGCCTCCTCAGGGTTGTAGATTCCCTCGTAGAAGGCTTCGTCATGCAGTGTCCTCATAACGTCGCTGTAGGTAGCTCTGAGGTCCTCCCTGCTCACCTTCCTGAGAAGTAATCTGCGTTCACTATGCGATTTCGGCGTTACACCCAGCTTCCTGGCGATGTAAAAGTTTATGGCGATGACCATCGATAGAAAGGCTTTATCCGCAGCATTCCGGTAGAGAAGCATATCCTTGGTTTTGAGAGCCTTACTAAACTCTTCCTCAGCATATTTTAAAATCTCCTCAGCCGTTGCAAGGGAACTATCGACAACCCTCCCAACCAAGGGGTCCCACTAACTTATTAAACAGTAGGCTAGTATTTAAGGGTGTAATAGTTCAAGATGTTTAAATCTTCCCATGGCGTGACACGCATGGTTTCTTGAAGTTCTTTAAAGGGGTCTCCCCTCCGAATAAATGTAGGTCTGAATATTCTGCTTAACTCACGTTGTGCGAAATTGCGAGCCTTTCATGGAAAATTTTTTAAAGAAGGGAGAGAGCAGATAGTTATGAACCAGAAAATTTTAATTTTAACCTTGGTTTCGGGGCTAATCCTTGTTAGTGGATTGTTCCTTTGGAGCATGGAGAAAATAAAAACTTCAAAAAAGCCTCCTACAACCACGCCGACATCTACACCTCAGGCCGAAGTTAAGAAACCAACAAAACTTTCTCAGGTTAGGGTTGCCTCCCTCTATCGAAGGGTAACAGACGGTGGAGTCATTGGCAGGGATCTGGATGATGTTATAGAAATTCTCAAAGAAACCTGTACGGACTTCATATTCCAGGGATGGATGAGATTTGACCCCTGCCCGGAAACTTGTGACGAATTACCCTGGGAGGAACGGCAGAAATGCAACATAAAAGGTTACAGTTACGAACACCTTAGAAATGCGATTTCAGAGATAAAAAGGGAGATGCCTGATGTTATATTTGGTGGAGGGCAGGCGATGGAATTCTTAAATCCCGAATGCTGGAATCCGCTAACCGGAGAGTTTTTTGGCAGGGATGAAACCTGGGCTATGGCATTAGACCCGTCAAAGTGGGGTATTAACATGTCAAAAGAGGAGTTTCAAACCAAATGGGCAGTAAGTCAGGGTTGGGTGGAGGAGGGCCAGCCATATAACCCGAAGGAAGAGATGCCTTTCTATTTTCCCGACGTCACAAACCCGGATTTTCAAGACCTGTTTCTGAGTTGGGCGAAAAAGCAGATAGATTGCGGAGTTGATGCATACTGGATTGATATGTTATTTAGGCAAGCAAGAGAGCTTAGGAGAATAACGGGAGACGAGAATCATCCGGCCGTGGTAGAATCATATAACGCTTCTTCAGAGATAGTGGATAGAATTCATGAATATGGAGATTCAATAGGGAAACATATTTATGTTATCAGTTGGGCGGAGTGTGCAACATTCCCGTTTCCCCAGCCTGAGCTCGATGGTGTTGTGGTAACTTTTTCATCTAAGGAAGTTCGCTCCTTAGATTTAGATGAAGAGAGATGGAATAAAATGGTGGAAATAATCAGAGGAAAATTAGGGGATATCCCAATATTTGCTATCTTTGACTATGGATTAGATAATTCCCCTTTAGCGGTTTTCAGCCAAGAATTAAGTAAGAGCCAAGCAAGAAATTTTTTGAGAATAGCCGATGAATTCCTCCAAGAAAAGGGGATCATTCTCGTCTATCCTATACATGGAGGCAACATGGGAGTAAAAGATGTTAGAAAGCTTTCCTATGGCAAATATAATTGGTATGACAGTCTTGCCCCTGAATTCCAGACCTACGAAACAATCAGAGAGCTTGCCCGAGAGAAAGCAGCAAAGGGAATGCTCTCCCATGTTAAGGACGCTTCCCTTCAAGAAAGGGTAACCAATGGGAAACTCACCAACAGAAGTGTAGGAGACGTGATTAACCTACTAAAAGAAGCAGAAACCGACCTCATCTTAAGGAGCTGGTGGATACGGTGTCCGTTTCCCGAATCTCCAGAAACAGCATCGCCTCCTGACCATTCTTCTGATTATGTGAAAATACAAATTTCAGGCAGAAAGAGGCTATACCTATCAACAATTTAGAGAAGCATTAAGAGAAATAAAGAAAGAGCCTCCTGATGTGATTCTTCAAGCGGGCCAGGTTTGTTTTTATGGGATAACTGGTTTGAGTAGGGATGTGATACCATCCCCCATTTACTACTACCGATTAGTGGTTAAATACCCTCTCAACGCCTGTCCTAAACCTGTTAGTCTCTTTTCTCCAGTCTCCATTAATGGTGCCCTATTTACACGTCTTAAACCTTAACCTAAAATGTTCAAGGATAAACTGTGGTTTCTTCCATCATTTCCTAGATTTGAAAAAATGTTGAAATTCGTAATCCTCAATAATCTAAGTTTCTCTCATACGCCCTCCCCAGAAGATAGATAAAAGGGGTTCAATTTACCCTTACATCTTTTCTTAATTAAATCCAGGAATTCCGGGACAAGCTCTAGATGATACCTATATTTTCCTCCTACCGACTATTTTGAACTATTAGCTTTATGAGGGAGCTTGTAAAAAGCCATTTATCCAGGAGGTCTCCAGCCTCCCTCCCACAGGTTTCCGAGAAAATATCTCTAAAACTTTTAAGGGTTGCTGAAGCCTCCTGGTCCCTGAGAAATCTCTTAAGAGCTCTCCAGAAGCAATCGTCTCCAACTGACCTTCGAAGCATGTGGAGGAGCCACGGCCCAACCAGGTATGAGGCGTCCGTGAGCTGTCTCTCACCGTACTCACTCAGCGGGGTTTCAAGTAGCTCTGGATTTTCATCTATCATCCCAACGAGGCGTTTTTTAGCTTCATCTAGCCTCTTATCTATATTAGCTCCTAGGAAAGCCTCCTCCGCTACTAGTTGAAGGTAGCTGGCGAACCCTTCATCTAGGAAGCGGGATGGGACTTCCTCCGCCGAGGGAGGGTTCCATAGGTGTGCCAGCTCATGATAGATAGCGTTAGCCCCATGGGGATCTCTGAATGCTCCCCTGGGAAGCAGGGCTCCAGCGACGTCGGCCTGGCCTCCCCAGCCTTCTGGAAGCTCTATGATTGTGTAGCCAAACCACTTTGGCGGTGGACCTATGAGCCCCCTGTAGAGATCTAGACATCTCCTAACCTCCTTAAGCATCTTAACACCGTACCTTCGGTCTTCTGGGAATACGTATAGCTGCAGGTCGCCCTCGTCTATTGTGGTAAACCTGGAGATTGAGATGTCGATTCTCCAGCTTGGAAGCTTGCTCTCGTAAATGTACCGCCTCCAACCCCCCATTTCCCGGGCTTCTAGGAGCTTCCCCGGGTTGGCAACCGTATATTCCCTCGGAACCTCAACTTCCAGCCTGTAGGTAAACCTTTGCCTTGGAAGATAGCTGACAAGCTTCCTAAACACTGGGGGAACTGGTACCGGGTAGGAGAAGGCATCAGGCCTTATTATTGAGTAATCCTCACCTATCCTATCACGAACGTATGGGAATATCTCTTCATAAGAGCTTATCCCACCCTCATAGCTTAGGTTGACCCCTAACTCACCTCCAGGTTTTAAGGGCTTATTCAGTTTTAGCTCTATCAGATTTACCGTCAAACCCTTAAGATCTCTAAACTCCACCAATCTTTGGTTTATGCTAGCAATCTCATGACTGCAGGACGAGGCCGTCACGCTCAGCCCCCTATTCAAAACCATTACAACCTTATCTAACTCTAAGCCCCTGCTCCTGAGATGGATGGCAGCATCGGCTCTCAAGATACCATGATAAGGAAGTATCTCAAGACTAAGAAAGTATCTATCCAGATCTAGGGCTAAAGACATATCCGCGAACATACCGCAGACCTAAAATATAAATCTCCGCGGACACGCAACAGAGCAACAAGAGACCCCGATACATGCATGACCACTTTAAAAGCTCAACACCCTATTTTAAAGCTCATTTAAAGCCTCCAAGCCCCTAACCCTTTCCGTATCTAAATCCCTCGCTAGACATGGATCCGTAAGGTGATGGTAGAGCCCTATTCCAAACAGGCCCGAGGAGAGCCTATCTACCTGTTGGACAGTAAGCTATCCCAGCCTGAAAACATACCATACACTATTACCACACCCTCAAAGACCACCATGCCTCAAGCTTCTGAGAAGAAGCCTTAAGAGATATGTAATACACAGGGAGTCAAAAGCTGGCGGGCTAAACTGCCCCTGCCAGGTTGACCTTTAAATCGAAACCTACAATTAAAGCGAATAAGAATTGGAAGGATTTATATCATCTGATATTATCATTTGCTATTTTATATAAATCTTTAAAATTTTAAGTAGAAGCTTTTTGATAATTAATGAAAACCAAAAGTATTTTATTATAATTCAACGCGAAACGCTTATAAATACGCTTAGTATCTAATGGGTGTAGCAAACTATGGATAGACCCACAGTTGAAATTGGTACAAGTATTGAGATTAGCCTCCTAACCCTAACTACAATAGTACTCATCGGCATGGGCGGAATAACCATAGCCTACTCAAAATCGAAAATCTGTAGCATACCTTTGCAGGCATCAGACCCACCAGTCTTAGAAATAGCAGTGAAAGATCCAGGGGAGGTTTCCCTCTGTAGAATGGCAAACTATACAGTGACAATTCGGAATATTGGTGACGGCAATGCTACAGATGTAAATATCACGGTGGAAATGCCGCAGGGATTCTGGTACGATTCAGGCTCATCAGAGATAAACGGCACGCCTACAGCTCCCGACCAGGATGGTAGAAACATTACGTGGCATCTAGATTTAATCAGGCCTGGTGAAGCATACATAATCACGTTTAACATGACGGCTGGATGTAAAGCCCATGTAGAAGCTGCATTCAGGGTCATAGGGGAGTATCTAGACGAGTCCGGCAATGAGTATTCTACCGTCGCCCAATCAGATGTTATAAAGGTGAGAAAGCCTAGCTTAACAATTCAAAAAGTCCCAGTCATCCAGTCTGCCTATAAGTGGGATACTGTAACGTGGACAATAAAGGTTAAGAATACAGGTCTAGCCCAAGCCGATAATGTAACCATAATAGACTCGTTAGGGGCTGGACTCACACTCGTATCGTCAAATCCAAATATTGATGGAACCCTCCCTAATGGGTCGGTTTACTGGAAAAATATACATCTGGATGTAGGCGAAGAATACGATATAACATTAACCGTAGTTGTGTCAGGCTGCGAGGATGTTTACGACGATGCCAGGGCATACGTCACGTGTGGAGGCCAAACATGTGATTCAGCTTCTGCAACGGCGTCAGTCAGCCTAACCATTAGGGAGCCAAAAATGAAGGTTGAAGGCTTAACAGTTCAACCTCCAACCGTGTCGCCCTGCACTCCATCAACAGTGACTGTTACTCTTAAAAACGATGGAGATGGAACAGCATACGATCTAAATAGCACATTCATTCTACCCCCCGGGCTGAATTACCAACCCGGCACCGGGATTCCAACGCCGGAAATAGATGGAAACAAGCTAATATTTCATTTAGGGGATATTGGAGCTGGAGAATCGGTAGATATCAAGTTTAATGTCACGGCGGATTGCGGCGTGCAGGGTTCAGCTCTCATCTTAAATCAGCAGGAATACCTTGATGAGTGTGGCGTATATTGGTATCCCCCTGTAGCATTCCTAACTATTAACATGGCTTCACCTTCAATCTCCATCTCGAAAACCGGCCCACACGAGGTATTAAATGTCAGTAGTGGAGAAGTGTATACTATAACCGTTACATGCAGCGGCCTACAATACTGTGGTAATCCAAGAGTAATAATTGAAGATGAGATACCTGAAATGCTTGAGTATGTGGGAGCCGATATACCGCCAAACACCACACAGGGAAACATGCTTATCTGGAATCTCGCAGCTAGGGATACGATAACAATACATGTTACTCTTAAACCATCTCCACAGGCAAGCTGCGGGCGGCATGGTTTCAACAATGTATATGCAACACTCTACTGCTGCCCGGCATGCTCAGCCTCAAGTTCAGACAGCTACTCAATAAGAATTGTCTGCTCAACCCCTTCCGACTGCTTCATGATAAGAACCTATACAAACGTATCTAGCGTCGAACCTTGTAAAGCGGTAAACTACACGTCAACAATAGATTTCAGCGTAGACAGCGTAAACTCAACATTATCAAACATGATCTACTCACATTGCGAAGAGACCGGTCTTAAAGAGGAGTACCTTGGGCCAACATACCTATACCTTCCGAACGGAACTAGGCGAGCCATCAACCCCACCATGGTAACTGATACATGTATAGTATGGAACCTAAGCATGTTAAACTTCATTGTTAACAGTGGAGACCAGCTAAGAATAACATATAACCTGCTGGTTAAATGCTCAGCAGCAGGATACATGCATGACCGAACAGGATTCTCGATGGACGCGAAAAACTCAGCCGGGCAATCGTTGAACTGTTCAGGCACGGTCCACCACGCAAAATACATAGATATTAATAGGCCATCTATGTCCATCTATGAGAATCCACCGCTTACGGTAAACTTATGCTCTAACCAAACTAGGAAGCTATACATTACGGGAGCCACGGTTGATAGCCCCGGATACAATGTAGAGGTGAGGGCGTACATCCCAGCCGGGTTTACCCCTGTCTCACTGCAGTCTAACATAACTTTCAATAATGGAACATCTCTCATTGCTAACGCGTATATGGAGGGAAATATTCTCATATGGAACAAGACAAATGTGGGTCAGTTGTCAAAAGTCACATGCGGCTTCACAGTCACCTTTAACCTTACATCATGTTGCGATACGTCAACATTCAACTATAAATCTGAACTCTACTATGAAGACTACTGTGAATACAGCGGAAACTGCCAGGCAGGCTGCGTATGTTCCCATACAGTATCATATAGTAGTGGAAACATCTACACTTTGAAGCCTATTCTCCTATTAAGCAAGATGCCTGAAATAGTCTACGCAGCCTCAAATGAGGTAACTTGGCAGCTTGAAGTTTCAAACAGGGGGAATGGGACATGCTACAGCCCTGAAATAGTGGATAATCTAGGGCCTGGACTTATATTCGTATCTGCAGATACTCCTCCCGGATGGGGATACACGGTTTCAGCCGATAGAAAAACGGTTATATTCAAAAATGACACGTTTAGCCCGGGAGAAACCGTTATATTCAGGATTACAGCCAAAATGACAGGTTGTACCGGGCTCTATAATAATGTCACTGTCAGATGGGGATGCTGTGGAGAATATTGTCAGGTGGTTAACGATAGCTCCTCGATAGTAGTCCCAAATGGGAAGCTTCAGGCGATAGATAGTATTGTGCCTGAAGTTGTAGATTTCTGCGGCGAAGCCAATGTAACACTGCTTATAAAGAACGTGGGGATAGTAGACATCTACAATTTAACCGTTAAATACGCTATGCCAGCATGCTTCTACTATGATAGCAGTGTCCAGGCCCACGTGTACAATTCTACAGTTAGATATTCATTTTCCCCAAATCAGACAGCGCCTGACGGTTCATGGGCCCTATGGAACTTCACAGGAACAGTTTTCGATGTCTTAAAGGTCGGTGAATCTCTTAACATAACGTTTAACGTGACTGCAAGCTGCCCATGTAACAATGGGGGAGGATACTCAGAACTATACATCACATACTATAAGCCATGCAACGAGCAGGCTCCCCCAGTCATCCTTCATGGAACCGCAAGATACAGGATGCTAACACCTAATTTACAAATAGAGGCGCCGAGCTATGTCTGCGGAGAGCCTGGAGATACAATCTGGTGGAACCTGACAGTAGTAAATCAGGGGGAGGGAACAGCTGAATATGTAAATGTGACAGTTGAGCTTCCAAGCACCGTCTCATACAACGGCGCACAGCCAACGCCAGACATTGTTAATGGGCAAGTATTGGGATGGGTCAGCCAACGTAGAGGAGGATCAATGCCGGATCTTAAACCCGGAGAATCATTTAAAATAAACGTCAGCCTAAACGTTGCAGGATGCGAATATAAAGGCTACATCCATGTTGGGGTGGAAGACGGCTGTGAAGCTTGCACCTACGAGGAGAAATGGTTTAATGAAACATCCTATATCCACAGCAAGGTTAGAAGGCCTTCGATTACCGACGTACACAACACTATAAACGCGTGTGGAAATGCAACCTGGAGCTTTAGAGTTAGGAATAGAGACCCATGTCTAAACCTATACGCAGCAACCGTTAACATAGGCGGTTCAACATGTTATAACTATACGGTGCAGGATAACCTGCCAGACGATGTTAATCCGGTTAGCTCTCCAAGTTTGGCGGAAAACTCAAAAATATACTACCATAATAGTACAGGAACATACAACGTTCCCGTTTACCCATATGGCACTACTCCTACACCGCTCCCCCAAATGTTTGCATGGGTGCGCCAGGTCGGCAACAGTCTACAGTGGATGGTTTATGCTGAAACAGCTAATCCACTACCCCCAGGCGGATACCTCGAGTTCGAATATAATGTTACATCAGCTTCCTGCGATCTCCATAGGCAGATGCATACAATAACCACCTATAATTTCAAAGATGCATGTGAAAACTCGAGGGATGTGTCAAAGGATGTAACCGATCGAGTGAAGCTTCCCTCGATTACGGTTTCAAAGACGCCAAGCAGTCAATACGCAGATCTCTACAGCATAGTATGCTGGGACATCATAGTTAGAAATGTTGGGAACGGTACAGCTTACAATGTAACAGTATTCGACACCCTATGTCCCTCCTTATCCTTCGATTCTAACAGTCAATCTCAGACCCATCCTGCATGGGACACGGTTAAAATACTGGCTAACGGGTCAACTGTGATATACTGGAGGAATATAGAAATACCAGCCGGCGGGATGCTTCAGATACATGTATGTGCGAACATCACAGCCTGCCCGGTCCCTCCAAGCCATCCCTACAATAATGTCTATGCTATATGGAGCTGCGATAACAAATGCAATTCATCTGAGGTTGCCCACGCCCATGCAGATGTCTATATGCATGGTGTCCCCTCCCCGCTCTCTAAATCCCCAACCAAGTTTGACGTGTGTGGAAACCAAACTGTAAACATAACTGTTCATAATATAGGGGCTACAATCTTCGGATTCTGCATAAATGAAACCCTCCCATACGGGCTAGAACCATTAAACAGAGATGCGAATGGAAATGTGAAAGCTAACATAACGATAGACGGATCAACATACATAAATGTACCCAGCAACAGAACCTACGTCTCCAACACCTACACGATAATAATCTGGAATCTAACCAGGTTAAGAGTGCCTCAAAACACGGATATGAGCTTATTCTTCAGGGTTCATGTAAACTGCAGCTTTCACGACAGTATAGAAACAGTCAATTTAACATACTGGGATTCATGCGGCGAAAAGCATAGTTTATGGAGAAGCGATAACCTACGCAGGCTTGCCCCGGATGTAACTCAAAGCTACAAGGAAAAGGTGAACCCTCCCGGCAGACCGGAGAGGTTTGAGATAGTAACCTGGAAGATCCATATAGTAAACACGGGATCCGGAAACCTATACTTTGTAAACGTTACCGACTACCTGGACCCGGGATACACCTTTGTAGATTCCAGTCCACCTCCAGACCAGACGGATAACCCACTGGATCCCCATGTGCTATACTGGTTTTTCAACTGGGCTGAAAACCCCCTCCCACCCGGCGGCGAGAGGACCATCACGGTGAGGGCTAACCTGACCGGGTGCGGAGAGCCTTTCTGGAATAATGTATCGTTCAGCTGGGGATGCGACGGGGAGACATGCGCCCCAGCTCACTGGAGCAATACGAGTATAGAATATGCGAAGCCTTATCTAAAGGTTGAATACAGCTCTCCAATTTACGGGATATGCGACAACACAACCGTAAGCTTTAAGGTGACCAATGACGGTGACGCGGCAATCTACGGTTTTAACAGCAGCATGCCATTCACACTAAGACATCTGATGCCTGTAAGAGCCTCAAACGGAGACATAGACTGCATGAAATATGTAGGGGGAAGCACCAACATCACATTCTCAAACGGAACCATCCTACACGTCGACCCAACAGTGTACACCTCCGGAGAATATAAATACCTGTTATGGGAGCTCTGGTATGTAGAGTTAAAGCCCGGGGACTGGATAGAAGTCTCATTCAAGGTTAAAACATCCTGCTGCTTCGTAAAAGGAGAGATGGGAAATGGGTACGCTAAAGCCTATGACATATGCGGAGAAAAATATACGAGGTGGACGAACAGCAGGGCGGATGAGATACTGACTCCGCTGTTAACCATTGATAAATCGCCCAGCACACAGTCGGCTGATAGATGGAGCCTCGTAAGCTGGAACATAACGATAAACAATAACGGCAACGGTACAGCCTACTATGTGAATGTAACCGACATTCTAAACGGCTTAAGATACGTTAGTGACAACCAGTCTCAATATAGAGTCTACTCCAGCGATAACAGGGTTGTCTGGAACATAACTAGGATAGAGCCAGGAGGGAAGATTGTAATCAGCCTAAAAGCCAATGTAACCGGCTGCACCAACCTGGAAAACGAAGTACATCTTAGATGGGGATGCCTGGGTAAGACATGCACAAGCACCCATGATACAGCAGCAGTCACCCTTTACACGCCTGACTTAGCTTCCTCCCTAACCATACTGGGTAACCTGTCCTCCTGCGCCAACACAACCTTAAGGATAGTTGTGTCAAATGTTGGTGAGGGCTCCGCATACGGCAACCAGTCTAATCCCTTGAATATCTCGCTAATGATTCCAATTTGTAACGGCACGCCGGGACTAGGCTACATAGAAACGGTCTCCGTGAATGTAAACGGGACACCATACAGCACCAACCCCACCGTCTCAGGTGCATGGGTTAACTACAGCTTTTCAAGGTATCCATGGATCAAGCTTAAGCCGGGAGAGAACATTACCATAATTGTAAAGTTTAAAGTGGCATGCTGCCTTACAACACCGAACAATCTAGAGATTTACATGGACTATATGGATGCCTGCAGCAGCGTTCACAGCGATAGTGAGGTGAAAACTCTCCCAAGCAGCGTGTTCTACAGGCCTAACATAACGGTTGAGAAGAGCCCGTCCTCAAATACGGCGGACAGGTGGAGCCTTGTAAGCTGGAACATAACCGTCAGGAACACTGGGAATGGTACAGCCTACTATGTTAACGTAACCGACCTGCTTAACGGCCTAGAATACGTGTGGGACAATCAGACCCAGTACAGGGCCTACTCTGGCAGACATAAGGTTGTCTGGAACATAACAGAGCTGAAACCCGGGGATGCCGTTGTTATAAATCTTGTAGCAAATGTCACCGGATGCAGCGGTGTAGAGAACGTGGTCTACGCCTCCTGGGGATGCCTGAATGCAACCTGCCAGTCTGTCTCGGATGTGAGCACCGTCTCACTCTACCTCTCCCCACGTCTAGAGTCGGAGATGGTTATCCATGGTAACCTAACAACATGCCAAAATACGACCTTGGAGATAGTTGTGTCAAATGTTGGTGAGGGCTCCGCATACGGCAACCAGTCTCACCCCCTGAATATTTCAATATTCCTACCAGAGTGTTCGCTGAGCTATGTTGACACGTTGTCTGTGAGTGTAAACGGATCCGCGTATCCTGTAACCCCATCGGTTTCACAGTTCTGGGTGAACTACAGCTTCCACAATGTCAGACTTAAACCAGGGGAGAACATAACGATAATTGCTAAGTTTAAGGTTGTATGCTGCTTTGAAGCTCCCGGCACACTATCCATAGGGATGGATTACATGGATGCATGTTCAGGCTTACACAGCGATAGTGAGGTGAAAACTCTCCCAAGCAGCGTGTTCTACAGGCCTAACATAACGGTTGAGAAGAGCCCGTCCTCAAATACGGCGGACAGGTGGAGCCTTGTAAGCTGGAACATAACCGTCAGGAACACTGGGAATGGTACAGCGTACCATGTTAATGTAACCGATGTTTTGGAGGGGTTAGAATATGTCAGTGACAACCAGTCTGGCCTAGTATCTGGTAGTAAGGTTGTCTGGGATATTGCGGAACTGAAATCTGGGGAGAAATTTGTGATCAACATAGTCGCTAACGTCTCCGGCTGTGTAGATATAAGAGACACGGTTTACGCCTCCTGGGGATGCCTGAACGTAACCTGCCAGTCGGTAGCTAGCAGTTCTGAGGTTAAGCTTCTATATCCCAATGTAACCGTCACGAAAACCGTTGCCAATGGTTCATGCCCGTATACAGCCGAGCCTGGAGACGTATTAACGTTCACAATAACGTTGAATAATACCGGGGCGTCCCATGGCTCAGCATTCAACCTTACGGTTGAAGACGAGCTTCCATCATTCCTAGAATTTGTAAGTGCAAGCGATGGAGGTGCATACTCAGCTGGAAGTGTGAAATGGAATATAAGGAGGCTGGGGAGAGTAGTGAAGAATTTAACGTTGAAAGTTAGGGTTAAAGCAGGAACGCCGAACGGCTCGTCAGAGTACAACAAGGTAACCCTACTCTATAGAGACGCCTGCAACAATACCGCAAACCCGGAGACGGGCGCCCCATACTACAGCGAGGACAAATGTCTATTGACAATATACGCTCCAATCATAGTGATTAATAAGACGTTAACCCCGAACCTGACAACGCAATGTGGCGAAGTCACAGCAGCCATAACCGTGGACAATATAGGACTTGGAACCGCATACCACCTAAACATCTCCGACATCCTACCCCCAGGCTACCATTACATACCTGGAACCACGGTTGTAACAAACCTAACAACACACGCCGTAATATCAACAATTGACCCTACAATCACAGAGCATGGGAATAAAACAAAACTAGAATGGCCCCTCAACATCACACTAAACAGTTTACAATCAATACAGTTAAACTTCACATTCACAGCTGAATGCAACCTACAGGCAGACTGGAACATAGCAGCCGTAAATGCAACCGACGGGGGAGGATACAGGCTAAACAACTCGGCAGAGGCATTCCTATCAATCCTCAAACCGGAAATAACAATATCAAAAACCGCACACCCAACCACGATACTAACAGGATCCTATACAACAATAAACATAACAATAAGGAACGTAGGCAACGGAACAGCCTACAATCTAACCATAACAGACGACTTCAACGGTTTATTCTACGTCCCCGGATCCACAAAGCTCAACGGCACACCCTACAAAGATCCAGCCATCACCGGAACCGAAGCAAGATGGAAGACCAATATAACCCTGACGCCAAACCAAACCATAACCCTCCAGCTTACCCTAAGAAGCGGCACACTACCCGGAGTCTACGAAGATAAGGCATGCATCACATACCTAGATAAATGCTCCAACACATGCGGAACAGAATGTACAACAACCACAATAACCGTATACAAGCCCCCACCACCGCCAACTCCTACCCCGACTCCTACCCTGACTCCTACCCTGACTCCTACCCCGACTCCTAGCCCTAGTCC
>JAVCBU010000010.1:0-27762 GCA_037917685.1 Thermoproteota archaeon
GTGTTGGGGGTTTGGGGTTTGTGTCGTTTTATTAATTTGTGTTTGGTGTATACTTTGGTTGCTTTGTATAGTAGGAATGGTAGGGAGAATGTTAGCCATAGGCCTAGTAGGAGGAGTTTGCCTGTGTAGGCCCAGCCTATGAGGCTGTCTAGGGAGACAGCGAGCCATAGGCTGACGATTTCGTCTTTCAGCTCTTCGCTGCTTATCTTAACTTTTAACTCGTAGGCTGGCGGGATTCTTACGATTTTTCTGAAGGATTCGTGGATGTAGTAGGCTTCGAGGCCGCTTTCTGCAGCTATAACAGCCATGGCTCCTGACTCGGGCTTAAAACCTCCGGTGGGGTTAAGCAGTATCCTGGATCTTTTATGCTTGGCTACGATTCTTCTAATTTCGTCTCTTAGGTCTTTGAGTGCTTCGCCAAAGTTTCTCTTGCTAAACCCTGAGACTTCCCTTGTTTCAACCCTGCTGAATCCCATTCTTCTGAGCGTTGTTCTGAGGGCCTCAGTTGTAACCCTTCCAGTCCAAGTGTCGGTGTGTAAGAGGTAAATAGCCGAGGCTGTTTTGATCTTTCCCTTCCAGTCTAGGTTGGGATATTCTTCCTCGAGAAACCCGAGGAGGGAGTTGAACTCTGCGCATAGCCTTCTTATACGGGTGATAGTCTCATCGTCCAGAATCTTGCCCTCTGGGAGGAGATGGTTGGCAAGCGACCTCTCAACAATCATTCTAAATTCTGGGTCAACCTCTAAGACATGTTCAACTTCCCCTAAATCCATGTCCTTCAGCCTGCTGGTCTCCCCCTTCAAGTCCGACCTGGTCATACCTAGGAGGGAGCTTAAGCCAACGCTAACTACATGGATATCACCCAACCTCCAGCACCTCCCACTAAGCAACAAACAACAGCTTAAAATAATCACTGGTAAAGGGAAGCCAGCTTTAACTGGTTCGGGAAGATGGAGAATTTGGAAGCCGCTAAAATCAGTATGCGTGTTTCAAAAGCTCTTCTTTCCTCCTTGAGAGTTTTAATGCGAATAACTCCATAGCTATAATTGGTTTGTGTCACCTCTGTGTGATATGGATTGTGCTTTATAGGGCCGCCTGGGCTGTGGGCTGTAATGTTTTATGGGATCCTATTCGTGTGGGGTAGGTGTGGGGGGAGCTTGGTGGCCTTGTAGGGTGTGGAATCTTTATATTTGCGGTTTGGCCTATTCGCCAAGGCCCTAGGGCTTAAAAGTTGTGAGACAGCGGAGACGCCCTGAACTCTTCTCTTTAGTGTGGGTAGATTATTATTCTTGTAGGGGTTGCTGTGATAGGGTGCTTCGGTGTTTTATTGTGTATTTAAAGTTTGGAGGCTGTTCTGACCATTTATTGTTTGGCTGGTGGTTGTGTTTTCCGGGTTTGCTGTCTTTCTGGGGGGCTTGGTTGTGCGGGGTTTTGTGTGCTTTGTTTTTTGTTATGGTTGGAGTAGGGGTTTCAGCTTTTCTATGATTCTTTTTTGGACTTTTTTGTTGTAGTTTTTGAGGTATTGTTGGAGTTTGTGTTTGTTTATGTTTTTCTTGGCTTCTTTGATTGTTTCTTTGTGTATTGGCTGCCTGTAGTATGCTAGGTCTATCATTGTCTTTTCCAGGTCTGAGACTGGGATGTAGATTTCTCCGTATTTGACGTATTTGTATCCGAAGTAGTATTTTGGGCTTAGCTTGTGGATTGCGACTTTTGAGCCCATTACTGTTCTGTCGCCTCTTATGTTTCTCGTTGTGACTATGATTACTGTTGTCTCCTGTGTCCAGAGGTTGTGGATGCTGAGTGCGTCCTGTAGGCCTATGTAGGCTGGCCTGTAGCAGAAGACTGTTAGGGTTGGATCGTCGTGGATTGTGTAGTATCCTTTTACAAGCCTTTTAATCACGCCTCTTTTTTCAAGCGAGTGTAGGAGTAGATATGCGTACTGCCTGCTTCCTGTGAGCATTGCTATATCCCTAACTGCCACAACTGGGCTGGTTTTAAAGAGTTCTATTATGCTTGGGAGGTGCTTCATTTTACCCATCTTACTATCCACCTATAGATATCCTCAGCTTTTGGGGCTATGCCTGTATATACGAGGATTTTAAGCTCCTCCGGGTCTGTTGGGGGCTTGTAGTTCTCTATCAGCCTTTTTATATGCTTCTTCGCAGTGTTTTTGTCCTCCGCATGGTTTAGGAGATGGAGTATATCGTATAGGTCTCTTACCCTAAGCCTTTTGAGATATGCTTCCACCTTTTCCCCTATAAGGGCTTCAGGGGGTAAAGTGTAGACTATTATATAATTACCATCTACAAGCTCGTATCTCCTAGTGACATAATCTCCGACCTTCTTGAAAACTGCTTCAAAGGAAACCAGGGCATCTCTCCATTCATACCTCGCATACAGGGATCTCCTTGAAACCTTGAACTTGAGTGTTCTAAAGCCTAGCCCTTCAACCGCCTGTTTAAAATCCTCAAGCTTCAACCTGGCTTCGGGATCGAGGTAGAAGTCTAGATCCTCCGAGAACCTGTTACTTCCATAGCATCTCCAGACAGCTGTTCCCCCATGGAGAACCGGTGATCCAAGACTGTTATAGGCTTCGGCTACCACGAGGTCCTGTGCCTCGGCTATCTTTCTGTGTAGGCTCCTCCTGAGCCTCAAGGCTAGGGGTACCGCAGGCATCATGATAGATGTATTTATCCTTATATATAAGTATAAGGATGAGAACACCAATTCTTCCATTGGGGCACAGGAAGGGTTGGACATTTAGGGTTGAGCATCCCCTGCCCTGGAGGATTTAAACAGGCACAGTTTCTGCATTATGCATGGGCTGTGGGGAATTTTCAGGTTTCAAGGCAGTATTGGTGGGAAGTTGACACTTTACAGTTTTAACTCCGGCATTCTCTGCCGCCTTACCTGTTTCCTGCCACGTGTTACTAGTAGGATGGCTTCTTCCTTTGATAGGGCTGTGTAGAGTGTGTCGTAAAAAGTGATTTTCATTTTCAGCGCCATCTCAAATGCTTCATCTGTGATGTTTTCCTGGTCGATGATTGTCATCCTTCTCAACTATGAGCTTCAACGCCTTATACTTTGTTCTTGCATCCTGGAGGCTTATGGCCCCTTTAAGATATGCCTTCCATATGCTGCTCTTGATTCCTTTCTAAAGGCTCGGACTCACCCCTCCTTTAGAAAGGGGGCTACTTCCCTCCACCCTGGCTCTTTTAGGACGTATTTTGATAATGCTGAAGCGTCAATGACTTTCACGATTCTCCTTTAGTTTTCTATGTGAGTTCACAGGCTTAAACGAGCTTACTTTACTTACCGGCGGGAAAAATTGGAGGGTTTCGCCGTAGGATGATGTAAATATCACGATTCCTTATTTGAGAGTTTTAGTATTGTGTTGTAGGTCTGGAATTCGGCTTATTTGAGAGTTTTAGTATTGTGTTGTAGGTCTGGAATTCGGGTGCCATGCTGTCGTAGACTTTTGAAACGCCGAATGAGAGTTTTACGGCGTCTCTGCCCATGTAGCCGCCGTGTACAGGGGGCAGGAACAAGGCTCCCCTCTCGGAGAAGAACCTGTCAGCCAGCTCTATGAACCTGCACTGCTGCTCAGGTGTTAGGTTCTGGCTGAAGGCTCCGAGCGGCGTCCTAATGGTTGAAGCCCAGTCTATGAACACAAATATGGGTGTGTCTCCCATTGCCTCCCTTATTGCTGAGATCCTTAGATCCCACTTTTCCTCGTCCAGCCGGAGGCTGAGAACCTCTGCCATCGACGGTGAAAACGTGACGAAGTCTAGGGGTGGAGGCTCATATTCCAGGCCGAGGAGATGTGCCTCAACTACGAACACGCCCCAGCTTCCAACGTAGATGTATCTACCCTTCGATTCGCCGTATCGGTGGATCTCCTCTATTATCCGGCATGCTGCCTCATATGATTCCCTGACTGCTACATGTTCGGGGTCTCCGGATATTCTCGCTAGCATTCCTGCCTGGGTGAAGAGCATGTCTATCCATATGGCGTCGACCCCGCAGTCTATCTGCTTCTCAGCCCAGCTTAGAATAAGCTCCTGAAACCTTTCGTTTGTAATGTCGGGGAAGTATGCCGGCACCGTCTCAGGGTTGTACTCGCCGCAGTCTTTGTCAGGGCTGAACCAGAAGTGTGTCTTGGCGAACCTACACTGGAACTCCTCCTTCGACATCTGGAGCCCCCACTTCCCGGGGTCGAGGGCCATCCCCCAGGTTTCAGGGTAGTCTATTATCTCCCCTGTCACGGGGTTCCATAGGCGTCTATCGAGCTTCTGGGCTGGTATGGCTCCACAGAATATAATGTCAGGAACCTCCTCCTTAATCCTTGATATCAACTCTTGCAGTTGGCTGTAGCTGTATCCCGACTCCATACAGACTTCCTTAGCTCTCCCCCTCAGCTGGCTGCAGTCTTGTGGGCATGGGGACCACCTCCAGAATCCTCTAAAGACAAAGTCCACATTTAAGTCCTTGAACATCTCTATAACATCGTCCAGGTCTCTACCTATATAGTACTGTAATCTATCCCTAACATTCTCATACACAACGCCAACCCTGATATTTGAAAGGTTATTAGCCTTTACGGGGCCCCTACCCACATGTAAGCCATGTTTAAAGTGTAGAAGAAGTGTTAGACAGATGAGACATGCGGCTAAGCCGGCAAGCAATATGTAGAATCTCTTGGCCTTCATCTTAATCCTGCTCACCCTAAAACCCTTTTGAACGAAATTTAAAGTATCATGAAACGCAGCCTTAAAGCCGCCTGTAGAGGTGGTTCAACCAACCTTTAAAAACAATTCCAATCATCCCAAGGCTGAGGATCTAAGATGGATTGGAAGATAGTTCTGGTTGCCTGCGCCTTAATAGTTGCGATCTCCATATATGTGGTCTACACGGAGATTGCGAAGCCATCTGAGGCAGAGCTTAAAGAGGAGCTCAGACAGAAGGCTAGAAGCTTCCTAGAAGAGTTGAGGACTAAGGAGTCTGAAGGCTACGATGTCAGGGGTGCCAGGAGAATAGCTTTGAAGACCGTCAGGGCATACAGGGAGGGTGACTATGAGAGCGCTGCAAAACTCCTTGATCTTGCCATTGAAGCATTGGATAAGGCTGAGAAGCTTGAGCCGAAGCCTTGGCAGATATGCGAATCCAACATTATGATTAATGACATCCCAGATGTCGAGGACTTCGTCCCAATAGGTGTCACATACGTTGAGACAGAAGACCACGTCCTACAATATATTCCCGGCGACCCAAACTGGGTGCAGAGCTGCTTCATAATCGTTGCAGTTGGCGAAAGCCCCGATGGGGAGCATACGATCCTCTACCAGGGCAGGCTACCCCTAACATGCGTACCATGCTTCGAGGAAGCTCTACCCGGAGCCTTCAAGGTGAAACTGTACATAGATGGCAAATGGTACTATCCTGTAACCTTTGTTGGGCCTATGTACTATGACGGGGAGGGAAGAGAATTCGAGTACCCTACGGTTTACAACTATGACACCGAGGGCAAGTATATACAGACGCTGTCGTACAACAGGGAGGGGAGGGAGTGGATACACGTAATCAGACCTTTGGACGGCGAAGGCTTCAGGCTTGAGATGCACGGCTACGCAAGGTCAACCTTCTGGATGGGGAAGATGGAGGGACCGTACATAGTACACGGAGCATACCACAACAGGGAGAACGTGGACATTTGGGGAGGCTTCTGGGAGGGTGGAACCACAACCATAACAGTTGAGATGCCAGGTGTAGGCACGTACACCTTTAACGGGACATTCCTGTTCGACAGGGCAATCCACAGGTCATACCCCGGGGTGGGAAGAGGATCCGTCCTCTCCTTCTCATGCCTATTCATCCACCAGGACGAGTTCGACCTAATGCTGGCACACTCTGTAAACCCGACACCCAAAGACTTCCCAGCGTTCCAGCATCAGGCAAAAATATGCTTCCCTGCGAGGGGAGAATGGTACCCGCTCCTCGAGTTCAACCTGACAGACGATGGGGGACTCCAACCAGACACATTCTATCTAACAGGGGCATTCGAAGCCGGGACGTTAAACCTTACCGGGAAAGTATTCGAGTATTGGCCGCAGAAATGGGGGGTAAAAAGGGGAACCTGGTGGGATCCTACCGGAAAGTTCACATGGGGAAGAGCGTTCATTAGATGGACAGGATACATAGTCTTTAACGGTGAGGTAATAGGGGTAGACGCAGTAGGAGTAGGAGAATTCACAAGATTCCAGGCATTACAGCCCTAAACACAAAACGGCGGCGTTTCGCTGCCGAAATCCTAAATATTTTATTTACAATAGCTAAGCGCGCGGTCATGCATCGCCTAATTTAAACCATCTATTTTGTATGGTAAGGTTCTGAACCCCGCTCATCAACCTTATAAGCAACGCTGGCAGCTTAACCCTCACATAATTGGTTCCATGTAGATCTAAAAGGCCAGACACCTCCTGATAACTGTTTATAATTATCAATGCTGAACCAGTTAGTAACAATAGTTTCAAATAGAAGCTTGTGTTAAGCATATCCCTGCAAATTGTGAAAAGTGTTGTTCTTTTGCAATTTCACTACTGATGTTAGTTGGTTTAGGGGCAAAGCCGGGATAAGTGGGATTGTAAGGGTGGGGTTGATGGAGATGGGTAAAATTTGGTGGTTTTTACCCGTTAAATGTTGAGTTTGTTGTGTGTGATTATCTCCATAGCGTTCCACATATTGCAAGCCATGTCAGTTCTCTCGTCCTAGAGGGTAGCTATCTTAGTTAGTTAGAGGGTTGCTCTTTCTTAGTTAGAGGGTAGCTCTCCTAGCTATCTTAGTTCTCTCGTCCTAGAGGGTATCTTGTTGGTGTTTGGCGCTGGATTAGATGAAGCTTTGAACCTTGAGTGTGGCTTGGATTTTTAGATTTTTCTCTTTCTGAGTGCTATGCCTGTGAGGATTGCTATGATTAGTAGGATGGCTAGGGCTAGGATTATGGTTAGATTTGTAGGGGAGGGTTCTGTTATGGTGTAGCCTGATAAGGTTCCCTGGCCTAGTGTTTGGCCGTCAACTTTTATGGTCCAGGTGATGGTTTGGCCTTTTCTTGCTGTTATCTGGAATGTTAGACTTCGGAATTGGCCTGGCTGTATTGTGGCTGTCTGTGTCTGTCCTGCTGTGTCTACCTGGTATGTGTGGGCTTGCTGGCCGTTGTTTTGTAGGGTGAATATTGCTGTTATAGTTTGTCCTTCTTCAATCTTGGATGGTGTGACCTGGATGTTGTAGGAGGATACTTCTAGGCCGTTTTCAGCTGGCTGGGTTGGCGTCGGAGTTGTAGAGGGCGGGGCTGTCGGGGTGGGAGTCTGGGCTGGGGTTTGGGCTGACACGTTTATGGCTAGTGTCTCGGTGTCTATTAGGTTGGACTGGATGTATAGGTTCACCTTCAGGGATATTAACCCCTGTTCTTCGGGTTTTACTGTGAATGTGAATGTTGAAGTTGCCCCTGGAGGTATATTTGCCGCCTGGTATGGGGGGTCTATTTTGAGGCCTGTTGCTTGGATTAGTATTCTGAAGGTTGCGGTTTCGCCACCCATGTTGGCTACGTGGACTACTACCGTATATTCCTGCCCCATGGTCATCTTAGCCGGGCATTCCACGCTGGATATTTCCCCTGAAGGTGGGGCTGCTGTCGGGGTTGGGCTTTGCGTTGGTGTAGGGGTAGGTGTTTGGGGCTGAAATGCGCGGAGTTCCACGTTATCTATGCATACTGCCTCGTTGGCTTGGCTTCCTGTTATCTGGAATTTTATGTCCATGCTTACTGCTTCCGGGGGGCTTTCCAGCTGAACTGTTTCCTGTTTCCATGTCTTGACCGGGGGGTTGCTGAAGGTTGAGCTTGTTATTTCCCCTCCCTGGGCATTGTACCATCTGATAGTGACGCGTAGGGTTACGGGGTATTCGGGTGTTAGGTGCCAGTAGCTTAGGACGTACCGGCTGCCTCCTGTAATGTTGTGAACCAGCTGGACTATGCAGCCTGATAATGATAGCTTAACGGAGTAGGGTGGTGTCAAGTAGTGGTCTGGGCTTTTCTCCACTGTTGGACCGCAGACAGTCCACATTAGAGGGTCGCTTCCAACCCAATAGGTAAAATTCCCGTTTTTAACAAGGTTTGGCTGGAATGGCGCGCCAGTTGCTGTCGGCGCCGGGAGGGTGAGTGTTAGGATTATAGCTGCACTAATCATGTTGCATAGGAGTTTCAGGGTCACAACTATGCATCCACTAAACAGATTAAAAAGTTATCGAGGGCGTGCGCGGGCAGGGTGCTCAGCGCGTTATTTAGGCTTCTATAGGCTTTGCTCCCATGGTGTATACTGTTGAGCTTTCACTGGTAATAATTATTGGGGAGCGTAGGCTATTAATGGATGGTAGGGGTAGATTTAGGCTTCCCTGGGTGTGCATGGGTGGTGCTAGATGGCTGGGTTTTCTAATGGTAGGCTGAAGAGGATAGTTGACAGGTATATGAGCAGGGTGAGGGGGCTCCGGGATTATTGTGATAGATGTCTTAGGACGGAGCGTTGGGGTGGAAGCGTCGTGTTAATGGTTGTAGACGCTGCTTTCACCTCTATAGGCTTAAACTATTTTACAGCTGTTGTTCCAAAGGTTATGGAGTTTAACAGAAGGTTTGTAGAGACTGGGAGGATTACCTCACTTAGGGATCTCGCTGAGGCGGATGTTGCTGCTCTCACCCAGGTGTGGAGGAACAGGCGTTCATGGGATGCTGCAAGGGGTGTGGCATCCATTCTTTCATCGATCTCCACCAGTGACAGGGAGGCTTTAAGGGGATGGGCTCAGAGGGCATGCCTGGAGGAATGGAGGAGCGACCCAGTTGGCGGGGTGAGGGGTGTGGGAGTAGTGACGTTTCAGTATTTAAGGATGATGGGCGGTGTAGATACTGTTATGCCTGATAAGATTGTGAAGAGGGTTATAAACGGAATTCTGTCGGAAGCTGGCTTCAGCCCGGTACACGATGATATAGAATTCGTCCGGAGGGCTGAACAGCTTGCCCTATCCTGCGGGTATAGGCCAATAGAGCTATGCTGGATGACATGGCTTGTACAGCGGGAAGGGAGACTTGTAAGGATGGAGAAGTATGCAGATATCCTTTCAAAGATTTGATAACACCGTCAGGTGGCGATCCTAAGGGTTGTCTAGCCATAGTATTATGAGGAAACAGGATAAGTGATGCGCACGCTTTCTACGGGGTTTTATGGAGGCTGAAACTCTTAGACCTCATGGTGTCGTGTTGTTTTGGAGTTATGCGGGCCCGGCGGGATTCGAACCCGCGACATCCGGCTCCGGAGGCCGGCGCTCTAATCCTTGCTGAGCTACGGGCCCTACCTTATATGGCCTGGCTGTGTTTAAAGGTTTAGTGTTCAGGCTTTCGGGGCTGGTAGATAGAGTTTCTGGAGGTGTTTTTTAAGCTGTGAGACGTTGGCTGTTTCGATGTAGTCACCTGGGTTCTTTCCCTTCGGCGATGTCTTTACTGTCTGGAGTTTTAGGGCTGTTTTCCCTATGATTGTTAGTATTTTGTGCTGGCCAATTATGCCCTGGAGGAGGGGTATGTCATCGGGTACTGGGATTGAGCCTCCGAAGTCTTTTCGGAACCAGTGGCCCACAGTGTGCCTGTAGCTTTTGGGAAGCATGTCTATGATTTTCTGGATTGTTAGTCCCTTCCTCCTCCTGAGAAGGTTTAGGTACTGGGCTACTATTGGCTGCTCAATCTTATACAGCCTGGTTCTTGTAAAGTATTCCCCTATTATTGTCTTCCTAGCCCCGGGCGACGCACCCCAGTTTAGCCGCTCCAGCTGTTTAAACTTGCTCCTCTTCTCCCTCCTATTTCCCGGGGGTTCCCTCTTTCCCACGTTTTCGCTTGGGGTGTATTTTATTGTTTTTAGCTTTGCTGACATAATAGCTGCCGGCTTGGGTTCTTCAATTGCTGGTGCTGTGTTTAGACTTATCCATAGGGCTGTGTTGCACCTTGGACACCTATTTTTTCCTGAGGGGTCGTAGGGGCTTTCTAGGGTTGTGTTGCACCTTGGACACCTATATTTTAGTCCTTCCATCACTACTGTCTCCCTTTGAGGGTGTAATACTGGTTCTATTGTTATGTTGTCTTCCCATTTTACTGCTACTATCATCGGGAAGCCGTCCCGGTATCTTTCTAAGACGCCTGTTATACTGCCTCTCCTCTTCTTTTTGCCTAGGCTGTCCCTCACCGGGGTACCTGTGAAGTCTGTGTTCATCCAGTCTCTCTCTTCTATTGTTTTCGGCTTTACTCTTACCTGGTCGAGGTTGAACCTGTAAGCTACTGTGGTTATGTCCCTGGCTAGCATGAATACTGGGTACCATGATCTGCCGTTGGAGGCTACTATCATGTTTCTGAGGACGTAGCCTTGGTGTATGACTGCATGTGCATAGTATAGGGATTCTATATCCCATTCTACTACTCCGTAGAAGTAGAGGGCGTCTCTCCTATGGTACTTTTTAAAGCTGGGTGTGGCCATGCCCTTCAGCGCTCTCAGGAATGTTTCATGGTTTTCGGCTATGTAGACCTCCCCATACCGGCATGTCTCAACTATTAAGGGTTCAACATCCGGGATTCTCCTCTCTCTGACAGGCTTCCAGTGATAGGGGGTGTCCTCAACCTTTACTACCTTTTTGACGCCTGCTCTCCTCCTTATAATTTTGACATATTCTTCCTCCTTCTCTATCATTATTGAGTAGGCTTTAACAGGGAGGGGGCTCCTTCTAAGCCTCCTAACCACGTATGCTACTGTTCCTGTGCCGGCGAAGGGGTCCAGGACAGTGTCCCCGTCTTCAAGCTTGAACCTCCCAAGTAGTTCTTCCACGAGTCTCTCCGGGAAGACAGCCGTATGCCTCCAAGGGGTTTGCTGTAGGCGAACTTTTACGACAGTTCTGGATCTCTGGTAGCGGTTTCCAGGCGCCTTTGATAGTACGAGAATCGGCTCGTAGGTGCTGGTGAACCTGTCCCTGACTGGTGAGGGCATGTGGTTGGGCTTATACCATATTATAACGTCTTCAAGCCGCCAGCCCTGCCTAGTCATATGGTATGCAAGCCTGTAGGGTATTTGGAGGAGGTGAGACTTCCCGTACCTTGGCAGATACTTATCTCCAACGTTTAGGAAGAGGACACCATCCTCTCTAAGCTTACGCCTCAACATGTTAAACACTTGCAGAAGCCGGCCTATATACTCTTCAGGAGTGTTTTCCCATCCTATCTGCCCCTGGAAGCCGTAGTCCCTCTGCCTCCAGTAGGGCGGCGAGGTAATCACCAGAGACACTGAAGAGTCCTCAAGCTGGGACAGGCAGGCATAGGTGTCTCCATGTAGTACTATGTCCTCCACTCTCCAGCCACCGTGCCTTAGCATGACCTGTTTAAAATGTCAAAGGCAGGAAACGATTTAAAACTATGCTGGGAAGGGTTGTGTTCCCCTCTGGAGACTTCGGGCTTAAATGCTTACAGCGTTTCCTAGGATACCATGATTATATTTCCATGTGTTTCCCAGAGTTGCTTAAGCTTCCATCGCTATGGACACATTCATACTTCGTTGTAACTATCGGTAATGTTTCGAAAGAGACAATTGAGAAGTATCCCGACTTTAGTCGTGGAGAGTGTCAATTTCAAATCTCGGGTGGGATACACAGGATTAGGCCTGTTCCTCGGCTGCAACCTTCCGCCCTGTCTTCCTACGTTTCAGTAGGATGTATGCGGGTGCTGCTATGATGGCGAGCGGTATTAGGGCGAATGCTAGAATTATAAGGCTTGTTGCCACCTTAACTAATGCGCTTAGAGATTTTGCTAGGACCTTTCTCCAGTCTACCTCTGGCATTACTGGGATTGGCCTTGTGGGCTTCTCCTCTTCAAGGCTTACCGTGATGGTTGCCATTTCAACGTGGTGTTCAAGGTATCTAAGCCTGCCCTCCAGGGATTCTATCTCGGATCTTATCCTTGAAAGCTCCTTTTCCACCTGTAGTATCTCCTCTACAGTCTCAGCTTGGCCTAGGATCTCGAGGTACCGTTGCTCGGTGGCCTTTAAACTGTTAAGCCTCGCCTCTAGATCTGTGTACTCCATAGTTACATCGTACCCGTTAATCTCCTCGTTTCTCAGGGTTCCTAGCGTTTTACACCACTCTATGAACTGGTAGAACTGGTCAACAGGAACCCTGACCGTTATAACACCAGTCTTATAGTTTGCGACACTGCTGCTCATGGACTCGAGATATCCACCCATTGATTCAGCCTTCGACTTAATTGAAGCCATCGTCTCGTCAACACTATCAACTGTAAGGCTGAGATAGGCGGAGTAGATGACTTTACGCTCCTCAACCCCGGCAAATTCCCCACCAGCCCCAGCAGACTCGCTGGGGAGCATGCTCTTCTCAACAGCCGGAGAGGGGCCGGGCATGTAGGGCGGGTACATCCTCCACAGGGCTGTTCGGCTTCCAAGGACGTAGCCTGCTATTAGGAGCACGGCGCCGGCTATAACCCATACCAGGATTCTCTTATCTTTCAACATATAATAGCCCAGGTGCTGGCAACCATTTAAAATATTCCCAACGGTTCAGCGCTTGTTAAACCTTAAAGGTCTAGGACCTAAACATGTTGTCTCTAAGCCTCTATCACCTGTGCTGTTTCATCGTTGAATAATGCTTGAGACAAGGCAGACGGGGATGGGGCTATGGAATTTGAGCTTGCTGGCTACATCTACGCGGACGAGTACCTTAAGAATTACAGTGGAGACGTTGAAGAGAAGTTCTACGCCTTTCTGGACGACTTCAGAGAGGAGACCGGCGTAGATCTAATAGTAACCTTTGAGAATACGCATGGTGCAAATGGGCATCCAAACCACATGGTTGTCTCCAACTGGTTAACCAAGTATGCGAGGGAACATGGAATAAAACTTTACTATGTGATCAACAGGGACCCGGTTCTTAACAGGGCTGAGCCTGGGCATCCTATTGACCCACTACCCTACACGGATGTGCTGGATCTAGACACGCACTACGTGGTGAGGAAAGGGGTGAACACGTCCCTGTGGGAGCTGAAGCTTGGGGTAATGGAGATTTATAGCTCCTCCCAGCCAGGCTGCTACTACTTTATGACTACCCAGATGAGCTGGCGAAAATCATCCACAAGGAATGGTATAGAAGGGTAAACTAGATGGAAGCTTTAAACATGACTATTTACCTGTAGCTGCGAGATACACCACTTTCAAAGCCTTCTGGGGGCAACTCCTCATGCAATCTCCGCAGCCGTGGCAAGATGCAAGATCGACAGGGTAGGGCTCGTCGTCAATCATTTCAAGTACACCCATAGCGCAAGCCTTTACGCAAACACCGCACCCCTTGCACTTCTCATATTCAATCACAACCCTGTACAGGTTAGAGCCTGGGAGCAAATCCGGTCAACAACTATTTAGGCTGGTGAATGTTTTAAATCCATACAGCCTTTCCCATTGAAATATTAGCAAAATTCTATTTGTATAGTGCCAGGCTGCCCGCTAGTCAACGAGTTCAATATCAATGGGACATGCAAATAGCAGCGGCCTCAAATATACCCTTCTTCTGAGCCCGTCGTCTATGTCGTCCTTCATATTCGCCGCTACTTTATAGGTTGGACTATTACCTGGCATCCTATCAGGGTTCAAGTTTACTGATTTGTAAATGATTTTAAGAGTCATGCGTATACCATGCGTGGGGGTAGGATGGGATATAGCCTGCTTAGACTGACAGCCTTCGTCGAGTTTGAGGGCTTAGACCTTAGTAGCGGGTTCTACACTGTTGAAGCTGACGGGGAGCTGTTGAGGATTAAGGGCTTGCTTGAGCTGCCGCTCTACGAGGTTTGGTATGTCCAGTTTACCGGCGGCACCGTGGTTTTCAAGCTTGATAAGGGGATAATAAGGTTGACGAGGACTGGTACAGCCTACTATGCGTTGGAGAGCCAGCTTTACAAGTGGTGGAGGGAAAAGGTTGGAGAGGTTATGCTGGCTAGAGGCTCGAAGATCTATGAATCTAAATGCTTCATTAAGGCGGAGACCCCGCTTGGCAGTGGTTCAGGTAGAGGCTTTGTAGCGCTGTATGAGGACTGCATTATAGCATATCTCCCGGGGGCGGTTTACAAGGGGCCCCTTGCACTACTCGAAAAGGTTAGCCGCGGCAATGCCGAACTAGAGATTGAGGGAGAAGACTACACGTTTAACATTTCCAAGTTAGGCTTCGCCATAGAAACCCTGGAGAAAAAGGTTTCAGACACTCATGGCAGGCTCGTGGAGGAGACATATAGTCTTCTAAGACAGTATCTTCCTTCAGCGGGTTCCGTGGAGATTTCAAGGCTTTCCAGGCGTATGGCCGGCGGCAGGCCTGTCAGCATGGATCAGCTTGAAAGGGCTGGTTTGTGGCGGGAGCTTTACAGGAGGATGATTGAAGCCCCCCTGTACAAGACTGTTGATTACATTCTTTCGGAAGCCTCCGAAGTTTACATAAGTGTGTGGAGGGACCCTGTGAGCGTATATTTAACAGTTCTAGCAAGGCTTGAAGGCGGGACGGTGCTGGAGCCTGCGTCGGAGAAGGGTCATGCAACCTACATTTTCTCTTCCGGGGTGGAGCCCGGGGTGCTTGGGAGGGCGTTGGTATATACAGGCCTTCGTAGGGAGCCTATCTTCATGGAGAAGGATGATATGCTCAAGCCTGAAAACCTCCGGTACCACTATGCAGTTAGAAGGCTTCCATACCTCAGGCTACTAAGGAAGAATTATAAAGGGAGAGTGGTGCATACGGGTTTTGAAAACTGGCGTAGCAAAGTAGAGAAGCTGCTGAAAGCTTAGAACCAGTATGTGGCTCTGCTATATTGTGCTATGAGTTTGTTTAGATGAGTGGTTTCGGCTCATCCTTACTTCTCACCGGTAAACTTTCGACTTTCTGGAGGTAGGCGGTGAAATCTCCCATTTCAATCTTTATTCCCCCTATATTTTTGGTGGAACGGGTTACAAGGTACTTTCCTCCTCTGATATGGCTTTTGAACTCTTTGGAGGCGTAGCTCGACAGGAAGTCTAGGCCTTTGCGTGTGAGGATGAACACGGGTATTTTAACTCCAATCTGTAGCTTTGCCGCTCTTCCCACCGCTTCCCTGACGTGGAGGGAGGCGCATCCCCATGCTAGGTCGCTGTATCTTGCTATTTCCTCAGCCCTCTCCCGGTCTACGCCGGTTGTGCAGACTGTTAGGATTGTAACAGAGGCGTCTAGTTTCTCCTCCAGCCTTCTAACGTCTTCTAGTCTCTCGCCGGCGAAGCCGTTGATGGTTACTGCTATTCGCCTGTAGCCTAGTTCGACAGCCTTCTTCAAGCCCTCGATCTGATTTATCTCCGCTGTGTCCGGAAACACTACGTGGCCTCCAGCCTTCTCAGCCTCCTCCATAACCTTCCGGATTGGGGAGGTGTAGAACAGGCCTGTCATCCTGGCCCCTATTCCCTGTACCAGATACGGGTTTCCAGTGACGACTGTCCCCACACCATCGCAGACTGCGACTGCAGCATCTACACTGCCTCTTTTCAAAGCGTACATCATCATCTCAGATGCACCGAACGGCACTGCAACATCCCTCCTACAGATCTCCCTCCTTATAGTGAAATGGCCGAACTGGCTTATCTTCTGCATAACACCTTTAACTACAAGTTTCTCCGCGCATGGACTCTCCTCTTCATCATGCATGTATAGATACCTGCGAAGCGGGCAGTAGGCCAGTCTAGGCGGTGTAACCTTTACCACCCTGCCGTTCGAAACCGCTACCAGTGCACAGCACATCCTTGTTACATGTAAATCTCCTGGTAAACAACCCATATCCTCTTCAATCTCCCTCAAAAATTCTTCTATATCAGACCTTGCCATTCCTTCACCAAAACTGGTATTGTTCTGTGTCTAACACCTTCCACCTACTTTTAGATTTAAACCTCTCAGCCCATGTTAAGACTTAAGTATGGGCGATCCAAAGCATAATTTGCTCTCAGCCCGCAATAGATATTCACGCCCAGTCATGTTCCCAGGCGTCCGCGTTACCGTAGTATTTAAAATTACGCTAGGGCTCTGCCGGGTTGTACATCCTAGGTTTGGGGTGGAAATGTATGCCTAGAGCTGGCAGTATTATGGTGTCCTACTGTGGTGTGGTGTGTGAATACTGTCCAGCATACCGAAAGGGACTCTGCCCTGGCTGCGACCAGCACGCTGACGAATGTGAATATATCAAGTGCGCCCTTGATAGAAACGTTGAGAACTGCCTTCTATGCGACGAGTTTCCATGCAAACTTCACGAGGAAGGATTTGACTGGACTACGGAGGAGTATGGAAAGCTCAAATGGAAAGTCTACAGCGACGTATTCCTCAGAATCATGAAGGGGACATCATAGCATTTTCCCAGTTTCATAGCCACGAGACGCCTAACTTTAGCATTTAGACGTAAGAGCTCCCCTTATGTTTAGACTCGGGGGTTAACCTCTTAAAATTTTAAGATATACTTATTATAAGGCTTCTTGAACCCATCTAAAAATTCTAGGGGGACTCAGTGATTGTTTCAACAGTATTTAGAAGATATTAAATCCTCTAAGCCTTCGGATTTGTATTTTAGGGTGATTTAATATTTTAAGGTTCAATCCTTAATCATGGGAAACGCGGAAATGCCGGGTGGCGGGGTTGAAACAGTGCAGGCGCACATCGTAAGAAGGCTGCTCGAAGTCTTCCCTGAAACATACTCAGAGGAGCTTGGCATCACCCTGGACGAGGGGTCTTCGGATGAGGTTTTCAAATGGTTTCTCGCCTCCATCCTTTTTGGGAAGCCTATAAGGGAAGCTCAGGCGATAAAAACATACCGCTGTTTCCTAAGCAACGGCGTGGTAACACCTCTGGCTATCCTAAAGGCTGGCTGGGAGAGGCTTGTAGAAATACTGGATGAAGGAGGATATACAAGGTACGATTTCTCAACAGCCGATAAACTCCTAGAAGTGTCGGGGAACCTCCAGAGGAAATACCGCGGAGATATAAACCTTCTAAGAAGGCTGTCAAGGAGCGAGGCTGAACTCACAGAGAGGCTGAAAAGCCTAGGCAAGGGAATAGGAGACGTAACAGTCCAGATATTTCTCAGAGAGCTGCGGCACATCTGGAATGTTAACCCTCCACTCTCGAGGTTCACAGTTCTAGCAGCTTTAAACCTCGGCCTGATAGGCCAAGACAGGCGTGAGAAACCACTGGAAAGTCTAAGGAAGCTATGGGAAAGATTCGGCGTGGAGAATAAGAGGTTCGTGCATTTTGAAACATCCCTTCTAAGGCTTGGGAAAAACTACTGTCGGAAAAAGAAATGCACGTGGTGCATGTTTAAAGGCGTATGCCAAAAACCCGTCAAATAGTATAAAGCAGTCTGTCTCACCTGGGGTTCAGATGGCCCCGCCAGCTATTCCTTATGTTTAATTAAGGCGATACGGTTTCTTTGTTAGCTTAGAATTTCCCTTGAGAGTTTCTCTATCTTTTTAACTTCCCCAACCTCTGCCTCCCCGTCTATTTCAGCCTTTTCAACATATCTCACCCGGTCAACCTCTGCTCCACGCTCCACTTTAACCTCTATCCCCTCTACTTCTTCTACCTCAGCCTTCTTTCTAATTCTCACTTTCCTACCTATTATTGTCCCCCTAACCTTCGACTTCCTGCCTATTTCCACCTTATCCGCCACTATCTCAGATGCTGAGGCTGACCCTGAGAGAACAAACGATCTTGCAGTGATTCTTCCAGCCTTGATGGTTCCTGAAACCTCGACATCCCCTCCCCTAACTTCCCTCCCAATCTTTACAGCCCCTGAAACCTCGAGTCTTTCGGATTTAAGGTTTCCCTCAACCTTCATGCTCCCCGCTACCGTAAGCTCCTCTACTTCAAGGTTTCCCTCAATCTCGCCCGAGCCGCTCACGGAGAGCTCCTCACCAAACCCGTCCCCCACTACCCTTAAAGAGCCGGAAACACTTATTCTCCCAAACCTTGTGGGACCCTTCAGCCTAACCGAGCCACTAACATGCAAATCCTCAACTTCCCGCATCTGCACCCTTTGGAAATTAATGTATCAAAAATTATAAAATTGACTCACAAATTGTTAGTTAATGTGAGAAGGTATAGGTGTATTCACGATATCATCCACGACATACTATCTACAATAGCTGATGGAGAGAGGGGTATAACAGAGCTCTGCCTTAACGCAGGCATCCCTGTTGACAGGGGGAGGAAAATCGTGGACTATCTTGTTGCGTGCGGGCTATTAACCACTAGCTTCGCTGGGAAGAGGATAACCTACCAGATCACTGTTGCAGGCTACCAGTGGATAGGGACCTACAAGCGCCTAAACGAGCTGTTAAGGATGTAAACTTAACATCGTTTTTATAAGCTGAGATGGAATCTTAACCTGGTGTTTCTCAGGATAGGGCATAGGGGTGCAAGGGCTTACAGGCCTGAGAACACGATTTCAAGCTTCGCCTATGCAGTCGAGCTTGGGGCTAACGCCGTGGAGTTCGATATTAGGAGGACCAGGGATGGCTGGATAGTGGTTATCCACGATGAAACTGTAGACAGGGTATCAGACGGGACCGGCCTTGTTAGAGAACTAACCTTAGAGGATATTAGAAAGCTTAACGTGGATGGTGAGAAAATACCAACACTAAGGGAAGCCCTAGAATTCCTAGCTGGAAAAGTGGAGAAGATTCTCGTCGAGCTAAAGGAGGCCGGATATGAGGAGCAGGTGCTGGCCGAGGTGGAAAGGTGCGGTTTAACAAGCGATGTAATACTGATATCCTTCCACCAGGATGCACTCAGGAACATTAGAATGCTAAACCCAAGTATTGAGACAGGCCTAATCTACGTGAAACACACCAACCCTATCCAGGCAGCCCTATCACTAAGGGCAAACTACCTTGTTGCATTCTACAAGTTTGTCCACAAGCAACATATAGACATGACACACAGAAAGGGATTTAAAATCCTCGTGTGGACTATCAACGACCGGAGAGAAGCGGAAAAATATGCTAGGATGGGTGTTGACGGTGTAGCAAGCGATAAACCAGACATACTGAAATTCTAATATTCTGGCCTAACTCCAAACTCTACATGTTCCCCGGCATTCATCCCTACGGCCTTTGGGGTTCCTTTGGAAGACCGTGTAGTAAGATTTAAGGGTGAAGTTTATCATACATTATACGCTTTTACTGTTAAGCTTACGGTGTCGAGGTGTAGGAGTCTGCGGTTTCCGATTTCCCGCCATTCACCTTGGATTGTCTTGAGATGTTCAGATGAGGCTACAATGTATCTGTCTGCCTTCAGGTATTTCATGGTGTAGTATTTTGGGTGTTTCGTCTGTTCTTTCATGCTGTAGTAGTTTAGCACATAGGCGTCTCTCCCGTTTGTGAGTATGAGGTTGAGAGCCGTGTAATTCTTTATCTTTCTTACGGTTTCCTTGATCGCTACTGCAGGGTTTCCATGTATGCTGATGTTTTCGAGTATTTTATGGAAGAGTTTTTCTGAGTCGCTTCCACCTTTAAAATCCGGGTCTTCAATTGTTCCGTTGTGGCAGAAATACCAGCCGTCTCTTTCGAAGGGGTGGGTGAAGTCTTTGCTTTTGGGAAGTCTAGGCGACGCCTTCCTGGCGTGTAGGAGGAGAAGGTCGAAGCCGCCTGTGTAAAGTTCATGGTACCTTTCGTCAGCCCAGCATGGGATGGCTTCCCTGTAGTGTTCAAGTTTACCGTTTATTCTTCGGACGTATCCCCAGCCGTCTCCATGCATGTGGCCGGGAGTGCCGGAGAACTCGTGCACCTCGTTATTATTCTGAGCCATCTGTAGGAAGCCGTCAAGAAGCTCCTTGACGGGCATGTTCCCTACCGCTATGAGCATCCTGCAGTCCACGGCCTTCACCCTGTTATGATAGGGATTCATGGAAGAACTCGGCCATCCTCCTGTAGAGCATCTTCCTGTTCTTCTTTTTCAGTATGCCGTGGCCCTCGTCCTCGAACACAAGCAGCTCATACTTTATCCCAGCCTTGTTGAGCCTTCCTATCACTTCCTCTACGTTCTTAGGGGTTACGTTGGGGTCGTTTGCGCCCTGAACTATTAGTATTCTACCCTTTATCTGGTGTATGTAGTTTATCGGTGATCTTTCATAGTATATTTCCGGCACCTCCTCGGGGCTTCCGCCTAGCATCTGCTCTGAGTACGGCCTTAGATCAGGCCTTGTTGTTTCGTAGTCTACTACTAGGTCGGTCATGCCGCATATTGGTACTGCCGCCTTGAAAAGATCCGGGGCCTTGGTTATGGCGTACCATGCTGAGTATCCCCCATAGCTTGTCCCCGTAATCCCTATCTTCCCCTTATCGGCTATTCCACGCTCCACCAGTGCTTCAGCTCCTGTCCATATGTCTACCTGCTCTTCGCTTCCCCAGCCGTGAACCCTAATTAAATCCTCGAATTCCAGCCCGTAGCCGGTTGATCCTCTATAATTTGGGGCCAGAACGTTGAATCCTCTAGCCGCCAAATACTGCACCACAGGGATTATTTCGTCCTCAACATGGGCAGTGGGGCCGCCATGCACATATATTATAGCCTTCTTAGAAGGCTTCCTGGCCCGGTAGAGCCAGCCATGAATGGTGAGGCCATCCCTGGACTTCCATTCGAAGCTTTCAGCAGGGGCAAGGTCGCCTGGCTTAATCTTAGTATAGTTCCATACGTGTGTCAGCGGCTTAAACTTTGAGGGGTCAACATCTTCAGGGTTAAATATAACAATCTCGTCAGGCTGGGTAGAGGAATAGTAAAGGCCCACCCAGCTATCTCCCGCAGGGCCTATAGGTATAAGTGAGCCCCTTATCTCGGGGAGCCGTGTTTCCTCCATCGACTCCAGGTCTATGATTGAAGCTCTCGGCTTTGACTTCCAGTATTCTATTAGCACCAGGTGGTTCCCGTTCCACGGGCAAGTTATCCTTTCAACATTACGTTTAGGGTCGTCGACAACCCATTCAACCTCGCCGGATTCGACATGGTATATTCCAACGGAGTAATATTTCTGGAGCTCTACCCCCTTGGACTCCGTTATGAAGGCTATCCTCCTGCCGTCTGGAAGCCAGACAGCGTCAACCCTCGCTTTAGCCCCGAAGTTCAATACTTCCCTGTCTTCTCTCCCTTCGATGTCTACAAGCCAGTACTGGTCCCCTCTGGGGTGAAGGTCCTTACGATTGTAGAGAACAAGGCTTCCATCCATGTTTAATAAGGGTACTATCCATGCAGGCTTCCTCGGCTTCGCCAGTACAATCCTTTCCCCAGTCTTAAGGTCGTGCCGGATGATCCATGTGGGCTCAATCTCACACTTCCTGTCTACGTCATAGTTTGCACCGTAGACAAGCCACCTCCTGTTTGGGTGAAGCATCCCACCACGCAGGAAGTACTCGGGATCATCCTCTGTAAGCGGGATCATACGGCCTGGCTCGTTTAGGAAAACCTCGTAGAGCCTAATCCTCTCATTTCTACCCTTATCCTGCCCAACAACCACGGACTTGGAGTCAGGCGAGATGCTCACGGGGAAAGTAGCCTCAGGGGTATCTGTAAGAGCAAGGGGACCCGTGGAGGCGCCGGTTGGAACCAGAAATACATCTATATTCGGGTGTACATTAAGCCATGCATAGACGACGTACCTGGAATCCCTTGAGATAAGAGGCCTATAAATCTTAGGGATTGACAATAGCGCCTCTATGAAGTCCTCACTCATCATAACACCTCCCGGCTTCCACAATTGGATAATCACATCCCCTCATCCTTTTAAGATTAAGCCATTGTATTCTAAGGGTTTAAGGTCTAAGTCCTAGGAGGATTGCTATCATCAGAGACGAAGCTGTAAGGTCTGCTGTTGCCCCTGGGTTCATCATGCCTCCTTGTGATCTGAGTTCCCTGTCAAGCTTCCATGTTGCCTCTAAGCCTTCATCAGTAAGAGGTCCACCAAGCGATAGTATTTCCCTAGCCTTCCTAGAAACCTCTACAGCCTTATTGAAACCCCTCTCTGCTGCCTTCCGGATGTCGCTTATGTTGCTGGTAAGCCCTACCTTTCTTGCTATGAAGCTGTCAGGGTGTTCTGATAGTATTTTAAGGAATGTGTAAACTACAGCCTTGTTCAAACTGCCTGTTTCCCTGTAGATCTTGGTAAGGGTGGGATATCCCAGCTCAAATGATACCTGCATTCTTGTTGTCAGCTCTCTAGCAATATTATCCCAGCCTGCAGAGTACTCTAACACGTCATACAGGGTGATGCCTCTTTCAACGAGCTTACTCCTAGCATCCTTGTCAAAGATGCTTGGAGGCCCCTTGGGGTCATCTATACCGCCGAGGCCGGAGGCCCCTGACGCAATGATTGCATCGTACATGTCAGCAGCGTCCTCAGGCCTCGTAGACCTAACTATTTTACCTACGGATTCGCGGAGCCCTTGGGATTCGATGCTTCCCCATTTAGCGGTGGTATAGCCGGCTGAAGCCGACAAGGGTATTAGAAGCATTATCGTACCCAAATGGGTGTTTCCACCCTTATGCCAGAGCTTTTCCTCGCGGACCGCGTCCCTGATAAGCTTTCCAACCCTTATCATGTCCACCTTTATCTTGCCAAGCCCGGCTTTGTATCCCTGTAGGGCTGCAGCCCTCGCCGCCGGCCCTAGGGCTATAGAGCCTGCTATAAACTGTTCAAAAGTAGCATCCTCAAAGTCACTTGTCCGATGGACATTTCCGGGTTTAGGCCATCCGCAGACCTCAAGGGCTGAGGCGAGCTGTGCTGCCCTCATAACGTCGTCAGCCATTCTAATGGCAACATGCTGGTCCATGTTCAATTAACAGCCCTTCTTCAATATTAACAGTACCTGAAAGTATGGTTAAGTAGTTTGAGGTTTGCCCCGGTGTCATGTTGGAAACCTTTAATAACGCTGTTGAATCCCAATAATGTAGGGAACTCTATTTGGCGACGAGTTTGTTAGGGAAAATGGTGAGGTTTAGAGGGCTATTCTTAGAATGGTTAAGGAGTCGAGGTTTTCAGGTATTCTAATAGCAGGCAGCCCGGTTTTAGAGTTAGAGGTTACATTTATTTATGGTGAGCCCTTCCTGTTGAATGGTAAGCTTTCGGGGTCAGAGCTCACAGGAGAAGCATACCATACAATGAGCTTCCCTGGGACGTACAGGTTAGAGGGTAAACCCGCTGGGGAGATAGTATCTGAAGTTACCGGTAGGTGTAAAATTAGGATAGAGCCGTTAGAAAGTAGATTTATGAACCTTGAGGCTATGCCGTCGACACTACGGGGGGAGAGGTTTCAGGACTTATATGTGTTAGTGAGAGATATGTTTCGATGACTAATGGGGAGCCGCACCTGGCGGTAGATCTCAGCGGAGAAGTCGCAACTACAAATTTCGATCCTGAAAGGTTTCTGGAAGCCCTGGGAAGCTCGCCGTATATGAGTATCCTCCCGAGATATGTAGGCAGGTGATCCCTCCGAGGCCGCCGTCGATTGAGAGAAAGCCTCCGGTTATGAAGTTTGAAGATTGGATAGGCTACTGATAGGCTGTGAGTGTAATAGCCTACTATTCTCCTATTCTTAGGTGTAGGGCTGCTTCTGCAGCGTAAACCATGCAAGCCTGTTTTGTCTCGTTTCTTGTTGTCCCAGCCACTACAGCCACGGTTTGGCTCCTCCTCCAAACATCTCTCCTACATACAAATATGATGGTGTTCTCTTTCTCCAGCCTTTCCTTCTCACTCTGGTTTAAGACCCTGCCTGAAAGGACCCCGGTTTTTGGAGCTAGATGTCCTCCCACGAGTATGAGTCTTGAACATGTGGTAATCATGGGCGTGTCCGGGCTTACGATTTCAACATTGGTTATTCCAGCCTGTTCCAGTCCTTTTTTAAGTATGAGAGCCGACGGCCTGTCTATCTCATTTGTCACGACTAGGAGGTTAAGATCGACCACTATTATGCAATGGTCGTATACCTGAGCCTCAATGGTTATAGGCCCGTCGCCCTGGAAGGGAAGGGTCTTACAGCCGCCTAGGAAGTCTATCTGGCGGATCTCCGCGACCTCCAAGGGGTTTAGGTCGATGGTTAGCTTAAAGGTCTGCAATTCAGGTTTAAGATCCCATGGACCTATCCCCTTAAGGTTTAATATCTTCACTATTACTTTGTCTCCCTTCCCGTCCACCTTTAACACTAGGTCATCCCATTCGGCTACCCTAGCCATGGAATACACGTCCAACTCTTCCAGAAGACTTCTAAACTCGGACAGGGGAGCCTCAGGGTTTCCTTCCCCACAGAAGATGACGCCACTGGTTTCCATGTAGTATTCAACACCCAGCAGGTCTTCCTTATGGTATACCCTACCTGCGGGGAGGCTTCTATTTACAGGGTTTCCATACTGGTCGAGGCTTAAGGGATTTGGGCCTGTTATGATAACCATGCCTCTTCTAGCATATTCCATAAGCAGCTGGTACTCCCTGTCTGAAATACATTTGACATCTGGCAGGATGACAAGACCTGGGGTTTTAGACCCGTCCATTGATGTTTGGAGGATATGCTCAAAGCTTGTAGCAATCCTGTATGGAAGTCCCAGGTCTAGAAGCATCATGGAAACCCCCATGAACTCCATGAAGTATTCTCCCTCCCAGTCTCCATTTGATCCGCCGAATCTCAGAGTATCCTCCGAATAGTACACTGCAATGTCGGAGTAGTCTGATACTCCATAGTAGTAATCCCTATACTCATCTATCCACCTGAATATGGTGGCACGGTTCTCATAGCTGACAGACCCTGTCATAAGGGGAAGCTTTGCATCGTAGTAGTTTCCATTGGAGAAAAGGATGCTTGCAGCTAGCATTCTCTGGCCCTCTGGACTCGTAGAGTATGACATTACCCATGAAGGTTTATCACGGTCAACAGCCCTAAAATACCGGTAGACCACTAGGTCGCGTAGGAACATGTACTTACATGCATATTCAGGCATGCATGTTGCAGAGTGGTACTCATGGCTGAACCAGTCCACGCTGTCCCTCATAGCCAGCGGGCTCCATGCCTCCCTTACGGATTCAGCGTCTATCCCCCTCCAGTGCTCCACTACAACTTTGAAGTTTGGGTCGACGCTTCTAACATTGTCTCTTATATCCTTTATGAAGCATGCTATCTTCTCCTGCCTCCATACTATCCACCTCCTCCACGCCGGGCTACTCCAGTCTACGGTGTCAGAAATCTCATACCCCGTTTCAGCCTTAAACAAGGCCTTACAGTCCTCGCAGTGGCATGCCCACTCGTCTTCCCAGTCTCCGAAGTCGCATTGGAACTTGGGCACGTCAATCCACACCCCGTCAACCCCGGTTGAAGCCAGCTTTCTCATGTCCTCCATGACGATCTCCCTGTAAACAGGATCGTTAGGGCAGAGCCAGGCGTCTTCAGCGTGTTCCGGAACCCAGAATGCAATGTTCCCGTAGAAAACAGCCTTATCCCCTGAGATTCCAACCTGCAGCCACTCAGGATGCTCCGTGTAAAGGCTGCTCTTATCGGGGTCAACCACCCCATTAGAATCCATGTCAACGTCGAGGGTGACATATTCGAGTGGCGCCCTGTAAACAAGAACCTTAAGCCCCCTACTGTGAGCAAGCTTTGCAACCATTTTGAGATGCTCCACATCTCTGTCCGTAAGGGTTATACCCTCGCTGGGCGGCCAGGTTAAGATCACATTTACATTGTCCCTTAATGCCTGGCTTATCATTTCATCAACGTTTTCTCTCCCGTAGTCGGACCAGTAAGCTGCTATTCTACCATTTAAACCCCAGTCATCCCCACCCGTCTGTTTATAAGGAGTGAAGCTTACTGCAAGGAGCACTAGTAACAGTATTGGAGAATTAACCCTCATGGTAAAACCTTTACCTACTGGCTCTACGTAAACTCTTAAATATCACCAATATCAGTGTTCAGCTGTCTACTGCCGCTTGATCTAAAATTCCTATCATTAAATGCTCTGCTAATGTATCACGTTACAAGACAATGGGCTGTGTCAGGTTACATGGCGGTGAAAACCTTCTTCATCAGCTCCCTTGACCTGTTTCTAATAGTTACCTCTGTCACGCCAGCTGCCACTGAGATCTCCCTCTGAGTGCGATGTATACCAGCCTCCTGGCATGCAAGGTATATGGCGGCTGCTGAGATTCCCCATGGCTCCTTGCCGGTCGTAATACCCTTTTCCCTGGCCATCTTCACTATCTGCAGGCTTCTGGCGACAAGCTTGTCCGGAAGTCCGAGCTTAGAGGCTATCATTGGGATGTAGTCAGATGGGCTGGGAGGCGGTATGCTCACCCCCATCCTCTTGAATAAGAGCCTAAGCGACTTTCCAAGCTCCTTCTCACTTATTTTAAAATGCCCAGCAACCTCCCTCATACTTCTGGGGGTGTGGGTTCTCCTACAGGCAGCGTATACAACGGCTGCAAGCATGGATCTTACGCTTCTTCCCTTAACTAATCCGGCGGAAGAGGCTTTCCGGTACAGTATAGCAGCGTCCTGGCTTGTCACCCTTGGGAGGTTAAGCTTCGCTGATGCCTGCTGGAGCATCTTTAAAGCGTTACTCAAACTCTTCTCCGTGGAGATGCTTCTTATCATCTTCTGAGTTTTAGCAAGTCTTCTAGCCATGGTCACATTTTCCCCTGCCGCATGGATGTCTGAGGTTAGGTTGTAATTTGTACTGTCAGGCCTTATTGCAACGCCTGTCCTAGCTCTGGATCTGAACTCGTCGGTGTCGAAGCCACGCCAGTCCCTGCCAGCGTCAACCATTCTTTCAGAAATAATAAGCCCGCAGTCATGGCAGACGATTTCACCGATATCTGGCTCGTAGGCCAGGTTAGAACCGCCACAAACCGGACAGGTCTCCACTATTATTTAAACACCTATCTAACCTAATACAAACCGGGCTTCTTAAATCTTACTAGTAGAATTACTTAACGAAGACTGGCAATTAGTGATATAATATTCAAAGTCCCGCCTCAGCACGTCGTAACCCGCTTAAACAATAGCTCCAAATAAACTAAAACCCTCCTCCGCTTTCATCTACATTAGAAGTATGATTTGGTTCTCCTAGAGAAAAGGAGGGGGAAGGTAGAAGTTAGCGCAACGCTACTTCCGTCTCACAGCAAGTAATAATGCTACGTTTGCAATTCCCGCTGGAACTATAAAAGGTAGGATGCACGCCCCTAGGAGGGCTGGAAACCGGAGATAATATCCGAAATATCCGGCTATAAGGGCAGACAAGCAAAGCAATCCCATGCTGAGCAAAGCTGATAAAACCCCATCGGCAAGCTTGCACCCCCATATCAAGAGTACTATTATCGACGCTCCTACAACTAAAGCGCATGGTTCCGTAGCAAGGCTTGCAAAAAGCCCGGCAGGGTAGACTAGGAGAACCCTTACAGTCCATGCAAGAGTCTTATGCGAGCTGAGAACGCCAGCTATAGGTGGGCTGCAGCGGTAGTAAACTCTGACCAAGGCCCGGGTAACATGGTTAGAGTTTAAAACCCTATCTCTGAAGGTTCTTAATCTCCTAAGAGCCCACGAGGAATCCGACCCAACACATGCAGTAGCCACAAAACAAGGAGGCGAGGTTGTTGGGGGTGGGGTTGTAGTTGGG
>JAVCBU010000007.1:0-5703 GCA_037917685.1 Thermoproteota archaeon
GTGTATATCTTGTACCTCAATCTGCAGTTGTAGAGGATGCTGAGACTATGCAGATTGGGAACTATAAGGTATTTTTCCCAGGTAAAACTTATTCTAATAAAAACAAATGTCACGTGTCCTATAATGGACACAAATACGTAGTTAGTTATATTAACCATCTTGAATCGCATTCAACTGAAGTTTTATTTGAAGGATTTGTAAATGCCAGACAGCTAGTTAGCTCACCATCGAATGTATCAGCATTCATTAAACAGTTTTCTTACAGTGTTGAAATATCAGTTCACAATGAAATCGGGAAAGAACTCTCATGGAATCATATTAAAAAGCATTGCTATAAACTAGAGAACATTTTTTGCCAAATAATAAGAAAGAGGGAAAGAGACTCAATGTACATTTATATTTCTATGTTTATCGGTAAAGAATCCGACATCACACCAGATAAAAAAATTATATTTCATACTTACGATAATAGCAGAATAGATGTATATGGTGCTCCAGCAGTTGCTGGGTTATCATACTTTGTAGGGGCATGTGGACACTCTTCAAATCCTTACTTCAGTATCGTTGTTGCAGATTCTAATGCAGTCATTCTTTTAGTTCGTGATGGTGTAGTGTGTGGTGTGATTGATGAGTATTGTGATGAAGGCAAGGAGTACTTTGGTCTTTTCCAGCACCTGCTGGAAAAAGCGGGAAAGTATCTGTTCCCTGTTTTTGGTGGTGGGGAGTTCATGGACGATGTTATAGAAATTGATAAGAATACTGTAATGTTGGAGTATGGAAAAAAATACAAAATGAAGGTTGCGGGTCACATTATTACAGTCCTCAATAAAAAAATCATAGAAGTAAAGGAGGACACCAGCCAGGGAGGGTTATCCTGGCAACAGGAGAGCGAACACCCTAGCCAGGTGGGTTATCCTGGCACAAAAAAATGGAGGTGATGAGGAATGGATAAAAATGTAGGTGTTATCTGTGTAAAATGCGGGTCGAGATTTACGGGAGGGAAAAACTGTCCATTCTGTCAGGACTACGAAGTAATAGAGGTTAGGCTGTCTGGTCAGCCTAACGAAATTTATGTAAAACTATTAATTAAAGGGGTGGTCTATCCAGAGGATGGCTATCTCTGTATAGTAAAGAGTACAATTGATGGTCGATGGGGTGTGGCAGTTAGGAATAATGAGGAGATGCTGCTGTACGAAAGAAACCCTATGCTCAAGGAATTCCTTGAGCGATTTGTAGGAGACTACACAGGGTAATGAGGTATGAAAGTACACAGAAAGGAGGTATATGGGATGAACAGAAAGGAAATGAAAGGAGGGATAGCACATGCTGGGAAATAATAAGGTCTGCCCATTTGACAAGACATTGTGTGCTAAGAACAAGTGCATGGCGTACGACGAGGACAAAGAGCGTTGCCTATTTGTAGAGGCACTTATAGAGCTGAGAATAGCATCAAGGACATACAGGAAGAGGCATAACGTTTACCGTGTAAGGAGGGATAGCCAATGAACAAGAAAATATACGCTGATTTTGCAGATTTTGTAGTTGAACATGGCAGAGTACGAGGCATATTGGCTGTAAAGTCAAATAGAGTTATAGTAGGCTCTCTAAAAATCGATATAGAAATCGGTAATTACAGCATTCTATTGGATTCTGAGCCACAAAAGCCAGAAGACATTGTAGTTGCCGTAAAAGTCACTAGTACCAATGAGCTAATCTATGCAAGTCCAAATGTAGTATATATGAGCAGAGTACTAGAGATATGTGGCATAGACCCTAACCTGGACAGTCCTGATATACTGGTTGCCCTTCTGCATGAACTCCAGCAGGTGCTGGGAATTGGAAAGAAAGGCAGGAAGGGGGAATGTTATGAAAGAAAAACTGGTAACTGTGACGATTAAGATTCGGCAGTCCCAGTTAGAATGGCTAAGGAAGGAGGGCGAGGACATAAACTTATCTGGCTTCGTAAGAAAGAAGCTAGACGAGCTAATAAAGGAAAGAAAAATATACAACGGTAAATACAGGTAATATCTATATTTACCCATAATACTACGGTATAAATACCACTACCACTATACTACTTTTCGGTGGTGTTATGCGTAAAAGTAGCATAACCATGACAGTGCCAGCAGTGCTACTGGGCAAGTTTATGGAGCACTGCGAAAAAAATGAGCTAGACCCAAATTTAATTTTTGGAGAGCTCATAGAGGAGTATCTAAAAAGAGAAGGGGTGATAGAGAATGACTGAGCTAATATTTGACCAGAACGAATTGGAAGGAAGAGGGCGCTTCACTGGGGTTATAATCTCAGCTGAAGTGTCCAAGGGAAGGCAGTTCGAACCAGACCGAGAGCCAAGAGACCAGCTAGTACTAACAATCAGGCCTACAAGCTACGACGGAAACGACAGAAAGGCATACTACCCAGTCAGCAAAAAGAAAGAGAGCAGGTGGGGAGCTTTTGTATCTGCACTGAACAATCTGGGCATAGTACCACGTACAGCAGACGAACTAGTGGGCAAGGAGTTCATATGGGAGATGCAAGACATTTCAGTTGGCTACGATAGGGCAACAGAAACTGAGCGGATTGTCAGGAATGTGACTTTGCCTATAGAGTTCGTTGGAGAAAGAGATGTATCAGAGATGGCAGGAGAGGTACCGCCTGTAGAAGAGGTAGATATGACAGAAGGCGACGAGGCAGACGACCTTCCTACACAAATCCAGCAGCTGCTGGAAAAAGAAGGGGCAATGACGAAAAAAGAAATAGCTAGCGCACTTGGAACGACAGTAATAAAGGTGACAAAGGCAGTGGCACAGCTCAAGAAGGACAAGAAGGTGACAGTGGAGGACGGAGCAGTAATCCTAGAGGGCTGAAGGGGGGAATAGATTGAGTTTTCATGGCTGGGATGTCAAGGTGAAAACACCTGAGACCATCCCAAGCTCTATTTTTAATTTTGGCTATCCTCAGGGCTCTATAATTTCATTAACTGGGGTAGCAAAAGCTGGTAAAACTACTTTTGCGTTGCAGGAAAGCATGGTACTATCAGCTACAGAAGGTTATGATGTCCTCTATATTTATAACGAATCTCCGACAGTGCGATTCATGAAAATAGCACATGAGCATAGAAAGAAAATGGGATTCTCAATTGACGAACTCAAGAAATTTACTTTTTTCAATATGCATGGCTCAGTACTATCTACAGCGAAATTTGAGGGAATAGACAAGTTCATACAGGCATTTTTAGTTAATCCAATAATTGGGTGGGCTAATAAGCGTAATAACCCTGGTATGGTAGTTATAGATTCCTTTACAAAGATTATCAGAACATTTCCAGCTCAGGCTTATTATGCAGCTCAATCCCTCACTGGGCAGCTTCATAAAAAGTTTAGTGAAATTAAAAAGTACCCAGTAGTACTTATGATAAACCAGAAAAGCGGAGATAGAGAGAACAGGAACGACGAATCAGTTTTAGGGGGATATGGCATAGTCCACGAAACAGATGGCTCAATTGTAATGCGACTCCAATACATAGACAAATGGAATGCAAGGGATTTAAACCTGAAGTGGGGTTCAATAATACATACAATACAGGTTTATGAAATGAGAGACGGAGATTACGATAATGAAGAGTACATGCTACTGATGGAGGAGGGTACTTTAGTCCTAGGGGACAGGATTAGCGACATCTATATAAAAAGTATGGAGGCTAGAAAGAATGAACAGTAGAGCGGAAGAACTGAAAAAGTCTCTTGAGCACTACCAGCACATGCTAGAAAAATGCGAGGAGCAAATCCTAGCCCACAAAGGTAGGCTGACATCCAGAGCGAGAAGGTCTAGGGAATTCTGCTGTGACAGGCACAAAAATAAGTATATGGCAATAAAGAAAAGAATTGAGTCTATAGAGAGGGACTTAGTTGAGGAGCTTAGGAACGACAAAAATGTTAAAAGGGTAGAACCCCTTATAGGAGGTAAAGAAATTGAAAGTCAGAAATATAGTTGAGGAGTATTTCAAAAGGCACAGTATAGGAACAGTACACGACATAAGGAGATGGGCTATGAGCATATATCCAGCTTCAAAAATACCACCTGTAAGGGACATAACAACATTCCTGACACGCTCAGGATACATAAGACACGGGATAAAGACCATAAAAGGGGCACTGTCTAACTATGATATAATAATCTGGAAAAAACCTCCAGGGCCAAAATAAAAAGGGGGATAGCATGGTTTAGGTTGGTATGTATGTGTGGGCAGTTTTGAACAATCTGTCCATGCGTCACCTCTCCACCATACTTGCCAAAAACAAGCATGCTATCCCCCTAAAAAACAAAAGAAGGGACTGGAATGGAAAGAACGGGTAATATATGTCCAAGATGTGGGGGCTCTGAAACAGAAAAGACGACCTACGGGTACGTATGTGTTTTGTGTGATTACATATGGTATGACAACGTCACTTTCCAGCACATGCTAGGAAATAAAACAGTAAGGAGGGATGAGAATGGATGAGAAGTTGGAGAATTGGCTCGATGAGCTGGTTGAGAGGAGAACATTCGAGACAAGAGATGACGCAATAGAGTTCTGTATAGGGGCAACAAGAGCATTCTGCGAAAGCTTGAAACTCGACCGTAAGGCACTCAGGAAAATAATTGAAAATGCCAGAGAATATGGAGAAGACCTCAAGGGAATACTATCAGTACCACTGAAGTGGAGCGACGAGCTTGACAACTGGCTAAGGAAACAGGTAAAGCCCTGGCAAAGATTGTAGATACTAGGATTGCAAAGAGGGAGGAAGACATTATGATTGAATACGACAAGAGTATTAGGAAAGTAGGTAAGCATGAAATACCAGCAGAGTGGGTAATGGAGGCAATACAAGAGAGGGCAAGAGAGATAATTAGAGAGCACATAAAGGACATATGCCGTCACGTTGGGGACTGCCAAGCCTTTGTGTTGTTCGTTGACTACTTTTTAAGGCTGGGGTACGGATGGAAAACATGGGACAAGGTGTTGGACTGGATGGAAGATAAAGATGGAAAGATTGCAGAGGACTTAGTGCGAGTTTTTTACGAAGAAGCCTTCTTTCCTGTTTTTGTTCCACAGGCCTGGATAGTCCCAGATGAGCGTAAGAACTGGGATGCTATAGTAAGATATAATGGGGGAAGGTAATAGGATTGTAGAGAGTAAGAAGGAGGGATAAGTAATGAGTGAAAAAAAGAAAAAGATTGAGCGGGTTGTAATAGACACACTGCACGAGATTCTAATTGCAGAAAGTGAGGGCGAGATAAAGTGCGGGGACAATCTAAACATTGGAGATAGGCTAAATTGTAAGCTATCAGAAGAGGCTGAGGAAATAGAGCAGACATCTGCAATATACAAGAAGGGCAGTTTATTTCCTAGTAGCGGATACTACAGGTTCAGGGGAAAAAGCCTGGAAACTACAGTAAAAGGGAGAAACATGAAAAGGGCTTTACAGCTACTATCTATCTTAACTGACAGAAAAGTAAGGGAAAGTGAAATCAAGGTATATCTGTGGGACAATGGCCATCCAGTAATACTGACGTACGACAGGTATATTGTAGCAATAGCGCCACATTATACAGATTAACGGGTGGTATGATGGAATTAAACGAGATAAAGGAGATTTTACTTCAGGTTAAGGAGAATAATCCTTATCCTGAAGAAGTCTTTAAAGAGCCTGAAGATTGGCT
>JAVCBU010000009.1:0-5175 GCA_037917685.1 Thermoproteota archaeon
GGACTGTCTCGTCTATTGGTACTTTGAAGAGGCCGCTTTTTATCTCCTCTATTCTCTGGTTGACCATGTCGATAATGTTGTGCTCCTTCATCGCCTGCACTATCTCTGGGCGTAGCCTGTTCTCCCAGTCATGCCAGTCAGCTAGATACGCGCCTCCCTTAGCCATCATTGTCCACTCAGCCATGTCTATTGCTCTCCATCTGTTTTCTAAGATCATGTTTATTGCTTCCATTACGCAGGGTGTCATGTTCCAGCACGGTCCTGTTATTATCACGTCTGGTGCGAGTTCCCACTGGTCTAGGAGGTTTCCGAAGCAAGGTATCCCGTATTCCTGACATGCTTCGTGGACTCCGTATCTCTCAGCGTACATGACATCTGCCCCTGCTTCAATCATGCTAATTGCAGCTTCCTTAGCTTTTGGAGGATCAAACCATGACTCTATGAATGCTATTTTAACTTTAACGTCGGGATTAACCTCCTTCGCACCATATTTGAACGCATTGATCAGCCTATTGACCTCCGGAATCGCGTATCCTCCTACGACGCCTATTATGTTCGTCTTTGTGAGCTTTCCAGCGATCATTCCACACAGGTATGCTGGTTCATGTATCCAGTCGTCAAAAACGGCGACATTGGGGTCAACCGGGCCGAGGCCAGACCCTAACAGGAAATAAACGTTTGGAAAGTCCTTAGCTACCTCTCTTGCGGGACCCTCACACCCGAAAACATCAGCTATGATAAGGGTAAAGCCTCTCCCTGCGTACTCCCTCATCACCCTCGGGATATCAGCGTAATCAACCTTCTCTGCATAATCATAGACTATGGTAACACCCTTCTTTGCGTAGTAGTCAACCAGCCTCTGGCAAGCGTGATGTATCACACCGACCCAGGGTTCCTCTATCGGTGTGCTAACAACATATCCTATCTTTATAGTTACCGGCGCCGGGGTTGTAGGTGCAGGTGTGGTTGTCGGGGGAGGTGTGGGTTTCGGTCTTGTGACGAAGTAAGCAGCTCCAATTATTACAATTAGAACCACTACACCTAGCACTGCGTATGCTGTCTTCTCCATCTACTATCGACCTACTCTTTTTCAATCTTCAACGAAGATTTACAATTATAAAGTTTTCTAGGGGCTCAAAGATCTTAAAGAACACGAATAACTGTAATCATTAGTCTTACAAGTTTCACTGCCTGCATTACATAAAATGCTTCTCTTTATAAGTTAACACGTACGACGAAATGGTCCATTTTTAATTCTATCCCTATTAGTTTGGTTTTGGAGGTGTTGCTATTTCAAGGATACTGTTTAAGCTTTCATTAAGCTTATCCCTTGACATCTATCTTGCTATCTACTAGAAACGAAGCTGTAGGCTTGTACCTTATTTGCACTCTATAGGTTGCTGGTTGTAACCCCGTTTTTAGCTGTATTTCTGCTCCAGGTTTGATGTCCTCAGGAGCGGGGGTCCAGATGACAGGTGGATTAACCCTCTCGTCAAAGATCAGGTACTCCCAGTCCGACTTCGGTATCTCGCCTGAGATAACCTTTAGATAGATAGATCCGTCCCTTGCCTCTACCTGAAGCTGGACTTCAGGAGGGTTCCCCATTCCAGAAATATAGTAGAAGGCTACTGATAATAGAAGCACAGTTATCATGCCCAGCAGAACCTTCTCGGCTAGGCCTATCCCCTCATCCTCAAGTATATATTCAGACATCTCCACCACCTTACGCCTCCCTCTTATATGGTTTCAGAAGTTCAGCAGGATATATTGCTCTTCTGGCTACAAAAACCAGCGCTATTATGGTGAATAGGTAGGGCATCATTAGGAAGAGGTGATACGGTATTCTGAATCCTATAGCCTGCAGGCTCAGTTGGAAGGCGTCTATGAACCCGAAAAGCAGGGAACCTATCAAGATTCGGAGGGGATCCCAAAATCCGAACACTACGAGGGCTATACAAACCCACCCCCTCCCTGCTGTGATGTAGGGTAGGAACATGCCTGTCTGTGCGAGGGTTAACCACGCTCCACCCACAGCTGTTAGCATGCCAGCTATTGCTAAGCACAGGTATCTCACTACGAACACGTTTATACCAGCTGTATCTGCTGCCTTGGCGTTCTCACCTACGGCCCTTATCTTTAACCCAAGTGTGGTCTTGTAGAAGATAAACCATGTCACTATAACGAGTATCAAAGCTATATAGACAAGGGAGTACTGTCTAAATAGCACAGGGCCTATTATAGGAATATTTTTCAGTAATGGTATTTCTAGGGCCTTAAACGGCTCAACGGTTGGTGGTATACCGCCAGGTGTCGCAACGTTTAGTCTATATATGTAGAAGGCTGCCCCAGACCCAAATATTGTCATACCTATCCCTGCGACATGCTGCTGAGCCCCAAGAGTTACTGTGAAGAATGCCATTATTATACCGAGTGTTAGGCCTGTTACCGCCGCAGCTGCGACTCCGAACCAAAGGTTTCCTGTTTTTAGCCCCACTAAGAATCCTATGCTTGCACCCATAAGCATCATTCCCTCTATTCCTAAGTTTAATATCCCGGATCTCTCGGCGAAGGCTTCACCTATGGTTCCAAAGATTAGAGGAACAGCCATCCTGAACATCATAGATAACACGCTAATTATAAAGGCTAAACTGAATATCTGCATTACTCCTTCACCCTCTCAATCTTATTCTCTGCTAGGAAGTTCCCTACGAGAAGAAATAGTAGAGATAATCCTTGAATGATCTCAGAGATAGGATATGGCACGCCTGTTATCCTATGCATTGCCTGTGAACCTGTGACTATGATAGCCATGAATAGGCTGGCAAGGCCGACACCTATAGGATGTAATCCTCCTAGCATGGCTATTACTATCCCTGTATATCCGAATCCTGGTGAGAGGTCTTCCTTCATATGGAAGTGAATACCTGCAACCTCGGTAACACCTGCAAGCCCTGCTATCCCACCGCTCAGGATTGCAGCAAGGATTATGTTTCTGTTTACCTTTACACCCATAGAGAAGGCTGCTTTTGGGTTGTAACCTATCATTCTGAGCTCGTAACCCCAGGCGGTATACTTGAAGATTACGTAGTACAGGATAAGGAAGGCTATAGCAATAACGATTCCTAGGTGGAATCTTGAACCCTTAATTAGTATGGGGAGCCTCGCCGAGTCAGATATGGCCGGGGACTCAGGCCACTTGCTAACAGGGTTCATCCATGGCCCATGGAGTATAGCAGCTGTTAGGTAGTAGATGACCCAGTTCCCTAAGAGTGTGGTCACAACCTCATCAGCCTTCAGCTTTATCTTTAGGAGTGCTGGGAGAAGGGCCCAAGCAGCTCCGCCTAGAAACCCTGCAAGAATCATGATAGGTTGAATATACCATGACGGTGCTCCGAGGAACGATATGCCAAAGAATGTTGCTACAAGTCCTCCTGCGTAGAGCTGTCCCTCCGCCCCTATGTTATAGAACTTACAGAGGAAGGCAATTGCTACTGAAACACCGCAGTAGAGCAGGGGGGAGAATCTGACGAATGTCTCTGTTAGGGAAAGCTTGTCACCTAGAGCGCCTTTTAGGATGTAGTAGTACCCCACAAGCGGATTTACACCAGCGTATAATATGAGCATGCCTGAGAAGAGCAGGGCTAGTAGGATTCCCAGCAGAGTAGTTATGATCCTGATCTTCACGCTCACGTACCCCCTTTTGACGAATCTAAACGGCATCTTCATTTGATCACCTCCGTCCTCTTCATTCCAGCCATCATAAGTCCTATCTCCTCCATGTCAACCTTCTCCCCCGGTATTACCCCCATGATTTGCCCCTCGTACATCACAGCGATTCTATCGCTTAGGGTTAAGACCTCCTCAAGATCCTCCGAGATCAATAGTATTGCTGTACCTTTCTTCCTTTGCTCCAGGATGATTCTCCTAACATATTCGGTTGCTCCGACATCCAGCCCCCTTGTTGGCTGGTCTGCTATAAGCAGGCTCGGCTCTTCCGTTCCAAGTTCCCTGGCGAGTATAAGCTTCTGCAGGTTACCGCCTGAAAGGGTTCTTGTCGGAAAGTTGATGCCAGCCATTCTTACATCGAATTTTGAGATCAAGGCGGAGCTATATTCCTTGATGCGGGCCCAGTCGAGAACTATACCCCCAATCTTTGTGAATCTCCTGTGGTTCTTGATAATCACGTTATCCATAACTCTAGCCTCAAGGAATAACCCGAGTTCAAGCCTATCTTCTGGTATGAAACAAACTCCAAGCCTCATCACATGCCTAGGTTTCAGGTTCGAGACCTCAATCCCCCTTATTTTTATAGATCCCCTCTCAACCCTCCTCAAGCCTATGATCGCCTCTGCAAGTTCCCTTTGCCCGTTGCCAGCTACTCCTGCCACACCTAGAATTTCTCCACTATGAACTTCGAGGTTTACACCTCTCAGGACGTGTATACCTTCGTCAGAAAGAGCCCATAAATCCCTAATCCTTAACACAACGTCTCCTCTCTTCACAGGCTCCTTCTTAAGCCTGAAGATCACTTCCCTCCCAACCATCATTTTTGCGAGCTCTCTTGGATTGGTGTCCCTTGTATTCACTGTAGCTACCACCTTACCGTTTCTAAGGACGGTTACGCGGTCGCTTATTTCCATTACCTCATTCAGCTTGTGGCTGATGAAGATTATTGATAATCCGGCTTTCACCATCCTCTTCAAGACACTGAAGAGTTCCCTTGTCTCCTGGGGGGTTAAAACAGCAGTGGGTTCGTCAAGTATAAGAATCTTTGCCCCCCAGAACAGAGACTTTATTATTTCGACTCTCTGCTGTTCTCCAACCGAAAGGTTCATAATTAATGAGTTAGGGTCAACTTTCAAACCATACTTGTCAGAGAACTCCTTAATCTTGTTAGCAACCTCTTCATGAGGTATTATAAGCCCCGCCTTCCTCGCACCTAGAATGATGTTCTCTGTAACTGTAAACCTAGGCACAAGCATGAAATGCTGGTGAACCATCCCGATTCCATGTTGAATAGCGTCTCTTGGAGAGCTTATTTCAACCTCCCTCCCATTGATAATTATCTTCCCCCTATCCTTCCTGTAAAGGCCATATAGTATATTCATCAGGGTCGTCTTCCCAGCCCCATTCTCACCAAGCAACGCGTGGATCTCTCCCTTATAAAGTTCGAAG
>JAVCBU010000016.1:0-85073 GCA_037917685.1 Thermoproteota archaeon
CTCCTACTTCGGAGCCTCCTGAAACTACTCCTCCCCCGACGTCAACACTTCCTCCCTCCACGCCTCCTACAGAAACGCCAACACCTACTTCGCAGCCTCCTACTTCGGAGCCTCCTGAAACTACTCCTCCCCCGACGCAGAAGGTCCCAGGCGAAAATGTGATCATCGCAGTCGAAATAGCATTGGTAGGCGTGATAATGGCTGCTTTAGTAACGATCCTGCTGAAGAGAAGACAAAAGAAAGCCTAAACCATCTTTATCTTATAGAGTCCACGTGACGTCCTATCATACATTGGAAGATACAAGTCTTAAGCGCGCAACGCCTCCAGAAGGTAAAATTTATATGTTTCATAGCCCCGTAGATTTTAACGTTGAGTGTAACGCTGGAAATGATATTTGACGAGATAAAGAAGATCAACAAGAGGCTTGAAACAATAGAGTACCTATTAGTAGAGTGTGAAGAACCCAGGAGGATTGATTTGAAAGGGAACTTTAGAGAGCTCAAGGAACTCATAAACAGGATGAAATGATCTACAAATCGTTGAGAAATGTTAGTTTTAATTCTTATCTTCGCCTACATAGGCCTATAAGTTTGTATGGACATCTACTAGGAATCTTGGTATATCACCTTTCTTGAGTACTGTTACATTCCTGGGGTATTTTCTATGAGGCTTTCCAGCCTTCACCTCAACTCTATGTTCTCCAGCTATGCAGTCGATTTCGTAGGAGTTCCTATAATAGTATATTTCTCCGTACTTTCTGAATAAGTGTTCTTGGACTATCCCCTCATAGAGTGCGGCATCTAGATACTCGGTCAGTGTCCAATTGGAGGTTGTCCTCAGAATGAAGGGGTCCCTGAAGAATATCTTCTTCTCCTTCCTATAATACACCTTGTCGGACTTATAATAGGCTGTCTTAACCAGCATACAGTCCTCCATAAACTCTAAATATTCCCTAACAGTTCTGTGTGAAACACCCACATCCACTGCTATTGAATGATATGACAATGCGGAAGGTATCTTCCTTAGGAGAGAGTAAAGTATGCTCTTGAATATTTGGAGGCTTCTCCCATGCTTGTATACCTCGGATGTTATCCCAGCTATTAGATCATCCATAGCCCTATCCTTGCCGTTGATTGAAGATGGGAATCCGCCTGCCACCAAGTATTTCTCCCAGAGATTAGCCAGCCTATCCTCATCATAGAGGATTTGAGAGGGATTCTCCCCGTGGACCAGTATAAACTCGGGGAAGGAAAGCGGGAGAACCTTTACTGTTACGCCTCCTCCTCTCCTACCAGGGAATCTCTCGGGTGACTTTAAGATTCCAATTGTTGAGGAACCTAGCACCGTAACCACGTCATGCTCCAGCATGCCCTGGTCGATAAAGAACTTCACGATTCTCCACCACCCATCAACAGATGTAACCTCATCCAGGAATATGTAGGAATTCTTAATCCTGTATTTGCTCTTCTTCTGCAGGTACCATGAGACGACATGTCTAAGCTCCCTGAGGGTTGAAATTACTTCAACATCAAAGTAGAAGATAGCCTGAGGGTCCACTCCGTCCTTGATAAGCCTTTTAATAAGAAGCTTAACCCCAGTAGTCTTACCCGTTTGCCTAACTCCATATAAAGTTCAAGCTGAAGGGTCTAGTGGAAACCATGTTGATCCACGCCGGAATCCACCGGATCCCAGCCTCCAAATAGGATCTTAACTCTCTATCCCTCTCCTCCCAGTGTTCGAAAACCCACCACGGATTCTGCCTATAGGCAAATTCCATATTGATACTATAGTATCAATGATTTAAATATATTTAAATAAAATATCAAAATGTTAGGAGGGCCTTCAAGCTCCCAGGTCAATTATCATGTTTAGCATAGCAGACCACCTATCCACCATCCCGAATCATGTTAGACCTACCATATGAGCCGGCTCCCCATAGTAGTGAAGTATGTTTTAGCCCAGTTAAACATACCATAGAAGATTTAAGACACTATATATGACACTGTATATATTATTAATTCCTCCTAACCCCCAACTCATTATCCGGATCATGAAAGAACTTAACGGAGAAGAACTCTTAAATGTAAATTGAGGTAGCTCTCAGGTAGCTCTCCACTCTTATCTTTCGAAATTTATGAACAGATAGGAACATCTTATTTTAGTATGACTATATTGGTCAAACCCTTACGCCTTCTCTCTACTAGACCCTTGCTTTCTTAGATGTTCCTATTATTTCTGAGAGGGGTGCTGGCATGTTCCCTGCTAATGCCTTGCCTGCTGCTATGGATATTATTCCGCATGCCAGTAGTGCTATTATTTGGGCTATTTTTCGTTCATTGTATTGCTCCTCAAACTAGTATGTTGGTAGCTTGTTGGTTCAATAAGGTTTATGGAAACTGCTTGGAAACTGGTTGGGAACTAGTTTAAAACTTGGTTGAGAATGGCTGGCTGAGTATAGGGGTTTGATCTGATTATTTTATTGTAGCTAGGACTATGTGGGATGTTACTCTTTCTACACCTTTCATTGACGAGATTTTTTTGAGTAGGTGCTAGGCTTCCTTGTTGTCTCTGCAGTTTGCTATTATGGTTAGCTCGTAGTCTCCTGTAACTAGGTTTACAGACTCGACTGAGTCTATCTTTGCTATTTCCTCCCCTACGGTTGCGGGGTCAAATCCTGTTTTGACCCTTACCAGGGCGCATACTCCACTTTTGAAGCCTAGCTTATCCTTATCTACTAGTATGGTATATCCTTTTAACGCCCATTTTTCCATCTTTTTTATTCTTCTTTGGATGGTCATTACACTCTTGTTTAATCTTCTAGCGATTTCTCTGAGAGATAGTCTAGCGTTTTTCTTTAGAATGTTGATTATCTCGAGGTCTGTGGAGTCTAGCAAGTTTTTCATTTTGTGTATATTTTACGTGATTCTTTTAAATTCACATGTCATGCAGGTTTATTGTTTAAACCGATTTAAAATATGGTTGGAGATTTGATTTTTATGGGAAATAAAAAAGGATTAGGGAGGTAGGAATTCTACGGGTACGCCTCCGAGGAGTATTGTGTGCCTCAGCATTATCCCTCCGAGGATTATTAGTGTTGCTGCCACTATTGGAAGAATGCACTGGGTTGATACTTTTAAGGGCTTTCCTGCTTCCTTATTTGCTGCCCTGATGTGGGCTATGAGCGCTAGGAGTGCTGATCCAACTATTACAAGGTCGAGGTATGCTGCGAATGATCTCTTCGCCCCACCGAACAGTAGTGTTTCGACGCCCGCTCTCGCCCCAACTGGCCCTAAACTCATCAGGTAGAAGTATACTAGGAGTATGAAGAGCTCTGCGCCGACAATAATTGCTCCCCAATGTGAGAGTTGGTGACAGTAGTGTAGGAATCTCGGCCTCTCATCGTCTGATGCCTTTAAACCATAGTAGACGTTTACTAAGAGTACCGTGGCTATTCCCGTCGCTATACCAGATGCTACGAATAATGCTGGTAGGGCTGGGCTGTTCCAGAATGGGACAGCTTTAACGGAGCCTATCAGTATACCAGTATACGTTGTTGTTAGGAAGCCGAATGCGGATGCCAGTAGGCCGAGAAGATCCATCGCAGCCTCGCTCCTAGTCCATGGGAGCCATTTAAACCATTTCAGGTAGCCGGCTACGAAGAGAAGACTAAATAGGATGAAGCCGCTTAGGATTAAGGTTCCTCGGAGCACCCATGATGAGAAGTTGATGTTAGGGCTCAGCATCACCAAGTAAAACTTTTCAGGCTTCTCTAGATCTAGGATTAGGCATAGGACTCCAAGTATTACTGATGCAACTGCAATCATGGATCCTAGGCCGGCAAGTTCCTTCACCCTCCTCTTGTGATAGTAATATGCAATTATCATTGTTGATCCTCCAAGACCGCCTAGGAACAGGTAAAAGGCTATAAGCCAACCCCATACATGTTCCATAATCTTTCACCTCCTATTTCAGCTTAACCTTGGGTATATACAGGACTTTCGGCTTCGTGCCTAGGTCTGGCCTCAGGGGCTTAGCCAAACCTGACGTTGCTATCTTTCCGGCCTCGGTTTCAGGATTGTCAAGGTCACCGAATATTCTTGCTCCTCCTGGACATGTTGCGGCGCACGCTGGAAGTTCTCCCTTTAAGACTCTATTTTCGAAGCAAAACGTGCACTTGTCGATTGATTTCTTTCGTTCATCGACGTATCTGGCATCGTAGGGGCATGCTATTATGCAGTATTTGCATCCTATGCAGAGTTCATACTTCACAAGGACAACGCCTTGGTCATTCTTGTAGCTTGCCCCAGTTGGGCATACGGACACGCAGGGTGGGTTTTCACAGTGCATGCATAGCCTCGGGACATAGAGAACGGTGATGTTTGGGTAGCTTCCAAAGTCAAATCTTGGTACGTGTGTTCTCCTCTTACCCTCCTCCCATGGGGTTTCGTTTTCCATGTCGCATGCGGCGATGCATGCGCCACAACCAATACAAGATCTAAGGTCGATAATCATACCATATCTTGCCATCACCACCACCTCCTATGCTTTTTCAACCTTTACAAGCACCTCCTGCGTCATAGCATTTGGAAGCATGTCATCGCATTGCAGAGGCCAAAGCTTGTTTAGTGCTAGGCCTCCGATTTCTTTAGCTACCGTGAGCTTCTCACTCTCGGCTCCCCATGCCGATACTATGAAAACTGTGTCAGGCCTTATCGCATCTGTGACATAGGCCTTTGTCACGCCTCCTCTCCCGGTCTGGAGGCTTGTCACCCTTACAAGGTCTCCATTAGATATTCCCAGTTCCTTAGCCTTCATACTGTTTATCCAGAGTCCAAAGTGTTCCGGCCTTCCCACCGTGTATAGCAGCTTGTTGTCCGTTGTCTGCGTATGCGTGGTAATGGGTGATCTTCCGTAGGTCAGGTAGAAAACGTTTGACTCTGAAATCTTACCGTATACCTTTGGCGGCACCCATTCTGGAAGCGGCTCCCACTTCGGGTTTGGCCCCTTCATAGACTTTATCCCATTCATCTTCAAGCTGAATATTTCCACCTTACCCGTCATTGTTCCAAGTGGCTTCTGGTAGGGCATCGTACCTATAAGCTGGTCCCTTGTTTTCAGGATTTTCACACCTTTTGTAAGCATCTCATCCAAGTCTAGACCTTTCGCCTCGATCTGTGCCTTCCTTATTCCAGCTATGCCCTCTCTCTCAATATACGACTTAAGCTTCTCCTTGTCTGGTAGCCCGAGCACGGATGCGAGTACTTCAACGAACTTGTCAAACTTTCCAATCCTCTTAACGATCTCTATAATTAATTCTATCATAGGCCTGCCATAGAGCGGGTCGACAGCTTTAACCCCGGTTGCAACCGCCGCCTCAGGGACGTATCCGACGCCGAACAGTATGTCATCCCTTTCAGGATAGGTTGTGTCGGGTAGGATAACATCTGCGTAAGCTACCGTGTCGTTTGGAAGGATATCTATCACTATCACATCTTCCAGCATGCTAAATACTTCCTTCCATTTCTCATCGTCGCTGAGCGTTCTAATCCAGTTAGCCCCGAGAAGTATGAACGCTTTGATTTTACCCTCCTTGACAGCATCGTAGAAAGCTATATAGTTCGCTTGAGCCGTCGCTACGGGAATACCCTTCTCCATGGCCCATTGGACGTCAACCCTAACATCTGGTAGCGGGCTTGACTTGAAATTCCTGCCGGCATTGTTCAGTATTAGTCCTCCGGGTCTGTCTATGCTTCCTACGAGTGCGTTGAGTATTGCAACCATTCTCCATGTTTGAACACTATTTTCATATTTGGGATCATGCCAGCCAGGGTCTATGACCGCGGGCCTGGTTGTGCCAAACTCTTCAGCTATCCTTCTTATGGTCTCGGCTGGAACGTCGCATATTTCAGCCGCCCACTCTGGACTATAGGATTCCAATTTCTCCTTCAGCATTTGGAGTGCAGGTTTGGCTCTCACCGTCTGACCGTCCACTTCAACCTCGTACTCGCCGAACAAGGCTGGATCGTATGCTTCATCATGGCTTTTCGCCTCGCCTGCTGCAAGGTCATAGACAAGGTATTTCTTCTTACCGTCATCTCCATCCCACAGCTTGACGGGAGCCCCCGTATCAGCGTCTAACAGCATAGGAGCATTGCTGTACTTCTTCAAGAACTCCTCGTCTATTAGCTTCTCTTCAAGTATTACGTTTCCCATGGCTAATAGGAACGCTAGGTCTGTGCCTGGTCTAAGTGGAACCCACTCATCAGCTATAGCAGCGCTTTCTGAGAGCCTCGGATCTAAGACGACTACCTTAGCCCCTTTCTTCCTAGATCTTGCAAATGTCCCTGCATAGGGTACACCGATGCTTCCCGCCAGGTTTCTCCTGAGAAGTATTATGTAACGGCTGTTTTCATGGTCAGCTCTGATATGGGGATGTGCTCCACATCCTATGGTCACGGACCACGCGAAGGCCTTGGGGAAGAAGCACTGTGACGGTGGGCTTCCAAGGGAATGGGGTGTTCCAATAGTCTTCGCGAATACATTCATTATAGGCTTGTAGACTCCACATGGAAGCCACCCTCCACCTATTACTATCGCACTAGCATTGCCGGCGTTAATATAGCTTTCCAGCCTTTCAGCGATGTAGTCTAGGGCTGTGTCCCAGTCTACGGCTTCAAATCCCTCCCATGTTCCCCTTTTACTCTTATCCCTTCTCAGAAGAGGCTGCTTAAGCCTGTTCGGATTATACACCCTATACACTCCTGATTGTCCCCTTGCACATATGTTCCCCCAGTTCGCCGGGTGTTCAGGGTTGCCATCTATCTTATGTACTTTCCCGTCTTTCACCTTGATTAGGATTCCACAGCTGTTAACGCACATTCTGCATATCGATGGCACAGTGTACTCTCCCAGCTTTGGCTTAGCCCTTGCAGGCGTAAGTATTCTTATGGCTGCCTCTCCGGTTTTTGGAAGAGAAGCTACAACGCCTGTAAGGATCGACGCCTTGATAAAGTCTCTCCTGCTGACGTTTACCATTTTATATCAGGACATATCAAACAATCGATAAATATATAATTTTCGCTTAAAAATGTATAACATCGTTATTTTATTTTTATAATTAAGATATACATCTTAAACCACTCTTGATGTCTTATCAATTTAAGATTTTACCAGTGAATTTACATGGTTAGAGAATTCTTGCGTGTTCCACACCTGGTGGTCTGCAACTGCGATAGAGGGCTATATTTCAAGGCTGAGTCTCTAGAAAGAGTTAAAGAAAGACTTAGAAGAGAGGGGTACAAGGTCCACGAGTACAGGGGGCTTTGTCATTCTCTAAAGTTATTTAAAGAGCTTAGAAGGGAATGTGGCAGGATTGTTATAGGTGCATGTTACGAGTATATGTATGTCCTACTTCAAATGGCTGTAGATGCAGGGTTTAAGCCGTTTAATGTGCGTATTACACCAATATACGACTTTGCTCTGGCATACGGAGACCATGTCAAAGCATTAACCATGCTTCTCGAATACTACGACGGTCTATCAGCTGGCCCTAAGCCCCCAGAGTCAAGCGTAAAGCTCAATCTACCCCTTATAGGTAGGAAGATGTCCAGGAGGCAGCTTCTAACATCAATCCTAAAGCCATCTGAAACCTCGATTCCCTGGGTACTAGATAGTTGCAATGGGTGTGGGATATGCATTGACATATGCGGCGAAAATGCAATATCAACAGGAGAGAATGGGGCAATAATAGACGATCTCAAGTGCTTGGCATGCGAATGCTGTGTCGGATCCTGCCCGTCAGGCTCTATAGCCTCTGTACAAGCCAGCCCGGCAGTTGTTCATGCGAGGCTCAGGAGAGTCGCCCTTTCAGGCTACAGGTCAGTCTTATTTTACTGTCCAAAGACGAGGAGCGAAGTTTTAACATGGTGGAAGCAACAGCCGCCCGGTGTAGAGAGCCTTTACCCATTTGAGCTTCCCTGTCTGACATCTTTAAACCCGCAAGTAATGATGTCCATGGTATACTCCGGGTTTAAGAACCTTTACGTTGTTAAGTGTGTAGATAACTGTTACAAAGCAGCAGTTAACCTTATCAGAGGCTATGTGAGTGACACGTCTAAAGTAGCTAGATGGGACCATAGAAACATTTCCATTGTGTATGGTAGTATTCAGAATGTTAAACCCGCTCCTCCCGGCCGGCTGGAAGAGTTTGAGGCTTTATTCAAGCCGTTAAACGAAATATTTACCTCGAACGTTGAAAATTCCGGAATAATACTCTTTGAAGCCACCCCCGTAGGATTCCTTGAAATCTCCGATAACTGCACGGCCTGTGGTGTGTGTGCTGACGCATGCCCCACAGGCTCTCTCATGGTGGAGGAGGGCGGATCCTATAGGGTCGTCTTTAAACATGATACGTGTATTGCCTGCGGCAAGTGCGTGCAAGCCTGCCCTGAAGGATCAATTAGGATGGTAAGGGGGTTAAATACCAGGCTGCTCGGCAAGAACATAGTTCTCTTTGAGATCGGGAAAGCTAAGTGTAGGAGATGTGGGAAAGCTTTAGGACCAGCTACCATGCTGGAGAAGGTCTCAGCTAAGCTTAAGGAGTCCGGGTTTGAGGATAGCTATGTTTACCTCTGCACCGAGTGTAGAGCTAAAGCCCTGCTTGACCTTGCCGAGTGAAAAATATTAAAGTATTTTGGAAGCGTAGAATTCTGTGAAATTAAGGGAAACACTGAAATATAGAGCTACGATATACAAGTTCTTATCAATAGCTCTAAGCTATATGGATGATAAACTCTTCAGAGAGTTGAAAGCTATGCTTGACAAGGTTTCAGAGGCATATCTTAATCTAAATATTCCGGAAAGTGAGATAATAGACCGGTTTAAAGCTGACATCTTAAATGACGAGAAAACCGTTCTGAGGCGTCTCAGACAGGAGTACACTAGGCTCTTCATAACATCTATTCCTTTGCCATGCCCCCCGTATGAGAGCGCAATTCTAGAGGGGAGACTGGCTGGAGAGTCGACGACAGACATCCTCAAATATTATCAGAAGCTTAATGTCGAGGTATCTGATGAGTTTAGAGATATGCCTGATCATATAGCTGCTGAGCTAGAGTTTCTATACTACACCACCCTACTTATCCTAGAACACTTAAGAAATGGTAGAGTGAGGGATGCAGCTCAAATATGTGAGATTCAATCTTCGTTTCTTGAGAATCACGTGTTCCGCTGGGTTGACAAACTTTCAGACTGCATGGTTAAAAACTCCAAGGTGAACTTTTACGAGGGAATAGCGAGGCTTGTCAGCAATTTTATGGAGTGGGAGAGAATGTTTGTCAAAAAATTGAAGGCAGAGTTAGACTTTAATATGCTGGAATAAGTGTTTCAAAATTCTTTATTGCTTCGATAACTTTCTTATCTGCAAGACAGTAGACCGTAAGTCTTTTCACCCTCTTACCCTTGATGAGACCTGCAAGTTCGAGTATCCGTAGGTGATAGGATATGGTTGGCTGAGAAATCTTAAGTGCAACCTCGAGTTCGCAGACAGCGAGGTCCATATGGCTGAGCAGCTTTAAGATTTTAAGGCGGATAGGATCTGAGAGCGCCTTATAGATCCTAGACTCCCTCTTAAGCTGTTCAACAGGGTACATTGATGCTAACTCGTTGATTTCCGATACAAACTCGTTGTCGTCAGCCCGACAGGTTCTCTCCTCATCAGACATTTGCATTCAGAATATTAATGATTGAAATATTTATAAGATTTATGAGGGGATAAGCAGTGTTAAACAACCCTATTTATATTGAGTAATATGATAGCTAATTTTCTAACTGAAAAACTACATAATTTATACCATCATGACATGGTTTAACCCGAGCTCTATATGCGTTGTTCCAGAAACATTGGGGCAATATTTAAAGTATGCTGATATGGATGGGTAGAAATGGAGGAAGGCTTGTCGCAGGACAGGGAGATGTCCATTTGGGATCACATTGGCGAGCTTTCAGAGAGGCTTAAAATAATCCTGATAGCCGTTGGGATAGCGTCTTTACTAGTTGGGACTTTACCAGCAAACCCCTTCAACCTGTCATCGTATAGGATAGGAAACTACACAACCATAGTCTCCCACATAATTAAAACACTTGAGGAGAACCTCCTGCCAGAGGAGGCGGAGATAATAGCTGGCGGCTGGATCGATGCCATTAAAGTATATTTAACGGCGTCGCTGGCAATAGGTTTCGTGTTAGCCTCGCCAGTTGTCGCATATGAAACATGGATGTATATAAGTCCAGCCCTGTACTCGCATGAGAAGCGTGCTTTAACATCCTTCGTTATAGGATTTGTATTACTGTTTCTTTTAGGCGCGGTCTACACCTACTACCTTATAGTCCCAATAAGCTTCAAAGTCGTCCTCTGGATAGTTGTCAAGAGCGGGGCTGTCCCCACATTCACCCTAAGTGACTTCATAAACTTCATATTCTTATCTCTCGTAGCCACTGGCCTATTCTTCAACTTCCCCCTGATACTGCTTCTGCTTGTAAAGCTTGGAGTTATAAGCACCGAAACCCTGACGGGTAACGTGAGAAAAGTATTCCTGGTGATACTTGTAGTAACAGCTGTGCTTACACCAGATCCCTCCCCCTTAAGCATGCTCCTTCTATCAGTACCATTCATGGGACTTTATATGCTAACAATACTAATAGGGAGAAGGTTTGAAAGAGGTAAAATTGAATAGGGGTTTAGGGATAACCCAGGTAGCTTTTCTCCTATCCAAGGAGGGATTTACTTTTAGAATACACGGGTACGAGGTGATCTCCCTTTCTCCGACGGGTGGGCTTTACATCTCAGTCTTGGAGGGCTGGAATCTTGCAATAATAAAAGTTTATAATTGGAGCAACATTAGCCTTGAGAAAACAGTCGATAAGGTTCGCAACCTTCTCCAGGAGATGGGGATGAGAGTTGAAATTTACTGGTGAAACAGCCAAGAAACTGTTATATTATTCGTCCTTAGGGTCTGCTCTCCTGTCCCTGGTTCTTTTAGCATACTTCTCAGTTTCAGGGGTAAGCTTATACCTATACACCTTTCTGGTTTTGCTGCTGTTTTTCTCATTGGTTGCTGAGATGCTTGTTAAAGAAGGATCGTATGGGGTGTTGTTCTTAGCGTACGGTTTGGGAGTGGGATACCTTTTCGAACTTATAGGGCTTAGGATAGGGCTTCCGTTTGGCAGGTACAAGTATAGCAGAGTATTACTACTTCCAGGCGGAGTCTTCGCGTTTACCCCTGCATTCTGGTACATGTTCTGCTACTCCTCTCACAGGGTTTCCACAGCGTTTAAAGGCCCAGGTAGGATTGTTTACTCGGTGTTCCTATCATTAGGCTTAGACTTAATAGTGGACCCGGCTATTTCAACCCTATTTGGCATACGCGTATGGAGCAATATGGGCTTACATTTTGGGGTTCCACTGTCCAGTTTCGTAGGTTGGATCCTGGTTTCAACGATCATAATATTGCTCTACCATAGGCTTGGAAGGGAGAAGGGAGATGTCACTATACCTATAATAGTATATTCCGGGGTTTCCATAATATTTATAGTTATAGCTTTTAAGCTTAAAGCCTATATTATGTCGCTATTTGGAGTTGGGGTTTATCTTACTGCTATGGCGCCCTTAATAATTGAGAGATTGAATAATTTTATATTAGAAAAGACTTGAATATGGGACGGGATAGACATGTGGCAATTCGGCTTGTTATCCATCCTTGCCGTTCAATCTATAATATCGATAGTGGCCATTACGATAGCATTATACCTTGCAGGTAAACTTCTAGCAGAGACTGAGAATATACTTTATGCCCTTGTAGCTGCCATAGTAGGCACCGTCATTGTCAGTGTAATAAGAATGTTTGTGAGATTCTTCGGCGTGCTGGTTGCCATAATAGCTTGGATTGCGATAATCAAGTACCTTTACAGGACTAGCTGGATTAAGGCTTTCGTCATGTCCATAATCGCCGGGATAATCTATCTGTTCATATACGGCTTCCTCTTGCTAATCCTTGGACTATCGGCGGTTCTATAGTGGGTATATCTTCCTGCCGAAGCCGGTACCGGTGTTAGAATTATCATAGATTTCAAGGATGCGGAACAGGTAGGCCGGCCTCTGAGGCCAGCGTTCGACGTTAGGCTTGTGGAAAACGTCGTGTTGGGCATTGGCGTACCTATGGATTATACCTGATGTGTGGATTTCGACACGGCATCTAACCTCGTAGCTTATAACTGGTGGCTGGTAGAATAGGAGCGTTGCCTCTCCATTACTCTTTATGTTTTCCCAGCTATGTTTCATTGCCAGCTCAAGGCTTACCAGCTTAGTGAAGTCAATCCTCTCCATGCAGCCTTCACCATAGATGTGCTTTACCAGAAGCTTTAACCCCTCTATGCTGTACCCCTCTCTCCATCCTGCGTTTATATGGTTCATGTAGTCTTCGAGGACCCCGTCGATGTATTCTCGTTTTGGTATGAAGCCTACGCCCTTAACCGACCCATTTAAGCCTGCAGGGCCGTGTGAGATAACTGTCGGCGTATGTCTTGTAAATCCGAGAAACATCTTTGCAGGCTCTACGATTTTTCCTTCAAGCTGGTTTTTGACCAGCTTGGCTCTACCCTTATAGATCCAGTTAATAAACTCCTCAGGTAATTCCATAATCCATCATCCTCATACTACATTTATATTGTATTGCTGGAGTATTGGATTGGTAATTTTATGATAGGGATTGTTGAGCTTATAATTATCCTGTTGAAAATCATAGTTTTCTCAGCTATAATCTCGATACTGCTTGTTGTCGCCGGCGGCCTTGGAGGTTTCAGGAGTGTTCTACTTCTTCTGGGTGGCTTTATGCTATGTATGGGCCTCCTAATCCTTCTTAGGAGTGTGGGGTTCCTATCCTATTGCACGGTGACTGGGCTGGCTTGTCTTGTTCTAGGATTGCTTTACCTTACTGTCAGCCTTCTTGTCGGGCTCTTCCGGGTGGAGGGAAGGTTTCTACTCGTTACTTCAGTGAGTCTCCTACTCTACTTCGTGGGTGAGGTTTTCGGCTATTATGGTGTGATAAGACTCAGTAGTTTTACTCTGTCATTTTCGTCGTTTCTTGTTCTCACTGGTATCCAGGTGATTCTTGAAACTTCTAGGAGATAGGGTTGAAACTGTTTAAGGTTAGAGGCAAGGTTTACATCGGCGGAGAAGGGGTAGAAAGGGTTGAAAGGGGGGAGCTCAACATATATCTGAAGTGGCTGAGGAAGGTTGAAAATGCAAAGCCTGGTGACTACGTTGAGGTTAGAAGCGAGAGAGGGAAGCATCTCGGCTACGGTTTTTACGAGTCGATAGGAGCTATAGCTGTAAGAATCCTTTGCTACGAGAGAATAGATGATCCTGTTAAGGAAAAGCTTGGGGAAGCCCTGGAGAGGAGAAAAAATCTTAATCTTGGCAGCTTTTACAGGCTTGTCCACAGCGAGGCTGACGGTCTCCCCGGCCTGATCGTAGATGTCTATAACGATATTTGTGTGGTGTCATCCGCTTCGCTTGGCTTCGATAAAGTACTGGATCACGTGGGTTCAGTGCTTCAGGAGATGTTGGGGGTAAGGGTATATGCTAGAAACGATAGTAGACCTAGGAGAGAAGTTGGCCTAGAGACTTGGAGAGGCTGGCTAAGAGGTAAGGGAAAGCCGTGGACTATTATAGAGGAGAAGGGCGTGAAGTTCAAGGTTGATGTTGAGAAGGGCCAGAAGACGGGGTTCTTCATAGACCAGCGGATGAATAGGATACTTCTTGAAAGCCTAACACCGCCTGGAGCTAGAGTTCTCGACTTGTACTCTTATACCGGGGGATTCAGCCTTCACGCGTTAAAGGCGGGTGCAAGCCACGCAACCCTGGTGGACGAGTCTGAGGTAGCACTTAAGCTGGCGTATGAGAGTGCGGCCCTCAACCAGGTTGAGGGGCGGATCCTAACCCGTAATTTGAGGGTGAAAGAATTCCTTGAGAAAGCAATCAGGCGTGGGGAGGAGTATGACATAGTTATCATAGATCCTCCAGCTTTGGCGCCCTCCAGGGACAGGGTCAGGGAAGCTGTGAAAACATACTTTTCAGCTAACCGGGATGCCTTCAAGGTTGTGTCGCGCGGAGGACTTGTTTTCACTTTTAGCTGTAGCAGGTTTATATCTGCGAGAACTTTTAGAAACATTGTTCTAGACGCTGCGAGGAAAGCCGGTAGAAGGATATGGTTTCTTGGAGGGGTTTATGGTCAGTCGCCGGATCATCCGGAAGACCCTTTACATCCGTGGACATCGTACTTGAAGGGCTTTTTGCTCTTAGTTCATTGACATTAGAATATGGAGTTGGAATTTAACTATGTAAACTTTCAAATGGGAACTCGTCTTCCGACTGAGCTCTCTGGACACTTATCTTTATTTTTTATCACTTCCGTTATTACTACTGTGAGTAAAACCCTTAAAAGAAGCATTGCTGGTGGAGCGACCGTCATTCTTGCAGGGAATGTGATAAACATAATGTTTTCAATGCTTGCTGTAAAACTTTTGGTTAGGGGGCTTGGAAGCTCCGGGTACGGCTTATATTCCAAGATTATATCCCCTATACTCCTTTTACAGCCGTTAATCATAATATTTGGAGAAAGATACTATGCGTTCAGACATCTTTCGGCGTATATCGCCGGCGAAAACCATTCCGAAGCTTCAAATGTTGCTATGTTCCTTCTCCTTCTAAGGGTAAGCTATGGTTTCCTATTAACCATAATAGTCTACCTCTGTAGAGATTTTCTCGCTGCATATATAGGACATCCTGAGCTTAAAGGCCTGGTCGGGCTTGCATCCTTGTTGATTTTTCTAAATGGGATTTATGAGATAGGTTACTCTTTTTCTATAGTTGAGGAGAGAGAGGAATACGTAGTTGTGAGCTCTGTTGTGTTAAACATCGTTAAGATTTCAGCCCTATTAATTTTTCTTTTAACGTCGAATTTAGACCTTTACCAGGCCCTAATCTCTATAATATTAGGGTATGTCTCCAGCGATATAGTTCTTTTATTCCTATCGTCGCTCAGAGTTAAGCCCAAGCCTATCCACATAGGGGTGTACGCAGGCTATTTTAGGTCTATGCTCTCCTATAGCTTACCAATAGTATTTCATGTTTTAGCATTTAACATGTGTCTCGAATTCCCGCTCATGATCTTCGCGCACCTAGGCTCAAATCTTGAGAATGCAGTCCTGAGAGTTTCAAATAGGTATTTTAAGATATTAGGAACTGTGGGGTCTGCTCTTACCTTGTCGATGATACCTAAAATAAGCGCTGAGGAGTCTCAGGAGGTCAGGCTTTCAGTTATTAGGGAGAGCATTCCGTATTTCGGTTACGTCGGCTCATTACTTTCAGCATTTATGATAGGGTTACCTAGAAGTCTTCTAAGCATAATATCAGCTGCCTATATCAACTATTGGACTGTAATAGCTATCATGGGGCTTTCAATGATCTTTACAATCTTTATCCCCCTTAGGACTCTCCTGGTAGTTAACTCTGGAAAAAGCCTAATACTTATAGGATTATCACAGCTCCTATACACAGTAGCACTCTCATACCTCTTAAGTAGAAGCCTTATTTTAATTTCAGCTGTGTACCCACTGCTCTATGCCTTATACCTTTTATTGACCGCTATCCCCCTCAGTAGACATATAAGTCTAGGTTTCATTCTGAAATTCGCTTCTATAAGCCTAGAGGCAGCTTTGATACCTGCCTTAATAGGCCAGGTAATGGATGTTTTCCTGGTGAAATATCAGTCTTACTTTCCATTCTACAGTCTAATTGTGGTATTTATCCCCTTCCTTGCGCTTCTTATCTTCATAATCCATGTAAACGTTTACGTCTGTCTTAAAGGCTTAGCCCCCCAGAAAATAGTCAACATGTACACAGCCGTAAACCTACCTTCGAAGCTTAAAATGATCATTGTGGAACTGTTAAAAACTATAATAGTCGGTTTTGAAGATACTAAAGACCTCTAAGCAATAGTAACGGTTTTAGCGTATTTTAACAGGAAATTCTGACTTTTAACAAGAAATTCTGACTTTGGATGTAACATTTAAGTCTATCCCTAATGTTATTAGAGAGGTTAAAATGCGTGTTGCTGTTATTGGGCTCGATGGCGTTGCCTGGCATGTTCTTAAGCCTTTAATCGATAGAGGAGCTATGCCGGCTCTTGGTAAGTTAGTAGGAGGATCTTTGAAGGGGTTTTAAGGTCAACCATGCCGCCAACACCACCAGCATGGACGAGCATAGCTTCAGGGGTTAACCCTGGTAAACACGGCATTTTCAGCTTCGTAAAGATGAATAAAGAGGGGAAGGCTGGAGTTGTGATCTCCCTGGATGTGAAAGCGCCTAGAATTCATGAAATGGTTGCTCTTAGAGGTTTAAGGGCTGTCTGCGTGAACCACCCATTAACATATCCGGTGTTTAAACTCAGAAATCTATATACGATTACAGACTGGCTAGGGCCTGAAATTCAGTTTCACCCTAAAGGAATTGAGAATTATGGGGCGAGATTTAAACCATATGAGACCTACAAGTATACCGTTAGGGAAGAGTTCCTTAGAAACCTATATAGAAACTCTCAGAGCAGGTTTAGAGTAATAATTGAAATGATGGAAAATCTTGATTGGAATCTCTTTTGGGTGGTTCTCAGCGAGCCAGACCACATCCTCCATAGATGGTATGAGGAAGCTCTTAAGGGCTGCGAAGAAGTAGATCTGATCTTCAAAAATATGGATGAAGTGATAAAAGCCGCAGTTGAAATTTCAGGCTATGTCGTCATTGCTTCCGACCACGGCTTTTATAGATACAAATACTTAGTATATGTATATGGATTCTCTGATACTTTACGTCGATAGATGTGTGAATTTTTGCCTCAAAGGAGGAGGTAAAAAGAAAGTAAAATATAGAAAGTCAGATATACCATGCTTCCCCAGGCTTACCCCTGTTGAAATACTAGCGCGCTTGTCGTGGGTACGGTAGGATTCAAGTGTGGCTAAAAGCTTCTGGAATGTTTTGTAGCTAGTTTTCTGACATCTATCTGTTAAGTAGCTATTTTCTATCAAGCAACAATAGACTTAATATGCAGTCCTGCATGGGCATATTCGTATGGTTTGTTAGGGTCTTTGTATTTATGTAGCGGATGTTTCTTCCAGGGTAAAAGACCTATGTGATGTCTGGTTAATTCCTCCATCATTTGATGGTGGGGAAGAAAGCCTAAAGATATTATAGGCATGTTGGTTAGTAATTTATTATCTCCTATTACTGTTAATTTGCCCACTTTATTCTGTTTGAATATTTCGATCAAGCCACTAACGTTTCTATAAGGTTGTGGACGTGATTGGGAGAGATCATTACCCACGTACACTGAGGATAAATGTTTACTTTCTATTTGACTCACTTTCAGCGTCTCACTTTCTATCAACGAAGGAAAGTTTGGAACTACAAAAACGTGGCTGTTGTGCTTTCTATGTTCTTTCGCTACGGTTTCTGTAGTTGTTATAACTGCTGAAGCTTTTTCTAATATCTCTTTTTCCCACCTTTCCATTAACCAACTCTTGTAGGTGTGGGAAAGTGTATTGTAAAGTTTCGTCTTTACCTGACTCTTCGAGGAAATAGACCAGTACTCATGATCATCATAAATAAAGGGGATATTTGATTCGCAGGCTAGTTTGCCAGCAATGATGTTGTGGGCATGAATCAAATCAGGTTTACACTCTGAAATTACTTTTTTAGGCTTTTTTAAGCCGTTTCCAATATGGGGGGATTTTTAGATTTGCTTTTCCATTAAATGGAATAGAATACGTTTTTTCAAAAGTTTTGAGTGGGAAAGCGAAACTACGTATTTGAGGACCTGCGAAAAAGACGGTATGTCCCTTCTTTTTCGCGGTATGTGCTGCCTTTTCAACCCGTGAATCTGGCAATGGATCGTGCGAGAGACTTAGAATTCTCATACATGCTCTTTTAAATTTTGCATGTATTTCTATTTAAACATAGTGTAGGATTATGAAGCTTAACATAGGCTGTGGTTCTTCATTTGAAGGTGACGTTCGGATAGATATGAGATAAGTGTAATGCCGTTTAATGCCGTTTAAAGCCGTCTAAAGAGATTAAGCGAGTTATGAGGGATGATGGATTTGCTCTTATAACAGTTCCAAACTTAACTGAATTAAGAAGAATACTCTCAATAGCAAAAATCCTTTAAAGGTTCGTTATGTTGAAATAGATCATAAGCAAGGCTGGAATGCCATTGAATTTACTCGCTTGGCTTTTCAAGCTGGGCGCGTATAATGGCTATTGATCCTTATGGTAACTGATGAATAGTAGCGTAGGGTGTGATGTAGACTATCCGAGATAAGTGTAATGCCTTTAAACAGCTAACAAAAACCTTCTTTAAATATTTGGATGAAGATCTGTTCCATAATCAGCCATAGTATATGCCGCCTGCTATTATTCTTCCATTCTTCTGGAGTACAAATCTACCAAGTTCGGGAAGTATTGAAACTTTTTCTAAAACCACTGGCTTCTCAAACTCTAGATAAACGGTACCTATTTCCGCCTGCCTTATTACACCTTTGGATGGTAGCTTTTCCAAGCTTTCAACGTCAACTTTATCCTCTACCCTACTAATCCTACATTTTACTTCCTGGGTGGCGCATCTGAACAGGTAGCTTTCACCCTCCTTCACCTCCCCTATAAGGCAGAGCACGGAAGACTTCACATTGTCGGTAACTACCGGGTTTCCACCTCTTGCTATAACGTCTCCCCTGCCTGGGCTGAACCCTGATAGGATTAACCCGACAGCCTTTGGCCTACAGGCTCTTCCAAGCCTTCCTTCAAAGGTAACTATGCCTTTTACGGTTGCATTTACCCCTTCAGGGTAAACTGTAACCTCAGATCCCTCTGAGATACATCCGGAAAGGATGTTTCCTACATAAACCCTTTCTCCCTTTAATATATACTGGTCCTGCACCGGCATCCTGAAATCATACTCTGTTTTTGTAACGTTTAGAGCGTCTAGGGCTTGGAGTAGGGTTGGACCCCTATACCAGCCCATTCTTGGAGAGGGTATTACCACGTTGTCCCCATTATAGGCTGACACCGGTATAACGTGGGTTGGTGGTATGCCTATAGCTTTAAGGTACTTTTCGCATTCCTGAGCTACTCTAACATATTCATCCTTGTCATAGTTTATAAGGTCCATCTTGTTAACCGCAAGGATTACTTGCTTTATTCCAAGAAGTTTGAGAATGTAGGCGTGTCTCCTGGTTTGCTCCTCAGCTTCACGGGTTACGTCTACGATGAGTATTGCAGCCTCAGCCTGGCTTGCACCTGTAACCATGTTTTTAAGGAACTCCTTGTGGCCTGGGGCGTCTATAATGGTGTAGCCTCTCTTTCCGCTTTTGAAGAACGTCTGTGTTGTTTCAATGGTCATCTCCCTCCTTCTTTCCTCCTCGAGAGCGTCTGCGATGTAGGAGAATTCCATTTTATGTCCAAGCATGCTGCAGGTGTTCTCTATCTCCCTTAGCTTCTCCTCGGGGACGGATCCGGTGTCGTAGAGCAGCCTCCCTATAAGGGTGGACTTCCCATGGTCCACATGGCCTACAATAACAATATTCATGCCTTACACCCTACATGTAGCCTAGAGCCCTAAGCTTCTGCATCATATATGCTTTCTCCTTATCCTGGGCTCTACCAGCCCTCTCTGGGATCTTCGTGGTCTCTATCTCCCTTATGATCTTGTCGATCGTGTCGGCCTCCGAGGCGACGGGTACGCAGCAGGTCTCACATCCTATGCTTCTATACCTGTAGCCTGGCTTCCTTGCACCAGAGAAGTATAGTGGAACGACTGGTATCCCTTCCCTCTTAATGTAGCGCCAGATGTCTATCTCCCGCCAGTGGAGCATTGGGTGGATCCTCATATGTGTCTCAGCATCCTCGACCTGGTTAAACTGCTCCCAGAGCTCGGGGGGCTGGTTAATATAATCCCACTTAAAGTCCTTGTCTCGCCAGGAGAAGTATCTCTCTTTAGCCCTTATGCCATGCTCATCTCGCCTAATAGCTAGGAGCAGCGCCTTGAAACCATGCTTCTCGATAGCCTGCTTCAACGCTTGTGTTTTAAGGGCTGTACAACACTCGAATCTCCCCTTGGACGGTCCCATCCCATTTCTAAGGGCTTCCTCATTTCTTGCAATTATCAGCCTCAGCTTCCAATCCTTGGTTAGTTTGTCCCTGAACTCGTAGATCTCCCTGAACTTGAAAGACGTGTCTATGTGTACCACTGGGATGGGTACTTCCCCGAAAAATGCCTTCCTAACCATGTAAAGGAGTGTTGTTGAGTCCTTCCCCCATGAGACGAGAACTGCAAGCCTGTCCCGATAGCTATGATAGGCTTCCCTTATGATGTAGATGCTCCTGGCCTCAAGCTCATCAAGATAATCGTACACGAAACCACTGACACTCTAATTGGAGTGTCAAAATATAAACCTTTCCATAGTTTTCAGGTCCAGTTAAAATTCTCTCTAATAAGTTCACCTTCTCGAGTTCACATATCCCCTCAAGAAAGGAAAGAGTGCACATGGTCTACGATCGCATAGTCGAGGACCAAGATATTTCTCAAATCGTCAAGAAATGATAATCTTTCCGAAATATGGCTCCAAATCTGTTAATCGAAGTATCCAAGCCTCTTGAGCCTTTCCCTAACCTCCTTTATCATATGCTTCTCCAATGATTCCTCTTCCACCAGCTCACCCCCGGTTACGACCATCCTCATTATGAAGACGATGAATTCTGTGACACTTGAGAACCCCGTGTCTCTGATTGTCTCTTTAAGCCTAAGATAGAGCTCCCTTGGGATCTTAATCGTTACCTTCTCACCAGCCAAGGGGACACCAATTTATGGACAGCTAGAGTCCAATAAAAGATTAACTTAATATTTTTAACAGGCTTCTCAAATGTATGCCTTCAGGAGAAAAAGTGGCTGTGAAACTAAGCAGGGAAATCTACGAGAGGGCTAAAAGATACATTGAGAAAGAGGGAGGATTCGACTCTGTAGACGAGTTCGTGGAGTTCGTGGTTGAGCACGTACTTGAAGAGGAGTCCCCCCAGGCAGCGTACACACCTGAAGAAGAAGAAAAAATAAAAGAGAGGCTGAGAAGTCTAGGATACCTATAGTCTCATCTTACAAACACCGAGTTAAGGGAAAGCCTTGGGTGTGGGGGTTGCTCGTAATACTTGGCCTTGACGGATTAGAATACGAGTACGTCCTAGAGTTCAACTGTAAAAACCTCATGCAGGAACATTATGGGAAGACAGATATATCCATGTTTAAAGAGCCGAGGACAGTTGTAATATGGTCCTCATTCCTAGCGGGCAGAAACCTTGAAAACGAAATACTGAAGCACGAAGACCTCTGGAGCTTCAGGTTGAAGCCCGAGCAAACCTTCTTCTCCAAGTACAAGAAGTGGGAAGCCATAGACGTCCCAGGCTTCACCCATAAATACGAAGAGCACAAGCAGGAGAGAGAACTTCTGAAAGGCTTCTTCGACGGTACGGTCACGGTTCAAGAATACGATGAGGCAGCCTTTAGGCATCATAGGCAAAACAAGCAAGAGTTCAACGAAGCACTGCAGCAGGACCTGGAAATACTGATGGGCTACTTCCCCCTAGCAGACACAATTGGACACCTAAGCTTCGGAGTTAAAACGAAGATGAAAATAATCTACAGGGAGCTTGACAGCATCGCTGGAAAAGTGAGACTGGCAGGGCACAGGCTCCTAATAATATCAGACCACGGTATGAAGCCTGTCGGGAGATTCGGAGACCACACAAACTATGGCTACTACTCGACGAATTTCAAAATAGATCTAGGTAAGCCAGGAATAACCCAGTTCAGGAAAATTATAGAAGACTTCACGTATAAAAGTAGGGAGTGATGGGGTTACCTCCTCCTTTCCATGTATACGGCGAATGAAGTAGCACACCTTGTTGGGTCTGTTCCAACCACTGTGAGAGGAGTATCCAGCAAGTAATCGCCTATGGATAGGTCGCTTGTAAGTCCATCATGGAATATGTGATACCTTCCCCACCACACATTCTCAGTGGTTCCGGGATACTCAAAGTCCTAAACGTTTACTCTTATAAGGTTGTTAGTCATCCATTAGTTTGTAGGCGTCCTTGAAGTCTCAGTATCCTGCTTCTCAGGCGGCTGACTAGCCATCATCCCTATCTGCAGCAATAATACCACTACCATTAGAATTAGTAAGGGTAACACTTCTCCTCATAGGCCTCGAGGCTATGTAGTTGACCCTTTTTAATTTTTCGCGTTTACGGTTAGACCCCGTATTTGAGATTTAGACTATCTCAGCCTCCTATATGCTTTTCTCCAAGCCTCTTATATATTCCTCCACTATCTTCACTCCAGAACTCGTGCCGATCCTATCTGCTCCAGCCTCGACCATTTCGAGTGCTTGTCTAAGATTTCTTATCCCCCCTGCGGCTTTAACCTTTGCTTTACCCTTAACCGTCTTCTTCATAAGCCTAACATGTTCAGCTTTTGCACCTTCAGGCCCGAAGCCTGTTGAAGTCTTAACGTAGTCCGCCCCTGCATCCACCGCTATTTCGCAGGCTCTAACTATTTCTTCATTGGTGAGGTAACATGTTTCTATAATAACCTTGACCGGGACCCCTACCTCCACAACTCCTTTGATGTCGCTGAGGACGGCTTCGTAGTCTCTCGACTTGAAAGCCCCCAGGTTCATAACCATGTCTATTTCATCGGCGCCATCCTCAACCACACGGGCGGCTTCGAAAGCCTTAACCTCGGGCTTAGCCATCCCAAGGGGGAAGCCTACCACTGTTACAACCTTAACCTTCGAGCCCTTAAGCCTCTCCTTGCAAGTTTTAACCCAGTAGGGGTTAACGCAGACCCCTGCGAATCCATACTTCAAGGCATCATCGCACAGTTTTAGAATAGAGTCTAATGGTTCAAATGGTTTAAGAAGCGTATAATCAATCATCCCGGCAAGCCTCTCCAAGCTAAGCCTGATTTCAGCCATCAGAAATGAAATACCTTGCATATTTTAAAATCCACTACTTAACTAAACCTTCAGAAAAACTCTGCTGAACACCAGACCGTAGATCATGAGTATAATAGAGGTGAGGGAGAGTAGGCTTCAATCGAAAGGAGTGCAGCAAAAGTTGAAGTAACGGACGCAGAAGCGTGGATGCTTTAAACATCAGGAACTACACATAGGGATATGTCCTCCATAGCAACCCCCAGATAGAACGCGTATTGGAATCCATGCTGTAGGCTGAGATTTTAAGTGTCTGTTGATGAGGTTACCTCCAGCATTAAAAATGTAATTCTGGGAACGTCTTATGATGATCAACCTTTATAAGTGCCAGAATCCTACCTCATTAAGGATGCAGATGGTCAAGATACGAACTACTACCCTTATTATAGCCCTTCTACTCCTAGCAGGCAGCATTGTAGGAAGCTTGCATGTGGAATCCTCAACTTCAACCCCCATGGAGACAGTTACGATCTTCGCTGATGCCGATGCCCTCATAACAGAGGCTGTTCCCGATAATAATTGGGGTGATTATGAGTATTTAAGCGTGGGGGTAGGAAGCAATAATAAGAAGATTAGGACACTCCTGCACTTTGACTTCAGCGTTATACCGGAGGGTTCAACTATAGTTAGCGCCGAACTTCACCTTACATTTGCAATGATGTATTTCGGCACAGGAGCAGCAAACATAAAGGTTTATTGGTTAGTAAACGGCGGGTTCGACGAGGACTGCGTAACATGGTATAGGAGGACCTGTACGGAAAACTGGCCGGATCCCGGGGGAGAGTACAGCTCAGCAGTCCCACCCCTAGATTCAGTTCAAGTGTCAGCGAATAACAATGCATGTGATGATATAGTATTCAATATTAAATATTATGTTGATAAAGTGGTTAACCATGGCTGGAGCGGTTTCGGACTCATGCTTACAGCTGATGATGCCAACGACTTTGCAAGGTTCTACTCGAAGGAAGGTGCCTCTGGAAGCGGCTGCTCCGGCGAGGCAAGGCCAAGAGTTGTAGTAACCTATACACCCCCGGGCTACAGTATAAACCTTATTCAGCCATCCGGGGGAGAAGTACTCACTGCAGGCCAAACTTACCAGATTAAATGGCAGTCATCCGCCGCAATCGGAAAAATAGTAATATTATTCTCCCCAGATGGAGGTGCCACATGGAATGCGGTAGACTGTGTAGACAACACGGGGGGAGTAATGACCTACACATGGCATGTTCCAGAAATAGAGTCAAGCCAATGCAAGATATGGGTAAGAATGCTATCCAGTTGCAGCGGCCCGGCAGTTCTATACGCTGAAGATCAAAGCGGACTGTTTACAATTACGATCCCCGAAGAAGCCGACTTCACAATAGACTTATCACCTGATGAGATAAGCGTCCAGGCTGGGGAGCAAGCGTCATTCACCATAACAATCACCCCGACAGGGGGGTTCTCAGCAACATTATACTTCTCTGTCTCAGGCCTACCCCTAGACGCCTCCTACAACCTAGTGCCAACAGGCCCCTACACCATAACCCTACTAGTGCAAACCGGAAGCACAACAGGAACCTTCACAATAACAGTTACAGCAACGGGAGGCGGGAAAACCCATAGCGACACGGCGACCCTAATAATAAACCCGCCTCCTACGACTACTCCTCCGCCTACGACTACTCAGCCTCCTACGACTACTCCTCCGCCTACGACTACTCAGCCTCCTACGACTACTCCTCCGCCTACAACCCCTGCACCATCCTTCGATTTTACAATTAGTGTCCAGCCATCTACTGTAACAGTTAGCCCCGGTGACACCGTATCATTTGCTGTGACCGTTGAGCTTGTATCTGGAACCGCGGAGTCCATCTCTCTATCGGTGGCCGGGCTTCCGTCAGAGTTTACCTGGAGCTTTAACCCACCCTCCGTGACGCCAACTGGCGTTTCAACACTAAATATAAATGTTGGGGACAAGCCGGGCACTTATACCTTTGTTGTCGCGGCTACGGGTGGCGGGGTAACTAGAACAGCAACGGCGACAATCACAGTCGAGGAGGGGAAGAAATGTATTATTGCAACCGTCACCTATGGCGGTGAACTTTCTGACGAGGTACAACTGTTGAGAGGTTATAGAGACAGATTTATAATGAAAAGCTTCCTTGGAAAGAGCTTCATGTACGCATTTAACAAATTCTACTACTCATGGAGCCCAGCGGTGGCATCGAGGATAGATGGAAACGAGATTCTCAAAGGCTACGTGAGGGTATCGCTGTATCCATTAATATACATTCTTCAGGCTACGAACTGGCTGACCCTACATATGGTAGGCATAAGCCTTGAAGCTGCTGTTTTAGTGGCAGGGATGCTGGCCTCAGCCCTAATAGGAATAGTGTACTTGGCCCCAACAATATACCTAATAGGGACGATATGGAATCTGAGACCGTCAAAGAAAACGATTCTAATCATAGCCTCCAATGTAGCCCTATGGACTGCTATAAGCCTATTCTCAATCCTTACATGTGCCAATGGCATTGCAGTAATATCTACGTCCCTTCTCGTGCTATCAACGATTGTTCTTAGCTCAACAGCAGTCGCAAAAGCAACTATGAAAGTTCTCTAACCCCTCTTTCTTTCCAATAAATGTACTTGAAAGTCTCCACCAGGATGGAGCCAGCGTATAACAGGATAAATGATACAGCGAAGAACCTGAAATTCAATCTTAGCATTACGTTCCCCCTCCTATGTTGATCATTAACATTGCTACAATAGTAAATTTTGACTCTTTGGAGATCTCCAGTGTCAGGATTTTCCACATAGAACTCTTCAACTTCAACCTTGACACCTGAGTAGTAAACCTCCCATCGCCTTAAATTTGTGACATTAACACTTCTGATACCCCTGTAGACAGCCATTAAAATTAAGGAGATGGAACCTGCTAAGATAAGTAAGAATAATAGGAAAGTTCTCGACCTCACTGTTATCAGAGGTAAAGAGATCTCTAGAATTACAAAGAGTAGGGACAATAGATATAGATCAATCATCAACCTCATAAGTAGAGTAATGTTGCAGGGAAACATTCATAAGGAAAGCAGTCTTATGACTCCGTGGGATGATGAGTACATCGAGTATGCGGATGATCCGATGAAGATCAGAGGGTCACCTGACTTATCCCATCCCTTAGATAACAGTTATCATAGAACTAGGCTGTTACTTTAACCTCCTCGACTACTACTCTTCTATAGTTTTTGTCCTCTGTCTCCACATCTTCGAGAACTCCTGTTGCAATCAGCCTTTCACCTTTAGATGCAATCCCACAGTACCTTCCCCGATACCACGCGATCTCCGTGATTTCATCATCGTCGCACTCAACTTTCACCCAGCCTGGAGTAAATATGGAGTAGCTGTCCTCTACGACTACACAGTTAACAGTGGCTCTTCCTATTCTTCTAAATCTAACCATGCCATACTTCCACCTGTACTCCTGAGGTTCAAGTATGAATTTGACGAAATACTCTGATCCCCTATATGTACCCTGGAATAACCTGTCGGATTCAAATGCGCAGAACTCTCTGAATCCCATATATCTGTAGGCCATCCTTCTCATATAGATCCTCCTTAACATCTCTTCGGTGAGGGGTTGAATTATACCTTCACATCTTAGTTTGAGCAGGGCTCTGTAAACCCTCCAACAGTTCTGGTATCCATAGACGTTTACGTCAATGTCTGATAGCGGTTGTTCAAGTCCGAGCAAGATGGACCCGGAGACTCCGAAGCATCCGGCGCAGGCGCTGGCCTCCACTCTAAGGGTCCTGATAAACTCTACAGCCTTGGATCTGAGAGCTGTTATCTTAGCATTAGAGCAAAGCTTCAGATAGCCTTCCTTTGGCTTGTAAACTTTTACAACCTCTACCAATGGGATTAGAGGGACTGTCATCCCCAAGTACGGGTCTTGTCTCAAGTAATGAGGATAATTCTCTCGTAAAAACTTAAGCCGGGCTCTTAGGTCGTTAATCCTTATATATCTCCTTCCCTCTCTTATTCTCTCACCCTGAGGTGACGGTACATACTTGGGGTATGCTAGAACAGTGCCAGGTGGATGAAGGAACCCTCTAACATCAAAGATAACTCCAGATCTTACTTCTACGTAGTCTCCCTCAAATATCAACTTGAACTTCACCGGGATGCTTGGACATAAAATTTTTGCGTTTTAAAAAATAGATAATATGAAGATAATGAGTAGTGATATTAGAATCTTCTTTGTGATAATGAAAGATCAGAAATATGGGAGGAGGATTGTAGAGAACATAGCTGTTAGAGGCTTCCCACACTGGATCTACGGTGTACACGAGTTCGACAAGGTTCCACCTGCGAGTGTCCTGTTAGACGAGTCTCCTGAGCTTGACAATTATCTCCCAGATAGCTTGCCCGAGTGCGACCTTGTCATATCCCTCGGCCTCCCAAGCGAGCTACAGGCCACTGTTCCGATAATAGTGGAGAGATGCAAGGCTAAAGCCGTAATAATAGCTGTTGACGACTCATCCTGGGTTCCACCAGGCCTGAAGAGACAGCTGATAGATGAGTTTGAACGCCTAGGCGTAGGCTACGCCTTCCCAAAACCCTTGTGTAGCCTAGAAGAAACAGGAGATCCTATAATAGACATATTTACTAGGCACTTCGGAAAACCAAAGCTAAAGATAGAGCTGGAAAAAGGAGTAATACGGCGTATAGAAGTGGTCAGGGGAGCCCCTTGTGGTTCAACATGGTACATAACAGATAAGCTTGTAGGAACACATATCAATCCTAGGGAGAAACTGTGGAAGGAGCTTGCAAAGGCTCACCACGTATACCCGTGTCTTGCAAGCATGCAGATTGACCCCGAAATAGGGGATGCTATACTTCACAAGTCTCAATACATTATCAGGGAGGCCGTCGACCAAGCTTTAAAACAAGAAAAGAAGTTAAGCGTGTAGCTATATTTTAAAAATATCGATACATAGAATTGGTTGTGAGTAGAACCAAACTTTACGCTTACTCAGCAATATTCGCTTCCCTGCATGCGATCCTATGCTTTATGGAGTGGCCATGGAGAAGGTGGTCTCTTTACATTGAGCCTTTAGAAGCTGTTGTTCTAGGACCGGTTGTAGGTCCCATAGCTGCCTTTGTAGGTTCGATACTTGGGAGGGCAATATTCATGCCTAACCTCTCGTCGTTCGCCTTCGGAGTACCAGCAGAAACAATAGGAGTCTTCACAGCTGCTAGGGCATGGCGTGGAGATTACAAAACACCCCTAGCCCTTATGGGTGCGATGCTGATAGCCTTCTATCTTCACCATGTTGGAAGGTCGATGCCTCCATGGACGCTTGCAGACATATACCTAGCTTTAATAATTTCTCTACTCCTAATCGTTGGCAAAGGGATTTACGGTAAGCTCAAGGGAGTTGTTAAATCCAGCATTACAGGTTTTATAGCGGCTACAGCGGATGCGATGGTAAGAGTGACGATACTTATCCCAGCCGGGGTCTATTCTCTCTTTGGCCTTGACACGGAAGCTCTAAGACTAATCTTCACGGCAGGAGCTATATACTCCTTCGCGGAAGATATAATCATAACCATAATATCTACAGTAATCATCGTCGCCGTAGTTAGAGTGGTTAAGGAGGTGGAAGGAGCCTATACAGACGTTTCACAAAGGATTGAAGATATAACTTGCTAATTGTATGCATCCGGAAGGGCAGCAGCCTTTCCATAGGAAATTTAGGTTGAACCCCCTAGGTATCGATCTACTTTCATGGCCACTGTACATTCTGCTATGGGAATCTTTAGGCTAGAGTTCCCTTGGACGGCTGCGAATCTTCTAAAACGCGAAATTGTTAAGGCTAAGTTCTGTAACTTTTTGGCATCCCTAGGACATGCTCGCCAACGTATGCTAATGCCATCTGCTGGGTTACCGGTGCAAGTCTTATCAGATTTATTTCTCTCCACCACCTTTCTACGTCGTATTCTTTAGCGTAGCCGTAGCCACCGAAGCACTGCATGGCCCAGTATACAGCTTTAATCCCGGCTTCGACGGCTACTATTTTAGCCATGTTTGCGTATCTTCCAACCTCCCTGTAGTGTGCTTTTTCATCGAAGAGCACCGCTGCCTTGAAGTTCATTAGTCTCGCGGCCTCCAGGGTCGCATATGCCTCGGCTAGGGGGAACTGCAGTGCTTGATAGCTTCCGATAGGCTCGTCCGCGAACACTCTTCTCTGCTTCGTGTATTCGACAGCCTTCCTGATCGCTGCTTTGCTTATTCCTATCGCTGCAGCTGCGAAACTCATTCTCTCCGTGTTAAGGGTATCTAACAGTGTATACCAGCCTTTATCGAGTGGAGGTATTAAGGCGTTCTCAGGCAGTCTAAGATCATTGATGCTAACTTCGCAGCTCTTAGAATAGTTTATTCCATGCTTTGGTATAGGGCTGACCTCAACAGCGGGATTGGGCAGGTCTGCAATGAACAGGCTAAGCCCGTGCGTCTTCTTCTCCGCTTTATCCCTTGGGGTCGTCCTCGCTATTATCAGCATTCCCTTTGCCCTATCTGCACCGCTGATGAAGATCTTGGTCCCATTTATAACCCATTCATCCCCTTCTTTAACCGCTGTCGTTTGAGTGTTAAGCGTATTAGTCCCGGCGTCAGGTTCGGTTAGGGCCATGCAGAACTCAACCTCGCCCCTGGCTATTCCCGGTAAATATTTCTCTTTCTGTTCCTCTGTCCCATGTCTAACTATGGTTATCCCTCCTAGAACCTCAGTTAGAATAAGGTACCAGGCCCCAGCCATTCCACATCCGCCGGCGCAAAGCTCTTCCATAGCTATTAAAAGTTCAGTTATGCCCATCCCAGCGCCTCCATACTCTTCAGGGATAACTATACCTGTAAAGCCGGCATCACCTAGTACCTTCCAGAATTCCTCGGCGAACTCACCTTTTTCTTCCTTCTCGCGCCAGTACTCCGGGGGAAAGCTTTCAGCAATCTCCCTTGCGGAGCTTGCAATCATCTCCTGCTCCTTGTTAAACCTGAAATCCACATAAACCACCCAGCATTTAAACCTATTAACACAAAATAATAAGCTATCTACAAACCCATAACCCTATGTCACTTTGAATACTAACCTAATAAACAACACGATAACCTTACATGGTTTAATTAGGAGTTAGAGGTGTCAATATAAAATGGGGATGGTTGGAGTCTCTGCTTGCTATATTTCTATTGAGGGCTGCGCTTCCTCCCCAAATTTCCTGATAACCCAGTCTCTAACGATACGCATGTCTTCCTTCAGCCTTTCTATCTCTTCATCCGTCATTATTCTCTTCTTAGGGTCAGGCTTCTCGGCTGGCGTACAGTAGATGTCCATCATGTCGCCTTTCGGCTCGTCCACGAAGTGCAGTTTCACTTTAAGACCCGGGTAGACATCCCATGGGTTGATGTCTAAGAGTCTTGTGGTTATGGTTGTACAGCATCCTTCAACTCTTACATAGGCTAATATGAATGGTAGAGTCTTTAGAAACGGTGTTGCTGAGAAAGCCATCACGGAGAAAGTGAATACTTCTCCTCGCAGTGGTAGTTCAACCCACTCCGTCTCTTTCAGCTTACACCCAGGGTTCCAGCAGTGTGCCCTAGGTGGGCAGAACGTTAATCCGCAGCTTGGACATCTAGTTCCGTACAGCTTCTTCTCCAGTAATCCTTTAAAGAACTTTGAGATCAGACCGTAGCTGTGATGGTATAGTGTTCCATGGGGCCTTTGTATGATGAGATATTCTCCCGTTGTTAGCTGGTCAAGCCTGTATCCTCTAGGCCCTTCAGCCAGCCTCCATCCCACTGGAGACCAGTTCCCCTTAAGCGACCAGGAGTCCCACTCCTTTTTGTACTCCTTGGATTTCAATACCTTTCTCGGCCTATATGCCATTTTAATCACCCCTTTCAAATATTATTACTCCGGACTGACAGCCGGTACCACCGTGGCCTTGGAGAAGAGCTCTTCTAGCTCCACTTAATGCTCTAGCCTTCGTCTTCCACTTATTAGCCGTCTGCTCGGTTAGCTGCCAGTAGATCTGGACAGCTTGAGCTATCGACGTTGCCCCCACAGGGTGTCCAGCGGCTGTATGGGCTCCACTTATCTGGCATGGAAGTTCCCCTCCCCATTCCGTCACACCCTCCCTGACAAGCTTCTTACCCTCTCCTCGCTCGCAGAACCTCAGATCTTCGTATATGCAGAGCTCAACACCATCATAGGGGTTAAAGAGCTCGGCGAAGTCCAGCTGCTTTACCGGGTTATCTATCTTAGCCATCTTGTAGGCCATGTCTCCTGAAACCCTTATAGAGCCGAAATTAGCCATTTCAGGATATGGACTGAGAGGCTTAGTAGCTACGTCCGGATATTTCTCTTCATCCTCAGGGTATAATCCCTTATACATTGGATTGTCAACCCTGTCCCCGGGCCTCATCGTGTCTGTGCCAAGTCCTACACCTGTAATCCATACAGGTGTGTCTGTGAACTTCCTGGCGTTTTCCTCGCATGTTAGCAGGATGCATGCGGCTCCGTCACTTATCATCGCACAGTTAAGTGCACGGTAGGGCCATGAGATAAGCCTCGACTTAAGCACATCATCGACTGTTATGAATCCTGTTCCGTGCTGGCTTCTCCACTGGGAGTAAGGGTTGAAAGTTGCGTTATTATGGTTCTTTACAGCTATCATGGCTAAGTCCTCAATCGTTTCACCATACAGGTACATGTGCCTAACCTCAAGTGCAGCATAATATCCGGTGTAATATCCCCCAACTGGGAAGTCGAAGTCTGTATCTGAGGCTGAAGCTATAAATTCATTCACTTTCGCGGTGTCAAGCTCGCTCATCTTCTCCCAGCCGACAACCAGGACATTTTTGAAGGTACCGGACTTTATGAAGAGGAAGGCGTTGATTATCGCATCTACCGGTGTTGCCCCACCAGATTCAACCCTGTAAGCAGGCTTAGGCAGGAGACCTAGATAGTCGTGAACAATCCAGTGGAAACAAAGCTGCTGCTCAAGGTGATCGCTGAAGTATGAGTAGATCACCGCATCTATGTCTTCGGGATAGTTTATGTTTGGGTTATCGTTAAGCATCTCCAACACTGCTTCCGCACACATCTCCTCTTGAAGCTCATAGCGGGGAAGGTCGAACCTCGAAATTCCCCCGCCCACTACGGCTACACGGCCCAAAAACTCACCTCAAAACTCCCCACCGACATTTAAATATAAATTTTGTCTCAAAGCCATCGGCCAAAACATGAGGGGAAGTAACCAAGCCAAGCAATAGCTTCAAGTAATGTTGCAAATGTCCTATTCTCAAATGTCCTATTCTTTTTGTTGTGGGAGTGTTTGTTTTATGCGTAAAAGTAATAAGTAAGAGTGACATGTGAAGGCTTGGTGTCCGTGTTGGAGCTGTTGGATACCGGTGAGGGGGAGCTCCTCGCCTGGCTTGACCCGGACGAGCGTAGGAGGTTCGTTTCGACTAAGCGGAGGGATCTTTTTGACAAGCGTATGAGCGTTAAGGATGCTGTCTCAAAGTTTGTTTCCAACGGCTGTTACATCGCCATGGGGGGTTTCGGGCATGTAAGGATCCCGATGGCAATAATATACGAGATTATTAGGCAGGGGAAACGCGATCTGATTATGGCTGGTAAGACTGCGGTCCACGACTCAGACATTCTGATAGCCTCGGGGTGTGTTAGCAAGATAGAGGTTGCATACGCCTTTGGGCACGAGTTAAGGGGGCTCTCGCCGGCTTCTCGAAGAGCTGTTGAGGAGGGTAGATGCAAGGTGGTAACTGAATGGTCTAACGCCGCATATCAGTGGAGATTCCTAGCTGCAGCCATGGGGGTGTCCTTCATCCCGACCAGAGTTACCCTTGGCAGTGACACGTTTAGGAAGAGCTCGGCAAAAATCGTTAGGGACCCATTTAGCGGTAAACCCGTGTGTCTTGTCCCAGCATGCTATCCAGACGTGGTCTTCATACATGTGCATCGCTGCGATATTTATGGGAACGCGCAGATAGACGGTATTCTATGTGAGGATTTTGAGCTTGCAAGGGCGGCTAAGAGGCTGATAATAACAACGGAGGAGATAGTGGATAGTGAGGTGATTAGAAGGGAGCCGTGGAGGACTGTGATACCTTACTTCCTTGTCGACGCAGTAGTGGAGGTCCCCTACGGGTCTCACCCGTGCAACATGCCGTACTTGTACTACTTTGATGAGGAGCATATTGGAGAATGGCTTAAACTTTCAAAAACAGAGGAGGGTGTGCAGAAATACCTTGACAAATATGTGTATGGAGTTGAAGACTTCAGCGAGTACCTGGATCTTATTGGAGGTGTCAAGAAACTCAACTACCTTAGAAGACTTGAGCAGTTGAGGGAGGAACTGAGGGTACCATGGTGATCTGAGATGGGTGAGAAGAAGTATTCTACTATAGAGCTTATGGCCTGTGTAGCGGCAAGGATCTTGGAGGATAGGAAGTCTGTGTTTGTTGGTACAGGCCTCCCAATGATCGCCGCTATGCTTGCTCAGAGAATGCATGCACCCAACTTACTAATAATTTTTGAAGCAGGAGGGATAGGTCCTCAGATACCTGTCCTGCCGATTTCAGTTGGCGACTCAAGAACCTTCTACAGGGCTGTATCGGCGTCGAGCATGCATGATGTAATGATGCTTGCACAAGCAGGCTGGGTTGACTACGGATTCCTAGGTGCGGCGCAGATAGACATCTACGGAAACATAAACACAACAGTTATAGGCCAATGGGATAGCCCTAAGGTTAGGCTGCCCGGGAGCGGAGGTTCTAATGATGTCGGCAGCCTCTCACACAGGATAATAGTGCTCATGAAGCAGGATAGGAGGAGATTCGTTAGGAAGGTTGACTTCATAACAACCCCCGGCTACCTTAACGGTCCAGGGGCAAGAGAGAGAGCTGGGTTGCCTGAAAATAGTGGGCCCTACAGGGTTATAACCCAACTCGGTATCTATGGCTTCGACGATGAAACTAAGAGGATGAAGCTAATCTCCCTACACCCAGGGGTAACCATTGAGGATGTGAAGAAGAATTCCCAGTTTGACATAATAATACCTGAGAAAGTGGAAACAACGGAGCCACCTACAGATGAGGAACTAAGGATACTTCATGAAATAGATAAAAGCAGGATAATTCTCCGGAAGTAAGTGAACCAACGGGAAACGTGGAATTCTGACTTTAAGCTCGCCCAGGACAGGGGCAGGGCAGTAGCAACAGGTAGCTTAGTCATACATTTAGAGGAGCAAATGTTCTTTAACTCTTAGAAAGCGGGTAAAGCACGATTAAAAGCGAAACTTCAATTCTTGTTCCTGTAGGAAGATATAAATCAAGGATTTTAGATTACTACTTGTCATGTGTAGTGACCACGTTTTGGCAAATCATCCAGCTTTGTTTATATTTCGATTTGCTGGTGAGTGTGAGCCCTTCTTTTCATTGTTTAAAGATGCTAGCGTTTTGTCTGAGATAAATTATTAACATTTCAAATTCAATATATAGTGTATATTATCTCAATTAGAGAGGTGCCATCAATTGCATCAATCGGGAGAGATGGTAACCATTGTTTTCCAGCCTTTTGGTAGGAGGGTTAAGGTTAGGAGGGGGGTAAACCTTCTCGATGCAGCCATCTCCTCTGGGATTAGTATCAGAAGTATATGTGGCGGGAAAGGTAACTGCGGAAAATGTAAGGTTATTGTTAGAAGGGGTAATGTTGACTTCATATATAATCCCAAGGAGAAGCTTCTCACTGTTGAGGAATTAAAGGCTGGATATGTACTTGCATGTTTATCTCTTGTAAACTCAGACTGTGAGGTTTTTGTTCCGCCTGAGAGCAGACTTGAAGGCCAGAGAATCCTGTCAGACGCCCTACTGCCAAAGGTGAAGCTTGAACCTATAATTAGGAAGATCTACATTCCAGCGGATAAGATAACGGATCTCCGCAGGGAAATGTTGAAAATGGATATACCCATGGATATGGTTAGGGAAGCTGTAGAAAAGGTTCCAGAATGTGGCCTCTCAGGTGCTTCCCTCACCTACAGGCAGTGGGACGGGAACGTTGACCTTATAGATTTTGAATGTGAGGATACAGCCGATGAAAATTACGGCCTTGCAGTTGATATTGGAACGACGAAGATAGTGGCATACCTTGTTAATCTGAATAATGGGGAAATCATAGGTAAAGCCTCTGACTACAATAAACAGCTAATATACGGTGAAGATATAGTCTCAAGGGTTGGCTATACCATAGAGAAGAAGGATGGAGCCAAGGCCGTGCAGAGGGCTGCTGTTGAGACCATAAACAGCCTAATACTGAAGCTTATGGCAGAGCATGGTATAAACTGGAGGCACATCTACGATGTGGTGGCAGCTGGGAATACTGTGATGACCTACCTATTTGCGGGCATCAACGCCCAGCCCCTGCTTGACCCTGGGACACGTGTCCCCCCAGACGCGATTACAATCGACACTGCAGGCATCGATCTAAGGGTGAATGAGAAGGCCCAGGTATACCTTCTACCATCGGCTGGGAGGTTCCTGGGGGGAGACGCCATAGGAGACATACTTGCTTCAGGGATCTTCAAGGAGGATGATGTCTGTGTAATAATAGACATCGGGACGAATGTTGAAGCTATTATGGGGAATAAGGAATGGTTCATAGCTACCACCGCCGCTGCTGGCCCCGCATTCGAGGGATGGGGCATCCGTTTCGGGATAAGAGCTGTTGAAGGAGCCATTGACAGTGTTAAGATAGACCCTGAAACATTGAAGGCTAAGTATACTGTTATCGGCGGGGGTAAGCCTAAAGGTATATGTGGCTCAGGCCTGATAGACACTCTGAGTGAACTCTTCACCAACGGGTTAGTTGACAGGCTTGGGAAGATAAACCGTGAAATAGTAAGCGAGTATATTAGGGAGGGCGAAGATGGGTACGAGTATGTCGTTGTCCCGGCTGAGGAGACCGAGATAGGGAGAGACATAGTAATAACCGAGAAGGACATTGCAAACCTAATAGATTCTAAGGCGGCAGCCTGCGCTGCTGTTGGGGTGCTTCTGAAAAAGATGAATCTAACTGTCTATGACGTGAAAAAGATATTTATATGTGGGGCGTTTGGAAGCTACCTAAACCTCAACAGTGCTATAGCTATAGGGCTTATACCCGAGTTTCCAAATGCCGAAGTAAAGTATATCGGAAACGGCTCCGTTGCAGGGGCATATCTAAGCCTTGTATCCAAATCTTACCGTAAGATAGCTGAGGAGGTTGCACGAAATATAGCATATATAGACCTTCTCAAGGACAGCGATTTCATGGATGAATATACAGCAGCCTACTTCCTACCGGGGAAGAAGGAACTATTCCCAACATGGTGGGAGGCTAGCAGGAAGATAAGGAACAAGACAGCTATGATGGGTGTACACTAAAAAGGCTATACTTATGTGAAAACTTTATTTCCTGCCCTTACAAGCTTTTCCCATGCTAACTTCGCGTCCTCCAAGCTTCCGCCTCGCTTGTAATTCCTATAGGCCTCTAGAAACTCCATGAAGGATGTAATTAAACCGGATTTTTCCAAGGTGATGGTTTCATTGTTAACGTTTACTTCGCCTATAATGGCGCCTTCAAGCTTTTTTTCAAATCCTAACACGTCTTTCAGGACGATTTTTCCTCCATCTATCCTGGCGACAACGATGTCTTCTCCTACAAGTTCCTCCGTGCCTGCTTCACTCCTCAAGTATACCTTATACTCGCACATAGGATCCCCCCTAGCATACATCTCACGGATGGTTTAATATTTTGCTCTCACGGATGGTTTAATATTTTGCTTAAACCCCAAAACCTGCAAATAAACGGGATGTCGGATAGAATATGTATAAAATTGGGTGGAGCATCGGTAGTTTATAGTAGGCCTATTTTCCTGGCTATCTTCTGGGCTGCGATTACGGATGGAGAATCCGCTGGGAGCTTTAAAAGAGGTATCCCTTGCATGTTATATTTTTCAATGTTTTGGTCGTAGGGGATGTATCCTCCATATTTTACCTTCATTTTTTTGGCTGCATCTATCAAGATTTCGGATAGGTTTTCGTTAAACTTGTTTCCAACAAGATATAGCTCTTTCACGTTTATATGAACCTCCTCAGTGAGATCTCTAATCCTTCTCGCGGTGTTCAGCCCCATCTTGGAGGGGTCTGTGACTATTATCATCTTGTCCACATCATGGTCTGTCCTCCGGCTTATATGTTCTAAGCCAGCCTCCATGTCCATCAGCACTATGTCATAGTTCTCTACTATCGTGTCAAGAATTCGTGATAGGACACTGTTCACATAGCAGTAACAGCCCTCCCCCTCAGTTCTCCCCATTACAAGCATGTCAAAATCCTGTAGTTCAACCAGTGTCTCGAATACCCATGCCTCTAAGAGTTCAGACTTTGAAACATCAAGAGGGAAGGTTCCTTCCTCTATTCTCTTCTTTAATAGTGTAGCCATCGATCCTACTGTCTTCTCTATCTCAACCCCAATGGTGTCAGGAAGATTCGTAGCGGGATCGGCATCCACTACTAGGATGTCCCCTTTAACCCCTTCTTCAAGCAGAGTTTTCAAAAGTAAAGCTGCTAGGGTTGTTTTCCCAGCTCCTCCCTTTCCTGAGACTGAGATTACTATGGTCATTAGTCTTCTCCGGGCCACTTTTCTGCCAAGAACTTAGGTATACCTGAAGAGTCCAGCGGCCCCACTAGAACCTTCCATCCTGAGACTTCCTCTATTTCGCCTGATAGTCTCGAAGCACGGCCTGGGATTATCAGCTTTCTATGCTTAACCTTATCTCCGACACCTGACTCCTTAAGCGCCTCAGCCACGAGGTCAGCGGTGAGCTTCCTCCCGGCAACAGCACTTTCAACAGATAAGCCTTCTGTGTCAACCACCAGTAGATAGCAGTTTATCTTCGCTGCTTCCAGGTCTGAGAGTACAGTATAGTATGTTAGGGCGAAGTTTGTTGTGAACATTACTGGTGAGTTCTCGTCGGGGTCCCCTACAACTCTTAGCCCTGGCTCAACTGAGACAGGCTTTCTCGGGTCGGTGTATATGTTATCCCTAAGGATTAGTAGAGGCAGTATAGCCCATCCTTCGATGCTATGCATTATTATCAGGTCTACGAATCTTACTATTAGGTTGGCTGCTGTACATGCCTCCCACCAGCTTTTCTCATTCCTGTCTCCATCTACCACGAGCCATGTGGTAACTGTGGATCCTACAAGTGGGTGTCCCGCAAGCTCGTATCCCTCTTTACATGCTTTCCATCTAAGCATTGTATACGCGTTTAGGCTATGGCTTAGATACTCCCTCGGGAGCGTGCCTGGGTCAAGAGCTATTTCTTCAAGTCCCATGGAAGTGGCTGTCTTAGCTAGCGACACAAGCTTGTCGAGGTCGTGGGATAGCAGGGTTAGGGGAACCTTGTATTTTAGGCTGAGATCCATCATTTCAGGCCAGTTGTCAGCGGTTGCAGCGTATACGAGTGGCTTTTTGTCTGCTATAATTTTGAGGGCTTCCTCGATTGCTTTAGGGTTCAGGCTGCAGAGTACTAGGGGCCAGCTGGTCTGGTCTGCCACTAGCTTAACTGTCTTAGAGAAGAGTTCCGGGTTATTGCTTGTGCATCTAACAGCAAACATGTCTAGCATTATATCCTTCCCGATGTAGTTGTACTTTAGGCTTTCAACCTTCCTTATTCTCTCTACTACCGCGTCGTCGGGCATGGTGTCCGGGATATCTATGGCTATCGGGGTAGGGTTGAGATAGGTGAGTTCATGCCTGTACATTATGTATTCTCCGCCTATTTTAACGGCTTTCTCGCCGACTCCTACTGTGATCTCTGCGACTGCAGGCTTCAATATCGACTTTATCTGCTCGTATCCAGACTTGTACTCAGGGGTTAGCAGGGGCTTGCACTGCTCCACTATTGCCTCCATGTTTACAAGCTTTATGGCGAGTGCCATGCAAGTTGATTCTCCACATTCTCCACAGTTCGTCCTTGGGAGAAGCTTGTATATGTCCATTGGGCTTACTCTCTTAATAGACATCTCGCTTACACCTCAGCTGTTATCCAGTCATATACTATATCCTTCGGTATCTCCTCGACCCTCTTTGAGAGTGAGTCTATCACTGTACGCACAGTTTCTGCGGCTGTTGGGTGCATCATCATGAAGAAGTCAACGCCTGCAAGGAGAAGAGTTAAAGCCGTGACCGCCTCCCACAATGGGCCGCGGAGAAGCTTATCCCCCCACTCCGGTGGAAGCGCCTTCCAGGCCTCTCTTGCAGCCCACGCGTTCGTTGAGCCGGATGATATTGGATGTTGTAGTTCTTCGTCTCCCATAAGCGCTGCCAGCCTGGCTCTCTCCATGATGGTGAATGCGTAGTCAAGCCCGTACCCAAGGGCTGCGGTTGTGGTGTCCATAACTATGCTGTCCTTTGGTACATAGTCGTATAGCTTTCTGTTTAGCTCTCTAGCATGGTTAAGGTCCATGGAGGTGAATGCGATAACGGCATGTCCGGTTTCACCTATGATCTTGCCTGCCTTCGCGATATCCATGTCAAGTGTTATTGAGTTTATGAGCAGTCTTTCCCCCTTGAAGTCTTCAGCTATTTTTTCGAAAACCTTCAAGTCTTTGACGGGGTCTCCACACCCACCGACAGATAGTGGCACACTTACAGCTTCCAGGACTTCCGCAACTGTTTCGGCAGCCTTGCTGGGGGAAGTGTCCTCGATGAGAGGGTCTGTGCTAACCAGGTGGAGGTTAACCATGTCGGCGCCGTACTTCTCAACACACATTCTCGCCCATTCCGGCGGGTTATCGAGTACATCCTGGTACTGGAGCCTAACAGCCTTTGCAAGCCTTACCTTCGTGTCGAATATGTCCAGGGATATGGCTGGCCTATGCTTAGGGTTTTCTATGAAAGTATAGAAGGCTGGGGCCCTTTCACCGCCTATGACTATTGTGTTTCCCCTTGTTCCACCCTCAGACCTGGTGGCTCCAAGCTTCACCTCGACTATTCTCCCGGTCCACTCCATGGTGGGGAGTTCAAACTTTTCGGTTAGAAGCTCACGTGGCCTTGCTACAACCTCTGGTTTAGGTATGACTTTAGGCACGGCTGTCGGATGTATTAGGAGTTCGAGTTCATCAACGTTTATTTCAACATCCTCGAGGACGAGTTCGTTTTCGGCAAGGTTTCCAAGGGCCTTTGCGAGTTCCTCCCCTATTATGGATGCCAGAAGCTCCCCGAGTTCGCCACCGGCCTTTTTGGCTTCCTCTTTAGCCACTTTTCTTCACCTTTCTAATCGTAAGCTTCTTAACATGTATCCTGGCGTTCACAAGTTTAATCTTGAAGCCCCCTATGCCGACGCCGACTGGCACAGCCTCAGCTGGCACCTCCAACACGGCCTCCGGCGCCTCTGCTGCTTCCACTTCGGCTGGTATCTCTTCCTCCTTCCACCTTGAAACAACAGGGTGCTCTTTCTCTTTGAGGAATGCCTTAAGCTCTTCGATGTTTGTAGCCTCCTTCTCTGTCGCGATCTTATCCACCAGCTCCTTTGGAATGAAGTCTTTAACCCTTTCTTTAATCTCTGAAGGGAGCCACACAATCCTCTCCCATCCACCGTCTGCCTGGAGGAATTTTGGAGACCTCATGTACTCTATGGAGAGCCCGTGGAAGCCGTCAACCTGTCTTCCACCAGCTGTTGAGTCAGCTATCACCGTGAAAGGTAGCCCGTTCACGGCTACGCCTTTAAATCCTCTGTGCACAATACCTATACCATCAACCTCGGGGATATAGAATGCTGAAGCCTCAAAGCATCCGCAGGATGTATGTGGGTAGCCGAAAGCCGTGTAGAGCCAGACTCTTGTGATCTCGCCAAGACTCTTCTTCTTAATAGCCTCATTTACACCTGTGAATTCGCCTTTCAGCTCGTCTATACATTCACCTTTCTCGATCCTGAACAGTGGCCCCTTGGGGTCAACCCTAGCGGCGGCTCTAGCGTCGAACCATGATATTGCGCCGCAGTTGGCATATCTTTGAGGTGTGATGACGCAGACATGGGTTGGTGCGAAGGACTGGCAAAGGGTGCAACCGTAGAATGCGTCAACCTCCTCATCTTTTAAACCTCTAGCCCTTGCATCCCTTGCTTCGTAGATCTTTAGTGCCTCCTGGTATCTTCTCTCCACCTCCGCTGGATCCGTTATGAATGTTACCTGTATCTTCTCTATTATTGGGAGTTCGCTCTTGTACAGTCTCTGGAGAACCTTACCTATTATCTTGAAAGAGTTAAGCCCCTTCTTACATGATTTTTCGCTTATTCTGATCCATATGTCATATCTCTGGTTTAGGTGCATAACTCCCTCTATGTAGTTGAAATATGGATGTATCTTCCTCTCAAACACGCCTTCAAGGTCTTTCTCTAACTCTTTACCTGCTACCTCAATGTATATTCCAAGCGGGTAGCTCTTCTTAGGCTCAAGCTTGTCTAGGTCTGGACCTATAATTGTTATTTTGCCGTCTTCAACCTCCTCCATTGGTTTGACACGGACAAGCTCAAACTTGTAGGGAACATTTATCCCGCCGAACTCTACGTACATGTACTTTTTCCTAATCCTTTCACCCTCATATATGACTCCAACATCTACAGGGATATCCTCAAACATTGACATTCCTTTCACCTCTTTAATGATTCGATCATAGATTTAAGGAAGGACTCCCACCTGTCAAGGGGCATCGACATAAGCGAATACGATGCGTGAGGCTGATAGTATGGGTCGAGGCTTAAAGTTTTAATCTCAGAGTAGTGTTTGAGCCCAGATAGGATAAGCCAGCCATAGTAGTATTTGAATCCTACTGTAACGAGTAAACTGTAATTTCCTGCGCCGTCAAATCCAGGCCACTCAGGATCTTCAAGTCTATCAGCAAGCTCGAAGGCGGAGATTGGATATACGTTTTCGTAGCCCATCTCACTGAACCTTCGGAGAGTCGCCCCCGTTACGGCGACGTGGGCCCCGGTAAGCCTAGAGAGTTCCAGAAGGAGTGCTATGTGATCTGTATCTTCTTTCATTCTAAATATTTCCGAGCCTATAGCAATTACAGTTCTATGCCTCTTAATTATTTGTGCAATAGCATTCGGCCTATCAAGGATCACAGCCTTAGTTGGACCTGGAATTTCAGCTATCTGCCAGGATTCAGCTTTCAACCTTCTTCACCCTAACAAGTTCTTCTAGGAGGGTTGGATCAGGGATCTCTGATTCCTTCCATCCCCTCCTCTTCAGTTCTTCTACTATCTCATCTTTCATAGTTATCGGGATATCCGCCTCCCTCCTCACGAACAGGTGTAGATCATCTGGCAGTCGTCCGAAATACTTCTTGTACAAGTCTACGTAGTGTGTGAGCTTTATAGCCCTTCCCTTTGTGGTGTCATTTGCACGCATACAAAGCTTTGTAGCCATAACCATTGCCTCCTCCTTTGTTTCGGCAGCGTAGAATAAGTGTTCTGGAACTGGACCTACATAGACCCTCTTCCCTGTTCTAGCATCGTACACGTACCAGTCCTCCTCCTTGTCCTTCCTTCCCAGTAGCATTCTTCTATATTTCGCCCCATGCGGGCCTACTATTACTGGTACCCCGAGCCTCCAAAATCCTGATGCGATTGACGCTGCTTTCTGGCTCATTGCTCCCCACGCTACTCCCACAGCGCCAACCCTATTAAGGATGTAGTCTGCAATCTCCTTATAGTTTGCTCTCAGGTTTCTCTTGGCGAAGATGTTTGCAATCTTTATCGCTGCCCCAGATATGTGAGAGTTCGCGACACACGATCCAACGTTAACAAGGCAGCCTGCATCGAAGTCTCCAGGGTACAACTCGTACAGTGTTTTACCCTCCTCATTCTTATACATACCTATCGTCATGGCTGCACATCCTGAAACCACAACTATAAACCTCCTCTTAAGGAACTCCTCAGCCATCTTCACCAGCTCTTGGCCGCCCTCCGCATAGTTGGCACAGCCGACGAAGGCTATCACCCCTGGTATCTCACCGAGAACTATCGGTCTACCAACATTCCTAATCTCAGTATCCTGGATGGGTCCCCTTCCAGATCTAATGTTAAATATTTCACTCTTGAGCTTGTGCTCAGCAGCCTTATCAATCATGGTGAACACAGGCAGGCCTGCAGGACAGGCGTGCTCGCATCTGCCGCATGCAATGCAGTAGTCATATATCTCGGCAAGCTTTGAAAGGTCACCCTCTGCCGCATGCTTCATCCCTTCAGGTATTGGGAGAGTATTTGGGCAGGATCTCTGACACATCCCACATTGTCTGCAATCACCTGCAAGCTTTATGAGCTCCTCCTTGCTAGGTAGTCCCTTCATCCCCTGCCTCCTGGGCGAAAGCTTCATAGCAAGTTTAACGGCCACCTCTCCAACCTTCTCAGGGTCTAAGATTAGACCTCCAGGCTCCTCGCCGTTAGAAAGCTTTGAAACTATAGTTTCAACATCCCAGTTTGTCATGTCCTTAAGGCCGTGGCATGCCTTCTCACTAGCAGCTATCAGGGGAGCCCCGATCTTCTGCGCCTCTAGGAGAATATCTGTTCTAATACACTGTTCGTCAACGACTATAACGTCTGGGACACCGGTGCGTATGAATCTTAGCTGCCATGAAATTGGGCCGACAATCTTTGCCGCTGTAGTGTAACGTGTCATGTCATGGGCTGTGCAGCAAAGCCCGCACACCTCAACTTCGCCTGTAAGCCCTGTCATGTTCAAATAGTCTACGATGAACGTGGCGGGAATGACATTGTGTCCTACTACGAGGATTACTGGTTTAGAAGTGTTTACAGTTCCGTATCCGAGGGGTACTATTGGAGCCTCAGGGTCTGCCTTAGGGAATCCGAATGCTGACACCTGAGCGATGTCAGCGACTTCCATTGCTACGTGGTCGAGCATTCCAGCGTGGAACACTTTAGACTCCAAGTCTATGTTTGATCCTTCCTGACCGGTATGTGTCGCGGAAAGTAGAGCTGTAATCTGTTCCTCCACGTAGTCAAGGACATATGCGAGGTCCCCTAATGTTTTAGGCTTTATCCCACAAACCAGCCGAATGTTTGGCGCTTCCAGGTTGACTTGCCCTCCAAGGTCAAGGGGGTAGTCCGGCCCATGCCTTTCAATCAGGAAGTCAACGATCTCTCTCGCGTGATGGGTGTGGGTGGATACCCCTATGCAGCAGGCTAGGAGAACTATTCTTGATTGTTGCGCGCTCATGTCTAGGCCGCAGGCGCCTCTCTTATTTTTCGTCAGGTCGCATTTTCCGAAGGTGCATAGGCAGCAAAGGTCACAGAACGGTAGGTATAGTGGCTTGAACCTTTGGAGCAGTTTAAGATCCCAGTCTCTAAGGGTTGTTAGTGAAGGCATCGGCGTAGGGCCTAGTGGCTCCTCCCACTCCTCTTCAACCCTGCCTATAGTGATTTGTAGGTTTTTAAACAGGGCAGTACCTGTCTTAAGCTCACCAACCTTAATTGACAAGTCTTTTTTGACCATTTTTCCATGTTTCCAAACTCATCTAAAAATTAAAAATTTTAGCTGTCAGAAATCTTCAAAATCAATTGGAGATTGGAGATTACCGGTCTCCCGGGGAAATATTTCTTATTATTTTGTTCTTGATCTCTTCTATAGCCTTCACAGCCATACTTTTAGAGTTATAGTCTATGGGAGGTACTCCCTTGTACTCCGCCGTAATAACTGTCTCGTCGTAGGGAATTAAGCCGAGCAAGCTTAACCCCAGCTTTAACGATCTCTCCCTGATAAACTCAGCCTCAGACTCGCTTCTAACCTTGTTTCCGACGACTTTAAACTCTTTAATGTCGATCTGTCTTGCCAGCCTGTGTATTCTAAAAGCTGTTTCAACCGACTTCAAGGTTGGCTCCACTACGCATATCATACAGTCTACCCCTCTAGCCGTTCCCCTCCCCAGGTGTTCAAGGCCGGCGGCCATGTCAAGGATAAGAACGTCCTTCCTACCCATGATGAGATGTGATAGTAGACTTCTCAGGAAGGCGTTTTCAGGGCATAAGCATCCGGAGCCGCCGCTCCTCACAGTGCCCATAACCAGAAGCCGGACATTGTCCGGGCATTTCACCGCGTACTTGTCCACGAGATCCGCAACGGAGGGGTTCATCCTAAGCAAAGCTCCGTATCCAGTGCCGACTCTTTCCCTTATAAGCTCTTTCATCTCCGAAATAGGCTTTATTTTTGACGCTTCACCCCAGTCTAGCCCTAGGGACACTCCAAGGTTTAAATTAGGATCTGCGTCGACCGCAATCACACTATAACCATCTCTTCCTAAAAGCCTTGAAATGGTGGCTGCAAGCAGGGTTTTCCCAACTCCACCCTTTCCCACAACGGCCAACTTCACAGTTTACACCTTGGCATCGCTGTCTATCCACTAATCTTGAAGCCGAGCGATTCAACAGCGGTTTCTCCGTATAGTTCCACAAGCTTGTTGATCATAGGCGTCCCATCAGGCCCGGCCAAAGGCTTACACTCGTCAAGCCTTCTTTCACCTGTGAGTACCCTTGCGGCGAATGCAATGCACGTTTCCTCTCCGCACTCGCCACAGTTTGTTTTTGGAAGGTACTTGTATAGCTCTAGGGGTTGAAGCCTGGACCAGGCGTCTAGGACACGGCTGTCAGGCTTCTTTCCCTCCGTAAGATCCTTTCTTGCCTCGTCTATCAAACCCTGAAGGTATTCCAGTATCTTCTTAGCCTCCTCTATGTCCCTTGCTTCGAAATACACCTTTCCAGACTCGCTTATACCTATTATCCTGTTGAAAGCTCTTAGCGTCACGGTCTTACTGGCCTTCGAATACCTAACTTTCATAGGTGGAAACTTTAGGGTTAGAATCTCAATAAGCCCCCTAAAGTCTTTCTCAGATACAGCTTCGATAACAATTCTGATGGACGACGCTGTTCCACACGCGGAGCCTGTTACATTAACTTCAAACTCCCCTACTTTCATCAAAATGTATAAGCTTGGGAAAATAATTAAGTTTAGGGTGTAGATCCTAATATGTGGAGTTTTCGACATATCTAAATGTAAAAACATGCGATGTAGGCAGCCTTCCAGACCCCTTCCCCCTACAATACCCTGTAAGGGGATTTGAAGGAACCGCTTTCGAGAATGCTGTTATTAAGGGTTTCATAGACAAGATAGAGGCGGGAATCCATGTTCCAACCTACCCGCAGTTTCGGGATATGAACGAAATGTTCCTGGAAATGATAGATGGGGTGGGCAGGGCCAGGGGAGGATACATGATTCTTGAACCGTTAAGCCCAGGAAAGCTTGTGATACCAGAGATTAGAATACTCGCCGACAATATCGACAAAATAAAGGATAAGGTTGGCGAGAAACCATCCATAAGGATATGTATTACAAGCCCATACACCCTTTCACACAGCTTTACAGGGATTCAGGATAAACTATGGCTTTGGGAGGAGCTGGGCAACATACTTTCCGAGATAGCGGGGGAAACATTGAAGGTTGCAGCAGTATTTAAGAGTGTAATGGTTAGCCTTGACGAGCCCGTTCTAGGTGTGGTTGACGATCCTCTGCTTGACATCGGATCTGAGGGCTCCCGGGTTTTAGCCAGCGTTATAGACAAGATCTTGTCGGCGTGTAAGAGTAGGGGGGCCGAAACATGTATGCACCTTCACAGTACATCTAGCAGCGTGATCTGGGAGCTACATAGCCTTGACGTGATAGAGTCCCACGTTGACGACCCCCTTTACAATAGTAGCGAGCTGATAGATAAGGTCTCCAGGATGGGCTTAAACGTTAAGGCAGCTATCTGCAAGACAAACTATGACAGGCTTCTAGATTCAAAGCTGGAAACATATGGGTTGACCGTTGAGACGGCGTGGAAGAGGATCAGAAGTGGAGATTTAAATCCTGTGCTGTTTCTGGAGGATGTGAATCTTATGAGGGAAAGGCTGGAAAAAACAGTTAGAGCTTATGGTAGCAGGGTTAAATATGCTGGCCCGGAGTGCGGGCTGAGATCTTTCCCAACCTACGATGCTGCAATTAAATATTTAAGGATGGTCTCCGAGGCTGTTGGACTTGTCGGCTAGGAGGCGGCAGGGAATAAAACATTTTAAATATTTTGAGGCCGGTGTCAAACGGTGGTTGTAAGATGGAGCTACCTGGAAACCTAACCTCGGAGGAGAAGAGGGCTCTCGCGGATAAACTTGTAGACGTGGTGCTAGCCCTCAAACCAAAAAAGGCTCATAAGGTTCCAGCCGAGCCTGTTAAGAAGATGCTGGAATACTGGAGGGATGAACTCCTATGCTCCGATAAAGGACTCAAAGTCCTCCTGGAAGTTGCCACTGCTGCAAACGAGGAGAAAACAGCTGAGATAATAGAAAGTTTTAAGAGGTGAAAGGGATGTTTGGGATAGAGTTTATACCTCAAGAGCCATACTGGAAGATTGTTTACTACTCGATTCAGGCTGAGAAGCAAGGTTTCAGCAGCATATGGATAACAGACCACTTTATGAATAGAAACCCCTATGTGACAATGGCAGCCATATCCATCTACACAAGTAAAATTAACATAGGAGTTGGCGTAACAAACCCCTACTTGGCCAACCCAGTGGTTACAGCGCAGGCCATCGGAAGCTTGGACGAAATAGCCCCAGGTAGGATAATGCTTGGGATAGGCGCTGGAGACAAGACAACACTCGGAATGCTAGGTGTCAAAGTTGGAAAACCTCTTACAGCTGTAAAGGAATGCGTTGAGATATGTAGAGGCCTGCTCTCCGGGGAGAAAGTGAGCTACCAGGGTAAAATATTTGACATTAAGAGCGCAAAGTTCGCTTTCAAGACCAGTGGGAAGATAAAAATCTACGTTGGAGCTCAGGGTCCTAAGATGCTACGTCTAGCAGCCAGGGTTGGAGACGGAGTATTAATAAACGCCTCTCACCCGAGAGATGTTGAAGACGCTTTGAAACATGTGGATGAAGGATTAAAGGAGGCAGGGAAGACGAGGGAGGATATAGACATAGCCATATATACGTCTTTCTCCATCGCCGAGGATGAGAAAGAGGCCATAAAGGCTACTCTTCCAGTTGTAGCGTTCATAGTCGCTGGAGCACCGGACTTCCTACTGGAGAAGCATGATATACCGCTTGACCAGGCAAGGACGCTTAGAGAACTACTAGACAAGGCTACATGGGGAGAAGCCTTCTCAAAGGTTACGCCGGAAATGATAGAAGCATTCTCAATCGCCGGAACACCTGAGCAGTGCCTGGAAAAAGTTGAAAGACTCTTCAAGCTCGGAGTAAGCCAGTTCGTAGTGGGATCTCCCATAGGCCCAAACATTAGAAAATCGATAGACTTGATATCTTCGAAAATAATATCAGCCTTCACAAGCTGACCTACAACTCCTCTAACTCATTTTTATCTTAAACCGGATTCGCTTTCAGCTTAGATCAAGAGGAATAGAATAGCCTTATTAACATGCAGGCCTCTTAAATATATGGATGGGCTGGCTCAGTAGGAGGATTCTATCTTTCATATCCACCGCTATACTTATCTACCTGTTAGATTTTATACTCCTTGCATATAAACCCGGCCTTCCATTTTTCCTCTCACAGTGGGAGCACAGAGGAGAGCAATTCTCAATCGCTCAGCAGTTTTTAATGTTTTTAAGGCTTACCCTCAACGGCTTCGGCTACAGCAGGGTTGGAGAGGACAAGGTTATTACCGCGGTACTTGAAAAGCTTCCATGGAGCCTCCTCCTTCTATCTTCAGGAATAATAGGCGGTGTATTGATGGGTGTAACCCTTGGGATAGTGGCCTCCAAGTACAAGGGTAAAAAGCTGGAGAAACTGCTAACAGTGATGGTAGTCGCAACCTATTCTATACCCCCCTTCATAACAGGTCTAATACTTTGGAAAGGGCTTGCAGTAGGACCAGGGCTCTTCCCAATAGCCCATAAGAGAGGAGAGAAATACGCTTTCATGGATAAGCCACTGTTGAACGATCCAGTAGGATTTCTCATCGATGTAGCTTGGCATCTCTTCCTACCAGCCCTAACTGTTTCACTAAGTATAATGGGACTCATATATCTAATCGTCAGGTCTACAATGGTCGACGTTCTCAAAGAAGACTACATATTGACAGCGAGAGCTAAAGGTGTCAAAGACTATAAAATACTGGTTAAACACGGGCTTAAAAATGCGATGTCAACGGTAATAGCCTCTTTCCCCTATCTACCTGTCATGACGATAATACCTATGACGCTGGCAGAGGTAGTATTCTCCTACGGAGGCCTTGGAAACATGATCTACAAGGCTCTCCTATACTATGACTATCCTGTTTTAGAGGCGTCGTTCCTCACCATAGGCATAACAGTTGCAGGGGCAACCCTAATAGTGGACATACTCCACCGAACATTCTACCCTCACCTATATCCCCATTACACAGAGGCGATCAAACCCTCAATAATCATGGAAAGGCCTAGACTAAGGCTTCCAAGAATAAAACAGCTACTCTGGAAGGCAAAGCAGGGTGTAACAAAAGCCCTATCCTCCGGCAACTTTAAACTATCTCTAACCATAATACTGTTTTTCACCCTAATGGCGTCAGCCGCCCCATACCTGGGCGATCCGGAAAAAATTAGAGCAGGAGAATACGAGCTGCCTCCCTCCTCAAGCCATCCTCTTGGAACAGATGAATATGGAAGGGATGTACTTTCAAGGCTGTGCTGGGCGTCAAGGTCAAGTGTTACCGAAGCCTTAGGATCGGTGGCGTTCGCACTAATCCTAGGTGGAGTAGTAGGCCTAGTATCTGGCTATTGGAAGGACACCCCAATATCCTACCTTATCGACAGAATCGCAGACGTTTTCCTATCAATACCAATAATAATCTTTGTGGGAATATTTCCAGTATCCTTCGAACAGACAATAATGACAATGATGAGCGGGATACCGGGGATCTCCGGGGTATCAATATTGATGGTAAACCCAACACTTAGGTCAATAATAGTGGCGGCACTTTCAAGCTGGGCGGTAGTAGCCAAACTTGTGAGAAATAGGGTTATAGAGGAGAACTCCAGGCTATACGTAGAATCAGCGAGGGCTATAGGCGCTGGAAGCCTCCACATACTGAGGAGACACATATTACCAGCGGTAATGCCTATACTGGTTTCAAGCATAACCTATACAGCGGTGGTATCAACAACTCTTCAATCAACCCTTGACTTCCTAGGATACAGAAGACTTGTTGGAACAGCCGAGGAGACCAGGATATCGCCAGTCTTAACATGGGGAAGCATGATATCATACTCCACACTTTACTCCACGAAAGCATTCTCTAGGGGCTGGTGGATGCTACTACCCCCAGGCGTATGCCTAACCCTCATGACGCTAAGCCTTATACTCATAGGCCTTACAGTAGAAGATACACTGAAACCTAAACCACTAAGCCTTTGATGCAAATAAACTAGCATCTGCTATGAATATCTTAACAGGATAAACATCGGGTGTAAAACTTATAAAGAAGTACGAGTCTAAAATCCCGATTCCCGTATGAAAAAGTATGGGCTTATTATAGGACTGGTGCTACTAATATCTTCAATAGCTATACATACCTTCATTGCTAGAAGCAATGGAACTGTAAATGTGCTTTTAGTAGTCGACGATGACGGTGCAAGACCAACAGAAACAGTGGAGAAGGAAAATGGAGAAATCCTATCAGTCCCAGAAGAGATGACTGTAGATGTAACACCCTATCACGACGCCTTCTCACAGCCTGCAATGGCGGGATACAGCTTAACAGAATGGCATACCCTTACAAGCGGGTCTCCCTCCCTTTCAGACCTACAGGGATACGACGTAGTGATATGGGTCACTGGCAACGAGGCTGTCGCCATAAACTCAGCGGAAGCATCAACACTCGCAGACTACTACTACAATAATGGAGACCTAATACTAGAGGGCGGAGAAATATTCTGGGACCACCAATGCGATGCAGGTGACCCCCTAGCATGCGCAGTAGGTGTATACGACTGGGATTATGATTCAACATCTTATAATAACCAGCTTTTAGCGTGGGATCCAGCACATCCGCTATTCAACACTCCAAACACAATAAGCTTCCCAATAACGGGGACATGGAACGACCAGTACACCAAAGGTGATGGTTTTAACCTCGTCACAACAGATCCTAATGCTCACGGGATAGCATATTGGGATGGCGGCAGCCCGACAAGCGACAAAGGGCCGGATCTGGCAATTTCAGTACACGAAAACCCCACATATGGAAATAGAGCCATATGTGTTGGAGCAGCGATAAGCGGAACATGGGATGACCCAGTTCCATTTATAATAAACATGCTCTACTGGGTTGAACCTGCACAGCCGCCAGGTCCAATTCCAGAGGTACCGATCTCAGTGTCAGCCGCCGCACTTGGCGTAGCTATAATACTTGCCTCTGTAAAGAGGCGCTAACCCCTATTTTTTATAATGCTCTTTAAACCTCCACTTAAACCCAGGCTGATACAGAGCCTCCAACTCTTCCTTCCCAGGAGAATTTCTACAAGCATTGTTTAAATACTCTAAACGCTATTACTTCATTGTTGGAAAGGCTCAGTACCGGCGTCGATGGCATTGACAGCATGCTTCAAGGCGGCATCCCGAAAGGATTCCTTGTCTGCGTTGCAGGTGAGCCTGGAACCGGGAAGACTGTTTTCTGTCTTCACTATGTGAATAATGGCGTTGCAAACAGGGAGAAAGCGATCTACATTACAACCGAGGAGGACATAGACTCCATTCTAGAACAGGCTGACCAGTTTAACATGAAGCTTAGAGATGCATATCTGAGAGGGAACCTTGTAATGATAGATTATCTAGGCAAAGGGGAATGGTCCCTCCCCTCGCTAAACATGGAGGATTTAATCTCAAAGGTCGTGGAGGCTAAGAAGAGGCTTGGCTACGGACATGTCAGATGTGTGATAGACTCGCTCTCAGCCTTTTGGCTAGACAAGCCTGCAATGGCAAGGCACTACAGCTATCAGCTGAAGAAAAGGTTAAAGCCATGGCACCTAACAGTTCTTGCGGTTACACAGTATGCTGTGACCACAAGTCAGGCCTTCGGATTCGGCTTGGAACACGTTGCAGACGGGATAATAAGGTTTATAAGATCGGTAAGGGCTGGGAGGCTTAACAGGTACGTCCTCGTGGAGAAGATGAGAAACACCAACCACGACCTAAGACTCCACAAGGTAAACATAACAGACGGCGTAGGCATGTCCGTAAAACCACTTCCATTGACAGCTAGGAGAGAAGACATAGCCCTCCCAAACCACGTATACAGGAAAATCCTAGAAGCCCACACCCAGAAAGAAGACATCATCCCATAACACAGGGGCGTTCCCTCCATGAATGTTTATAACTTACCAGAATCAAATACAATACGGGGACAAGACTGCACATAGCCATAGTCGGAGTCGGAAGGGTTGGGAGCACTCTAGCACTGCTAATAGCCAGGGAGAAGATAGCGGACACAATCTCCCTCGTAGACATCTACCCAGGCCTAGCATGGGCCATAGCAAGAGACCTCGAGACAGCGGCCGCCTCCTTCACCTCAGACATAGAGGTGGAAGCCTACCAGGACGCATCAGCCGTCAAAGGTGCAGACATAGTCGTGGTAACAGCCGGCAAGCCCAGGAAGCCCGGTATGACAAGAATGAACCTCCTAAACGCAAACAGTGAAATAATAAGGGATATAGCCCTAAAAATCTACCCAGCTAACAAGGACGCAGTATATCTTATCATAACCAACCCAGTCGATCACATGGCAACCCTATTCAAAAAGTATACAGGGGGAAACGTAATCGGGAGCGGATGCCACCTGGACACTCTCAGGTTCAAAGTAGTTCTAGCAAAGATGCTAGGGGTAAAGCCGGCGAAAGTAGAGGCATACGTAGGTGGAGGACACGGGAGATACATAGTCCCGCTCTGGTCAACAGTAAAAATCCAGGGAAAACCCCTCCATGAATGGCTAAAACAAGAGGAGAAAACAATAAACAAGGAAGAAGCCAGAAAAAAGACCATTCAGATGGCAGACCAGATAATACAGAAAGCAGGCGGCACGATGCTTGGCCCAGCAGCAGCCTTCACCGAAATAATAGAAACAATAGCAAAAGACCAGGGCAAAATACTAAGCATAGCAACACCCCATCAAATAGACGGAAAACTCATCTATTTAAGTAGGCCAGTCAAGGTCTCAAAGGAAAAAGTTGAACCAATAGAAACACTATCACAAAAAGAAGTAGAGGAAATAACAAGAACAGGGAAAAAACTCCTAGAAATACTAAATTCCTAAAACAACCCTAAATCACAGAACATACCCAGCAATCCGATGAGGACACGTAAACCGGTAGAAGGCAGAGCTACTGTAAACCCCATAGACCCCGATCTTTCAACTCAAACCACGATCACTGAGAATATAAGGTTTCAAAGACCAGGGCAAAATACTAAGCATAGCAATAACCTACAAGGTAAACAACCGCTAATACGCCTAAGCAGCCGTTAAACTCCGCCGCAGAGAATAACACCTCTAGAAATCCCAGACCCCTCATGGCAAGAGGGGAAATAGAGGAGGCTAGGGATAAAACTCCTTGCAAAACATGATCAACCAAACATCTAGAATATTTTACAACCTAATAGAAACTTTTATATAATATTAATTGTTAATAAGCCTGACCGAGAATGAAAGAGAAGACGGTCCTAAGTCTAATAACACTCCTGCTACTCATACCCGCAGCCCAGGCAGCAGCCCAGCCCAAACAGCCTAAGCAGCCCCGCGGACCCTCAGACCCAATAGTTGACATAAAGGGCTATCCACCTGCCCCCCTCCAGGTTCCGGCCGCCGTTTTATGGACCTACGACCTCTCCACCATACAAAAGTCTACATGGGACATGGCCTCAGGAGACCTCGACAATGACGGACTCATGGACGTCGCAATAATACCCTATGATGAGGTACACGCAGTATTCGGTGACACAGGCACAGCAGCCTGGACACTAACCCCTGCGACAGGCAGAAATTCCGCTGTTGCCATGGGAGACCTTGACGGAGACGGAATAGATGACGTAGTTGTAGCAAGCCACGACTATAATGTGTACGCGATTAACGGGGCCACGGGCCTGTCTATGTGGAACTACACATGCGAGGACTGGGTTATGGACGTAGCCATCGGAGACATAATACCAACAGAGCCCGGGTTAGAGGTTGCGGTCGGCGTAGACTTTTATGCTTCTACAAAAGATCTGATAGTTCTTCGGGGATCGGATGGGGCAGAACTTAGAACATACTATACCTATGACGGAGACGGGTGTGAAACTGTTATCCTGGAAGACCTGAACGGCGATGGGGCGCTAGACGTCATAACCGCGACCTACTATATAGGAGACGTCTACGCATGGGATGCAAACAATAACGTACTACTCTGGCGGTCAACATCACCCTCATGGACCTTCCTGACTGATTGTCTAGCGTCGGGAGACCTTAACGATGATGGCACACCCGACATTGTATACGCATGTTACGGTGACGACAGAGTTTGGGCACTTAACGGAGCTGATGGGTCAGTGCTCTGGTCAGACACGCAGGATAACGGTTTAGTGAGCAGGGTTTGGGATGTTGACAATGACGGTGAGAACGAGGTGGTAGTGGGGTGGGATGGCCTCGTAACAGTATACAGCCGAACTGGAACCCTGGAGTCCCAGTTCACCACCGGGGATTGGAACATGGACTTGGATATAGGCGAATTTGACCCTAGTAAGCATCCGGGTCTTGAAATAGCAATTGCATCATACGACGGGAGGGTGTACATCAACAGTGCAGAAGACATCTCACAGTGCCTGTACATCCATGTGGCACCGCCAGGAGGTTGGTATGGAAGCCTTGAGATGGGGGATGTCGACGGAGACGGCTTAGACGAGGTTGTAGCAGCGGGATACCCAGACATGGTCTGCCTTGAGAACTTTACAGCTGTGTGGCAGCGGGTTTTCCAGGACGATGTTGAGTCTGGGGCTGGGGCGTGGACTTCTTCGGGACTCTGGCACATAACTACGAGGAGAGCTTCAAGCCCAACCCACAGCTGGTGGTGCGGAGACGAGGGGACAGGCGAGTACACGAATAATTTGAACGATACTCTAACGAGACGTGTAAACCTTATCGGATACACCTATGCCCTACTCAACTTCTCAACATGGTATGAGATAGAGTCGGGATATGACTTTGGATACGTAGAAGTTTCAACCGATGGAGGATACACGTGGACAACCCTTGCTTCGTTTACCGGGACATCTAGGAGTGGCGGTAAGAAGCTCTCGAAAGGCGCTTGGACCCCATCTGAGAGACAGGTGTGGACAACGGCTTTCGTTGATCTTTCAGCTTACACGGGTAGGGTAATCCTTATAAGGTTCAGATTTGAATCAGACTACTCCGTAACCTATGAGGGCTGGTATGTAGACGATATCGGAGTATTCGCTGGGCCACCAAGGCCTATTCCCGAATACGATGGATACGGGCTTGCGCTGGCCTGCCTGCTAGCTTTCGGGGTTGCAGTAGCAGTTCTGAAAAGAAGATAACCCCCCTTTTTTAGCATTTAAGCGTTCCCAGTCTTCCTTTGATTATGCGGCTATATGTCTATGGTTGGTAGGATCTCCGCTATCCTGTCAGCGTTCTTGGTCGGCTTTTCTATTTCAATGTTGGTTCCTGGTGTTTTCAGTTTAACTCCTGTTAGGACGACGAGTATCTTTACCTTACTTTCAAGGCTTCTGTGAATGTCCGCGCCCCATTTCAGGTTTGCTTCTCCAACCATTTTTGACGCTATTTGCATGGTTACATTTTTTATCTCGCTAAGGGTGAGGTCTGGCCCCCCTCTGACAACGATTAGTGCTCCGTTAGCCCCGGTAGGATCTACCTCTAATAGTGGATTTCTAAGGGCCATTCTCAGGGCTTCCATACACCTATTTTTGCCTTCAGCGTAGCCGATGCAGATCGCAGCCATTCCGCCCTTGCTCATCAAAGTCCTTAGGTCGGCGAGGTCTATGTTCATGAGGGCTGGCTTTGTTACAAGCTCTGTGACTCCCTTCACCATTAGCGCAAGGATTAGGGTTCCTACTTCTAATGCTTTTACTAGGGGTAGGTGGCCTGCTACCTGGTTTAGTCTTTCATTAGAGATTGATGCAACGGTGTCTGCGTGTTTCCTAAGCTTTTCAAGGCCTTTCAATGCTACCTGCATCTTCCAGTTTCCTTCTCCCTCGAATGGGAGGGTTACGCAGCCGATTACCATCGCGCCCTTCTCCTTCGCGGCTTCAGCTATCACGGGGCCTGCCCCGGTCCCCGTTCCTCCGCCCAGCCCGTAAGCTATGAATACGAGCTCAGCGTCTCCTATGGCGTCTACTATCTTTCTTATGTCCTCCCTTACACATTTTTCTCCTAGCTCCGGGTCTCCACCGACGCCCCTCCCGCCTGTTATGTTGTAGCCTATTAGAATCTTCTTATCTGCGAGGGTTAAATCTAGATGCCTTGAGTCTGTATTTACAGCTATACATTCAGCGCCCTGGACTCCCATCTTTTTGAGGAGTGTTACCATGTTGGAGCCGGCTCCCCCAACCCCGAAGACTTTAACAATATTTTTGCATTTCTCACTTACCCTGTCTTCCTCAAAGATTACCTCATAATACTTTAGGATTGAGTATAAGTCTGACATGTCAGCATCATCCTGTTTTCTAATCCCCTGTTTGGGGTTTATCATCACTTTCACCTACTCCTGGTATGATGGTAGAGGTTAATGCTTGTTAAAAGCAAGAGAGCTGGAAATCTTTATATTGGTATCTTGCCAGGCTTACTATCAAATATTAATTCCGCATTTTCAGGCTTTCTATTCTCTCATTATAAATATTCACCTCTGTTTTCATCATGGTTTCACACGGTGTGCTTTCAGATATTAGATAGGCACCCTCTAAGGGTATAATTCTCTTGTCGCTACGCTTTTTAGAAGAGTATTTCCACTCGAATTTTGACTTGGATGGCGTGGGGTTATAATTATAGTGTGTCTTATGGTTTCATGTGGCCCTTGTAAGCGATGTTTTAAAATACGTGTTTGACGTCGCCAAGGATGAGAGGGTTAAGGGACTCTGCGTAGGGCTTAAGTATAGTTGCGTTCTGCTAGAGGACGGTAGGTGTGGTGTTGCGTTTCGGTTTAGGAATTGGATGTCTGCTGTGGAAGACTATAGAACGACGTCTGGCTTTGATGTTGCAAGGCTTTGCCTAGAATGGGATCTTAATGCTGCGTCGCTTGGGACTGCAGCCGTAAACTCGCTTTTACCTGATCCTGGGGGTGTAAAGGTTGATGGGTATGCGAGGGTTAAGGAGCTTTGTAGGGATGCAGGGCTTGTGGTTTTCATAGGTTATTTCAAGCCTTTTCTTAGTATTCCCAACCGTTATGTTGTGATTGAGAAGTCTTTTCATGATGGCGTGCTTCCTGATGAGGCTTTTCAGGAGTATTTGCCTAAGGCTGATCTTGTAGTGATCTCCGGGTCTGCCTTTGTTAACAAGAGCCTTGAGAGGTTGCTGAGGATTTCAGGCGGCTACAATCTTATAGTAGGGCTTACTACTCCTCCGTGTAGTGTTCTCTTTGAGTACGGGGCTGATGAACTTCTGTACTCCAGGATCGTTGACGGAGGGGAAGTATATCGGACGGTATGTCTCGGAGGAGGTAGTAGTCTCATTAAGAGGTATTCTGTTCAGCTTTCGGTTAGAAGGTAGGTGTCCCCACTTCAAAGCCCAACATTCTTACACTTTTCAGCGTAGCCTTCAAGATTGTGGAATAACTTTCCAACAGTTTTAAGCCTTCCCTGGTTAGGGTTGTCCTGCCCCCTCCTCCGTATCCTCCTCTGGCAGCTGCCACAATTTTCCTGCCATATGCTTTCTCTATCTCTCTTATTATTTTCAGAGCTTTCCCGTAGGATATGCTAAGTTTTCTTGATGCTAGTGTCAGGCTTTCGGTTTCTGCGAGGGTTTTCAGAAGCTGGTATCCCCCATATCCTATTATTGTCTCTCCTCCAGGATTTTCAAACCAGACTTTCACCTTTACAACTATTTTCCCGGGTGATTCCAAGACTTACACCGCTGTTTAAGCTGTGTTTCATACCCCTGTTGTCTATTTAATGTTCAGCCTAGTCTTGTGTCGTCGGACATTAAGGCATAATTTTTTATTTTCAGAAATTTCATAAATTATTGAAGAATATGAAATGGTGTTCTAGATGAGCAAAATAGTGGACGCGAAAGAAAGACTTATAGAAGCCTTCGGCAGAGTCTTCAAAGAATGGGGATTCGGATTCACATCTGGAGTAATATTTGGAACATTATACCTCTCAGAAAAGCCATTGACAATGGATGAAATAGCAGGTGAAACAGGCTACAGTCTCACATCGGTACACAACTCCCTTAGAATACTGTTAAGACTCGGCCTCATCACCAGGCGTAGAATCGCAGGCCTTAGAAAAGCAAAATTTAAACCTATAGAGAGCGAGAGACATCTGATCTCCCTATTCATGAACAAGGTGAAGGAGAACATTAAAATAATGATCTCAGCAACCGAGTACACTATTAACCTCCTCAAAAACGATGACAGCGAAATTGGAAGATTCTGCCTTAAAAGGGCTGAGCGGCTGAACAGGTTCTACAGATTCCTTTCCCAGAAGGTGGATGAAGCTGAGAGAAGTATGGAGGTGGACAAGATTGAATGGTAAACGGGTAATTTCTGCTACAATACTGTTAGTATTGCTGGTTCTACCCATACCAACCCTAGTTTCATCAGGGTTAAGCGTATACGATGTCTACTGGGAAACCCCCGGCTATACGGCATATCCAGGTCAGACTGCACCTCTAAAAGTTATCCTGATAAACTCTGAGTTCTACCTAGCCCAGATAAAAGCGGTACTAGAGCTTAATGGTGTCCCGATAAGTGCCGTAGACGGGTCTAAAACCGCCACTGGGATTACACCTAGGAACGTAACGCCCGGTCAGCCTTTCCAGATAACCTTCATGTTGAGGATTGATGAGAAGGCCCAGGAAGGGGTGTACAATGTAAACTTGAAGGTAGAATACCTTTATTACAGGTTGAGAGGTAAAAACTCAGGTAAAGGTAAAGACGAATTTGTACTTCCAGTCAGGATCGGGCTAAGCCAGGGAGTTTTAACGGTATCTTACTATTCAAAGCCGGGAAGACCAGGTGACACAGCAGCAATAATAGTGACGATGGAGAACAGGGGAAATCTGCCTGTCTACTCCCTAAGGGTGTCGGCATATCCCCTCTCCCCCGTCGCTGAGGTTGATCTAAGCCAGCTTATGGGCACTGAAACCGAGGAGTCAGGCCCACCAGTAGGACTCTACGGGGGGCAAAGCTTCTACTATGAGATGCTTGACCCTGGAAAGTTTGTAAGCTTTCCACTACTATTTCACATCGCTGAAACAGCAGCCCCAGGAGCTTACCCGGTTCACATCTCAGTAAGCTACATAAGAGAAAGGGGAGACCAGGTCAAGGAAGCATACAAGGCATATGTAATCGTCCTCTCACCATACGAAAAACCAGGCAAGCTGCCCGCACCAAAAGCGTACATATCAGTAGTAGGCGTAGAGCTAAGCCCTAATCCAGCTTTCACCGGCGAGCCGGTAAACCTCACTATCACATTATCCAACGAAGGAGGCACCGACGCCCTAAATACATATTTAAACCTTATGATAATCCCAGAGGAAGAGCAACAACAGGAGATGGTTGAAGTAGTGCCTGGAGTATCTATACCCACAACTACAACAAGCGAAACGAAACCTGTTGAATCACCGTTCGTGCCCTATGAATCCTCAAACAGGCTTTACATTGGAAGAATAAACACAGGCACCACACTCAACATTAGTTTCACCCTTGTCGTCAAGCCTGACGCTGAACCTAACGTATACCTGCTGCCTTTCAAGCTTGAATACGCCGACCCCATGGGTAACAAATACGAAGAAATGCACTACATCGGGGTCTACGTTGTAAGAAGAAGCATGGTTAGAGTTTACGACATCGAAACAACTCCAACGCCATTAGCAGTCGGGGAGGCCGGAGAGATTTCTGGAACAGTTGCTAACATAGGCCTAAGCGATGTTAAAGCGGTGAGCATATCAATTCCGCAGGGACAGCCAGTAACAGCCCTGACACCCACATATATCGGCGACATAACCGCCGGGCAGGCCGGCGACTTCGTACTACCAGTATCAGTAGGCCCTGTAGAGCCTGGGCTTTACAACATTACAATCGTTGTCTCATACATGGATAGTCTAGGCGTAACACATGAAGAGACACTATCAATCCCTATAAAGGTTTCAAAATCTAAATCTACAGGTAGCGAGGGAGAGGAAGGCTTCAAATTCTCGTATAAATTGGTGATTTCAATCTCAGCCCTAGTTATAGGACTATTACTGGCTCTATCTTTCCTAAAGGGTAGGGAAAGTATTAGAACCCCACACTACGAGCCGAAGATTGATATTTCAAGCCTGGAGGGAGAGAAGTGAGCATCTACATGGTGTCAAGGCGGGAAATCCTGGAGAGGAAAAGCAGAAGCATGCTTACAATCCTAGGAATAGCTGTTGGTGTAGCTACGATAGTAGCCCTCCTATCCATAGGGTTCGGGATGCAGGAGCAGGTAAGAGAGTCACTAGACAAGATCCTGGGGGCGGGATTCATCGTGATAAACGAGAACCAACTCATATTTTCAACAGGCGGACAGATGGATGCAAGCCTTGCAAGGGAGATCAACAGGATAGAAGGCGTAGACGCGGCGGTTCCAATCCTTACAGAACACGTTTACATCCCTGAATACAGTATTCTCCCAATAAGTGTTATGGGGGTAGATCCAAAAGAGGCGGATAAGATATCTAATGTAGAGCTTGCCTCTGGCAGGGACTGGCTTCCAAAGGATGAAGGTAAACTTTCTGCAGTGGTAGGCTACAGCATAGCTGATGCACTAAACCTAGAGCCTGGGGACACCTTAAAGGTGAGACTTGATGTCGAAGGGGAGAAATACGTGACCTTTAAGGTAACAGCTATAGCAAAACCAACAGGCTTCGGTGACCAGGATCAGACAATATACCTGCCATACAGCTCTGTGGAAAAACTCTACGAAGAATACGGAGAAGCTACAATGATACTTGTGAAGCTTAAGAATGAAAAGTACGCTGACTACGTAAAGGCTCAGATTGAGAAAAAGTTTAAAGGTCTAAGGGTTGTCGAGAAGAAATTCCTAATGGAAGGGGTAAGCCAGATAATGGGTACAATAAACAGTGTACTTCTAGGGCTCGGAGCCATATCCTTGCTTGTAGGGGGGCTTGGTGTGATGAACACGATCATGACCTCAGTGCTTGAGAGAACAAGGCAAATCGGAATCCTAAAGGCTATCGGGGCAAGCAGAAAGAAGATCCTAGCAATGTTCCTCTTTGAAAGCGTCCTCTTAGGCATGTTAGGTGGAGCCATAGGTTGTGTTGGAGGAATAGTGATGACGAAGATAGCCTCAATGATAATATTCAAGTGGACCGGCATATTTCTACCATTCAAGCTATACAGCTGGGTTTTCATCTTCGCCTCGGGGGTCTCGATACTTGTGAGCATCGGGGCAGGATTATACCCTTCATATAGAGCTTCAAATCTCAGACCAGTGGAGGCGCTCCGCTATGAGTAGGCCAGCCGTTGAACTAAGAAAAGTATACAAAGTCTACTTGCTAGGAAAGGTTAAAGTCGTAGCCCTAAGGAACATAAACCTCAAAATAATGCCTGGAGAGTTCGTAGCCATTATGGGGGTGTCAGGCAGCGGGAAAACCACACTCCTAAACATAATAGGAGGCATTGATAGGCCGACATATGGGGATGTGCTAATAGACGGAGTCAATACAATATATCTTAGCGAGGACGAGCTTGCAAGCCTCAGGGCGAAGAAGATAGGATTTGTCTTCCAGTTCTTCAACCTTATACCTGTCCTGAACGCTCTTGAAAATGTGATGCTTCCAATGAGCTTCAACGGGGGCCTTTCGAAAGCCGAGATGCGGGCTAGGGCTAAGATGTTGCTAAACCTTGTAGGGCTTGGTGACAGGCTGTACCACAAGCCGACAGAGCTTAGTGGTGGGCAAAGCCAGAGAGTAGCGATTGCAAGGGCCCTAGCCAACAACCCTGCAATAGTCCTCGCAGACGAACCAACTGGAAACCTAGACTCCAAGTCAGGCAAGGAGATAATGAATCTTATGAAGAAGCTTAACAAGGAGCGAGGCCAAACCTTCATCGTTGTAACCCATGACCTTGAAGTTGCCAGCTACGCAGAAAGGATAATAAGGGTTAGGGATGGGAGAATAATCGAGGATAAAAGGAATATTAAAAGATGAAAGCTTAAGGCTGAAACCCTGTAGTTTTAAACTGTGAAGGTACCCCTACCCCTGTTTTTAATCCTTCTCCTATACCCCATAATCCCCACGAATCAGGCTTTAACTGTTTCCTACGGCGGCTTCGAAGTTACCTTTACAAGGCAGGGGGCTGTAGAAAGCATTAAGTGTAACGGTACAGAGCTACTAACAAATGTAGGCATTGGTATATGGGGTCCTGGCTGGTCCAGCTTCCACCATCAGGCGTGGATGGACGGCGACTCCTGGCTTGAGGATAAAGGAGAACTAAAAATACTACACTCAACCTTCAACTTTAGGGATGGAGGACTATACCTCGAGGGAACAGCAGATATAGAAGTGTGGAAGCATGGAATAATATTCTTTAATGTTTCCGTAAGCTATTCAAAGAATGCAGAGTCGGTTGCATGGGGAGGGTGGGGGCTACCCACAGGCCTCTATAGGGGGCTAAATATCCACATCTACAATGTTACTTACGGACCCTACATAGTCGAACTCCCTTATAGCCTGACCACCCCCTATATCTGCTACGACGAGTCTGCAGTACAGTTTAGCCTGAAATACGGGGATATAGAAGTCTCAGTTGTCCAGCTTAACCTTACACTACCACCACTAAGCATCGACGATGAAAGAGCCTGGGGAGGATCAGAGTATGGGTTTAAGTGGCATATAGGCGGTAAGGCTTCTGGTGAACGGTTCTCTACACGATGGAAAGCCAAGTTCGAAGCAGCCATACTTGTCGGCAGCGACGCAGCCAGCAAGTCCGAGGTTCTAAGGCTGTACAGAACTCTAAACATGATCTCTCACGCCTGGCCTGAGCTTAGGGACGAATGTGAACAGATGCGCACCAGCATAGCTAGGGGGAAACTTCAGGATGCTCGTACCATCTTTAACCTGAGTATTGAGAACATTAGAAAAGCCAGGACTACCCCCAGGGGATACTGCTTTTCGAAGCTTAGATCCGATGATGGAAAAATCGTTGAGGAGGACGGTACACCCATAATTCTAAGAGGCATCGACTATTCAGGGCTGGAATGGGGTTTTTTGCACCAGTCACCCGGAGACTTTTCATGGATGGCCTCTAAGGGCTTTAACGTCCTTAGGCTTCCAGTTTCGATGGGATACCTTATACCTGAGAAGGGGCGTGTAAATAGGGACTATCTAAACCATGTCATAACAGTTTTCTACTGGGCGAAAGCCTACGGCCTATACATTGTTCTAGATATACATCAGTGGAGATGGAGCCCAGCATACGGTGGCTGTGGGCTTCCAGACTGGCTTGTACCCTACACAGGGGACTACCATGATGCTTCTGGAGAATTTTTCAGTAACAGCGAGTACTGGCAGTACCTGGCGGACGCATGGAAAATCTACGCAGGGGTTTTCGGCGGTGACCCCGCGCTAGCCGGCTACGACATCTTTAATGAGCCCATGCCATCCCAAATTCTACCTACAGACGAGCTTTCAGAAATACTGCCGGAATTCTACAGTTATATGGCTTCGGAGATAAGGAAACTTGACCCAGGGGCCATGGTTTTTATAAACCCGGTTTGGGGCGGTGAAAAGGGGACACCAGCCCATATAAACGTGGAAAACTCGGTGCTAGACGTTCATCTATACCCTGGAAACACGTGGGATGGTGTAACGGGGTATGAGTATACATCAAGGCGTGAGATAGAGCAGCTTGTAGAATATTGGATAGACTACGCCCGAAAACAAGGTGTCCCCCTTTGGATAGGGGAATTTGGATGCGGATCGCAAGCGTATAACGCCTCAGGATTCATATATGATTTCCTACAGGTTCTTGAGGAAAACGGTCTAGGATATGCCTACTGGACTTACGGATACGGGGACATAGGATACGCCTTGAAGACTTCTACAGGGGAGGAGAAGAAGCATATAACAGATCTATTCGACCGTATAAACGTATTATCAGGAGCTCTGCAGGCAAGTGAAACCTATATTCCGGGAACTGGCTGCTACCAAGCAAGTGTTAAATTAAGCGGTGAAAAACTTGTCTTAAGGGTTTCACATAGAAACCTAGCTATTCTGCCGTCAAGATACATCGTAAAATGCACCCCCAACCCCATAGACATATTCTTAAACACGGAAAACGGCACAATAGTATTCAAATTTGACACCCGCTCTGTCAGGATAGCTGTGGAAGAGAGGTCTTCACCTAGAGTTGTAGGAATTCTCGCAAACAACATAGACTGGAACCTTACGGGAACACACCTTAAAGAAAATCTAGAAGGAAGATACTTCAATGTCGAAAGGATAAGCATAAGAGAATATGAGCAGCGAACCTATCAGTGTCTAATAATCCTAGGTGGACCACTAGCCCCGGAGGGAATAGGAGAAATCGTAAGAAGCATAGCCACAACGCAGGACATCGAAAGGATGATGCAAGGAAGCATAGTTGTAAAATGGGTTACCGGCAAACTTGTTATCATAGTCTCCGGAAGAGACAGAAATCAAACATCAACGCTTGCAAGCAATGTCCAGAAAATAGCAGGGCTCCTTATGACGGGATAGCCTAACGGGTTACATTAGATCTAACGTGGATTTTCAAGTTGGGGGAGAACATAGCCCTAATAAAAATTCTGTAGAGGTAGAGGGTACGTGGATGATAAGCTCATAATCTTTAAAACATAGGCTTAACAGGTATAGCTGGAGTAGCTATGAGTAAGCTTAAGGCATTTGTCAGAAACTACGATGATAAAAGCGATGACGATGGCTTTCAGTTCGTATTCTACTGCGACAGGTGTGGAAGTGGGTACATAAGTCAGTACAAGAAGTACAGCCTTGCTAAGGTTCACAAAGCCCTAAGCTTTGCTGGTAGCCTGCTTGGCGGGGTCTTCGACTCTGGAGCTTCAGCGATTAGCCAGGTTAGAGACTACAGGTGGCATGAGGAGCATGACAAAGCTTTCTTCGAGGCTATGGAGGAGGCCAAGCCGCACTTCCACCAGTGTCCATCCTGCAAGAAATATGTCTGTGGAAACTGCTGGAATGACGAGGTATGCCTCTGCGCCGACTGTGCGCCAAGATTAACTGTGGAAGCTGCGAAGATACAGACCCAGGCGAAAGTGCAAGCTGTACAAAAGGTTGTAGAGGAGAAGGCTAAATCCGGGGAATACCTTGGCGAGGCCGCACTGGCAACTGAGACCATGGTCACATGTCCAAGATGTGGTAAGCTTACAAGGCCTGGGAGGTTCTGTGAGATGTGTGGTGCTCCGTTAGGCAGAAGGACATGTCCAAACTGTGGAGCTGAGGTTTCGCCAAACGCCAGATTCTGCTCTAACTGCGGAGCCAGACTCACATAGGGGGGAAAGATGGGAGAAGTAGAAAGGCTGGTGGAGGAGAAGAAGGCGATTGAACGGCAGATTGAAAAGCTCAAAAGCCTGACGGAGAAGGGAGTTAAATGGGAGGTTGTAAGGCCGAAGATCGAGGAGCTGGAGGGCAAACTAAGAAGGATCGAGGAAGAGATAGTTAATAAGACAATCGGCTACGACGAGATAAAAGTACTGGAAGCTGAAAGGAGCAAGATTCTAGAAAAGATGAGGAAGCTTGACGAGATGAAACGGAAAGGGGAGATATCAGGTAAGGTCTACAAGGAGATGAAGGAAAGGCTTGAAAACGAGCTTGAAATAGTGGAAAAAAGAATAGTGGAGGCAAAGCTCAGCCTCTAATCCTACACGTACTGCCTGCAGTTGTCACACCACCATCTTTCATATTCCTTTATATAGCGTAGCGGCCCACCACACCTTGGACACCTGGGAGCAGCCTCTGTAGGCCTTGGAGCAGCGTAGGTAGGAGCGGGGGTTGGTGTAGCAGGGAAGACCGCAGCCTCCGAAAGTTCAAATTCCAAGCCTCCAGTTATCTTAGCAGTAATATTATAGAGCAGTGCATATATCACGGCAATTATAGCGGCTAATGTCCCTCCAACTATCCCGCCTGCGACAGCCCCTACCGCACCATAACCCACAGCAATTCCTGGGAGCCCATATGCAGCAATCCCCGCTGCTGTTATAAGGGCGTATAGCCCACCCACTATCAATCCTATGATAAGCCCTAGGACGAATGTTACCTTAAATACGGAGCCGAGGGAGATATTAGTGAGCTTGTACCTCATATATCATCGTCCACCAAGAGTACACTATGCTTATTAAGATTTCCATTCCAATTCTCCAGATCGCCAGGGTTAAAAGAAGTACCTGGATCCGATGCGGCTATAGAAGCCAAGTGGGATCCAAGTGAAAGCAACATCCCAAAATAGACCTCCCCCAACAAAATCAAATCTCACGTTACCCTACCAAGGGCTGAAACGGCTTCCTCCATCAGGCACACTGGAAAGTTGCTAACACCCACAGCCCTTATTTTCCCATCCCTCACGAGTTCCCTCATGGCTTTCATGGTGTCTCTAACGGGGAAGTAGCAGTAAGGCCAGTGTACCTGGTATAGGTCAACATAGCTTGTCCCAAGCCTTTTAAGGCTGCCCTTCAAAGCCTTAAATATATCCCTATAGCCGAGATGCCTTGGTGATATCTTCGTAGCAATCACCACCTCTTCTCTAAAGTCCCTAACCGCCTCTCCAACCATCTTCTCTGATAATCCACCGCCGTAGGCTTCAGCGGTGTCTATAAAGTTGATACCATTGCTAAATGCTTCCCTAACTGCTTCAATAGCATCTTCCCTTGTAAAATCTCTGCCATAGCCCCAGCCTTCGGTTCCAAACTGCCACGTCCCGATTCCAACAGTGGAAATCTTGATATCTGTACGGCCTAGCCTAACGTAATCCGTCACATTTTATAGTTGTGTGGAGAATATTAAAGATAGCCGGTTGCAAATGGAAGGCAAGCAGCGTTCAAATCACAGCATGACACGCCAGCCCACGGTAAGGGAGGCCCTACTCTGGAGCTCCCTCGGAGATAGTGTTAGGTGCGGGGTTTGCGAGAGGGCATGCGTAATCCATGTTGGCGCGCGCGGTTTCTGTGGGACAAGGGCTAACATCGACGGAAAACTTTATACGCTGGTCTACGGTGATCTGAGCGCCATGGAAAGCAGGCCCATAGAGATAAAACCCTTCTACCATTACTACCCCGGCACCAGGGCTATGACCATCTCAACCTGGGGTTGCAATTTTAAGTGTCCATGGTGTCAAAACTTTCATCTAAGCATGGCTAAACCCATGCCTGAAAAGGCCTTGTATACCAGTCCTGAACATGTTGTCAGGCAAGCCATCCTCAGCGGGGACAGGGGCGTCTGTGTCAGTTTTAACGAGCCGACGCTTCTATTCGAGTATAATCTTGAACTGTTTAGGCTTGCGAGAGAAAAGGGCCTATACTCCTGTATGGTTTCAAATGGGTATATGAGTGTTGAAGCCTTAAAGATGATGATAGAAGCCGGCCTAACAGGGCTGAAAATAGATGTTAAAGGGGGAGAAGACTCCTACCGAAGGTATATCCAGGGAGCAAACCATGAAATACCTTGGAGAAACGCCTCACTGGCTTTGAAACAAGGTGTCCACGTGGAAATAGTATACCTTATGGTTCCAGGGGTCAACGACGGCGTAGATACCGTGGAGGAGACTATTGATAAACATCTTAAAACGCTTGGGCCGGAGGTTCCATTACACTTCACAAGGTACTACCCTGCATACAAGTATACGGAGCCGCCTACACCTGTAGAAAAGCTTGAATATGCTGTGGAGAAGGCGTATGAAAGGAGTTTGGACTATGTTTATATCGGGAATGTCCCTGGCCACCGCTATGAGAGTACATACTGTCCAAACTGCGGCTACAAGGTTATAGCAAGGTACGGTTTAAGGGTTAAAGTCCGGCTAGAGGATAGTAGATGTCCGAGTTGCGGCTATGAGATACCATTATTCCAGATGTAAATAGGCTGGAAAGGATATGGTAGGATTCTACATTTCCGGCTTATCCCTTCTTGAAGCCGAGTGCGAATCCAAGTATGAATCCGGCGGACAGAGGCGCTGCCTCCACTATTGCACTTGTCAGCCCTCCTATCTCGGAGACTGCTGCTGAAAACTTGTCAGCTAGCCATACGAGGAAGGCGTCGCTCTTAAAACTGATGAACCCTTTATATGAAAGATAGTAAAGGAACGCAACTATAGCTCCTGTTAGGAATAATATGATTTTCAACGCTTTTTTGATGGAATACCCCACTGAGAAGCCTATTAAAGCCCCTACTCCACCATTTACGAATATCTCAGATAGGACATCCATCAAGCGATAGATTACCTCCTGGATTTATAATTATATCTAGATCCAAGAGTAACGTTTCATTTTAGAGATAAATTTATATTTGCGAGTTATGCCTTAAGTGTTTACATCAGATGCAGTTATAACTATTAAGTTCGAGTTATGCCTTGGTATGGTGTTCTACAAGCCAGACTATTTCTCTGCGGTTGCTAGGAATGCTTATGTTAAGGGGAGTGTTAAGGTGGCTTTTTCAGAGCCGAACTTTGGAGATCTGGTACTTGTTAGAGTTTTAGGAGGCCGTGGAGCTTTCACATATATAGAAGATCATATGGGGGTTAAGAGGGTACTTAGACCTGGAACCGTGTTTGTAGGAGCCCTAGGCCGCAAAGAGTCAACCATCGACATTGCAGGGCATGTTCCGGAAAAGCTCAGTCCACATTGTACCCTGCACCTCCTTACTTTCGGAGGCCTTATTGGCAAGTCCTTCTCCTACAGCCGTATAGTAGGCCCGCCATTAGATGTTGAGTATTTGGGGACTCTTGTAAAGGACGGTCGAGTCCAAAACCTTGTAGACTTCAAGAAGGTTGATTGGCGTGATAAGATAGGTACCGTTCCACCTCTTGTTATTGTGATTGGTACCTCTGCTGGTAGTGGTAAGACTACTGCCGCGGCGAACATTATCAGGGGGGCTATCAAACATGGATATAGGGTTTCAGCTGTTAAGCCGACAGGTGTAGGGGCCCTCAGGGATCTGAGGGCGCTAAAATCTGCAGGTGCTAGGCCAGCCTTAGACTTCGTTGATGCGGGTCTACCGTCGACCTACGTTGATAGGAAAACACTCTTGAAGGTTGCGAAAGGTCTCATATACGAGGCGGCTTTGTCTAAGCCTGACTTCATAGTGGTCGAGTTCGGTGGGAGCATATGTGGATATAAGAGTGTTGCTCCTATTTTATCGGATCCAGAGATATCCGGAAGCTTGGGCTCAATAATTTTATCAGCTGGGGATGTTACAGCAGCGTTTGGAGGGGTTACAATAGCAAGGCTTCACTATGCCTTGGATATAGACCTTGTTGTCGGCCCTGCAACTGATACAGAGATAGGTAGGATGATAGTTGGGAGACTTACCGGGGTTAGAGCATTTAACCTTTACACTGACAAGCAGGTAACCAAGGAGTTCATCGAGTACTTAATAAGACGTAGGCCTAGAACTGCAAGGTTAAGCCCGCTATTCCAGAGGCTATCAAAAGAGGTCTACGTATCTGAAGTTAAGAATACACCTTAAAATTTAGTAGATCTTGAAACGTTAAGGCCGAATGACTATTGGTCTTAAAACTTTAATTTTACATGGTAACCTCAAGGCTACACAAAAGATTTTTCGTGCGCGTAAGGTTTAGAAAATTAATGGTGAGGCTTTACTGTGTGTATTGGTGGATTAACTTTTTCAATTATTTTCGTTAACTTATATTGTGGCTGGTTACGAGTTTGTGAAAATAGACAAGCAATCATCTGTCACTCACCGCGTAAATCTCGAAGAAATAGCTGACTTTGAAGAGGTTGTAGGCGTAGAGGGAGATGTTGTACTCGTTAGGGCTTTAAGAAGCTTCGGCGCAGTTGACTCGATAGAAACACCTCAAGGGAGGCTTGCAAAGATAAGAAAGGGAGATAATATTCTAGCAGTATTAGGTAATAGAGAGGCGACTAAAGCTATTGTTGGAGGAATCCCGAGGGATGGAATCCTGGTGTCCAGCAGGGTGGTACTTCACCTTTTAAACGCGGGCGGGGTTGTTGGCATGGTTGAATCCTTCAAAGTAGCGTTAGGCTCGCCTCTAACCCTGGAGCCCCTGGGCGTGGCTGTGAGGAGTGACGGTTCCAAAGTGAATATTAGAGACTACGGTATTAGCTGGGCTGACAAACTTGAGAGGTCAGCCCCTCTAGTTATGATTGTTTCGTCCTCCATGGAGTGTGGAAAAACCACTACGGCTGTGGAGCTCATAAACTGCTTCACTAGGATTCACAAGCTAAGGGTATGTGCATGCAAACTTACAGGGGTTGGAAGGCTTAAGGATACTCTGTTTATGGAGGACGCAGGCGCGGTGGAAGCCCTAAGCTTTGTAGACGCCGGGCTTCCATCCACAGTGACGGAGAAGAGCAAGATAGTAGCTGCGGCAATGGGAATACTGAACCATCTTAATGAGAAGAATCCTGACGTAATAATAGTGGAGCTTGGTGACAGCATTGTTGGCTGTGGGGTTCCCTATATTCTCCACGATAAGCATATTATGTCCAACGTGAGAGCTCTTATTTTGTCAGCCATGGACGAACTTTCAGCGTATGGCTCAGTAAAATATCTTAAGGAAACCTATAACCTTACCCCTATAGCCGTAACTGGTCCTGCTACAGACAACCAGGCTGGTATGAGCAGGATTCAAAGGCTGACAGGAGTTAAGGGGATAAACATGCTGAAGGGAACAGGTCCAGAGCTCCTTGCAGGCCTTATCCTTGAAAAACTTAAAGATAAGGTGTGAAGCGCTCTTCACAGGCTACGATAGACCTCATAGCCAGGTAATACCATGGGATTTCATGCAGATAAGCTAGCTCCATGTTGTCTTCAAATCCTAAATATTACAAATATCTCCATATGAGATCACCCTTTAAACCTACCTTTTGATAATTCTCCTAGCATATTCTACGATTTTTCTTGCCGGGTTCGTCCCCGTTGCCTCCATTAGCCCTCGGAAAAGAGGGGTGGGATTAACTTCCAGTATGTAAAGCTCGCCTTCAGACCATATCAGGTCAACGCCTGCAATGTCAAGCTTTAACGCCGCTGCAGCCTTCAAGCTCTTCTCAGCCTCTTCGCTGTTCAGCTTGTAGCTTTCAGCCTTCCCTCCGAGAGATATGTTTGTCCTCCAATCCCCCGCCCTTGGAACCCTTTTGATGGCTCCTACAATCTCTCCGCCGACAGTCAGAACCCTCAGGTCCCATCCCGAACCCTTAAGGTATCTCTGGGCGATGAATGGTATGCCTGCAGCCTCGTACAGGCTTGCAGCCTGCATTGCTTGCAGCCCATCTTCAGCCTTAAAGATCCCAACCCCTTTACCACCTACAGCAGGCTTTAAAACAATCGGGAATTCAAGCCTGTTAAGAGCTGACTCGAGATGCACAGCCTTATATAACAAGAAGGATTCTGGAACTCTAAGACCAGCATTCTCTAGGTATAGATATGTCAGGAACTTGTTCTGAGATATGTACACCTGCCAGGGGCCATTTACAACCGGTATTCCCCTTGCACGGTACCATTCGAGGATACAGATACCCGGATTCAAATATGGCCTTTCAACTCTTGAAACTGCCACACTAGCCTCATAATCCACTGGTAGCATGCTCATGACTGGGTTTATACGCCTTGGGTGGAAGCCGGCAGTCCTCGCCTCCTTGAGGATGAGCTTGTTTTCATAGTAGGATTTCCCTGCAATAAGATGGAACTCCACGTGTATCAGACTGGCTTTTGAAATTTAAATCTCAACATTTCAGACCCCAAATATTTAAGTATTTGAAGATAAGTTTTCGTATGGCCTATATTAATAAACTCAGGGAGGAGCTGCCCAGAATCGTTGTCTATGCACTTCTAGGCTTCGCTGTAAGAATATTCTCAGATGCGCTTCATCTTCCAGGATACTATGACAGCCTGGGGGCTCTGGCGGCCTCAGCTTCCCGTCCGCTAAACGGTTTAATAGCTGCAGTCATAACCGGCGCATTTCTCTATCCGTACTACCAGGTATACCTTCTTGGATGGATCCCGGCGGCCCTAGCATCGGTAGGTTTTGCGTATCTAAGGAGGAGGGGAACCCCGATACTTGGGGCTGCATTTGCATCCATCCTGTACGTGTTTGGATGGGATGTAGTCTACTGCTTTATAACCGGGACTTGGAGAATGTTCAGAAGCTACCTTGCAACCAGGGGAGCCCTAATACTGATGTTGGATGTTTACGCATGTTCAACCGTCGCGGAAGCTCTCAACCTAAATATATGGGGTAAGCTAACAGGCAAGAAGCTTCTAGCAATCGGTCTACTTTCGGTTGCCCTTGGAGCCTCATCATGGGCCTCCGTTAGGGGGAACGAATGGTCCGTAACAGGCTCTTTCCCCGAGCATAAGGGATGGCTTAAATTCCACAGCAAAATGGATATTGTGTGGATATGGATGGGCGGGAAGGGAATAAACAACTACTATTACCCGGAGGACCGGTTTACAAAGGGATCAATAGGATATCAGGTTTGGGTTGGGATGTACTGGGTTCAAGGGTGGAACGATGTGAGAGATGTCGCCCTTGTAAGCAGGTTCGCGGTTTGGGACCAGAACTTCTGGAACTCGGTTCACGGTGTAAAAGCACCCTATACCTATGTGGACAATGTTCTAAACATCACCGAAATCGAGTTCTGGGGTCACAAAGCCTATCTAATGTATGGGGGTATGGTGACACAGTCGGATGTAAAGCCCTATGAGGAAGTTGAGCTTCAAGGATTCTTTATAACATTCTACGATGAGGATAAGGACAGGACGGCCATAATATACGCATGCTCTATAAGAGAAGTATTCCCGGAGGCTAAAGACACACTCTGGAGATTAGTAAACTCTTGGAGGCCCCAGGGAGGGTAGGAGAAATGACAGTCAGCAGATCCCTCCTATTATTTTGTCCCTCAGAAAGACACCTTTTAATTGTTAGAGTGTTGTAAAATACGAGTTATCATTGTGGGCAGTGGTGTTCTTAAATTATCCCCTGAAGTTTAATTGTTAATGGTTTCCATAGGAATCCTTACCCGAAACCCTTCAAGCTATAGTTCTGCAAGCCTTCTTAGCGCTTTCAGGAAGCTTGGTGTCAGGGGGGTACCTTTAAGGTTCCGTAGATTTACTGCAAGAGTAGGCTTTAAGCCTTACATTGTTATTGATGGGGTTGACGTGCTATCCGAGACAGACCTGCTGCTTGTTAGGCCGATAGGTAAGGACACCCTGGATAAGATTATATTTAGAATGGATGTGCTGTACAGGCTTTCAAGGCTTGGATTGCCTGTTGTGAACGATCCCAATACGATTGAAAAATGTGTTGACAAGTATAGGGTTTTAACGATCCTCGAGGAGGCAGGCCTACCAGTACCTCGCACTGTGGTTTCGGAGTCTATACCTCCATGTCTCGAGGCAGTATCCTCATTCGGCCAAGCCGTTCTTAAACCAATATTTGGCTCAAGGGGGCTTGGTGTAGCCAGGCTGGTTGATGTTGAAGCCTCGAGAACGATATTCCGTGGACTCCAGGTTGCAGGCACAGTTATCTATGTCCAAGAATACGTAGAGCATGGGACGCATGACTACAGGGTGCTCGTCGTGGGTGGAAGGATTGTGGGAGCTATGAAGAGGGTCTCAGACGGGTGGAAGACAAACATCACGCAGGGCGCCAGAGCTGAGGCTATAAGACTTGACGAGGAGACGGCTGAGCTGGCTTTAAAGGCGTGTGAGGCTCTGGGATGCGAGATTGCTGGTGTTGACATTCTCATGAACCCGGAGGGGGAGCCCTACATTACAGAGGTCAACAGTCAGCCGGGTTGGAGGGGCCTCCAATCTGTAACCAGCAAGGACATCGCCATGGAAATAGCTAAGTACCTGGTTTCGAAGGCCAGGAAATAGTATCTTTACAGATCTGTCAGGGCATAGCCTTGCTGTGTTTCCCTGCTGTGTTTTGAATGTGTCCTATGTATCTCCTAGCTGTATGGAGGCTGATAGGTGTTTCCCTGGTTTCAGCTGTTTCCATTATAAGGGTAAAAAATTTATCTAAAGGGATTACTTGGATGTGCTGTGGAGGTCCTGGTTCAGCTGGGTTTTGTGTTGACTGTGGGTTTCGTGGTTGCTAAACTGTTTAGGCTTGTGGGGATCCCCCAGGTTGTTGGATTTATTGCTGCGGGGGTTTTGCTTGGTAAGACAGGGTTTGGATTCCTAGATGAGAGTTTTATTTCAACCTTTCAGCCCCTGGTTGTTCTGTCTCTTGGGATTATAGGTTTTAACATTGGTAGAGAGCTTAATTTTAACATGTTGCGGCAGATGGGTTCTAAGCTCCTGATAGTGCTTCTCTCAGAGGTTCTCGGCGCTTTCACTCTTGTCTGCGGCTCAATATACCTTATAACAGGAGAACCTGAGCTTTCCATCCTGCTTGGTGCTTTAGCCTCTGCTACGGCCCCAGCTGCCACCGTGGACGTGCTCTGGGAATTTGGGGCTAAGGGAAGCTTGACTCAAACCTTGCTGTTTATACTGGCTCTTGACGATGTTGTAGCTATTATCCTCTCAAGCTTTGCCATAGCCTATGCTCAGCTGCGGCTTGCTGGAAATGTTATTTCTATAACAGAGATCCTGGGTGTACCTCTACTTGAGATCGCAGGCTCCGGACTACTTGGATTGGCCCTGGGATTCGGACTTTCAAACCTGTACAGGCTTAAACATACGAGGGGGGATACAGTGGTGTTAACTCTTGCAAGCGTCCTCTTCTGCTCTGGGGTTGCGGAGTATCTAGGTTTGTCGCCGATTCTTTCAAACATTATTCTGGGGGCTGCCTTTTGCCACCTTACATGTGGTGCTGACGCGAGGGTTTTGGAGGAGACTGAGGACGCTGTTTTCCCGCTGATAATATGGCTATTTATACTTATAGGGGCAAGCATGGATGTTAGGGTGGCTGCAGGATTTATTCCAGCATCGATAATATACTTTGTTTCAAGGTCTGCTGGGAAAACCTTTGGCTCCATGTTCGGGGCGACGCTTGCAGAGATGGAGGATAAAGTAAGGAGGTATCTTGGCTTTTGCCTATTCTCCCAGGCCGGTGTGACCCTGGGGCTGGCCTTTAAGATATACTACATGTTCCATGCTGTGGGGGCTCCGGCGTCCACAGTTGGAACCGCACTCTTAAACATTGTTGTGGCTGGAACATTCCTTACACAGTTTATAGGCCCTATAATGGTTAAATATGCGATTTTTAAGGCTGGAGAGGCTACATTGAACGGGCCGGAAGCCCGGGAATCCTGATGCTCAAACACTCCATTTTAGAGTACTCCTCGGCTGCTTTAGCAGAATATTCGACTGACCTTTTAATAGTGTACCCGTCTAAAAGCTTTTTGATCAGGGTGGCTGCGAAGAAATCTCCTACGCCTATTACATTGCCACCTTTAAACCTAGGCTTAAAGGAGGAAACATAAGTGTGGGTGTATAGTTTAGGCCCCTCCTTAGAGGTAACTATCACAGCTTCACATCTATCCTTTAATAGAGCGTCAGGGCTTTCAATTCCCACAGCATTCGATAGAGCTTTCCAACTTGGCCTGTTCATTATGCAGATGTTAAACTTGGGCATTAACTCCATCGTTTCAAAGGGCTTTCTCTGGAAAAATGGGTATCCGGGTCTATAAACTGTTATAACATTATGCTTGGAGGCTTTTTCACCTATAACTCTGGCTACCTCTAAATAAACTCCACCTATGTAGATAAGCCTTGAAACCTCTATTAGAGAGGTTTCAACCTCATTCACGTTTGAAATTGTTAAAGCGACATTCGGCTTCAACAGGGGGATAGTGTTCTTGAAACCTTTACAGTCGGTGAGAACGATCGTTCTAAGAGTCTCAGATTCATCCTCTATAACGGGGAAAATCTTGATATTTGCAGATCTTAGCCTGTTAAGAATCTTTGATCCGTAGGGGTCACCAGCTAGCTTGAAGTTGAACCCCACTCTTAGGCCGTATTGGGATAGGAATAGTGAGACGTTGAGACTCATTCCTCCGGGTCTTTCAACCAGTTTTTTGGGGATAACAGATTCATCATCCCCTGGAATCCTGTTGATAACAACAATAATATCCCATGCAGCTTCACCGTACACTGTAACGTCCAGTGAATCTTCGGGTAGCTTCAAATAGCACCACTCCCTTGTAAAGTACTATTTTAAGATGAGTGTTGGGCGGTAATGCTTCTATGATGGTTAGCTTTCCCGTTTAGACGGTAGCCAGCCTATATTTCTTAATGCCATTACGATGGGTATTGTAATCAGGCCTCCTATAAATGCCATGGCCAGTCTTTCGATGCCATGGGTTAAACCTACTATTATGTAGAAGTTTCTTGTCGCCTCTGTTGTCAATCCAAATATGCCTTCATGTACAGCTTTGAAGGCGAAAATATCACATCCAAGGATGTGGTCTGCTTCTACGCCTGCGAATGCTATTGTAAAGTAGGTTGCTGATCTGTATCCCCTCCTTTCTAAGAATCCCGATACAGGTATTAATGCTAAGGCTATAGCCTTGTCCCAGAGTGTTAAAGCAGCAACATTAAGGTTTTCCCCTATGGGCGTACATATCGGGGTTGCAAGGAAGAGAAGAGATAAGGCGGCAATTATGGCCATTGAATACTTTCCCTTTCCTCTGTATATTAAACCAGAGACAACGGCGTTTAGAGTTGAGTTTAAAAGGAAGATTAGCCCTGCAGGCCCAGGTGAGCCTGGTGGAAGTATGAAGGATACTATTGTCCCAGCGAGTGTAGCTAACCCCCCGATCCACGGCCCTAAGGCTATGCCGTACACCGAGCCTAGGCTGGCCTCTAGCTGTATCTTACCCTGTGGGATCCCAACAATTGGTATACCAGGCAGAATCGAAGCTACATAATACATGGCAGCAAATATCGAAATCAGAGCTATAACTCTAGAGGTTGCCACACCACCTACTTGATTCAGCTTTAATAAAATATCTATTCCCTTAATATGTAATATTTCCTTCCCTTACCCTTGCCGCCTCCCACATTTATCAAGCCTTGTGCCACCAGCCCGTCGATGACCGCTTGAAGATTGGGATAAGATGGTACAAGTTTATATCTGAGATAAAGGTCGACTCTTATCCCGGATACATCTCTTGGTACGCCGTCGGAAAGTACCTCTAAAACAGCGTTTCTAAGCTTCGTATGGCTCTCATAGTCCACAGGGTAACGCTCAACTTCTGTTTCACCCCCGACTCTGAGGGGGACTTCCAGGAATATTTTTTCACCTTCGAAGTGGCATGTAACTCTAAGTGATGTCTCAACCTTAGATATCCAACCGGTGAAGGTTGAGGCCTGCCTGGGGATCTCGAAGTAGAGCGGGAACGTAATACCTGGTGTGAAGCTATTTTTTTCAACCACCTTTACTGGTTTTGTCCTTCTTTCAACCTCCGCATCAAAACTCTTACATGAGACGGTTTCCTTAACAACGATCTGAGCCGTAATATACTCTGGAACCACGCCCTCACCGACCATGAGAGATGACTCCACAAGACCTCCAGCCTTAGCGGATCTCTCAGGTATGGAGAGAAGCATCGCTATCTTCGACCCCGGCTTCGTTGAAACTTCTGCGGATCCGGAGCCATAAACCTTGTTATATACTTCAAACTCAGCTCTACACCTAACATCGGGGAGGAGCAGTCTCCGAAGCACGGCTTCAACGAACCAGTCCACATCAATTATACTCCCCCTATAGGTTGGAGGACAGTCTTCTGGGACTGTAAATGAAAAAATGTAAGACTTAGCCTTCTCGGAAGACACGTTTATCTTCCTATGAGTAATATTTACCGGTTTTTCAAGTATGAACCTCTTATCTTGGTGTCTAGCTGTCTCCCTACATACAAGTTTCAGGGAAAGCTTTCCAGAGAGACCTCTAAGTCCAGGCTTTACAACTACTTTTCCTGAAAGTGTTGAGCCTGAGGAGACCCGCCTTTCATTAAGTATGATTTCTATCGATGTCAATCAAAGCATTATAACCCTGAGCTAAATAAAACTTTTAGATGCCCAGCCTCAAGAGTTAATAATTATAATTAAGTCTCCCCGTTAAATATTTAATGGGGAGAATTGAAAGCTTTGATAATTCCAATTCTAATACTGGCTCTGTCCTGCCTTAGTTTTCAACCCTTTAACAACGGTTTAAAGGTAGCTGTTTCTATTCAAACTTTGAGCGGTATTGTCAAGGCTATAGGAGGAAGCAGGGTTGAAATATCGGTACTGCTACCGGAAGGTGTTGAACCCCATGCCTTCCAAGCATCTACAGAGGTTATCGAGAAGGCTTCGGAGGCTTCCCTTCTCGTCTTCACAGGACATTTCCCTTTTGAGTATCAGCTGGCATCATCCGTGAATGTTGAATATGTGTCTCTTGATGACTACAGAAAGTATGGCCTGTCACTTTCACCATTACCCGGGTCTGAAGGAGAAAATCTACATGGTTACTGGTTGAAACCCGAAAACGGTATCGCTATAGCTATGGCCGTTGCTGAGAAGCTTAAAGTTTTAGATCCAAGTCATGCGGACTACTATGAGAATAACCTAAAACATTTTACATCCACAGTTGAAGAGATAGCTAGATTTATGGAGGAACAAGCTGAAAGATACGGCTATAAGAGTGTTAGGGTTGTGGCGGCATTTCCATCCGAGGTGTACATTGCCGAATCTCTCGGGTTAAAGGTTGAAAACGTCATTGTAAAGGGAGAAAACGTTTTCATCTCGGGAGGTGAGCTTTCAAGGCTTGAAACACTGCTAATGGAGGGTAAGGTTAAGGCTATTCTTGTCTCGGAGGTTTCGGAGATGCTTAAGGCAGGAGAATACGCTAAGCAGTTGTCACAAGATACAGGTGTCCCCCTTATTAGGGTTAGGGCTGTTTCGGTGCCTGGGATTGACTGCTATGAGGGCCTCCTGCTGTATAATCTTGGGCTGGTCTCAGGAGTGCTGAGGCTCAATGTTAGAGTCAGAGGGGAGGTTAACCTTACGAAATACTATCTGGCTATCGTAATCATGGGGATTTTAATAGTAATACAGGCATTTATTATCTACAGAGGTGTAGCAATTGGCTTTTCTAGAGGTTGAAAACCTGTCGGTAGAGTATAACGGTTTTACGGCCCTTGAAGACATATCCTTCAAGGTTGATAAGGCTAGAATAGTCACGCTGATAGGCCCAAACGGGGCTGGCAAAACAACGCTTCTCCGAGCAATAGCAGGACTAATAAAACCCACCCATGGGGTAGTTAGGGTGGAAGGAATAAGTCTATGGGAGGATCCCATAAGGGTTAGAAAGCTAATGGGCTATGTGCCTCAATGGGAGAGGATAAACACCGGCGTTCCCTTAAAGGTTAAGGACATAGTTCTAATGGGGAGACTGATAAAAAGGAAGCCGCCAAGGATTCCTACCAGGGAAGACATGGAGGCTGTCATGAACGCTTTGAGACTTGTAGGGTTGGAGGATGCCTGGGATATGCCTTTCACATCCCTGTCTGGGGGGCAGCAGCAGAGGGTTCTCATTGCAAGATGCTGTGCTACAGAAGCCAAACTTATGCTCCTGGACGAGCCTTTCTCAGCGGTGGATACAAAGTCTCTCCCAAACCTTCTTGAACTCATTGAGAGGGCTAGGAGCGAGTATGGTATAACTGTTTTGCTTGCGACACACGATGTGAACCCGGTTCTCGAATATACCGACCTTGTTATGATTCTTAATAGGAAACTGATAAGCTTTGGCCCTCCGGATGTAGCTATAACAGAGGAAGCGCTGAAAAGTGTTTACGGTCCTGTAGCAAAGGTTATAAGACACGGTAAAATATGCTACACCATTTCAGGTGATGTACATGCATAACCCGTGGATTAGTATTTTTATTTTCAGGGCCCTAATAGCAGCCGTATTCACCGCTGTAAGCTCAGCCATCGCCGGCAGCTTCATGGTTATGAGGGGGCTATCATTTATGGCGTCAGCCGTCGCCCACGCTGCTCTTGGAGGTGCTGCCCTTGGCATTTATCTTCAATCCTCCGGATTAGCGTCATGGTTCCATCCTCTCATAGGGGTGCTTCTCTTTGGTGCTGCCGTAGCCCTGCTCACCGGGTACGCAGGGGAGAGAGGGGTGATAGTAGAGATGGAAAAGGCAGTAGGGGTGTCATTTGCCTTCTCAATGAGCCTCGCGGTCTTCTTCATGTACTACATACCGGTAGACAAAGCTCCAAGGATCTGGGGATACTTTGTAGGGGATATATTACTCCTATCAGATGATGATATACTCCTCCTAACCGTTATAACCCTTATAGCCCTGGTTTTCGGGCTGGCCTTTTTCAGGGAGTTCATATATATTTCCTTCGACATGGAGTCATCCACAGCATTTGGCTTGAACGCTAGCATGTATAACTATCTACTTCTCCTCCTTATAGCTTTATCGGTTACAGTCACCACGAAAGCTGTAGGAGCGATACTTGCCTTTTCCGTTCTGATCGCCCCAGCGGCTGCTGCAAGCAAAATAGGGGGAAATGTAAGCCAGATCGTTCTATTGTCATTTGTCCTTTCCCTCGTCTCCCAGTTTATAGGCATAGCGGCCTCTGTGTTCCTAACCGTTTCCCCAACTGCTATAACAGGCTTGTTCTCTTCAGCGCTATACCTTTTATCCCTACTAAGAGACTAAATCCTATACATATCTGTTGTATCCCTAAAACCTGGAAGAATCTCAACCTCTGAGCCGACGACTGTTGGAGGCCTGAAAGAGGCCCATCTCAAGCTTGGGAACACTCTGTGAGGCCCCCTCCTCGCTATCAAAGTTACGGGATGGTCTCGGCCAAAGAACCTTCTGGCTATCCTGTAGGCTATCCTCTTGACATAAGATTCGCTCTCATACCCAAGCGTGTGAAGATACTCATGTAAAAGTATGTAGAATAAGTATGCGTTGTAGTCTCTTCTATCATAGGTCCTCCTTATTTTCTCCATGGTATCTTTATTTATTACTATAAGGTTTGTCCCGACAACATGGTAGGCAAGAACCACCTCTGGGATTTTCTGGAGTCCTAGGCTTATACCTCCCCTTTCCCTCCCTAGGAACTCGCTGACCGCCCTTTTAACAAGGGCCCATATGCAGTTTATGTCAGCACAGGAATCTAGCTTACCTTTAAAGGGTGCTTCAGGCAACTTTCGATACCTGCTATTCAATATCTACATGTTTATTTTAAGGCTTAGCATGAAAAATATATATTTATGGTTCAAAATCTCACAGCGCTGCTTCAAGACCTTTACAGCCTTATTAATAGCTTGAAGCCACTCATACTACTAGCGGCAGTAGCGCTGGTTCTGTCGTCAATCCTCAGCTGGTTCAGCATGGACAGGGTTCTAAAGCTTGCAAGGGGGAGAAACGTCGTCCTTTTCACGGTGGACAAGGATGGAGATGGGAAGCTTGATGCCTACTATGGAAAGCTTATGGCCCCCTCATTCGGCTCCGGAGGTTTTGAAATACACTATCCGATAGGTGGGGCAAGACATGTTGGAAGCCTGATAGCATACCTAAAGCAGGCGTATAGGGAAACAGGTCAGGAGAAGTATTTGAAGATGTCAGACCAGCTTATCCACATAGCTAAAGACGCAGGTATTGATGTTCAGAAAGCGGTGGAGGAGGCAGAGAGATACCCGTACACTAGTCCGCCCGAATTTTCGCTCAAAATTTACAGTAGCCAGATTGATGATGTATATGCGGTTGCAAGGTTTAAGGACTGGATGTCAGATGAGGAAGCACATGCTAGAGCCATGGAAATTGAGAGGTTTTTCCACCCTTCTCTTGTTCAGAGGCTTAAAAGAAGAATATATAATGCCATCGCATACGTAAAGGATAAGATAGCTAAGGCTACTGCAAGCATTACAATGCCACTCACAGGTGTCTTGCCATCAGAGGTTAAAGGTGTTATCCAGGAGTACCAGGCGAAAATGCTTCAAACTATGAAAAGCTACGACCCCATGCTTGAAAACAGCATAGGAAAACTTGTGAAAGTATTGGTAAAGGAGAACGGCTCAAGATACTATCAGGGATTCCTAAGAGAGTACAGTGATTCCTACCTTTACATTTACAATGTCCCATTCAGGCTGAAGGTCATACAAACCTTTGAGAAGACAGAGCTTGAATATACACCCCACGGCTGGAAAACTGAGATGCTTAAACTTCTAAAACTACGGAGAAAAGGCAGCAGATGCTTAGTTGAGAACCCTAGAGAAATCCCTGTTCTCGTAAAGATAAAGTGTGGGGAGGAGGAAAAAGAACTTTTCATGCAGCCTTCAAGTAGGGCTATGATAAACTGTCCAGAGCCTACATTGGAATATGAAGTCATAATCTACGCAGACGTTATATGGCCTAGAAGTAAGGCTACAGTTCTAGGTCTTGCGGAGCCTTTAAGTCTCGAATAGAAGCTTATACAGCTCGGGTCTACGGTCCTCCCATAGGTCGTTGAGATCTGTAATCCTTTTGCTACGGGCTACCTCTAAGTCTACGTTAACTACACGTATCTCCTCACTGTCCTTTGGAGCCCTACATAGAACCTCCATTTTTGGGCTTGTGACCTGGCTCATCCCTATAAACCTTAAAGTTTCCCCAGTGAGTTTTTCCTCTCCTATCCTGTTGGCTGTAATGGTGTAAACCCGGTTTTCAACAGACCTTGCAAGCATAGCCGTAGGCGCATAGGGTAGCACAAGATTTGCAGGGTGTGCTATAATCTCAGCTCCCATCAGGGCTAGAGTTCTGGCGGCTTCAGGAAATATCCAATCGAAGCAGATCATAACGCCAAGCTTAAAGTCCTTAAGCCTGAACACCTTAAACTCGGAGCCTGGGGTAAATAGGAGCTTCTCCTTGTAGAATAGGTGAACCTTTCTATAAACTCCTACCGGGCCATGCGGGCCGTAAACGCCTGCGCTATTATAGACCCTGCCATTATACAACTCTGCGAATCCAGCAACTATGTAAGCTCCAAGTTCTTCCGCAAGGCTCATAAGCCTCTGAGATGTGTAGCCTTCTGGAAACCTCTCAGCAAGTCTCAAGGCCTCGTTGAAAGTTGGTATAGCATATCCGGTATTGAAGAGTTCTGGGAGAACCAGCAGATCTATTTCACCGGTGAATCCCCTTATCGAGCGTTCTGCGTGTTCAACGTTCTCTTTAACCCGGCCTAATCTGATGTTAAGCTGCGCATATCCTATCTTCACCTTAGACCCCTTAGAAGTGTATTCTGGCTGCTGCTATAAGCTTCTGAACCTCATCAACAAAGACCTCGACACCCATTACCTTTGGTAGTTTAAGCAGGAAGTCCCTCTCTGTGACTATTCCCTTCCCGTCAGATGTTACAAGGCACCCTATACTATGCTTCCTCATAAGTCTAACAGCCTGAGATAGGTCTTCTTCGGGGTCCACTGTCACTATTTCCCTGGTGCAAATGTTTTGGAGGGGTGTATCCCATATAATCTTCCATTTCCCAGATTTTAGAGCCTGCCGCGTAGAATCTTTACAATAGAACCTTAAGATGTCTTTGATGCTTAGAATCCCCCGTAAACCTCCTGATGGCGATTTTAATACGAGCCTTCTAATGTCTCTAGAGATCATAAGCCTCTGTCCTTCAATAAGAGTAGCCTGGGGTGGAAGAGTTATTAGGGGAGTGGACATTATCTCTTTAACCCTAACGTAAGTATGCGACTCAGAGAATAACGCCATAATATGTTTCTCCGAGATTATTCCAATAACCTTCATCTCGGAGTTTACAATTGGAAGCGCACCTATGTCCCTCTCCATCATAATATTTATCACATCATAAAGGCTGTCGTCATCGTACAGGTAGGAGCACGGATTCATTATTTCAGCTGCGGCGGTCTCCTGTATCGCCCTATAAAGGTCCCCATTGTATCTTTCTACAATCTCATACTTTTGACCTCCGCCTAAAAAGTTGACAATATCCTTAGCAGAGACTATTCCGCTAAGCCTCCCCTCTTTATCAACAATTACCGCATGTCTCACCCCCCTAGTGGTTAGCTGGCACATCATCTTAGCTATGGGAACCTCAGCTTCTAACATGACGAGAGGCGGATACCTCCCAACCTTTAGTTCTCCTATGCTTTTCATGAAAATCCCTCCGATGATTAAAGAAGGTTCTTACGCCCCTAGCCTAAACTTAAATTTTAAAGTTTATTACAGAATAGCCCAAGGCGAAATACTCTAATACTCACCAAAAAGGGGGATAGATAGAGCTACCTAAACTTCTTAGCAGCCAACAAGAACACCATGGCAGCCACAGCAATCATTGTTAAGTTAAACTCCGGCACCTGCATCCC
>JAVCBU010000014.1:0-67949 GCA_037917685.1 Thermoproteota archaeon
CAGGTTGCGGATTAGAAAGCTGAAAAGCATGTCCCTGTCATCGAGGTTCTTGAGGTGAGGAAGGGCAGGGTAACCGTTGGGAAGGAAATACCTCATCCAAATACTACTGAGCACCATATAAGATATATCGAGCTAATATTCCATCCGGAAGGCGAGAAATTTCCCTTCCACGTGGGAAGAGCGAAATTTACAGCACACGGCGAATCTGTAAAGGGCCCTAACACAAGCACAGTCTACACAGAGCCTGTTGCACAGTTCACCTTCAAAACAGGGAAACCTGGAATGCTAATAGCACTCTCCTACTGCAATATACATGGTCTCTGGAAGGGAGAAGAACAGCTGAGAATCTAAATGGCCATATAGCCTGTACATGCGACTATGCCTAAATAGAAGACTGGCGAACAGCTGATACCCATTTTTAAGGGGAGAGCTCTTCACATTATCTTTTTACAACCTTCTGTTCTTCAACACTTACAAACAATAATGGTAAGAAGGAATTCCTCCCCCAGCGTAAATCTGGCTTTTAACCACGAAGCCACTTGGGGGCTGGAAGAAAAACACTGTGTGGAGAGCAATAGTTACGAGTAGAAAGAAACAACGTCCAAATGTTTTGATAAGAAATAAGAACAAATTCAATTCACTACACGCCATCCATCAATAGAGTTAAAACTTTACTTTACAAAAATAGAAGATTTTACTAACGATAATCATGATGTAAAACTATAAATGCAACCCCCATAGTGGGGCCATAATGCTTCACGATATCGCTGCTTTATCCAGACTTTACGATGAGATGGCGTGTTTTAAACCCGACCCTGTTAGGGGCATTAGTACTTTACTCCCTCTCTCAATCTCCCCATCCACTATAAGTTTTAGAATCGCAGCGTGGGCTGTAGCACTGGTTGGCTCCACTAGAAAACCTGCTTTTAAGAGTTGGCTCCAGGAGTCCCTTATAGCATCATCATTGAGCGTTACACATGTCCCCTCGGTGGATCTGATGGCATCCAGTATTTCACTCTTTCTAGGCGGTTTTTCTATCCTTATTCCATCTGCTAAGGTTGACTTTTCATCGCATTCTACCTTTCTTATTTCCTGACATATCTGACTATATCCGCATGCTTGGACCCCTATAAGCCTGGGCATTTTACCTGCACCTAGCATGTGCAGGTCTTTGAATCCCTTGTAAAGGCCTAGGATTAGGGTTCCGCTGCCAACCGGGGCGACAGCGTAGTCGAACGGGCCTGACTGCTCTTGGGACTCATAGGCTATCGTTTTAACCCCCTCTATGAAGTAGGGGTTCCACCAGTGTCCAACGTACGCTGAAGTCCCACGCTCTGAGGCCCCTATCGCCTCTCGGTTTACGTTCTCCCTGCCTCCCCCCACAAGGTGGAGGTCTGCCCCCAGAAGTCTTAGAATACTTATCTTGCCGGGGGGAGCGTCGCTTGGCACGTAGACGTGGACTTTCAACCCGGCTACGGACCCGTAGAGGCTGAACGCAATGGCTGAGTTCCCACTTGAGTCTACAACAATATCTCTCAGGCCGTACTCGACAGCTTTCGCAACACTTACAGCCGCGCCCCTATCCTTAAAAGACCCGCTTGGGTTAAGATATTCAAGCTTATAGTATACCCGAACTCCTTTGATGGCTACTTCTACAATGGGGGTTCCCCCGATGGGGATTCGTGGTAGATCTTCAACTCTTACCGGTAAAAGCCTATGATACCTCTTTACTCCGTGGCCCGCGTCAACATAATCTTTGAAATCCCCGGTTAACGTGTATTTTACTGTCAACGGCTGTCCGCATGGCTCGTGCCTCCACATCCATCTAGAGCCGTCGAGTTCAGCCTTGCATCCCAAGCATTGGAGTCTGTATTCTAACACATCATGGTATTCCTACTGACAGCTTATATACCTGCTGTCATCCTATTTTACTCTTCAAATGTCCTCCGATAGAGTTCTATCGATAGTTCCATTGGGAACTGGGTGAACAGCTCCTTAAATTCCTCCTCAATCCTTTTTCTTTGGATGCTTTTAGGTATGGTTATGAAGGTTAACTCGCAGTGGTCGTCTCCTCTCGCCTTACATGCTGTTTCCCTGGTGATTGTGTAGTAGTCTATACCCCTCACGATGTCGAAGGTGTTTCCAGCCGCCTCGTAGGCCCCCGCTGGATAGCTGCAGGCCATTACTGGGTATTTGAACTCGCTACACCATGGACAGCTTCTATCCCTAACCTTAAGTACTATTACGGTTTCATCTCCCACTTTAGACTCGTATGCTTCAACTTCCGGGTCTGTACCGCTGAACAGGAGCCAGGCGGTTCTCCCTATGAATGCTATGTCCTTAACCCTCACCTCATACTTTCCCAGTTGAAGCCTTAGCTTGAGGAGGTACGCATGTCCCATCTCATAGCCTCTTCTGAACATGATCTCGGCAGCCTTCTCGGGGCCGTGGATTTCCGCGAGCTCTGTCAGGCTTGATGTGTAAAGTTTGTTTAGGGTATAGCTTGAGACCGTTGTCTCTCTTAGTGCTTTCATAAGCTTGACAGCCATGATAGCTGCCCCGGATGTTCTAAGACTCAACTTTAACCTCCCTCCTCAACTCCTTAAGATAGCCCTTACTTAAAAGCTCAGCAGTCGTAATCCTGACCTTAAATTTCGGCATACCAAGGATGCCCGCGATCCTCTCGATACTTCTGTTGCCGTCGCACAATGCCAGAATGGCAAGCTTCTCCCTGGGGAGCCTATCCGTTGAGGGCATCTCTTCATTCTTGACAGGGACGGGGATTTCAACCTCAACCACCCGGCCAGGCTTCTTCGAAAAGGTTCTACTCCACGTATTAGCTTCCCCATCCACAAATATCATAAGTAGATGGTCTCCATGATCAAAAGTTAGCACTTCAGGAATACCTCTTTCAGAGGCCTTTTTGGCTGCATCGTTAATGTCAATCTCAACATCTATCCCGCAGTAATCACACTTAACCCTATCCGGGCTCAACGATTCAACCTCGAACAGTAATAATTTTAAAGTTAATCCTCTACTCCTCCAAGGACCAGTATAAAACCTGCTATGAAAATTGCAGGTATCCAGTATTGTTAGGGGGTTAAAAATTTATTTTGTTAGATGCTTGTTTCACTTGTTTCCGTGATGAAGTCGGACGTTGTGGTTGTTGGTGCTGGACCATCCGGCTCGACGTGTGCTTGGCACCTCGCCGATAAAGGCTTCAAAGTAACCATTCTCGAATGGAAGGCCATTCCTAGAATGAAACTGTGCGGCGGGGCTTTAAGTGATGAGGTTTTCAAGCTTCTAGGGTTTAAGCCTGAGGTTGAGGAGTATGTTGATGTTGACACGGTTCTTTTCTACTCCCCTAGCGGAAACAGCTACATTTACAACTACAGGGAGAGTGTAGGAGCGCTCATCCCAAGGTACAGGTTTGACGAGCAGCTTGTGGCTATGGCGAGGGATGCTGGGGCGTCGGTACATACTGGGAAACAGGTTACCGGTTTGAAATGGGGTGGAGAGGGTGTGAAAGTTTACTGCAGGGACGGTTCGTCATATGAGGCTGACGTGGTTGTTGGAGCCGACGGATTCTCGTCAATTGTTAGTAGGGATGCGGGCTTAACCCCTGAGGGATGGTATGAGAGAAATGCTTTCTGCCCCGTTGCCTTGATTCCGAAGAAGTATGAGGAGGGTGAGCCTCAGACGGAGTTCTACTTTGGCGTTTTTGGTGAGGGTTACGCGTGGATCTTTAGACACTATGATCATCTGAATGTTGGGATAGGGACTTTCAGAAGGAACTACACGGAGAACCCTAGGAGTGTGCTTATCAGCTTCATGAGGGGGAATAAGGTTGCAGCTGAAAGGGTTAAGGGTGCAGACTTTAAGAGGATGAAGGTTTACGGCGCCTATATACCCTATGATGGAGCTAAACCCAAGATCTACGGGGATCGGGTGCTACTGGTAGGCGATGCAGCCGGCTTGGTTTCAACCCTTACGGGGGAGGGGATAAGATACGCTATCAAGTCTGGAATTATAGCTGCCGAGGTGCTTGAGGAGAAGCTTATCTCTGGCGGGCTTTCCGAGGGCCATCTTAAAATATACCAGGACAGGTGTCTTGGGGATCCCTCTATTCGGAGAATCCTTGCATTCGGCAGGGTGATAAGGGACATAATGTTCAGCGACTTGGAAACCCTGTCAAAGCTTGTGGATCTTATAGGCGGGAATCCTGAGATGAAGAAGATGTTTGTGGATCTAATTTTCACTAGAGGTGACTATAGGGATCTATTGTTGCAAATGCTTCCCAACATACCGATGAAGCTGAAGCTTAGCATTTTCAGGCATGCACCAGCTGAAACCGTAAAACTGCTTGCCGGTGTAGCAGACCCTTTTTTTAAGTAGGTGTCTGGATGGAAATTAGGCTTAGGATGGTTCTTAACATGCTGCGTGACGCTGAAAGTACATGCGTGGTTGAGGGCGAAGGGCTCAACGTATTTGTAGTTAATGGTAGACCGCTAGCCGTAGAGGCATATGGAAAATTTGGAAGGCAGGCATTAGAGGCTAATCCACCGGTTAGTAGAGCTGAGATTAAAAGGGTAAAGCTTGATAAAATTATAGATGAGATTAAAGGCGAAACGATATTTTCCGAAAAGGTTAGGGCTAAGCTTATCGAAGGGTTAATATCATACTTCTCCCAGTCTGAGAGACGCCTGATAGCTGAAATCAACGGCTACGTAGTAATATATGATGGGGGGAAGCCAGCAGTGGCTCTAAATGTTAATGAAGAAAAGTGGATGCCAGGCCTACCAGACCTAACTTCTAAGGAGGAGGTAAAAATTACAGCGTACAGGGTAAAGAAGGAGTATGCGGAGAGGCTTATCTTGTAGAGCGCGGCTGAGGGCTGTGATCCAACTATTCAGAGGCTGTACGCCCGCCTCAAGGCAGTAGAGATGGCTTATGGAAAGATGGGTTATTAAATCCAAACTTGTATATTTTTAAGACTCCAACGTGGGCTATTATCTTTGGGGTTGTAATTGTCGGTTTCACCAGAGCTGGTTGAAAAGATAGCCCAGGCTGTGGCTGAGAGCTTCGCTCAGGCATTGAAGCAGCCGGCCAAGCCTTCCAGCGAGTGGGAGATTGTCGAGGAGCCTTTCGAGAAGCCCGTCGAGGAGGCTCCGTCGAAGCTTATACTAATGGCTGACAGCTCCCCCGATGCTATTAAGGAGCTTAAGCCTCTCCAAACAGGCACCATTCTTGACGAGCTTTTCATCTCTGCTGACGGTAGCTCGCTCGGTGGAATCCCAGTTTGCGGTCAATTCATAATTACTGGGCTTCCAGGTAGTGGTAAGAGCATTCTAGTTGAAGAAGTAGCTGTTAGAACGGCATACTCTGGTCTCAAGGTTCTGTTCGTGACTAGCGAGGACCAGTGGAAGGCTGGAACCGAGAGGTTTGACCTACAATCTAGAATGGCTAAGAAGGCTGAAATACTGGGGTTAGACTGGGGTAGGGTTGCCGAGAACCTCTACGTCCTCGACGCAGCAACTTACCCCGAGCTTAGAGAGTGGGAAAGGTTTGTCGAATCTTATAGATACGCTATCGAACGGTACAAGATAGACCTTGTCATAATAGATTCCCTAACCCTTCTTGAAGCCTACAGGGGTGCATTAAAGTACAGGCTGGCAGAGCTCATGAGGTACAACCAGAACGCTGGTGTCACAGCTATATTCATAAATCAAAGGTCGGCAGAGAGGTGGGACACCTACGATATAGCAGGGGGAATAGGCTTGGCTCACCTTGCCGATGGAACCATAATCGTTGACTATGGCCGTGTATACTATGAGGACCAGATGAGGGAGCTTAACGCCAAACGTGGAGAATTCGTGAGGATAGTGAGAGTCTTGGACTGCAGGCTAACCGGCTTTAGAAGGGAGAGAATAAGGGTTAAAATAACGGACGATGGGTTCCTCAGGAAGGCTGATGCTGGATGAGCCTGGTTAAGCCTCCATCTTTCAGGGAGCTCTCAAGCAGGATGGGGGAGGCTGAAGCTGTAAGATATCTACTCCTGATAGGCTACACCCCGGCCAAGGTTGTAGCAGAGTCCGGCCTTCCGTATCATAGAGTCCTACTTTACAAGGAGGGCGTCAAAAGCCTTAAGGGCTTGGAGTTTTCGAAGCTTGCCTCTTTCTACGAGCGTCTATCAGCTGTAAGAAGCAGGAAGGCGAAGGAGGCGCTGATATCAAGATTCCTATCATCTAGGATTCTGCCTGTGGATGTAATGGTTAATCTTCTAACAGCTAAGCCCTTCAAGAACCTGGGAGTCGGCCCTGGAACGGTTAGAGACTCCTTGGCACTGGCTTCAAGGTGGTCGCCTGAGAGGGTTGAAGCTCTTTACAGAGAGTATGGCGAGTATGGAGAGGTAGCATACCTCATTTTAAAGGGGACTGGCATGCCGCTGTCTGTCAAGGAGGTTTATCTCACGCTAAGACTTCTCCCAAGGCTAGCCCGTGATGGTCGGGTGAAGGTTCTGTCAAGTCTTCTGTCCTCTTCCTCCAGGATAGAGGGGAAATACATCGTTAGACTGGCTCTTGGAGACCTTAAACTAGGCTTTAAGGAAAATACCTTGCTCATTGCTGCTTCCAAAGCCTTCGGTGTGGATAGGCGGCTTCTTGAGAATGCTTCGGCGATTAAAGGTTTAGTTGAGGCTTGTAGGCTCGCCTCCGTAGGGGAGTACATGCTCAGACTCGTGGAGCTAAAGCCAGGGGTACCCTTCAAACCTATGCTGGCACACCTGTACCGGGAGGATAAGGTCAAGTTTCCCGTAAGGGTAGAGTTAAAATATGATGGGTCAAGGCTTCAAATCCATAAGATGAGTGATAAAATAGGACTTTACACCAGGAGGCTTGTGGAGAAATCTAACGTACTACCTGAGGTTGTTGAGATTGCGATGGGCTTCAACGCTGACAGCTGCATTGTCGACTGTGAAGTCATAGCTGTAGATGATAAGGGCAACCCTCTCCCATTCCAGTACCTTCTCGAAAGAACTCTTCCAAGGAAATTTGAACTCGAAAGGGTGGAAAAGGTTAGAGTCACAATTAGAGCCTTTGACATAGTCTACTATGACGGTAAAAGCCTTGTCTCTACTCCCCTCTATGAGAGAATACCGATACTTATGAGCGTGGTTCCAGAAGAGTTCCTCGCTGAGGGAAAAACCTGTACTACGCCAGGGGAAGTCGAAAAATACTTTAGGGAGGCTGTAGACAGGGGATATGAAGGTGTAATGGTTAAGGCTTTAGACTCTATCTACGAGCCAGGGAAGAGAACTTATACATGGCTTAAACTAAAGCCGTTGAGAGACACCATAGATGCTGTAGTGGTGAAAGCCTACTATGGTACAGGCCTTAGAGCAGGCTATTACTCATCACTCCTCCTTGCAGTTAGAGATCCAGAAGTAAGGAAGCTATACACCATTGGGAGAGTTTCAAACATCTCTGAGGAGCTGATGGACAGGCTTAAGGCAAGATTTGACCAGCTTATAGTTAGAAGAGATAGGGAGGGAGTGGTTCTGAAGCCGGAGGTGGTGGTTGAGGTCACCTACATGGAAATCCAGAAATCGCCGGAGTATAGTAGTGGATACGCTCTAAGGGTTCCAAAGATCGTTAGAGTAAGGAGTGATAAGACTGTTGAGGAGATAGACACCGTTGACAAGATCAGGGAGCTCTACACGTCCCAGACATCTGGAAAGGCTGATGTGAAGCCCTAGCTAGCCACGCTTTTTTCTATCTCTTGAAGCTCAGTGTTTATGAGGGTTGAGAGCCTCCTGTAAAGCTCCGGGTTTGCTTCACGGATTGACTCAAGCTTTATGGCAAGATCCATAAGCTGATACTTACTTGAGAGTACACGGCCTCTCCAGTAGCTTCTTGAGATTGAACGCCAGCCTCTCCTAACAGTGTCGTTCACAAGCTTCCAAGCTCTCCTGAGGATTTGTAGTTCGCGTTTTATCCCTCTCCTCTGGAAGTAATCATAGACCAGTGACAGCGTGAAAGATGCGATTACCACTAGGAGAAAGCCCGTGTATCTGGAGAGGAGTCTGTGCCTTATATCAGGGACTGCTGTTAGTGCAGGGCCGAGGAGCTTGTAGGTTACAGCCGCGGTCATAAGTAGGAATAGTTTTACAAACCTGCTTCCCTGCTGTATCAGGGTGAAGAGGAACCATGCTATGAAAATATAGGCTATGCCATAGTTGACGATCTTAACGTCGAAGAAGTAAAAGCTGAAGGCAACCATGAGGAACACGGCTGATACGGCAACTGGTCTGATTCTCGATATCTTTCCGGACCATTTTGAAATGTTAATCTCGGAAAGAGCTATTAGAGCCATGGATATTAATACTGCGAAGTCTGTGGTTTTTATTAGGAAGTCGGCGTCGCTGGTGGCTAGTATTAGGGCGGCTATGAATGTGAACAGCCAGCTGAAGCCGCTTATCTTCCTTGGAAGCTTAGCATCTGCGATAAGCATTTCAAGATGCTTTGAGGCAGCTATATAGGCAGGGACGAATGTTGTCAGTATGGCCGACATGAAGGCTACGGATAAGAGGCCGGCTTCCCTTGTTCCCAGGAGGTTCATTGCTACGCTTATCATAGGGATCCTCTCCTCACCTATGTTCAGGCCTGAAACTGCGATACTGTAGAAAACGAAGAATGCCAGGGAAATAAGTACTGTAAAGACCATAGCATAGCCTGCAAAGGTGCTTTTCTTAATATTTCTAAATTTCCCGGATAACCTAGATAGGAGCGGGAAGCCTATTTCATCTTTCATCTCATTGCTTATTGACTGTATCTCTTGGAAGCCGAAGATCAGCAGGTACGTGTACGCTGTTGCAAAGAATATTTCCCACGGCCTATCTTTCACCTTCAAGAGCTCGTAGGTCAAGGTAATGTTCTCCCTCCTCACCAGGTAGACTGTAAACGTGTGCCTAATCAGGATTAACAGTAGCACTATCACAAGGGCAACCTGGAACCACATGAACCCCCTACTGTACTTCTCCCTGTAGAGGAGGCTAAACATGAACCATACCGTAAATATTAGAATTAGCGCGATGACTACAGCCGACGAGGTCCACTCTGGTAGGACCTTACCATTTAACATTGGAAATAGAGTCTTTAGGACGAAGTTGTAGAACATAAGCAGGTTGAAGGCCGAGAGTGCAGTATTTGCAACCCAAAGGTTAAATCTAGCCGTGAAGTACAAAGCCCCACTGCCAAACGCGGACTTAACGAATGCTGGTCCTCCGACCGGGATCTCCTCTTCATCATGCTCTAGGGTTCTGAACATTCTAGAATAGCCAACGGCTAGGAGGGTTGAAGTCAAGCCTCCTATAGCAAGTCCTATGATTGTTGCTGCACCGTAATGGCCCATCGCCAGGGGTAGAGCTACAAAGGTTGAGGTTCCAATTGTTGATCCTATTCCCACCGCTAGGCTCGTGAAGAAGCCGTAGATCTTTCTCGGCTCCCTTTTAATCTTCAGTTTTGGCGCTAGAAATCCCATATAGTCAAGATAGTCAGAGATATGTATGGCAGCCGACATGGTGAAAAGAATCAGAAGGATAAGGCCGAGTGCTACAATAGTTATCTCTGGAACCCCACCTATCAGCATTAGCAGGACTAGAAAGTCTAGAACGACGCACATCCAAAATATGAAAAGCTTAATATAGGTGATCGCAGGCCTAAGATCCTCTATCCTCATGGGTCACCACTTCAGGGAAGCTTTCCAGACATTCTAAGGCTTTCTCCTGCGATCTTCGATACTAGAAGTGCGACGGCTATACATGCATATCCGAGGATTATTAGCAAGAGATTTATGCCGCTTGGACTGAAGGACGCGGTGTAGTTTACAAGTTGAGATATGAGGTTTGGGAGTTCACCCATCGAGTAGATCGGTACGACTAGTATGAGTCCTAGTACGAAGAAGATGACTGCTACGAACGCCATTATGATCCCGTAGGCTGCAGCCCAGAACTCATTTTCGTATAGTCTCGGATGTCTGATCATGTAGATAAACTTAATGGTTTCTAGGGAGCCTTCCTCCTCCAGCATTCTTAATGCTTTTACAAGCCTAGCTCTATCACTCCCATACTTAGCCATAAACTCTGAAATGCTCTCTTCAAGTTTTTTAAGGGAGTTTTCTTTCAACCCTTATCTCTCTATGCATACATATTCAATCCCTTAAAAATGTATAGCAACAGCCTTAATATTCCACAGGCTAATCATATAAGAGTTGGATACTGAAGAGGTGTTGAACTATTATAGGAGAGAAGACGTTGTAAAGGAAATTGTAGACTATTCAAAGTCTAGGTGGGTTTCAATCGAGTGTGAAAGCCAGGAGGATAGGAGGATATTTCTAAGATACTGGGCAAAGGGGAGGCTTCCCCTTAGAATAAAATCGAAGGAAGATGTAGCGAAAATTCTAGGAAGGTTCAAGAGCTTAAAACCGAGAAGCATATATGCGACAATACACCTTTACAAAAGCCTTAGTAATGTGGACGATCCCTCATCCATCGCGTCCACAACCCCCATATGGGATATAGATGTGGCAATCGATGACTGGAAGCTCGCGCTTAAAGCAGCAGCGGTAATCGCTGAGATTTTAGAAGAGGAGGGGGTGGCTGAGTCGGTATATCTTAAGTGGTCTGGCAGAGGAATACACGTACACCTTCACGAGAATGCTTTTTCCGGAGATCTTAGGGCAAAAGTGAACCCTTTAGATCTGGCTTATGCCACGGTAGAGTATGTTAGGGTTAAAGCGGAGAAAAGACTGTCGACTACTCTTCCTAGGCCTGGAAGTTTGAAAATTGAGAATGAAATGGACATAAAGAGGGTTTTCACTGTGCCTATGTCCCTCCATAGAATTTTGGACCGTGCATGTGTCTGCTTTAAACCGGAAGATATACCTAACTTTACCCTTGACTGGGTTAATCCGGACAACCCCAAACATAACATGGAATGGAGGAAACATGTTGAGGGAGAAGCTGACAATTTAGGCGCTAAAGCGTTTAAGCAGGTGGGTGGGTATATAGGCTGGCAGAAGCCTGCCGGGGAACGGGCCGTAGCCACGCCTGCCAGGGCGGCTAAAACCGGGAGGATTGGCAGGTTCCAGGTGATGGCGCTTCTACAGGCGGCAAGGTACTATCTTGTTAAGGGAGACCTGGAGAAGGCGAAGAGCTTCGGCCTAAACAGGGCGATATTCTATGCATGGGCAAAGTATCATGGGAGAGAACGCAGGGAAGCTGTGGGTATACGTAAACCGGAGGGGGAGAAGCCTTTAGAGGGGCAGAAAGTTGAGATGCTGGGAAACGAGGCTGCCTTCATTTCCGGTAGGGGGTGGTTCACAATTGGAGGGCAGGAGCAGACCCCCAGAGACTATGACAGGCAGATCGTGGCAAGGATTAATAGTGTCGCCCCCTACGAAAAAGCCTGGGATGCAGCTGTCAGGTATCTCTCAGGGTTCCCAAAGGAGGTTCTGCTTGACCAGAGAAGGTTTTATGAGAAGGCTTACAAGCCTGTTAGGGACAGGTTTCTAGAGTTACTGGAGTAACCCGTGGCTTCTAGCCTTTTCGGTGAACCTTAGGAGTATCTCACTCCTCTTGTCAGATGCAACCTTTGGTGAAATCTCATACATCCCGTGGATTACGTATCCAGACCCTTCCTGGTAAATCCCAACTCCCACAACCTTACAGCCGGAGTCTCTTATAGCTTCGTCCATAAGCTTGCCTAGCAGCTTTAGGTTGCCCCCCTTAACGTGGGCTAGCACCTCGTCTATAATTACGCCTCTATAGATTAGGAGGGGTTTGAAGATCAGCATGTGGTTTGGGATCTTAATGTATCTTCCAGTCTTCATGGACGGCAGCCTCTGCCCATCCCCCACCTCGTGTAGTGTCGTCCTCAAAGGGCCTATCTTCCTAATTTCGCCCTTGATCGGTGTCGGCTCCAGGATTTTAATTCTAACCCCCCTGTGGACCTCGTTCCTCGTCTTGAGGACTATGTAGGCAAGTAGATTCTGAAGGTAGTCTCTGAAGACAAAGGAGATTCCTAGGAGGCTGAGCAGGGTTAAAACACCGCTGAAACCTATACTTAGACCCAACTATACCACGACAGATTATAAGGCTTCTACCCAATTTTAGACTTGATCCGACGGTAAACGTTCAAACTTTTAATCTTACCCTAGGAATTCCAAGGGTTGGAGGGATTGTTGAAGGAAGGAGTACTAATACTCATACTCATAGCCAGTTCTTATAATGGTGCTGAAGTAGTAGACAAAGCCTACTCGTCTCTTCTATCGCTTTCAAACTGGCTTCTATCGGTTCAGGACAGCTCAGGCATGTTTAACGTTCTTTACAGCCAGGAATTTCCTAACTATAAGGACGCACTAATCCTTGGCTATGCGGCGATGATACTGCTTGACGCTTACAAGCTAACCCAGGTGCCAGAATACATGGAGGCTGCGAATAGGACACTCAGACTGCTTACAGAATGGCAGACAGAAGAGGGGGGATGGCCCAGCCATACAAAGTTCAACATGGAGGGAATATTCTACCCACTAATGGCCTACTCGAAATATAAAATGTATACCGGCAGTGGAGCCTATGAAAACTCAACTCTAAAAGCAGCTCTTAGACTTTCAAACCTGATAAAAAGCATTGGTGTAAAATATGTATTTGAAGCTGGAGAATACTGCTACGCCCTCCAGCTTGCATGGATGGCTACTGGAAACCCTGAAGTGCAGGCTTCGGCGGAGGAGATCCTAGGCCTAATCGTTGAGAGCTTTGACGTTGAGGCTGGAGCCTGGAATACAGACGTCTATGGTAACGGGCCAGCTGGCATTTGGGACGCGGTTCTACCAGCCTTACCGTTACTTAACAGCGGCAACGCCATCCTAAAGGGTATAGCGGCTAAGTCTATGGAATGGGCATACAAGAACCTCAGATCCGTGGAGCTAGGCGGCTATAGGGCCTGCATCGTGACAAGTGAGATAGTGGTTACTCTAGAGGCGTACATAGACGTAGAAAATACATACACGCATTTCACAGCTGAATACCTAATCCTATCATCAACCCTGGGGCATAACAGTTCTCTTGAAGCTCTAAACTGGCTGCTCGAAATGCAGTCTGACGAGGGAGGATTCTACTATAAGAGGACGTACACCGGGGTAAGGGATGAGAGAATATACCTATGGGATAGTCTATGGGCTGGGTTTGGACTAGTGGTATTCCTTAACAGGATGGGCGATCAATACTATCAAAATTCCAGGTCAAAACTCCTGGCAGAAGTTGACCGTCTCAGAAGGATAGGAGTATGGGTGAACGATACCCTAAAACTCATAGCTGAAGCTGACAGTCTGCTGGGAGAAGGACTCATACATTCAGCCTTTCAAATGCTAGAGCAATCCTATGACAAGCTTAACAGATCATATGAAGCTTTCATCGAGATAGGCAGGTTTGAGAACCTGACTGTTGACATGGATAGTAGAGGGTGCAATGTTTCACACCTATTTGCTATGGTTGGTAAGTGCTGGAAGCTCTACAATCTGGGCATGATGTACGAAGCCGTTACAATCGCGAGACAGGGGATGTTTGAGGCAGAGAGAGTAGAGGCGGAAGCTAGAACGGCCGCGAGAAATATTATAGACCAAGCTTCCCAGGCCATAAGTAAAGCCTTGAGATACAGGGTTAAAGTAGATATGGCCGAGTGCTACCTTAGCATAGCATTCAGCTCATACTATGAGGGAAATTATACCCATGCGATCAAATATGCAAGGATGGCTGAGGAGCTAGCTATGGAAAGGCTGAAATCCAGACTGAACACTTTAAAATACCTGTTAACTCTCGCAATCGGAGCCCTAGCCGTCACCCTAACCCTTGGTTTCAGGAGAGGAAGGAAGCATCCTAAAGAGAGTCAGCCTACTCCTGTTTAATTACACTTTTGAAAGGTTTTAAGGATTCCTGAAGCTTTACATTTGCAGAGACATGTAAGAATTCAGATTTAGACTTCTCAAGCAGCGATCTTATGTAGTCTGTCTTCCTCCGTAGCGGTACAAGAGCATCCGGGTATGATAACATCGAAACACCGTTATAAATCTCCTCCATAAGCTCCAGGAGTCTTTTAGCCTCTTCAAGGTTGCCCGTAATAAGATTTGACAGGAACTCCCTTCTCAGTTCACCTACTAGATCGCAGAGCCCTATTATGTATTCTCTAGCTGGTATCCCAAGTTCATCGTGTCCTGGAAGCCTTGATCCTTCCTTAACGTGCAAAAGTAATATGTCCTCAGCGAGCTCCTGAAACGCCACCGACATGTATGGGTACACCACTGAGTATATGTTAGGGCTTGACAGGTACTTGTTTATAAAGCTTTTGGCATCCTCCAGCAAGCTGTAGAGAGAGCTTCTCGCCTCTGCAGTCTTTCCGGATCTAAGTGATGTCTCAGCCTTTTTACACTCTCTAACTATCTTTCTAGACTTAGCTAATGCCTCCTCCCTTGCACTGTCAAGGGCGTCTAGGGTTACTGAGGCTTTCTCTACATGTTTCTTGATCAACTGTTATACACCAAACCGGTATCAGGGTGGAATTTCATGACTTATCATTTTGGATGATATTAAAGCTTTAATCTTGCTTTCTAAGCCCATCACTTGCATCTTGTAGGTCATGGTTACTTCCTGTTCCACCTGCCATCCTCTCTCGACATCTATAAGTATGTACCCGTACATTTGGAGCTCGGCAGTCATATTTTCGCCGAAGAGAATCATCTCTACTCTCCCTTCACTAATGGAGAACTCTATTTTTGCCACAGTATAGCTTTCCCGGCGATAACTGTCTTCTCAACGGATTTTAACCTGTAAACTATTGTACCGGTGATCCTGCTATCACCGAAGCCGAGAAAGCTGAGATTATAGTCTAGAGGGGTAGACCAGCTCTCTCCAACCTTTAAAGGATCCGTGGGGTATCCGCCCTGAACTGTTACGGGAAGCGAATTTGAAAATTCTGTTCCAAACATTTCTATCTCTACGGGCTGCATCCTGTCGTCAACCTTAAGCTTGAACTCCTCAGTTCCCAGCATCTCCTGCTCCGTGACACATTTAAGCGTGTACATGTTGCCAGTAACATTCTCCACGTAGAATGTTATCATGGAGGATGTAGCTATCGGCTGTTCCGCAAGCTCTAGGGAAAGCGTAACATTATACACCACCTTCTCCCCAACAACCGGTTGGAATCTAAGTAGAACCTCCTGCTGTCTTTCTCGTAGAAATATGAGGAGAATCAAACCAGATGCTAATACTCCAAATACTATGCCTAAAAGTATCCTCCTTTTCTTCTCTGCTGTAGGAGGGGATATTTCAAGCTGAACCTCGGTAGGCTCCCCCATACAGGTCAATAACAGATATCTGTTGTTATATTAAAAGTTGTACATTATACCATCTTGAGTTTATGACAAGCCTGTTGCAAGCTTTATACCATGGCTTATTATCAACCTGTTTTCAGGCTTCTCTTCTCCTTTGCCTTTTCAAGCTTGTTTAGAAGTGCCATACAATCCTCTGGCGGACTTTTCAGCTCTAGCATTCCCCTGTTGGCTGCAAGTTCGAGGATCTTCTTTCCTGTTTCAGTCCTAACCAGGATGGTTGACCAGCCCTCTTCCGAGCCGATGCTTCCAATGGAAATGTCTGAGTAAAGTGCTGTAAGGTCGACGCAGGTGCGGCATGATCCCCTCATAAAACTCTTAAGCTTTTTAACTGGAACCTCAGCCTTTCCTCCTCCCCTAAGGTGGACAGTGAATTTTCCATGTTTGATCTGCATTTTACCCGCGTCTGCTGGGTCTACTCCCAGCAGGTTTGGCAGCATCTCCCGTACGAGTGTAGTGTGCTTAAAGTTTTCCATGCAAAAGATTCCAATTATCACTTTGATCTTACCCCTATACCTGCCGAAACCTTGTAGAAGCCTTGATGCTTTAACCTGGCAGGGAACACCTACTATTGCTACCTTATCATGTTCAGATATGGCTTTCGTAAGCAGGCTGAGGTTGGGTGACGACGAGTACTTAGAGCCTGCGGATTCAACTACATCTCTCGGGGTAGTGGATATAAATGGTGTGGGCTTTAATCCGTCTGCCTTACAGGTTAATGCAGCCGTGAATAAGCCCTCCCTTAGGCCTGCTACAAGTAGAGTTGATACTACTCCTCCATCCTGGGCGCGTCCTTTAACATCTTCTAGGAGTGTCCTACCTGTGTAAGCTTCTATGACAGGTAATGTCTCGATCTCAGCCGGCTGGGATGGGCAGAACCTTAAACAGAGCTTACAATTGGCGCATTCATCCCTGTTGAAGGACGGCTCATCTACAGCAGGCTCTAAAGCCCCCTTGGGGCAGACAGCAATACAAGATCCACAGTATGAACACCTATCCTGACTTATTACCACGTCATAGACGTTTAAAGGCTCCGACAATGTAATCACTTCAATGACATGGGGCAAAACAATTAAATATTTTTACATTTGCCCGAATGGTTCGACGGGGCTAGGCAATTTTATATTAAGGTTCATAGGTGGACTTTCGTGGCTAAATGATGCTGAATTTTAAGATTATCCCCATAATCACTCCATATTGGAGGCCCGGATACCCTTTCAACAAGGAGGTGTGCAGAATTCTCGATCCTATACTTGAGGATGGAGACATCGTAGTCTTCTCGGAGAAAGCTTTGTCTGTCGCGCTTGGCAATATAGTTGACGAGTCAAAGATCAAGCCTGGACTGCTGGCGAAGATATTAGCGGTAGGTTGGATGAGGGTTGCCTGGGGTTATCTGCTGGGGAGGCTATGCCGTATGAAACCAACGACGATAAAAAGGCTTAGGAGATACCCCTACCCTGAGGGTGCAAGACACAAGCAGGTGGCTATAAACCATGCGGGCTTGCTCGCGGCGTTGAGACACGGGTCTGAAGGCGGGATAGACGGGTCAAATCTCCCTTTCAGCTATGTCTCCCTACCCCTTCCAAACCCTGGAAGGCTGGCGGAGATGCTGGTGCAAACATTGAAGGAGAGAACTGGAAAGGACGTTGGAGTTGTCATTATGGATAGTGACAAGATGTACCGTCTTGGACCATTGTATTTAAGTGTTAGAAGCTCGACTTTTCATTTATACAATCTAGGTTTTATATCTTATCTTGCAGGTAGATTTCTAAAGCTTAAGAGATGGCCAACCCCCGTCTCAGCCTATAATGTCAAAATAGCCTTTAAAGAACTCTTAGAAGTTCTATCGGAATGTGAGAAAGCCATGGGCTCGGGGGCAGGGCTGACTGTGTGGGATATGGCTGAGAAATTCGGCGTCGGAGTAGATGAGGTTACATGGGAAATGCTGGAGTCAATAGAGCATAAACCCGTAGTACTTGTTAAAATCGGTTCTGGATAGAGTCTGATTCTTCCCACTTTACTGTTATGTGTAGACGCTAACGATAGAAGGCTTAAACTATTACACTAGGAGAGCAGCAAGGATAAAGGATTGGAGGGGGTTACTGTGGCTTCCTTGGTTTTTCTATGAGCTTTCTCTTGTCAAGTATGGTGCCATCGTCATAGTGGGGGGTTCTCCGCAGAGTGTCACCATACTTCTCTATCTCCCTTGCCTCCAACGCGAGCATTGCCGCTACCTGCATCAGCTCGTGGGCCTCTGCGCACATTAGGGTGTACTTCTCCCAGTCCTTCTCAATGAAACAGGCTTTCACGGTTATGGACGCTACGTTCTTAGCCATCTCGTATGCTGCCATCGCCTTAGCCTTTGCGTAGGGGTTTTGGAAGCCCGCTGCCTCAACAGCCTTCTTCGCCGTGACCTTTATCCTTGGCAACTCCGGTTTTTCCCCCTTCTTAATACTGTCTATTGCCTTGTCTATCTCGTTGAACAGCAGGTTTAGGGCGCCGGTGCATGCCAGCAGGGTTATAGCGTTTGCATTGAACAATGCCATCTCTGCAGGATCGAGGAATTCTCTCCTCGCACCAATCATTGAGTCTGCCTCTACAATAATATAGCCTACTCCAAGCTCCTCGTATTTTTCCTTAGCCTTTAAAGCAGGGGGATCCGAGACAACTATCAATGGCTTACCCGCACCCGCTATCTTCTCAACAGCCTTCATAGGACCTTTCAAGGATGCATTGGGGGAGGTGAGTACCACTAGGTCCGGGTTCAGCTCCAAAAGCTTCCCGGCTATCTCCTCAGCTTGGCTTGGTCCTAGTTTAGCCCCTGAGCTGACTACTCTCACGTCTATGTCCTCACGTTCTGCCCTCTCATCAAGAAGGAACTCTAACATAGGTGCTGAGGCTATATTCCCCAGCTTCAAAAATCCTATTTTCACAGTCACGTTGACACCACTGTTCCAAGCCACTAAATTTTTATAGATATTTCTATGGGATAGGTTTGGCAGCCTTACATGGTGTCTGCCGTACTAAAGAATATATGGGTGATGGGGGTAGACAGGTAAAAAATGGGGGCTTCTACTTTATTTTTGGCATTATCTTCTTCTCCGCGTACTCCCTGACAACGTCCTTGAGGCCTAGGCCGAGTGCTGCTCCTATGCCTATTGCTGCTCCTATGGCTACGCCTATGACCATATACCTGACGATGTCCTCGAGGAGTGATACGTCGATCATCATTTGTCTTAGGCCTATGAGGAACACTATGAAGTATACCATAATCTTGAAGAGGTTTCCAAATATGCTTGCCCATTCAAGCTTTTTCTCCTCGCTGATTCTGATTATCAGGTCTCCTAGGAAGTCGCCGGCGATAAAGCCGCCTATGATAATTATCATGCCAGCTGCCAGGTTAGGCAGGTATGCCACGACCCTCTGGAGGAATGCGCTCAGCATTTGGATGCCTAGAATGTCGGATGCAGCCATAATAGCCAGGAGGTACACAAACCATCTCGCTATTATATCGAATATCCTGACGATGCTTACCTTTGTCCTCTCTTCAATAGCCTTTCCGACCGTTGTTCCTCTGATGGCGTCGTCTACTCCTATCTTGTCCAGTATGTAGGATACTGCTTTCCCGAACGCTCTTCCTGCAGCCCATCCGATGAGCAGTATTACGATTGCACTTACTAGCTTAGGTATCCACATACTTACAAACTCCGTCAACCTTTCTATTATCTGTTGAATTGGCGGCTGCATGGCAGTCACCATTAGTAACTATTTGTAAGGGGTATTTAAAGATTATCAGCCTTCTAACGCTTTATATAAGATGAAATTTTGTGATATATGTAAATTTTTAAAGTAATACTTAAAAGATGTTGTTGATGACCAATGTATTTTGTATACTCATATCTCTTAAAGATATACTCTAAAGAGATTCTAGAATATGAGGGGGTCTTAGTAAGCCAATTAATTATTTTAATATTTGAATTTCAAGGGTTTACGGGGGTAAGAATTGAAAATCGGAAATGTTGAGGTTGAGGAAACCTTTGCAGAAGCCTTCCCCATGTATGCGTCGAGGATACTGATCACTGCAAGGGACAAAGAATGGTGTCTAACAGCTGCGAGAGCGGCAACTGGATTCGCATCCTCCATAATAATGTCTCCAGCGGAGGCTGGGATAGAAAGGCTGGTACCAGAGACCGAAACACCAGATGGAAGACCTGGAATATTCATACACATATACCAACGCTCAGTCCCAGAGGTTCAGATGCAGGTTCTAGCCAGAATCGGACAGTGCGTCCTTACATGCGCTACAACATCCGTATTCGACGGCCTACCAGATGTAAAAAGGAAGATCGGAATGGGTAAGGCTGTAGCTAAGTTCGGAGATGGATTTGAGAAGAAGGAGAAGGTCTACGGCAGGAACATGTGGCGTGTACCAGTGATGGAGGGGGAATTCCTGATAGAAGACAAGGTAGGCATAGTAAAAGGGGTAGCAGGGGGAAACATAATAATCCTAGCTGAAAGCCATGAAGCCGGACTTGAAGCTGCAATGAAGGCTGTCGAGGCAGCCCAGAACAAGGCTAAAGACATAGTTCTACCCTTCCCAGGCGGAATAGTAAGATCCGGCTCCAAGGTTGGAAGCCTAAAGTATCCAAAGTTCATAGCTACAACAAACCACCTGCTATGCCCAACCCTCAGGGAAATGGTTAAAGAAACTCTGGTTCCACCAGGTGTAAAGAGCGTCTTCGAAATAGTGATAAACGGCCTAAATGTTGAAGCTGTTAAGCTTGCAACTGGACATGCGATCCTCGCAGCCGCATCTGTCGGCGGGGTTGTAAAGATAACCTCCGCTAACTATGGTGGAAGGCTTGGCCCCTACAAGATATACACCCATGAAGCCGTAAAGATGGCGAAGGGTGAACAGGTTTGAAGCTTACCCTAATAACAGGGAGAACGATAGTGCAGGGTAGAAGTGTCGAAGATAAACTTACAGGGAGGTATAGGGAAGCGGTTTCAACAATAGTCCTTGACAAGAGGGACATGGAGAAGCTAGGGGTCAAAGAGGGAGATAGGGTAAAAGTTTCAACAAGCAACGGGGAGGCTATACTCAAGGTTTCAGCCTCAAGGTTCAACCAGCAGGGGGTTGCATTTATACCTATGGGCCCCTACGCCAACCTTCTACTCCCATATGAGACGGAAGGAAGCGGGATGCCATGTCTAAAAAACATTGAAGCAGAGATATCCAAGGCTACAGGAGAAGTACTCGGCGTACAAGAGATACTACAGGTCTACGGAGTAAGGGAGGCCATTACACCTGAAGACTACAAGCCTGTAGATGGGGACTCGTACACCGTTGAGGATGCTGTATGCAGTTTCTGCGGATGTTTGTGCGATGATCTCATGGTGAAAGTAGAGAACGGTGTTATAACACAGGTTGAAAAGGCATGTAGCATCGGGCGTGCAAAGCTTGAAAACCATTGGAAGGGGAGGCTTCTCAAACCGTACATTAGACAGGACGGCATGATGAAGCCTGTAAGCCTTGAAGAGGCCTTGGAGAAGGCGGCTGAGATCCTTGCAAGTTCAGATTACCCGCTGCTCTACGGCTGGAGTAATACAACCGTTCAGGCTATGAGGGTTGGCTACGAGCTTGCAGAACTCCTCGGAGGGGTGATAGATAATACAACCTCTGTATGCCATGGGCCAACCCTTCTCGGGGTTATGAATGTAGGTACCGTGAGAGCAACGCTCGGCCAACTCCGAAACCAGGCTGACCTTCTAGTTTACTGGGGATGCAACCCGTTAGAAGCCCACCAAAGACAATATGAGAGGTACGGGGCTACATCCAGGGGCTTCAAGATCAAGTCTAGAAGCGATAGGAAGGTTGTTGTGGTCGATGTTAGGGAAACTCTCACAGCTAGGACTGCCGACCTACACCTTAGGGTTCAGCCTGGAGGCGACTATAATCTGATCACAGCGTTGAGAATGGCAATAAGGGATTACGAGATCGAAAGAGACCAGGTGGCAGGGGTTCCGGTTGAAAGGATATACGAGCTGACTGACATGATGAGATCCTGCAGGTTTGGAGTGTTATACTTTGGTGTTGGTGCCACGATGACAACAGGAAAGGAGCTTTTAATCGAAGCTCTTGTAAGGCTTGTTCAAGACTTGAATGAGTGGACTAAGTTTGCTCTTCAACCGTTAAGGGGGCACTACAATGTTTCCGGGGCCTGTCAGACCAGCCTCTGGACCACAGGCTACGCTTTCGGCGTTGACTACATGAGAGGATATCCTAGGCATAACGCCTCTATCACCACTGCCGTGGAACTCCTGGCGAACAGGGATGTAGATGCCGCCCTCATAATCGCCTCGGATCCCGTTGCACACTTCCCAGCTGAAGCAGTGAGAGGCCTCCTAGAGATCCCAGTCATAGCTATAGATTCAAAGGCCAGCCTAACGGTTGCATCGTCAACCGTGGCGATACCATCAGCCATGTCAGGGGTCGAGGTTGAAGGGACAGCCTACAGGATGGACGGGGTTGCACTACACCTTAAGAAGATAGTTAAGCCGCCCCCGCAAGTTCTTGGAGACGAGGAGATCCTGAAGAGAATACTTGAAAAGGTTAGGTCTGCGAGGTGAGAGTTATGGAGCTTCTGATTAAGAATGCCTATCTTATAGACCCCCTACAGGGCATTAAGGGAGAAATAGTTGACATTCCAGTAAAGGATGGGAAGATAGTTGAAGATGTCAGTAGCTCAGCTGAAGTCATAGATGTCGGCGGTAGGCTTGTCATGCCAGGCGGGATAGACATTCACAGCCACATAGCGGGCCCAAAGGTTAATGTTGGGAGGCTGATAAGGCCGGAAGACCACTATGACAGTTTCATGTCTAGAAAGTCTGCTAGAAGGTCTGGCTCTGGGAAGACCACGCCGACAACGTATATTACAGGATACAGATACGCCAGGATGGGCTGGACGATGGTTGTAGAGCCTGCAACTCCGCCCCTGAAAACAAGACATACCCATGAGGAACTCGATGACGTGCCAATAATAGACAAAGCCTGCATACCCCTGGTAGACTCGAACTGGGTGCTTCTTCACTTCCTAAGCAAGGATGACTTGGATTCGGCGGCAATATTTGTAGCATGGCTCCTCAGGGCTACAAAGGGCTACGGCTTGAAACTTGTCGATCCAGGCGTGGCTCTCAAGTGGATTGAAGGAACAGGGTTCGGCCTTGGCTTTGACGAACAGATACCAATATTCAACATTACTCCAAGAGAGATTGTAAGAGGCCTTGGGAAGGTGAACGAGATGCTGAGGCTTCCGCATCCTATTCACGTGCACTGCAACAAGCTAGGCATACCCGGAAACTATGAGACAACCGTTGAAACCATAAGGGAGGCTGGAAAAAGCGTTGGTAGAATACACATAACGCATGCCCAGTTCAACTCGTACAAGGGGGAAAACTGGGCTGAACTCAAACCTGGAAGCGAGGAGGTAGCCAAAGCAGTGATGGAGACGAGGGGTGCAACCCTTGACATGGGACAACTAATATTTGGAACCTCAACAACCATGACCGCAGATGCACCATTCGAATTTGCACTCTACCACCTCACCTCCATAAGGAAATGGGCAGGAGGCGAGGTTGAAGCTGAGTCAGCATCAGGGGTAGTGCCGTTCAAGTATAAGAAGAAAAACCTTGTCAACGCGGTCCAATGGTGTATAGGCCTAGAGCTAGCCTTACTTGTCAGTGACCCATGGAAGGTATTCCTTACTACGGATCATCCCAATGGCGGGCCGTTCACAAGATACCCAAGGATAATGCTGTGGCTGATGCGTAGAAAAGCGAGAGAGGAAATCTTGAACAAGATAAGCAGGGCAGCTAGGAGAAGAGCTATACTTCCAAGCCTTGAAAGGGAGTACACCCTTTATGAAATCGCCGTTATGACCAGGGCATCGCCAGCCAGAATTCTAGGCCTCGACAATGTTAAGGGAACCCTAAAGCCGGGGGCTGACGCAGACATCTCTGTCTACGACGTTAAACCAGACTCCATCGATGAAATCGGAGACGAAGAATTTGTTAAAACCTTTAGATACGCGTATCTAACAGTGAAATCAGGAAGAATAGTAGTGAAGAACGGAGAAATAGTGGAAACCATGTACGGCTCGACATACTATGTGAAACATCCCAAGGCCGAAGAGTTCAAATCGATAGATAGAGAAGTTAGAGATCTTTTCCAGAAATGGTACACTGTGAACTTCAACCAGTACACCGTACATGAGAGTGAGATAAAAAGCCTAAAACCTGTGGAGGTGACGTAAAATGGTTATAACCATCAAGCCACGTAAACCCCTGAAAGTCCTGGTTGAAGCTGAAAACCTGAGCCCAGACAGGATTGCAGGCCTCTCCCACAGGGAAATAGAGAATATAACAGTTAACTACGGCTCACGGAAGGTGAAGCTGAACGATCTATTCGAAATAGAAGGTGAACCCCCATCAGACCCGGCCGGGGCTACATTAAAGGTGGTAGACGGCTATGGAAAAATATGTAGACTCGGAGAAAAGATGAAAGCTGGTAAGATAATAGTCGAAGGGAGCACAGGACACTACCTGGGAAGATGGATGGAGGGAGGGGAGATAGAAGTCCACGGAAGTGTAAGAAGCTATGCCGGCTGTGAGATGAAAAATGGAAAAATAGAGATTTACGGAAACGCCGGGGCATATCTTGGAGGAAGACTTAGAGGCAAGATAACAAAGCCCGGGATGAAGAAAGGCCTAATAATAGTTCACGGGTCAGCCGGGGCAAGAGCCGGCTATGGAATGGCGGGAGGTGCGATTATCATAGAAGGAAGCGCAGGGATTGCCCCAGGAGCCTACATGACAGGTGGGAAAATCATGGTTAAGGGAGACTGTCCAGGCCTCCCAGGAGCAGGGATGACAGGCGGAACAATCATAATATGCGGCTCTGTTGGAAGCATACCACCATCCTTCTACCCGGACAGCACATCCGGAAAGGCGAAAGCCAAGGGAGTAATCGTGGAAGCCCCCTTCCTAATATACGTCGGGGACGCCGTCGAAAATCCCAAATGCATGGGGAGACTATACATAAACCTGGACAAAAACCCGTGGGCTAGAAAACACGAGGAATTAATCAAATAGGAGCATGCCATTCCCCATATTTTGTTTTATCCGCATTAGGCTCTCCTCGATACATGTGAATACACAGGCCGAAACAGGCGTTTAGGGGAGAGGCGGGTGACCTGTTGCTTGGGGTTAACCCGTCTTTATAGCTGCTATCGAACAATTTCTATGTTTTATATTTTTTCCCAAATACATGAACACCCAGGGTAGGAACATGGTGAGTGTTAATAGGCTTGCCTACAAGCTTGCCCGTAGGCTTGTGGAGGAGAGCGGATACTTCCGAGTTAAGGTTGAGACTGTTGATGGCGGTGCGACGGTTATAGATACTGGTATAGAGGCTGTGGGTGGATACGAGGCTGGCCTGATGATCACAAAGATAGCTATGGGAGGCCTTTGCGACGTGTTTATCTCCATGTTAGACTATGGCGGGATAGTGCTCCCGACAATAAATGTTTACACAGACCATCCAGCCGTCTCACTGTTAGGCTGCCAGCTTGCAGGGTGGAATGTTAAAACAGAGGACTTTAGAGCAATGGCCTCAGGCCCTGGCAGGGCTCTAGCCCTAAAACCGAAGAAGGTTTATGAGAAGATAGGCTACAGGGATGACGCCGACGTTGCCGTCTTACTCCTAGAGACCGAGAAATACCCTACAAGGAGCGCTGTGGAGCTTATCTCAGAGAAATGCGGGGTTAAGCCTGAAAACCTCTACCTAGTCCTAACTACTACAAGATCCATCGCAGGATCAACCCAGGTCTCAGGGAGGATTGTTGAGACAGGCCTATATAGGCTTGACTATCTCGGATTCGACCCTAAGCTTGTGGTCTCAGGGGTTGGCTACGCTCCAATAATGCCTATCCACCCTGATGAGGGAGTAACCCTTGGTAGGGAGGAAGACGCACTGATATACGGGGGTTCAACAAGCTTTATAGTAGACTACGAGGATGACCATGCCCTAAAGGATCTCATAGCCAGGGCTCCAGCAACAACCTCAAACTTCTATGGTAAGCCCTCATACCAGGTTCTCAAATCCGTGGAGTTCGACTGGAGTAAGCTTGACCCAGCCTTCTTCGCGCCCGGAATGCTGAGGCTGGAAAACCTGAAGACGGGCGTAGTACATCAGGCTGGAAGGATAAACATAGACGTGTTAAAAGAGTCTCTGGGGATAGCGTGAGAAGCTTTAGGGATCGGGACTTCATAGCTGACAATGACGGCCTAATATTCTGCGTCGTCGGAAACATGCATCCCCCGGGGAAAGTTATCTGCTACCTAAAATACGTTCCAGAATATAGAAGAGGATACCGAAGCAAATGGAGTAGAAACGGCCAGTACTATGGCAGAATACTACCCTACTACAGCGCGGTAGGAGTCTCAAAAACCTATGAGTATCTCGAAAAGCACAAGCCAGACTACCTCGTCTGGGATGAAAGCCTAAACATAAAGTTCCCAATGGTACCCATAGAGTCAATAAGCATCCACTACAAGCCAGAGGAAAGGCTTAACCAAATCCTAAGGGAATGCCAGGATAGCCTTGAACACCAGGTTAGAGAGCTCTACACAATCCTCGCAGACAAGTCTGGGATAGACTCCTTCGGAGTGACGGGATCCATACTCCTAGGAATACATAACCCTAAGATCTCAGACATTGACCTAACAGTCTACGGCATAGAAAACTCCTGGAAGGTAAGGCATACCATGGTGGAAATACTTGAGAAACAGTCTTACGGCATAGAAAAGCCAAAGAGCCTAGTGGAGAAATGGGCCAAGCATATAGTACAAATACACAAAATACAGTATCAAGCTGCCCTAAAACTCTACATGGAGAAATGGAACAGGGCACTGTACAAGGGAAGACAATTCTCAGTACACCCAGTAAAAACCGAGGAGGAGGTAAAAGAGAGGTATGGAAGCCTAAGATACCAGCCTCTTGGGATGGCGAAGATAAAGTGTACGGTGGAGGATGCGCGGGAAAGCCTCTTCATACCAGCAGTCTACAAGGTTAAAGATGTCAAGCTGCTCGAAGGGCCAAGCCAAACCACACAGATAGAGAAGATAGTCACATATGAAGGCCTATACTCGGACGTAGCCGTTGAAGGAGACAAGATAGTAGCATATGGTAAGCTTGAGAAGATATTAAACATTGAAAGCGGGGCCTCAGGCTATAGACTGCTGGTGGGATCTCAGGAGGCTGAAAGCAAGGACTACATACTTAAAGAGGAATGGCTGAAAACGAGATAGACTAAGGAGCGGCCGAGACCTTCCGCAGACGACGATCATACCCAGCTCTATCCGTTCACCGGGGACCCCTCTGATGAGTTTCAGCTTCTCCCATATTCCATGGTCGTCTCTTATAATTACAGAGTCCTTTAGGGCCTCCCTCCATGAGGGCTTTTCCAGCATCTTCTCAAACTCCTCCGGGGTCCAGCATATCGGGATGAGGTTGCTGAAGGGGGCCGCCCATATTCAGGCATCTCTCGATGAACCTTACTCCCCTGAACCTTTCGGAGATTATGATTACGTCGATGTCACTCCATAGGTTAAAGTCGCCTCTCACAAATGAGCCGAAGAGGATTAGTGAGATTCTACCGGATTTTTCGCCGAGTTCCCTGGAATACTCTCGGAGCTTCTTTATCACTCTCATCCTCAGCCTAGTCCTCTCCTTAACTATCTTCTCCATCGATCCCACACGCACTTTTCCACCCATTCCAGCACCCTCCTAGCGCACTCCCCAGCCCTTATCGCATCCCTCCTGGTGAACCTTTCAGCCGGGTAGCCCTCCGTGAAGGCATCCGTATACCTCAGCAGATGTAGAGCTTATCCAGGTATGAAACACAGTCCTCCATCTCCTCGCTGCCATTACAAACCTCTATGACGAAGGCGGGATCGGCTGAGGGGAAATGATGCTAAGCATAGAGTACACGGCTGGTGTGGAAAGGTGTCCACTGCTGCCCACATCAACCTCTAGGATAGTGACGACACCGATACGTTAGACAGTTAAAATTTTTGATGAAAGTATATATATTGGTTTGGTATTCAAAGAAATTGATGAATTGGAAGAAGATTCTCATGTTTATAACACTCGTCGCCGTAATCTCTCAGTCCACCATCCTCCACGGATTTGAGGGTAAAATAAAGCTTAGAATAGCCATAGTGTATGGAAACGCGGACTCGGAAGCTGCATCACTTCTCTATGAGGGTCTATCAAACCTAAACCTTGGCAATTTTACATTGATCCCTGAGGAAATCCTCCCGGTCAGTATTAGGCCTCTACGCTTCGACATAATCTACGTTGTCGGGGGGCCTCTTGCTAGAGGCTGGCCAGGGATGATTTCACGGAATATTCTACCCAAGGAAGCCATTGAAAACCTCACCATACCCGGCTACTACGGCTACTGGACTATACCTCTGCTCGATCAGGTTCAGATCTACGTTATAATAGCCGGCCATACTAGGAATGAAACCATCAAGGCTGTGGAGAATTACCTTATTGAAGGCCTAGACGAAACAGTCTTGATGGTTGGAGTCACCTGCACAATACCTGTGACCCCTGAAATGATGGGTGAACTAGAGGCACTCGGCCTGAACCCCCTCCTGTTAAGCATGAATAAAACGGTTATAGGAACAGCAAGCCTGTCAGCAATGGTCAGGATAGCCGAGCTCCCATACGTAGCCTCTATCAAGCCGATGACGACGGTCGGAATAGTACTTGTGGAAGTATCCCAGCCATTCCCCTGAAACCCATCAGATGCCACGGCAAGAACACGGCTACACCCCACCCAAAGTAACGCGGGCATAAAGAGCAGATCCTGTAAGACCCGCTTACAGCTGAATTAGCCAAGTCCAAACTATCTATAGAGCTAGTAGCACTCGCTTCCCAACCTCTCGGTCAACCTCTCGGTCTTCACTCAACGTTATCACCAATGATTGAAGAAGGATTTAAAGATTCTCATCCATATAACTCCTTCCCCCTTACACTCTCTCCCTATCTCATCCTCGAATTTCTTGCATACTGGGCATTCTCCGCTTTTCTAAAGCAGAGTAAAACAAGCCTTTAGAAAGCAGAAGTGAGTTCGTTAGATTCTCGAATCCATGGTTACGAACTATTTTAATCCTTGTCTCACCCAATTCTACATCTATACGATTGGACGAGGTCTAATTTAAGTTTAACATTAGATTTACAAGCGCAAATAGTAGACCATTGGACTCTACTCTAATTTCAGCCCAGCTGGATCATTTACAAATTGTAGGGATTAAGGTGCTTCAAATTTCATCATCCAGGCATGCTTCAAGAGGTTTCACGCGCCGTGAATCGTGCTTTTGAGTCCATTTACACGTGTATGGTGTTTCTGAGGTTGAGTTTTCCTTTATGGGAGATGTCAAAGGGGTGGGCCTCGTTGGAGTATTCGAGTACCAAATAAGCATAGGCAGCATGATATATTGTAGTTAATATTTTAATATTTTGATGATCGTATGTTTCAGATGGCTAGGGATAGGGTTACAAGTGTAAGGATTCGCGATGGCCTACTTAAAGAAGCTAGAGTTCTAGCTATCCTGGAAGGCTCCACTTTTAGAGCCCTGGTTGAAGAGTTGCTTGAAATGGCTGTTGGCGGGGCTAAGCTTGCCGGCTCAGTGGAGGCTGTACCGGATGAGGAGGTTGTTGAGGAGTTGTTAAAGATGAGTAGAGGGGGGGCTAATCCCCTGGTTATTGTGCATGAGAAGACGGCTGTGGAGATCGTGAGAGAGGGAAGAGGTGATTAGTTGCCTTTTCTGGTTGACACGAACATTGTGGTAGCATACTACAAGCCTGGAGATCCTCTTCATGAGCCTGTGGTCAGCATGCTAAAAAGTGGAAGGGGATTATTCCAAATCTCACCGGTTGGCTTATTCGAGCTTTACTCGGTTATCTCCAGGATTAGGGGCTCTATAATTCTACCAGAGAAATTTAGGGAAACACCTGTAGATGTACTTATTCGTTTCATCATTAGAGATCTTGATTTAAGACCTATTGCCGCCACCTACCTTGTAAAACTCAGGGAGTTCAAGGTTAGAATTCCACTCGAATATTATCTGTGCATCATCCTATCTAAACGTTTACGTCTTAGAGCCCTAGACATGCTTCACATAGCTTACGCAAGCATCCTTAGAGATAAGGTTGAAGCCTTTGTCACAGGCGACCATGAGCTCCTCGAGAAAAGAAACCTAATCCTAAGGGAAGCTAAAGTAAGAGTAAAGGAGCCAGGAGAATTGTTAGAAAGTCTGTAACGCCACAATTCCAGCAGTCCCTGCAACTCACGGTTGAAAAACCATTTAATACTCTCCCAAACATAGTGCACTCTACAATCATCCATGCTTTCAAGAGCTGCCGGTGTTCCAAGAACGAAGATTTACGATGTTTTAAGGTCGCTCAGATCTAAGGGGTGGGTAAAAATATACTCAGGCTTTCCACTGCTTTTCAAAGCTGTTCCCCCCTCTGAAGTCTTTAACATGGTTAGGATGGAGTTTGAGAGTCTTATCGAGGCTGTCCAGACGGCGCTTAACATGGAAGGTGACGTTAAGATGGAAAGATTCCTTATAAAGAAGGCGGATATTGGCCTTAGAATCTTGAAAGAGGAGATATCCAAAGCTAAAACCGTGTGGATTAGTAATGCCACTGCTGAATTCGTAAAGGATGTACGTGATTCCTTTGCTGAGGGTTCAGAGGTGAGGATCCTACTTTTCCCCGGCAAGGAAAGAGATGGAAAGGTGAACGCCGAATTTAGAAGGGCTGATGGAAGGATAGTATGTATGGTCCGGGGCGTAGAGGTTCAATCAATATCTCTTATAATTGATGAAGAGAGGATATTCACGGTTTACAAGGACCCAGTAGAAAACAGGTACGTAGTGGAGGAGATGCTGTATGAGGAATGCAGTAAATGCTTCATAGAGTGGTTCTACATGGGCTGGGAGTCTGCAGAGAGGTGCCAGTTACTCTACAAACCTTTCCAGCACCACAGCTACCGCTACAACTCCTTGTATTTTCGTTCCATACACATTCCCCGCCTCCGGCCCCACCTCCACTAGGCTGACTAGTTGTTGTAGCGCCACCTCCTCCACCGTTAAAAACCGGAGGTGCAATAATAGCATAGTAAGGCTCATAGGGTATGTTAAAAGAGTTCAAGTTAACTTGAACTATTACGTAGTCTCCGGGATGGAACGGACTCTTACAATCGTAACTCAATTTACCGTTTTCAAACAACAAACCAAGTAAGGTTTTCTTTCAACGAGCATCCTACTTTCACATTCTTCCAAGAGATTAGAAACACCCCTCCTTAAAAACTTATAGTAATAAAACAGTAAAGTGAAACAAAAAACAAGAAGAATCGGGATAAACAGTTTCTTACTCATACATTACTTTTTTTGTTTTTTTAATATAAATTTATTTTTTTAATTTTTTAAACCACCAGAAAGCTACAGGATCGAACTCTACAATATACACTTTGTATTTTTCCCAATGGTAGCCATCATTCCAATCATGCGTATACAATTCACTTTCAGGAATAGGATTTTTAAGTCTCCAATATCCAATGGCATACATCCACTTATTACCATCCCAATAAGGTGTGATACCATGTGTTATTGCCCAGTCTATCGCCGCTCTTGTAGGGATTCCTAGCACTTGCCCAATCGTGTTGACATAAAAACATGCGGGTAGACACGAAACCTTCATATTATCAATTTGAAGTGGTGTAGGATAAGGCCATTCTGTAATTGGGCCACCGCTATAAATAACTTTTCTATAAGCAAAATTCAGAATAGAATATACACTTACGTGCAACATTCCCTTGTACATTTCATGTAAAGCTTTCAAATCTCCTATAGGTGTAACTATTATACTTTTAACATGATTAGGTTCAACGTACAGGCTACGATAAGCGGGGAAAAACGTATCAACAACATTAACAAGTTCCCTTACTTTTAACTTTTTCAAATTAAACTTAGTCTCCTTCTTCTCATTTATGTTGACGAAGAAATTAGCCAAATCAGCAAGGTACTTATCGTAATCAACCTTGCTGGGATAGACTTTTAGCTCATCGTCTTTCTTAACCGGATAATCCCAGACAACACTTAAAGCTATAGCCATATTCCCATAATCGTTAACATAGCTGGGTATAGCTTTCCTAACCACGTCAAGCAGTATGTACAAAGCAGCATCTGGGTAATCTTCAGAGCCAAAAGAATCAAAAAGCTTGCCAGTAAAACTGCAGTTGTAGAACAACCAAGCTAAGTTATCCCTTATAACATCAAAACCCTTCCCCTTCCCTTCAGCAAAAACAACGTAGCTCCTAACCTTTCCTATATCTCCTTTTCTCTCCAAATCCCTAACTTCATCGTTGGGGTCAAAGCTTACCGGTAACCCATCCTTATCCTTATCTATCAAAGGTTGCAACCCATCCGGCGTATAATTGCTATCCATATCCAAAGTTCCAAACGAAGTTTCCCTCCTGGTTTTCCCAGCAACTATAACAACCGTTTGTCCCTGCTTGAATACATCTTTCTTAACGAAAACAAAAGCTTTTCCGGGATTGTTGATGAGCAAGTACTTCTCAGTTGGATTCAAAATGTTCGAAGTTACGTTGCTTATTCCATAAGCAAGATGACCTCCGAGTATTAACAAGTTCGAAGAGTTTGAAATCTTGCTAAAATCGGCAGAGCTGTTAACCCTTAAATAACGTATCTTAGCAAATTCAAGCTCACCAGCAATTCTTTGCCCATTAAGCTTCCAATCTATATCGTTAGCAAGTATACCAACCTCTTCATCGTCCTGCTTTAAACACTTAACCTTGTTAAACGAATTGCAACCACTCGTTTGATACAACTTCCCAGCCAAGTATCCACACACAGGTACAATTCCCTCAACGAGAAGTGGGAAAAGGCTGGATTTCTTTATCCCTTTAACGTAATCCTTAAACCTCTCCCACCAACTCTTCTTCTTTCTTTCAGCATCTCTAAAGGCCTCCCTTAATTCATACCTCAAAAGCAGGTAATCCATAAGTTCTTTTCCCCTATACTTTTTAAACCTCTTCCTTATCTCCTCAAACAAATCGTTCTCTTCATCGCTTTCAATTATAGTATCCAAAGAAACCAATTTACCATCAACTTTAACGTACGTATCTTTAGGGCTCACCATGTACTCCTTACTACTTACCAAAAATCTTGACAGTTCAAGCGAGCTTACACCAAGCCCTTCGAATACTTCCCTTATTTCGTCATAACTATCAGTCACTATAACTCTCCTGTGTGGGTCTATTACTGCTGTTAACTCGTCTCCACCTTTTTTGAAAAGTTTAAAATCTTTATGCTTGTATATCAGTAACCTACTATACCCATCTATCGAATGCTTCCTTGCATAGAACCCATCACCCAAAGCGTAGAGCCCATTATTCAAATCGTAACTCTCTATTTTTAACCATAGCCTCTCTAAAGCAAACTCCGGCTCTTCCAAGGCTTTCAGATAGAATTTCCTCTTTTTCTCCCACTCCTCCAAACGCTCCTTTACAGCCCTTTCTATAATTCCTCTGTTCTCATCGAATTTTTTAATAACTCCCATTGGCAAGCCCAAGGTTCGTGAAGCCTCTTCAAGAAATTCCTTATCCTCCATTCCTGAAGCAACCCTCAAACTTTCAACGTAATCGTCACAACTTCCCCAAACCCCAACCATAGATTCGAAAAATTCTATAGGGGGTAAGCCAGATTTTTCCATCTCACCTATTGCAAAATTCAACAGCTCCCTGTCTAGGTCTAACAATGAGAACCTTCCAAACCCTTCTACAGGCATCATATCCCCACTACTCTTTAGCTATTAAAACACAAATTTATATTGAAAACACAAATTTAAAGCTCACCACCATGCGATATAAGTGTGTGTAAACATTCGAAACATTCGAAACAGCATGGAGATACTCCAAGAAATGGTAGCATCTCTCCCCTTTTTAAGTCACTAGATAACATAGTGAAATATGTCATAACTTTCATTAAATCGTTATCTAATGACAGCCCAGACGCACTACCTGTCTTTAAATGTCTTTAAATGCTACATCGCGCGCAGCAACAACATAAAGGTTTTCTCACCCACAGATGATATCCTGCCATTAACCTAAAAGAGTATAGTCATGAAGATCCTTGCGCCAAATTTATGTTACAACGAGAAAAGGAAACTCCAATTTAGGAATATTTATAAATGAATACATGTATTACATGTACTAAATGTATTATGGGGTGATGGGATGGGTGAGCCGGAGAAGAGGGAGGTAATAAGTATCCGGGGTATAGACAGGAATCTCTACTCAAGGGTCTTGCTACTTGCAAGGGAAACAGGGAAAACGGTGGGGGAAATATTGAATGAGGCGATGGATACATATCTAACCCTGAAGGAAAACCTGAAGGGAAGCATGGCGACATTGATAGATAAGCTTGAACAGTTAGGGGTGGAGTTTAAGGAGGGATTTAAGTCAGCTGCAAAACATGAAATCTCTGACTTAGATGAGCTTGTTGTAACAAAGAAAGACTTAGAATACCTTAAAAACAATAAGGTATCCTTTAAGAGAATAAGAAGACTTATATTCTCGAAAGATGTGGATCCAGAAACCTTTGAGAGATATATAGACACAATAGCATTTTGCGGGGAGGTTGCGGCTCCCCCTCAACTACCCAAACTGCTAATCCTATCAAGATGTAGGCATGTTAACAGAATTTTAACAGCAACCGAGGAATACTTGGAGTTAACAGGCCTCTACGGCCAGGAATAGCCCGTGGCTACCAACTATGGAGTAGATTTATCAGTGCTGTGAACGAACCTTAGTGTTTAAGTGCCCTGGAAGACACCATATTAAGAGCAAATCTTAGATTATGAATAGACTCATTAACAGCCCACAATTTCAAGGAGCTCCATTAAATTCCTAATCTCATGGTCCGGTTTTTCGAATTCATTAGTGGCTCTTGAGCTGCCATTAAACCCCTCTTCATCCGCTAGGGTAGATCCCCAGTCGAAGAAGACCCACCTCAAACCAGAAAGTCTCGGGGCCATTCTAAGCACCAAGCATATCTTACTTTCCTTATATTCAAATTTTAGGTTATACGTAAAGCATTGTTGAAGGCGATAGAGGATTTTAAGAGGATTACTGTTAATGTAGAGCTATATGTGGAGTATTGTTCTCGCTATCAACCCTATTATGAATGATACGGTTGCCACCCCTAGGCTTACTGTCAGCATTTCCAAGAACATTTTCTTCATATCTCGGTCCTTTACAACCGAAACAAAGAAGGAGAATGCTGCTATAATTATGATGCTTACTGTAAGCGTGGCCGAAAGAGCTGTTAGAGGACTTTCAGCTACGAAATAAGGGGACACCAGTAGTATTACCGTGATTATATAGGCTATTCCCGTGTAAAAGGCTGCTTTTCCCGGCTTTTCCTCACCCTCGGACTTTCTCGACATGTACTCGGAGGAGGCCATCGATATGCTTGCAGCTACCCCAGTAATTAAACCTGCAACACCTATTAGAAGTGGTTTGGGAAGAGTGAATGTCAAACCGGCTAGGGCGCCAGTAAGCTCGACAAGGGCATCATTCAAACCTAGAACCATCGAGCCAATGTAGCTTATCTTCTCCTCCTCAATCATATCAGCAAGTTTCTCCTCATGCAGCTCTTCCTCCCTATAAATAGTGGCAATACGGGGATACTTTCCCATCAGAATAGAGTAAGCGTTCTGAGCAGACTTTTCCCCCCTCTCCATAAGCTTAATAGCAAAGGTAAGCCCGAAAACCATCGCTAGCAGAGAGTATAGCCAGATCTTAAGCCTGCTGGGGGAAACGTCCCTGCCTGAGTACTCCTTTAAAATTTGGTAATGCCTTAACTCGTCATCGGCAATGCCGATAAGTACGCCTCTATTTTCCCCCTCTGACCTCCCGGCAAGCTTCAAATACACATAGTGCTCTGTGATTTCATCCTTCTGCGCTTCCAGTATCATGTCAACTTTACTTTTCATCCTGCTTTAATTATGCCTAGAATGTTTTAATTCCTGGTCTAGGATAACCGTGGTAATATAACATTTGGACGGATTTGTCTAATGCATAGTGAATATGAGCATCGGCTGCTTATCAGTTGGCGTTACGTTTAAATTGGAGTAAAGCGCAGTCTCAACAGAATATTAATGGGTGTGGAACGTTATTTTAATGGTTCACTTAGGATTCTGGCTGTGATAGCTTTGATTATCTTAGCCTGGGACGCCCCTCAATTGTCTAGCTTTGACTATACCATGATTACCGGTGATTTTAAGGTTCTAGGCTTTATGCCCTACTGGATTCTGAACTACACGCCAAGATATGAGTATCTAAACTACATCGCATGGTTTGCAGTTGAGGTTAATGGACAGGGTGAAATAGTAGATTTACATGGCTGGCCGCCTACCGAACTCATCGAAGAGGCCCATCATCACAATGTTAAAGTAATGCTCACAGTAGCCTGCTTCCACTCTGACTCCATAGACAGAATATTAGCATATAACTCGGAGAAGCTTTCCCAGAGATTACTCCAGATTATTCGGGATGGTGACGGTATTGTAATTGATTTTGAGGGAGTTCGCAAGGTTAACTCCTACACAGGGATGGAGAACATGGCTTTACTTGCCAATTTTATGAGGACTCTAAAGGGCATGTTGAAAAATGCAAGTCTAAGCCTTCAAACATGTATCTGCCTTCCACCTGTCGACTGGAATGGCGTATTTAACTGTACAGTACTTACGAACTATGTTGACATGTTCTTCATAATGGCCTACGATTATCACTGGAAGTACGATTCTGTCTCAGGACCAGTAAGCCCATTTGAAGGTGAAGAGTACTGTGTAAAGCATACATTAGACTATTATCTTGAGCAGGCTCCCCCTTCAAAGTTCATACTTGGCCTTCCACTATACGGGTGGGACTGGCCTACTAAAACAGATAGGAAACACTCAGAAACTCTTGGACCAGGCAGTCCAGTCGTCCTCAGGGATGCTGTTAGGAAAGTTGAGATCTACGGTCGTAGATGGGATTATGAGACGAAATCGGCATGGTACGCGTACAAGAAGGATGGTGTTTGGCATCAATGCTGGTATGAAGATCCAGAATCGTTAATGCTCAAGTATAGGCTTGCGAAAAGCAGAAGGCTTGAAGGGGTGGGTTTCTGGGCGCTTGGCTTCGAAGGAGACATTACAGAGATCTATGAGGCATTACCGAACGGGACGGTGAATCCTAACCCGCTCGGGTGGAGTTCAGAGGATCAAACCGAGCATGGCATTTATACACGTTACCAGAACATTGAGGCGTAGAATAACATTTTAAACCTTCGAGCCGTATTTTGAAGTGATGAAATTAAAGATCACCACATTATTTCTAGCTACAGTCCCTCTAATCCTCCTGGCTGGAGCCTGCCTTCAGAAGACTTACTGGATAGAAAAGTATAGGGTTGATGTTGAAATTAAGATGCAGGGGCATCTGAAAGTTTCAGAGCTTATAACATTCGCTTTTAAGGGAGGAATTTTCACATATGCTTATAGAAGTATCCCTCTAAGAGGGATATATTCCATTGTAAACGTCACTGTTACATCTGATGGCCAGCTCCAAGACTTCACAGTTTTAGAGGAGCATGACAGAGTAAATATTAGATGGGAGTATCCACCTGTAGACGCAACCTACCAAACCATTTACCGGACTTTTAACATAACCTACACTGCAACCTACGTGGTGAAGGTTAAGGGTGATCTCAACATTCTAGACTTTCAGGCTATAGGAGAAGAATGGACAGTCCCAATCAGAGACGTTGAGATAAACATTCTATTTCCCGAAGGAGTACATAATATCTACCCTCATGAAGATATAGCAGGGGACATGTATACTGAAACAGTTCATGGTAGAATCGTGGCACACATCAACTATCCCTACCTTGAACCCGGCGAGGGATACCGGGTCTACATCTCATTCCCTAAGGTCATAGAAGCTGAAAAAACATTATCCAAAAAGTTTACCTTACATGTGACGGACCTAGGCATGGTGGCAATGCTCTCTTCTATTATAGCGATCACGGCATCCCTGATCATCGTAGGTAAAAATAGGCTACTGAGAGGGGAAACAGGCTACGTCACGGACTCTGAACCTCCGCTTAATCCCCCAGAGGCTGGTGCTCTGATTGGAGGATGGTATAACCCGGTAGTGCTTGCTTCTGCAATATTTGACCTTGCGAGAAAGGGATATCTAAATTTTACGGTTAGAGTTTCGAGGAAAAGGACGCTTTTCAGCGGGAAAAAGATGAAAGTGGACCTCACCATTGTTCCAACCGGAAAGGATGATAGTGAGCTCAAAGACTATGAAAGAAACATCCTCTCAAGGATAGGAGCTGGTGTCGGCCGGGAAGAACTGAAAAAGCTTGGGAAGGATGCAAGAGAGATCCTCCAGCCGATAAATAGGGAGTTCGTGGAGAAAGGTTTCTATGTAAAGAGGAGGTACCCACGTCAATCCCTAGCTGCGGCATTCATAGCTTGCACCATACCATCCATCTGCCTCCTGTATAAAGGAGTAGTAAGTATGGACTTTCTACTCATCATAGCTGGAGTTTTATGGGATGCTGCCTTCTCTATACTACTTATCGATATGATAATCCCTGTACTCTCGCAGAAGGCTAAACACCTTAGAGCCCAGACGAAGCTTTACCTGGAGAAGCTTGAGAAACAGGTGGAAACGGCGATGGAGGCCTCCCCCTACTCCGCGCTAGAATTGATTAAAGATAAGATCCAATGGCTTGTACTAACCCGTAACCCTGTAGGATGGCTGAAGAACATCCTAAAGAGGTTAGAGAAGCAAATCCTAAGCCTCCGATTGCCTGACTACATAAGGGTGGAGTATGAGAGGGGATTAGCAATCCCCTCAGCAGCTATAGCAACCGTAGTCCTCCTCGAAGCATACAGGCAGACAGTATCCTACGTGTACAGCGGTGTAGGAGCGGCCGGGGGAGGAGTAGGGGCAGCAGGCGCAGGAGCTGGCGGAGGAGCCGGCGGGGGAGGGGGAGGTGCAGGCTAAGACTGCCCCCTAAAAGCCGGGGGTTTAACTTCGATATACTATTAACTTTCGAAGCGGTAGTATACCATTGTGAGACTGGAAGTCGCCACTTTCAATGTGAACTCGATTAGGCAGAGGCTTCACATAGTTATACCATGGCTTATCAGGAATAAGCCTGACATTTTCTGCATGCAGGAGACAAAGGTCTCGGATGAGATGTTTCCTGAGGAGCCCTTCAGGAATATAGGATACCACGTGGCCTATAGGGGGTATGGAGGATACAACGGTGTAGCCATAGCCTCCCGTAACAATCTCAAAGATGTATCCTACGGTCTTTACGGCTCCGATGAGGATAGGCTTATAAGAGGAGAATACGGGGAAGTTAAGATAGTGAATACATACGTTCCCCAGGGCTATAAGATAACAAGTGAAAAGTACAGGTACAAGCTTGAATGGCTCAGGAGGCTGAGAAGGTTCTTCGAAGAAAACTACAAGCCTGACGACCTACTTTTATGGTGTGGAGACATGAACGTCGCCCCAGAGGAGATAGACGTCCATGACCCGAAGGGGTTGAGAAATCATGTCGACTTCCACATTGCAGCGAGACACCTGTACAAGAAGGTCTTAGAATGGGGTTTCATAGACATATTCAGGAAGCATCACCCTGGCGAGCCTGGTCAGTACACATTCTACGATTATAGGGGTAAAGATAATGTAGCTAGGGGTAAAGGTTGGAGAGTTGACCACATCCTGGCAACAAGACCACTAGCAGAGAAATCCGTCGACAGCTATATAGACCTAAAATCAAGGCTGATGGAGAAGCCGTCGGACCATACCATACTAGTGGCGGAGTTTGAACTATAAACCTGCACCACCCGCATGGGCTTTCCGCTTATAGTAGAAATGTTGATGCTCCTCAGATTCTAAGATAACTTGGTTGTTCACTCTTTATATTGTTTGGAAACAATAAAGCATCGATGTCCAGCATTATATCGGAGGTTTACCGTGAAGTCTCCGGGGAGTCTGCCTGGAGATACGCGTCTTCAATCAGCATGCTCCACCGCATTCAAATGTCACCCGGCCTATGGGATGCGGCTAGATACGTCCGAGACCAGCTTGACAGCCTAGGAATAGAGTGTAGGCTTGAAAGCTACAGGTCAGACGGGAAAGCTGAGTATCTCGGCTTCAGAAGCCCTCCATTCTGGAAGCTAAAGAATGCCTACCTCAAGTTTACATCTCCAAAAGAAACTCTGGTCGGGCGTTCACTTGACCATCCAGTTATCGTGGTAGCCCATAGTCCATCTACAGAAGGAATCCTGGAAGCTGAGGTTGTTGACGTTGGGGAAGGAGATAAAGCTGAATGCTATCCGGACAATGTGGAAGGGAAGGTTGCCCTGGCCTCGGGAAGGCCATGGGACGTTCTCATGGAGGCCTGGAAGCACGGGGTAGCCGGCCTACTTTTCTATAGGGCTGGTGGCTACGTGGTTCCGGAGGCCTACCCGTATTTTGGCATTTTTCCCTGGGCTGAGGACACTGGGAAACTTAGACCCTCGATGACCTTGCCGTACAAGGTTGCAATGCAGGTTAAAACCTGGCTTTCAAGGGGTAAGACTGTTAGGGTTGAGATGATGATTGACGCTGAGATGTCGGATGGTGAGATGCCTGTCATAGAGGCGAGGGTTGGCTCGGGTGGCTCAAAGATTTTCTTTGTAGCGCATCTGTGTCACCCTCACCCGGGTGCAAATGATAATGCCTCAGGATCAGGACTCGCAGTTGAGCTTGCCAGGGCCTCCGGTATCCTCTATGAAAGGCTGGTTTTTGACGGGCAGATTGTGTTCCTATGGGTTCCAGAGATAACTGGGACCTGCGCCTATCTTCAGTCCCACACGCATGAGGTACGAGAAGCATTAGGCTGTATAGACCTTGATATGGTAGGTGCAGATCCGTCGAAGACAGGCTCGGTTCTCACAGTTGTTGAGCCGCCCTTTTCAAGCCCGGGTTACATACACTGGCTTATAGAGTCCGCCCTGGGAGAAGTCGTCGGCAAGCTTGGCCCCAGCCAGTTCTCAGAGGTTGAGAAACTTCCTGTTCTAAGAGTGAAACCCACAAGGTTCACGATAGGAAGTGACCATCAGATATTTGCCTCGATAGGTGTATCTTCAGTAGCCCTCATAACATGGCCGGACAGGTACTATCATTCCAGCATGGACAGGCCGGGCATGCTAAGCCCTAGAACCTTGAAAGCAGTAGGCTCATCAACACTTTCAGCTGCTATCCTGCTCCTAAAAGAGGGGAGGGAAGCCGTAAAGAGAATATGTATAAGAGCGTTGAGAAGAACCCTTGAGGTAATGGAGTCCACAACAACCAAGAAAGAGGGCTACAGGTTCATGGTGGAACTTGCCGGTAAGCAGGCTATAGATTCCCTATCAAGGATTAAAGACGAGCTGGGAGAAGGTGTTCAACTGGTAAATGAGACCATATCCCTAATTGAAAAGTCAACAGAATACTTCAAAGTCCTCCTCCCGGACAGACATGTTAGACCTCCCAATAGTAGGATGGGATGGAAGCCCATAAAAACAAAATTACACTTCAACAGGAGAAGACTTGTAAAACACATGAGTCCAGAACTCCTCAGAAAGTACAGGGAAACCTTATGGGAGGACAAGTCCCTAAACGTCAAGCTGTGGGAGGCATGGAATCTGTCAAACGGTAGAAGAACCATAGACGAAATCCACAGAATAGTTGAAGCTGAATATAACCGGTTAGACAGGGACTTTCTGCTAGAAATCTTCAACACCATGGTTAAAGCCGGCTTCATAGCGAAATGCCGCATTTGAAACTCTCATTCCAAAATTCCACGGGAAACAGTATGGCAGGGACGAGGGCATGGAACTACTCCAGAGTATGCTTGAGGGCGACTAACTGTATAGGCCTATACGATTTAATTTAAGGCCAGCCTAGAATTCGCGGTTGGCCATGAAATACTTGAAGATTCTTTGGCTCCTTGTTCCAGCCATCCTGATCTCTATACACCTTCTATCCAGGATTAGAAAACATGAAGCGGACAGGCTACAAACAAGCGCAGCTGTCAGCGGTGTAGTCAAGCTTGGCAAGTTTACGGTGATCATAGACAACAATGTAGGCGGCACCAGACTACTAACTCGTTGGGGATTATCGATTCTCGTGGAGGCTGACAATTATACAGTTCTATTTGACACCGGGCCAGATCCTGATGCTTTAAGGCTAAACATGCAGGCTCTAGGCATAAACGCTGAAAAAATTGACGCTGTGTTTATATCTCACGGGCACCATGACCACATAGGAGGCATCAGCTATATAGCTGCGGTTAGGAAGGACATATCTGTTTATTTACCAGCCCACATCGGCAAAAGCGTGAAAGAAGAACTGGAAAAAGTAGGATTTAAAGTATTTGAGGTTTCAGGGCCTACCGAGATATACCCTGGAATCCTATCCTTAGGCGAGATGTACTGCCCTCCATACGAGCATTCCCTCGCCATCTGCTTTAGGGAGGGCGTTGTTATAGTGGTAGGGTGCAGCCATCCCGGTATCGAGAAAATAGTGTATAGGGCATCCGAGATAACTGGTAAGCCTGTTATAATGGTTATCGGCGGCTTCCACCTTGGCAGGGTTTCGCAGGAAAGACTTGAAAGTGTTGTGGAAGCCTTCAGAACGGCCGGTGTTAAAGCTGTGTTTCCAATCCACTGTTCGGGGGACAACGCTAGAAAATACTTTAAGGCTAAGCTAGGAGAAGCCTACATGGACGGCCATGTTGGAGTAAAAGTGGCCGTTCAAAATGGCGTGGTGAAAGTTATAGAGGAAAACCGTGTATTAGGCAGTCTAGCATATCTATCAGGTTTTAAAGTTTTAATTTAGAAAGATTTTAAATCTTAAAACGTTGAGAGTGTAGAGGTCATACTATGGATTATAGGAAGGAGCTGGAGATCTACGTGTCTTATTGTGGGTCCTATTGCCATACTTGTGCGTGGTTTACAGGGGAGATTAGAAGGGTGTTTAAAGAAGCATTACACGCGTTCGACGAGTACGGGCTCAGGCGTAGGCTTGCTGGGACCGTTGATGCAGACGCCTTTAGAAACGGCCTGATAAGGCTTTCGGAATCTGGAATATGCTCCGGCTGCAAAGCTGAGGTTAAGGAGAAGCCTGAGGAGGACAGGTGTAAAATCAGGCAGTGTGCACACTCCAAGGGTTACCAACTATGTTCCGAGTGCCCAGATTTCCCGTGCAACATGCTTAAAACCCATCCTGGGGTTGTAAAGTTCGGTTGCATAGAAAATCTTAGAGAGATAAAGGAGAAAGGCATTGAAAAATGGGTTAAAAAACAGTGGGAGATACCATAGCGCGTGCGATCACACATTTCAATGCAATGCAGAGGTTACAGTAGTAAAATCCCCCAATAAACCGGACCCATAGAAAGGTCAAACCTTAAATAAAGATTGCTGTACTGATGTAAGTAAGGTGATACTCTGGCGGGTGTGAAGACGAGCTTTGTACTGCCGGAGGATATCTACAATCAACTTAAACAGTGGTGAAAGCAGATCCGAACATGTCATTTCACGTTAAACATGTCTGGCTTAGCCTACCATCATGGAGATGGAAGAGTGTATAGTTTTATAGGCTGGACACGTATATATTAGCGTATGGATAAGTATTTGCTTCTTGGACTTTTAATCATAATAGCACTTGCCCTAACCGGCCACGTGTTTATAGGGATATTCATCGCCGGACTGGTTGTAGGCTACTTTAAAACTAAGTCTGGCGACTACAAAGGCTACGGGGATGCAGCTGTAGGTACTGCTGGACTGGGGGCGATTGGAGGTTTTATAGGCGTGATACTAGCGGTACTCCTCATAGGCGTTGTTGGAGGACTCATCGCGATTATACTCTCACTATTCGGAGGACCGGCGGCTGTAATCGGTGGAATAGCAATAATCATAGGAATAGTACTTGCAATCGGCGCGGCTATTATAGGTGCTATAGTCGGAGCTGTTGGGGGAGTTATAGGGCATTTACTGGCAGGATTATAATATTATCATCCCAAAAGGTTAAAGGTCGATCCTTCACCTCAAACACGTAGCAGAACTACAAGACATGTATGGTTTTTAAGGTTAAATTGCAGTCTCAGAGTGGTGATATGTGAAAATTTATATTGGATACTGAGAATATACACTATCCTATGCTTGAGGGTAAAAACAATTTCAAGTATAGATTTATAGAGCTGGGATATATCTCGGGGGTTGCCTCCATAATAACCCTGTCCATAGCTATTCTTGTATCTGTCCTTCTGAACCCATGGTTTTCCCCATGGAGACACGTGTTTAGCACGCTTGGAGGTAACCATGCGAGCTATGGATTGGTGTTTAACATGGGTCTGTTCACTTCTGGTTTAATCGGCTTCCCATTTTCCATATCCCTTGCCTTAACCGCGAGGGGGAAAGCCGGTAAGGCCTCAATATTTCCCGTATTACTCGGCTCACTTTCACTAACGATACTTGGCCTCCAGCCTATTGAGAAGCCCTATCATACTCCGATAGCAGCTGTTCTTTATCTCTCAAGCTCGATAGGAATACCCTTGTACGCTGTTGGGATTTATGGTGAAAACGGTGTAAAAGCGAAACTTATACTTGCAATAGCTCTTCTAAGCCAGCTTTTAGTGTGGGTGCCTAAGTGGCCTTCCGCAGGTATACCTGAAATGATAGTCTTCATTTCAACGTCTGCCTGCATCCTAATCCTCTGCTTCTACCTTAGAGGCCTGTGTAGACAGAGATCTAGCCGGGGATAGAAGACAGAATTGCAACGCAAAGGCATGCTCCTATAAGGTTTATCAGGAGCGGCGTTGAGTATCCAAACCTAGCGTAAACTAAGCCTCCTATAGTTGGTGAAATGAACGCTGAAAGCTGTCTAACCATATTAAGTCTCCCTACTTCGAAGGATCTATGTTCGGGAAGTGTGTGGCTGGCAATGTACGAGACTAGAGTGGGCACCCACAATGAAGACATTACACCTGCGAAAGCATAGCCCGCTGCAACCATAAGCTTACTTGTAGGGTGAAGCCAGAAGGCCAAGGCTATAACCCCGAAGCACTCGCTTAGCATCAATGCACGCTTAAACCCAATCGTATCTATGAGTCTTCCGGCTGGAACCTGCAGGACTGCCCAGCTCAGGCTCATAACTGTTGAGAACAAGCTTATCTCAAGGGGTGAGTAGCCATAGGAGTCTTTAAGCATACCATAGAGGAGGAAGAAGCCGACACCCCAGGCAAACCCGTCCGCCATAACAGCAAGGTAAAACCTCCTTATCCTTTCTATCTTTAGAAGCCCCAGGAGAAAACCTTCCAAGCTGTACTCTTTCTCAGCCCTAAGTGTTTCCGAAAGGGAGAGCTGGTAGAGTACTACACTGGCAGCCTCGCCTATCACGCAGCCTAGGACAATCGGCATGTATCCAAACCTGAGGGCTAGGAAGCCCCCTATAGGCGTGGATACTATGGAAACACCCCTATTAATGAATATTAGCAGGCTGTATGCAGATCCAAGTTTCTCACCTGTGGATTCCGCAATGAGGGATGCCATGGCCGGGTTCCACCTTTTAAAAGTGACTGATGAACCCATTAACAAAGCATAGCCATAAAGCCACCCAGTCTTCCTGTTTATAAGTGAGACTATCAGGAAGAGCATAGCTATAAGCCTCATCATGCTTGAGATGACTATTACAGGCTTCCTTCCAGCCCTGTCGGAGACGTATCCTAGGACTGGGGATGCAAAAAGGCCTGAAAGATCTATTAGAGAGGCTAAAAACCCGATCATCACCATGGATGCTCCGATGTCAAGCATAAGGGGCTGCCAGAGGGCTATAAAACTACTGAAAAAGAGGGCTCCTATAAACCTACCTATCATTAACACTTTATAGTTGTCACGCTGAATGCCGCTTGACTGCAAGTTCAACATGCATTATCTCCATGGTAAAACTTAAAATGCAACTCTATTCTCCAGATAATGGTAGGAGACTATCTAAGGGCATACTTCAACTGGAAACCATACACACGTATACTTGAAACATAGGGTGATGCAAGATGACTGATGTAGAACTTAGGAGGAGGGTTGCCGAAAACGTTAAGAGGCTGTTAGGCTCGGTGCTAAAATTGCTGATTATAACAGTAGTACTAAAGCTTCTAGGCAGGGTAATAGGCGAAGTGGAATTTACAATCTTATTCTACACTGTTAAGGCGAATGTAATACTCAGCATGGTGCAGATGGCTGCAACAATATACTACGGCTACTACATTTTAAGGTCAAGTATCTTCTTTATGGACAAGATTTCAAGTCTCGTTACGAAAACTCTGGGCCTGACAGAGTCCAAGCTCCCCCGTAGAATAGCTATGGACATCGTATACCTAATAGGCCTCATACTTGTATGGGAAGCCCTTGTTCCCATGGTATCAGAGATTCCAAGGCTTGGAGGCCTAACCCTAAACGCGATTCAGGTAGTTATAATCCTCCTAGGTGCCGGAATAATATACGATACTGGAAAACATGTTTTCACACTTCTAGAAGACAGAATAAACAGTGTCATAGACAGGCTGTCAGAGTATATCTCCAGACTGATCGCTGAAAGCTGAAAGACATTAAGAGCTCTCATACAATTGTATCTCGATCTTCAGCTGTGGTCTACTGGCTGCTGTTCAACCCTTATATGGCCTCTTCACATATTCCAGCATTGTCAACCATCAGGGTAGCCATTGTTTTAAAGTAGTTAGTAATTATAATTAGAGGGGTTGCTGGCGGCCAACCCCAGGGTTATCTTCTGCCTCCCGTGGTATGGGTGGTAGTATGATAAGGAGGAAGGCCCTCATTAGACGCTTTGAAGAGGAACTTGAACTTATGGATAGGGCTCTTGGAGATGTGATAAGGATAAAGATTGAAAGGCCGCCGGAGCTTACGCCTGAAGAGTTTAAAAGCCTTGAAAATAACCCTGAATTTCTGAATGACCTAAAAGAGTTTGTTAAAGCATGGGCCATAGCGAGAAGGAAGGTGAAAGGAAGCGGTAAAGAGTAGGCTTCTATGCAACCTTCAGTATCAGATAGGCTGTAGTTACCATGAGCATAAGCATTGAGGGAGCTAGGTAATTCTTTAGGTAGTAGCCAACTGTTACTGGTTTACCTTCGCTCTCAAGTATCCCTGCAGCTATTACAAGGCTTGGGGATGCAAATGGCAGGAAGTTTCCCCCTATGTTAGCCCCGAAAATTATCCCCCAAACCAGTGTTCTCGTTGCCACTCCCGTCATCTCTGCAAGGTCGGCTGCCATGGAGGTTAAAAGCAGTGTTACGGGAATATTGTCAAGGAATGCCGACATTCCTGCACATATCCAGAGGTTTAAAGCTGTAGTTACAAGCCCGCCCATTCCAAGTAGCTTCCCAGCGTTCATTGCCAGCGCCTCCATAACCCCGCTGGATTCAAGTCCGCCGATTATTATGTAGAATGATGCTATGAAAAAGACGCTGCTCCAGTCAATACTCTTTAGAACAGTATCCGGCTCCATTCCGCCGAGCGTGAGCACCGCGACAGCTCCTAGAAGTGCAACTGTTTCAGGCTCCACACCAAGGAACTCCGATCCTCCAAGCAGGAAGATAACAGCTGTAAATATTATGAAAACCCTTATTAGAACCCCCTTATCTTCTATTACACTCCAGGGTTTAATCTTAATGTCAAACCTACCTCTTTCCTTCCCCCTTGACAAGTAGAGAACTGTTACCACTGTAAGGAGGAGAACAAGGGGGGCTGAAACCCTTACAAAATCTACGAATCCTATCTTAATCCTCGATGAGACAATCATGTTGGGGATAGAACTTATCTGGAGTGTCAAACCCCCAATGTTAGACATCAGGGCTTCATCCAAAATCCACTCTCTAATGTCAACGTGGAAATACCTGGCAATTGCAACTGTAAGAGATCCCATAATAAGCATGGCTGGAATGGTTGTCAGAAACGCTGAAAGCAGAACAGAGAGAATCATCAGTATAAAATACAGTCTTAAAACGCTTCCCCCAGATAGTTTGACAGCTAACATGCCTATAAACTGGAATAGGCCTGACCTCCCGAAGGCTTCCACCAAAATCATGATCCCAACAATAAACAGCAGAGTCTCCATATCTACGAATTCAAGGTAGGATGAGCCGATAATAACCCCGTACCTAAGCCCAAAAAAGATTACAAGCGCAGCTCCTATGAGAGCTGCGAGAGCCCTATGAGATATCTCAGCTACAAGCAAGATTATGACAAGAATAAATATAAGGCTGAAAACTTCGAAAGGAGGCATACCCCTCACCAATATTAAATCATAATCATAATTAATATGTCAGGAAATAATAAATCTCTAATCCGAGGAAACCATCTGTAAGGCTACACTTGGCACCGGACAAATTATTATCTCAAGTCTCCTTCATCGAAGTATCTTATCTTTATGCTTCCAGCTCTATCGTCCCCACAGTTTCTTCCACTTCCTCCATTTTCTCCCATGCTTGAGTCGGTGTTGCAGATGTCTTTGATGGGTAAATCTCCGCATCGGTGGCTACGATTACTGGGAAGCGTATGGGGGAGGCCATCCCCCATACGAGAGCATAGTGGTCCGGAAGATCAGGTAGATACCTAAATATTCTGCTTGACCCCTGCTCCGTATACTTAGCTATCGCCTCCTGGTCATTTCCAGACCGCATTCTAAAGCATACGACAGTGTTGCACTGGCTTATCACGTTTTTCGAGACGTAAGCTGGTCTCTGGGTTAGAATTATAAATCCTACATTGTAGCCTCCTGCCTGGCTTATTGCCTCAGTTATTATCTTATCAATGCCTGCGGCCTGGGGGTTCGCGATCATCGGGGCTCCCCTCTCAGGGACGAAGTACTGGGCTTCTTCTACTATGTTTATCACGGAGAAGTCTCCCTTGTCTCTTCTTTCAATTGCTTCCTCCATAATCCTCTCAATTATACTTCTGACAGCCATGAACTGGTCCATGTAGTTATAATCCACGCTTAAGTCGACAACTACTATTGGAAACTTCCTTACTACCTCAACTGGATCCAGAGGTTCGCTCATATCTTTTTCAAATAGAACCCTCCCCCTTCTCCTAAGCCAGTATTCTATCTCCTTTACGAGTGCTTCGCCGCCTCTCATGCTTGTTGATTCCACGATTTCAACGACTTCCCTGAGTATGTTCTCGGGGGTGAGCCTCTTCCCTCTTTCCCCAACAGATATTATGGCTTCGAGGGCAAGTTTGCCAACGCGTCGGTTAGGGTCGAGGCCGAGCATCTTAACCATGCTCCGCGGGTCTGGATAGCCGTTGTTCCCCATAAACTCTCGATAGGTGAAAATAGCCCCGCCGTAGTCTGCGAGTAGCGAGTACTCTCCTCTCCTGTCGAAAACTATGAATCTAGGCCTGGGCTTAAGGAAGGAGGCTGAGTTTCTAACAAGATTCAATGCGAAGGTGCTGTTGTGTAGGAAAAGCTGGTTTGCCATGAAGTTTTCCTCCATCTCCACGCCTAGGTCGTATACATAGCCGTCGAAAGGCATCTGGTAAACGTCTAACACTCTGTCAAGAATTATCTCTGAATCTAAAACCTGCCGGATGAAGTTTATTGATTTTTCAGCTTCTTTAGTCTTTAGCTTGGAGGATAAGCTAAGCATGTGGGCTGGTAGACCCAGTGAGAAGCTCGGCTGAACCCCACCTAGATCTTTGTAGAGTGTGAGGATGCTTTTAGCCCTTTCAGCCTTTCCCCTTGGGGAGCCGGCTTCCTGGATCCATTGAACCTTCCTCTTGAAGAGTTTAGCCTTCTCCAGTCTTTCTGTGAGAAATCTACATACGGATTTCAGCTGCCTATAGCTTAGAGTATCGCAGCCTCTCTCGTATAGGGAGAGCTTACTCTGAGGTATCCCGGTTCTAAGTGACAGGCTCTCCTGGCTTAGTCCGAGTAGGATTCTAGCCCTGTGTACAATCCTAGAAAGGCATAGGTAGTCTTTGTCTTCAAGGGTGTATCCGCAGGATTTGACTTTTGACCCGGGGGATATAAGCCAGAAATCTCTTCTCACATCTCTTGCTCTCTGGACGCGTACTCTTCTCCCATCCCAAACGAGGACTGAGTGGTCTCCTGTTACCCTTATGGTTTTGCCACTCCTTGTTATAATATTGTAGATCTTACGGTAGTACTTATGCCTGTAGACAGTGTAGACCTTGCCAAGTGTAGGCTTATAGGATACTCTGTTCAGGGCGATAGTCATAAATCTTCCATCAAGCAATATTTGCCTTACACCGTGGCGGTAGAATCCATCCACAAAGTCCTTTATCTCACAGTCAACTGTGACGGCTTCCCTGGCATCATATACTCTTATAAGGGCATCGCCGGAGATGCTTTTACCGCTCCTCGTCATCCCTGCCACAAACATGTGGCCTCTCGCCACTCCGTCAAGGTCTAGGGCGTAGGGCATTTCAAGACCTTCAACCTTTCCGATTGGAACCATAATTCCCCCAGAGCCGTGGCTGTTGAGGAGGTAGCCTATAAAACCCTTCAACAGTTCAACGTCGGCTTTGTATATCTCGCTCCACGTTGGAGGGGCAACGTCAAGGCTTCTAAACTTTCCATCATAGACGTATCCTAGAGGCTCGCATATCGCTACAAGGTACTCGAGTTCTTTCCCAAAACCCGCAGTAATACCTATGCTACCGGCCAGGGCGCCTATCCTCCCAGCCTCCATTCCATAGTTCATGCTCCTGATATCGAAAACCCTAATAATCACTGGAACATCATGGTATGGATGTTTTAACATGAAATACTGTCCAAGCTTCACTTTAGAGTCCCGTTTGACAACGAAGGCTATTTTCCTCGGGCTGCAGTTATGAAGCGTGTACCCTACAACTTTCATTTCACACCACCCACAACCCTCTCCCCGTACTGTAACACTAAGAGCTTTAAGACATCATTCGCCAGTTCTCCATCCTTAACAGCCTTAAGAACCTTTGAAATAAAGCCTAGAAGCATGCTATCAGCAACCTTATCGGTTACCTTTGAGTAGTCGTCCACTATCATCAGTGGAACCGGCACCCCCGTGGAAGGCTCAGCCAGATGATAGAGCAGAGTAGCTAGCCCTCCAATGTTATCACGATTCCAGCCCGAGACTTCGACTCTGTAAACTCTTCCTCCAACACTCTTCATGTAGAAGCAGTATAAACCGTCGAGGATTTCTGTGTCACCATTAAAGTATGATTTATACCTGGAATATGCTATATCACCTATTTCTATCGGCCTCGTGAACTCGCCCACTTCGAGAACCTGGGAAAGCAACGCCGAATCTCTAAGCCTCAAACCAAGCTTTTTAGATAGGAACATGCTCCTGCTACGCTTGACGAAGCCTATAACCGGGATCTCCATATTTCGCGCCTTGGATAATAGGCTGAGGAGGCTTCCGACAAGTTTCCTCATATCTTCCTTTAGGCCTAGAAGCTTTAGGTGTGATGGCGCAACTATGGGGCCGTCGAGGATAAGCATGTCAGGCCTCCAGAGGTTAAGAGCACGAATCCCCATTTCAAACTGTAGATGATAGCCTAGAATCGATGCTTTGAGCCTCGGCCTCGAAACCTGATTCCATAGGCCAAGACCCTCCAGGATGCCTGCTATTGGCTCTGAGACTAGGTTTGAACCTTGGAAGAGACCTGCAACACCGCAGATTACAGGTATGAAACCGGAGATCAGCTCTCGGCCGTTTATTCCCACGTCTACACATGCGAGGAGCCATGTTTCATTGTTTTGATATGTTGATATACGGCCTGCGACAAGGTTACGGTATTCCTTAAATCCAGCCGAGAAATTTTTGAAGATGGAAAAATTATCCTCTAATATGCTGTTGAGGAGGACGGGTATACCCCCGATAGTATCATATTTTACTCTTAGATTCTCCCTATTATCCCTGGCAACCATACTTCCGGACAATGTGACACCCCGGGGTGCCTTCTTCACACTATTCGAAGCCATAAGCATAAGTGTGAGAAGGCTAAGACTCATAAGCGGTTAGAATATTTAAATTACTCGCCTCCTGGAGCTCCATGTCAGGAAAAAATGATGATTCCAATTTTTTCAGAGATGTTGGAAAGTTTTTGAACCATAAATTTTATATTTTACATCAGCCATAATTTATTTGTTCAAAAAATTTTGATAAAATCTAGGAGGCTTCCTCACAGGGAGAGGATAAATCATGGCAGACATAGTATACATAACAGCTCAAGACCCAGATGAAGACCTCATGATGACATGTCACAGAAGCAAACCAGCAAAAAAGATAATCGTAATACGAGATGACGGTTCATACGGGAGCGAGGAGTGGCAGATACAATGTGAATCCACGGTTCAGAAGATAAAAAGGGGGGTATCCTATGCGGGAATAATGGTGGAAGAAGTCACAGCACCCTACGGAAGCCCGCTCCTCCTACTAAAAAAGGTGGAAGAAACAATAATGTACGAGAAAGGACAGGGAAACGAGGTATACGTAAACATAGGCGCAGGAGACAAAATAGTAAGCACAATGCTATACGTTGCCACAATATTCGCGGGAGGACACCCAGTCAGCCCAAAAGACTATAGAAGCATAGAGCTACCTCAGATTCCAATGGTAAACATAGGCGAGAAGTCGGTGAGAATACTGAAATTCCTCGTAAAGGTAGGGGGGGCTTCAACCCTAGAGGAGCTTAAAAACGTTGTTATAGGAAAGGGTGGGAAACCCTCAAAGTCCCTGGCCCACTACTACATAGTTAACGAGCTGGCTCCCTACAACCTGGTAGAAACGAAGAGAACTGGGAGAAAACTAAAAGTAGTAATAACAGATAGAGGTAGAACAGTCGCACTACTGGCTGAAGCCTACATTAGAGCTCTAACGAGGGGTATGAAAGCCGTCGGTAAACCTGAGATGAAAATCGCGGCTGCACCTGTAACCTCTGAGAAGACTATAGCTCCAAACCAGCTGTTAGAGTAGGAATCCTTATAAAGAATAATGTTCAATCTTCAAATGTGAAAGCTAACACCTTAATCCTCCTATCCATGATAATACTAAATCTAACCCTCTCTAACTGTCAAGGCCCCGAAGTAGTAAATATTAAGGCAGCGAAAGACACCTATATAAGCACAGCAAACCCGAATGGTAACGCAGGCTCATCTTTCGCGTTGTACGTGGGGTACCTGGGTGAAAACAGAAATCAAAGATCCTTAATCTACTTCTCCCTTGCATCCATACCCAGCGAAGCCTCGATACAGAAAGCTGTGCTGAAAATTTACATGAACGCCTTCTACGAAAGCCTTTCTGACACAATGACCATTAGAGTGCATAGGCTTCTGAAAAGCTGGACAGAGGGAACAGGCAGCTCCATGGCTGAAGATGTTAGGGATGGAGCCTCATGGATTAAATACTACCCTGGAGAATGGGATAACCCCGGGGGAGACTTCGACCCGAAAACAGAGGCTTCAGCACAGGTAGACGGGAGCATGGTGAACAGCTGGATAACTTTCACCATAACCCAGCTTGTTAGAGACTGGTATCAGCACAAGTATCCAAACTACGGATTAATCCTGGAGGCTGATGAATCATGGTGCTCCGCAACCTTCTACTCAAGCGAGTATGAAGCATATCCCCCAACCCTTGAGGTAACCTATAGTACAGGTGAGGCGGACTTCACGGTTACAGTTACCCCTCAGACAGGCGAGACGGAGCCAGGAGGCCAGGTGGAATACCATGTAGAAGTTACCCCCACGGAGTACTTTACATCTACAGTGACAATATATGTTCTAAACCTCCCGCAAGGCGTAACATACAAGCTTTCAAAGACCCAGGGAAAGCCCCCACTAACATCCACGTTAACTCTTACGGTCCCCGAAAACGTCCAGCCTGGCGAGTACACCTTTAAAGTCCAGGTAGAGGGGGGAGGATTGACGCGTGTTAGGACTGCGAAAGTTGTAGTGACAGCTGCACCTCCTACCACCATTCCACCTACAACTCCGCCTCCAACCACGCCCACAGCGGGATTCGACTATAGTATAGTAGTTGATAAGAACAGTGTAGAAGCAAGCCCGGGAGACCAGGTAACCATAACGGTAACTGTAACGTTGATTCAGGGAACACCAGGGCAGGTTGACTTAACTGTGCTAGGGCTTCCGCAGGATGCAACCTATACGTTAAGCCCAGCTACACTTACACCTACAGCGTCGTCGGTCCTAACGGTAAACCTTGGATCATCCACAGGGGTCTACACGCTACTAATACAGGCAACCGGGGGAGGCCGGACAAAAACACAGACCGTAATATTAAGGGTTAAGAAGGCTGCAGGGTTAACGATAAACATCAAATGGCTTGGCATAGCTGCCGCGATCATAGCTGCCGTGATCATAGTAGCTATTCTGGCGGCGAAAAGAAGGAAGCCTAAGCCTCCAGCTATCCCACCGCCCCCGCCGCCACAATTCTAAATGCGCGTCAAACATGTCGGCATTACCGCATTAGCATCGTTCGGCAATTAGTGGCTTACTTTAGGCTACCATCCCCAACTTATTCTGTCTCCTCCGGTATAGCGTGTATATAGGGTTTAGAATGTTTTTAAACCCTATTTTTCCGGTAAGCTTGCCCTCCCACTTGGAGTGGAGCTTCTCGGCCTCATGGAAGGCCTTTTCGGTCAGGACGTGCTGCTTCCGCCCTTCTTCAAGCTTTGCTTTAGACTTTAAGTCTTCTACTTCACCTATTATCTTCGACTCTAACGCATCCCTGAACTCTATCAGGTAAAAGCTGTCTCCTACGTTTCCAAGGCTTACTCCTGCAAGGATAACGTATCCATTGTCGGCTGATCCCTGGTTAAGTGCTGATATGTAGATGCATCTCTCCTTCTCCCACCTAAGGTATATCATGGCTATCTCGTCGAAGGTCATCCATCTAACCTTCCCCTGTTCAACTAGCGGGTCAACCACTTCGGAAAGCCATTTATCATAGGCGTTCAGCACTCTTTCAACCTCTTCCTCACTCCTCCCGCACTGGTATAGGTGGGAGCTGAACCACCAGACGTTGATGAACCTGTGATCAGCGTCCTCCAAAGCCTTGTAGAGGGACTGCGACGCCAGTTCAAAACAGTTTCCACCATTCCTGCAGTCTATCTCAAATCCTTCACTGCACATGTACCATCCGGGAATATACACGATGCTTCCCCCCACATCGTGAGCCAGCCAGGATGGGTCTCTAAGGTCGATCATCTGTGTCGGGGGCAGTATCCAGGGGTGAAGGCAACTTGGAGGCTTCCCAGTCCTCTTGTTATAGGGTTTCTCAACAGCTGTCATTGAGGTGAAGCCTAAGCCGCCCTCCACGGTGCCTAGGAGGTTAACATTCTCCATCTCGAACCCTCCGCCTATGTTAGTGGGCTCGTAGCCAACAGCACTTGCAACAGCCCTCTTAACCTCAAGAGTGTAGAGGAGCTTTTCCTCGTCTGTGTTGAGGTGAAGCTCTCTGATGTGGTGCCCCATGTGGCTTTGGACGCCTACTCCATGACCCCTTTCCACAAGTTCCCTGAGGATGCGCCTTCCAAACTTTACATCTGCCAAGGCGAAGTTCTTCTCAGTCTGGACCGAGATTTTAGCCCCATGCCTCTCAAAGACATTTGCAAGCCTGTCCAACACGTCAGCGTACTTCTCGAAGAGAGCCCTGTCATCGTCGTAGTATCTTCCCTCAACCATCTCCTCTATATGAAGCTGGAAGGCAACGAGTAGTACGTCCTCCTTACAGTCGAAGGGACTGTTCTCCCAGCTCTCCCCTTCATCGCATACGCCATTCCCACCTGTAGGCGGTGTCAAAACGTCTTTAACCAGGTCTGACACCTCGAACGTTGCCTCCTCACTCTCGAAGAATTCTCTTGCATCGTTGAAATACTCTGAGAAGGGCATTGAATGGGAGACATCGTGCCAGATAATCTTCCTCTCCCTGGCTAGGATTGCAGCGTTATAGGCGAAAACCCCGGACTCAGGCGTTAAAAGGGAGTCTCTCCTCCCCAGATGGAAATGTATCCTTCCAGTATAGTTTGGTAGGAAGTATAGGGGGTCAATCTCCCTCAGAATCTTACTGTCATATATCCATGAAGGCTTCTCACCTATACCTCCATATTCAAACACGTATTTAAGGTGAGCGCATGCCAGCAGGAGCACAGCCTTCTCTATTTGAGCCCCCTTCCCAAGGGCAACCCCGGCTACTATGCTACCTAGACTTCTCGAGATAAGGTAGACCTCCGAAGCACCCATAGCCCTGAGGGACCCGGCAATGAGCACAATCTCATCAGAACCCTGCCTAATCAGGTCAGGAAGCTGTTCAGCCCCCTGAAACACCCCTCTTTCCCCGTGGAACGGTAGATCAAATGAGAAAGTAGCATATCCAAGCTTCTCAAAAGCCTCCATGTCATCAGACCACACCTCCTTGCTCCTTCCGAGGCCGTGGACAAATATTATAGCCCTCCCATTCCAGTCTTCTGGTTCATGGTAAATGAAGGGAATATTACCAAGCATGTCTGTAAGCGAGACGCCTTTAGGGGCAGGGGAAAGGCTGGGTGTCGGTTTAACCGTTTCTATAGGTTTAGGATATGGTGTAGGCGCCGCCCTACCATTCTGCATGAAGGCTAGGTACACGTAAAACGCAGAAGCCGCTACTACCGCAAGTAAGAACAAGGCTAATATGGTCCTCCTATGCATGTAGATTCAACACCAAAGCAAATCCCCGCCACTTTTAATATAACATCTATGAACGAACCCTCCAGACAAATCATCAATCCAAGCATGGCCAGGGATAGGCAGCTCCGGGAAGCCCTGACACAGCTATACTCGTTGCACTTAGGATAATTACTGAAATAATAGCTTGTACTTTAAGGTTCAGCCGGGCGCTGATGGCTAAATGTAGCCTCCTCGAATAACCTGTATTGCACATGTCAACATTTATAAGTAGGGTTGGGGTATCTGGCGGTTATGGGTAATGGAAAGGTTCCGGGCATGGTTTATATACTTTTCTCCTTTGCTCCGTGGATTGCCTACTGGATAATTTGTGGTGTGGGCCGGCGGCTTGGGGTTGCGGTCTCGATGGCTGTCACACTGCTGCTTTTAGTCCTTCGGGCTCGTAATAGGGAGTTTAACCTGATGGATGCCTGCTCCCTACTCTACTTTACGGCTGCATCTGCCGGGACATTTCTGTTGAACAGTGATGTGTTCGTAGAGGAAAGCGGGTTCCTCGGCTACCTATCACTGTTTCTTATGGCGGTTTTCTCCCTGGCAGTTAGGCAACCGTACACCCTTCAGGTGTCCAAGAGGGACTACCCGGAAGTCTACTGGAGGGATAAGGCATTCCTATTCATAAACAATATCGTCACAGGGGTTTGGGCTGTAATCTTCGGTTTAAACGCAACTTTGTATCACTTCATAGGCGGCCCCCTCACACTAATCCTTTCAAACCTCCTGATCGTCATTGGCATAGTGTTCTCAATCGTGTTTCCTTTGAAGGCTCCTGCCTACCTGGCTTCAAGAAGGTTTAGGAGGTATGACTGGAATGTCAGGGTTGATCCCCGGCGGCCTAAGGGGGAGAATGAGTACGACGTAATAATTGTTGGCTCTGGTATAGGAGGTTTGACCTGTGGTGCCTTGCTCTCTAAGAGAGGATACAAAGTCCTAGTTTTGGAACAACACTACATGGCTGGAGGCTACTGCTCCTCATTTAATAGGGGCGGCTTCGTCTTCAACGTGGGGGTAGAGAATGTCAGCGGGCTATGGGAGAAGGGTCCTATTACCTATCTCCTTAAGGAGCTTGGGCTCAGGAAGGAAGACCTATTCGTGAGGAACAGAGTAAGATACATCTTTAAGGGGAGAGCGATCGACGCGGAAGGTATAGAGGACTTCGTAGGTGCTCTCGCAGATATGTTCCCAGAGGAGAGAAGCAGCATCCAAGCCTTTTTCGAGGATGCCATTAAGGCCTATGAGGAGTGCTATAGGGATGTCGAGGCCTACGGGGTACCTCTACCAGCAGAGTTGATAGTTAAAGTCTATGGGGAGAGGAAGCTGCTGGAATACCCGAGGGAGCATCCTCACTTCTACGACTGGATGAATAAGACGTACAAGCAGAAGCTTGACGAGTACTTCATCGACGAAGACCTGAAGATACTACTCTGCGCCCTGTTAGGCTACGTTGGAACAAAGCCTGATGAAACATGGGCAAGCACAGCTCTCACAGCAGTAGTCTCATACTACATGCACGGCGGGTACTATCCGATTGGGGGAGCACAGAGGTTCGCCGACACATTAAAGGAGTACATTGAGAGCCATAGCGGGAAAGTCCTACTCAAACATAGGGTGGACAAGATAATAGTAGAAGAAGGACGGGTTAAAGGGGTTAGATCTAGGGGCAAGGTTTACAGAAGCCCGGTTGTCGTCGCCAACGCAAACGCCAAAACCACCTTTCTAGAGCTTGTCGGAGAGGAAAACCTGGACAGGGAATTCGTAGAATACATTAAAAGCCTGAAGATGTCCCCCTCATGCTTCATGGTGTTCCTCGGGGTAGACATGGACTTATCAGGGTACCCCACTATAATAGAGAACCTAGATGATGGATACAGCATCGTTATCAACTCAAACGCTGACCCAAGCCTAGCCCCGGAGGGGAGCGCAAGCGTCACAATAATAACAGGCGCAGACTACCATGACTTCCCAGAGAGGGGGACAAAACCATACCGGGAAAAGAAGGAGAAGCTTACAAGGATACTGATTGAAAAGGCTGAAAAGGTAATACCAGGCCTAAGCAGGCATATAATTGTACAGGACGCAGCTACACCAAGAACATTTGAAAGATACACCTCAATGCCGGAGGGAGCAATCTACTCCTTCGACCAGTCTATAAAGGTAAGAAGACCCTACTTCAAAACCCCAGTCAAAGGCCTATATCTTGCAAGCGCCTCAACCTTCCCAGGCGGCGGGATAGAAGCCGTAGTAATATCAGGAACAATATGCGCAAACGACATATGCAACTGGGAAACCCGAATGCAATAGTGTAGCTTCAACAACCCCGACTATAACATTATAGTCATCGCATAGAGCACATAGCCTGCAACACCGGGCTCTCCAACACACTGTCAAGACTCGTGGCGAAGCAGGGTAGCTCCCATTTTTAATATTGCTTGCGTATGAGTATAAATTCAACTGCGCTAATAAAAATAAGAGAGAGGGGAGAAGAGTAGGTTTAACCAGGTAAGCTGCCGGTCGTTAGGTCATGGATCTGGAAAGATGAATTCTTAGAGGGATGGCTTGACCTACTTGAAGAGTATTCTGGTATGATTTACGCCATGGGCACGATAACCCTGCTACTCGTGTTAATAGTCGTGGGGAGTGTTCAGATTCATCTCCATAATAGAGGCAAAGTGGAGCTTCACAATACTGAAAGCAATTGGATTTTCAGATTGGGAAATTGCAAAAGGACATCTTTCGGAAACACTAATACTAACAGCGATAGGAATACTAATGAGCATACCTATAAGCATGCATCTCGCCACACTCTTAAACAAAAGTTTCGAGAATCTAATGTCACCGCCGCCAACAGTCCTAGACACCAGCGTCGTCATCTATAGAGCCGTCCTAGTATTAGCATCAGCACTTCTAGCTACTCTTATCGTGCTGAGATACGCCTTAAAAGGCAGCTTAGCAAAAAGACTAAGAACCGTATTCGAAACGCTATGATAGTAGTAACATGGAGGCTGACTCACCTATTACTGTATTGCCGCTCTATAGATGGATTACCCTGTCCATCTTTCCAATTATCTTTAGAACAGCCTCCCTTTCCCTAATGCTAACTCCGCTCCCGTGATCCTCCGAAAGCCTTTGGCCTAGGTAAGAGTTCGCCAGGAACGTGCTCGACTTCTCAATCAACAGGAATACCTTTTCCACGGAGCCGGCTTGAAGGTACATTGACAAGTCGTTAACTATCAGTATTGGGGTTGGAAGGTCCAGAAACTCTTGGAAAACAGCGTCGATTCTCCTGGCATTTTCCCATGCCAGTCTTTCAACATGGCCTGCTGTGTCACCCTCAAGCCTTGGGGCATTAAGGAATTCGGGTACAAGCAGCCTTACCTCACCTATCCTCCCGGAGAAGTGTGTAAGCTTAAGCCCAACACCCCTCCTTTCCGGGCCTAGATCTATAACAGTTATATGATCCTTAAGGCCTAGGTCTACAAGCTCGTCTAGCAGGCGGGCTGTAAGCCTGGTTTTCCCAGTGCCCACGTCTCCGACTATTAAAGTCTTCAAACCTATAATCTCAGACGCGGAGATTCTCCCATGTAATTCCAACATGTCTAAGCCCCTCTAGGATCAGGAAGCCAAGTATTGATCCAGGCACACAGCTAGATGCCCAAGCCAAGTACACCGGGAATAAAGCCCCTATCATCTCTTTGTGCCCGAGGCTTGGTGCGAAAACGTAGACGGCGATGGTTGCACCGATAAAGATGGTTCCAATGGGCTCAGTTAAAGCTGCAAGCTCGGGTTTCAGTCCTAACCTCCGAAATACCCATGCAGAGATACCCACTATAAAGGCTCCGGGTATTCCTCCTGGTAGCGAGTATATAGTTCCGATGTTCATGGCCATACGTATAACTCCAATGGCGAACGCTATCAGTGAAGCCCAAACAGGCCCCAAGAGTACCCCTGCTGCAGCATTGATCATATGCTGGCCTGGATAAGCCTTTGTAGCCATGAAGGGGAACCATAGGAGGGGAGCTATGGCAACGCCCACTGCCACCAGCAGGCTTGCAAGGGCGGCCCTTCTAATTCTCCCCACTTAGCTCCTCACCTATCGAAACCACTATCTTGGCAAGCTCCACAGGATCCTCCCCCAGTAAAACAATCATAGGCTCTTTACCCCAGTCTCCAAGATGGTAAACCGCATCTGGAACCCGCCCGGCTCTCTCTATTGCAACCTGCATCCCCCAGGGTATGGTGGCTCCCTCGACCTTCTTTATCTGCTCAGGCTCCTCCCTCCTATCATAGCTACATATAAGTAAGCCTTTGCTTCTAAGTTTACTCAAAATCTCCCTGTCATATTTTATGTTCAGAGCAGCCCTATACCTGGGTTCACGGCGCATTGCTTCAAGAATATAGCTTGCAAGGTGGGAGCTTACCCCGAACTCTGGGCACATGGCAGCCCTCAAATGTCTCCCACTGCTCCTAAGCCTTCCAGGGACTGCTGCTACATCATTCTTATCCCTTGCATATGGGAGAGCCATTGCAACGTTCATCCCAACTTCCGGGGCAAGCTCTCCAACCATAGCGTCTTCAAGGATTTTAGTTGCCTGCTTTACCCTGTTTATAACCTTCCACTTTTCAGACTCCATATAGAGAAGGGCCATCGGGTTTACGGGGCCATGCCCGCTACCAACATGGACCCCGAACATTATACTGGCTGTGACTATCTTCTTAGCTGTTTTAATGGCGTTGATTAGGCTTGAACCCTTCGCAAGCTCGGCAGCTATAGCTGCTGAGAATGTACATCCTGTCCCGTGGGTTGTCCTAACTTCTACTCTACGGGACTTTAGCTCCTTAAAGCCCCCATCATGATAGACGATGTCAATCGAGTACTCCCCCTCCATATGTCCCCCCTTCACAACTACTGTCCTGGGGCCTAAGCCTGCGATCCTCTTTGCAGCCTCCCTTGCATCTTCGAGGCTTTTTATCCTCATACCAGTTATCTCTTCAGCTTCCTTTAGGTTTGGCGTTAGGACGGTGGCTATTGGGAGAAGCCTCTTTATTAGTGTTCTCTTCGCCTCAGGCTTAAGCAGCGGAGCCCCACTCTTGGCAACCATTACAGGATCGACAACAAGGGGGAACCCGTATCTTTCAACCTCGCTGGCCACTGCCTCTATTATCTGTGATGTGTGAAGCATACCTGTTTTTGCAACGTCAACACCTATATCTTCAACTACAGCCTTAATCTGCTTCCTAACCATCTCAGGGCTTACATCTTGAACCCCTGTAACAGCGGTGGTGTTCTGGGCTGTAATAGATGTGATGACAACAGTGCCGTGAACCCCGAGGGCTGCAAAGGTTTTCAAATCAGCCTCTATACCAGCTCCTCCGCCGGAGTCTGAGCCTGCGATGGTCATGGCAACTGGAACTCTACCATTCAAGGGTATCCAGACCAAGCCATCACCTCCTGAGCTTTGAGATGACAAGCTGCGCCAAAGCTGAGAATAGTAGGGCGGGAAGCGTAGCCCCTATGCTTGGGAGCCTGTAGGCAAAGAATAGGTACACTGCGAAGCCTAAAGCCCATGAAATGATAGACTCAGACCTCAGCGCAGGGGCATCCCTGTAGAATTCCTCAACCTGGAGCTTCAAACCTCTTACTATAAAGTACTCAGAGATGAAAACGCCAAAGAGAGGTACGAAGGAAGCTCCTATGATCAGGAGGAAGTGCTCGTACTCCGCGAGAGGCACCGTGTACGCTAGGATGGCTCCAAGCCCTGAAGCCGCTAGTACAAGCTTCCACTGTTTCACTCCTGGCCACAGGTTTTGGAGGGAGACAGCAGTCGAATATACATCTGCAAAGGCGTTATCAGTCTCATCAACGAGTATTGCAATTAAGGCTACAGCACCAACATAGATACTTAAGATGGAAGATGGCGCCAGATACTTGCCGGTTGCAACCGCCAGCGCTGCGCCAAGCCCGTAGAACCAGGTGTTAGCGATCGAATAGCCCAGCAAGGTTCCAGCAAAACATCTTCTTCCACTCCGCGCAAACCTATTATAGTCCGAGACTAGAGGCATCCATGAGACAGGCATAGCTATAACAAGGTCCAACGCGAGCGGGATGGACAATCCCCCCGTGCCAGCAGTTGAGAAAATGCTTAAATCCCTGGCAACCTGATACGTAATCCATACTGTTGAAGCGTATACAAGCCATATTGCAAACTTCTCAAGCCACTGCCTAACCACTGCTAAGGGCCCGCCTACAGCGAAGAGCGTAACAATAACTGTGAATACTATGAGCCAGAACGGCCTCGTCAAGCCTCCAAGGAACATGCCTGAGAGAAGCACAGCCGAGTCCGCCATGACCATTAGCTCAAAGGCTGTCCACCCCACGAGCTGAACCACGTTAAGAACTGTGGGAAGGTATGAACCATACCTTCCAAGCAGCGGCCTCAGCGAAACCATGGTGGGAACGCCATACTCGCTTCCAACAAGTCCTACAGTTGCAAGAAGCAGACTTCCAACGGCTGAGCCTACTGCGGAGATGGCTATTGCCTTAAGCAGGCTGAGGGCTGGGACAAGAAGCATCCCTGCCTGGAACACTAGGAGTCCAACCCCTAGACTTGACCAGAGGACGAAGAAGTCTATGCCTCTAAGCTCTCTTTTATCCCTGGGAACCGGGTTGACACCCCATTCGGGCGGGAACCTTATCCCAAACATATTGCTCAACATGTTTATCAACATGTAAAATTATAAATGTTGTATGGCATACTAACCACGAATGAGACCCCCATGCGAAGAAGTAGTACGAAACTACCTTCCACAGCTCAGAGCCAGAATAGTTAGAAACCTCATCGAAGAACACGGATGGACAATGGCTGAAGCTGCAAAGGCCCTCGAAATATCCAGCACAGCCTCAGCAAAGTATAAGAGAATAATAGAGTCTGGGACAAACCTGCCAGTCCAGATCCTAGAGGGATCAGCGGCTAAAATATCAGAAGAACTGTCAAACGGCTCAGCCACCCCAGAGTCAGCCATAACACAGATATGCGAAACATGCATGCGAATGAGAATAGAGGGACCCATATGCCGGCTCCACAGGTCGACAGTTGGAGGAATCGAAAACTGCAAGGCATGCCTAAACGTTAACACAGCAATCGCCGGGGAGGCATGGGAGAAGCTAAAGGTAATATCAGAACTCAAAAAAGCACTACTCCTCTTATCCACATGTAGAGAATTTGAAAAACTGATACCAGAGGTCAGAACTAACATAGCAATGTGCACCAGAAACCCAAAGGACGAGTCGGACGTAGCAGCCTACCCAGGCAGGATAACCACTATAAAAGGGAGAGCAGCATCCCTCTCCCAACCAGAGTTCAACGCCTCAAAACACCTGTCCAAAATACTACTCCAAGCCCGGAAAGTAAACCCTAGGATCAGAAGCGTATCCTGCATAAAATTCAACCGGGAAGTAGTGCAAGCTATGGAAAAACTAAAAATAAAATTCACAGTAGTAGACCGGGAGGTATACAAGGACGTTGAAACCTTCATAAAGGAAACAGGGATGGTTGGCGACGCCATAGTCGACCCAGGCGGCATAGGAATAGAACCAGTAACATACGTATTCGGAGAAGGCGCAGTAGACACGGTAAAGAAAATACTCAACATAGCAAACACAATAAGGAAACTAAGCATCAACAGGGCCCCAGGTAAAACAGGCATAGCTAAGGCCCACCATCACGCTAACACCCACTACAGGGTAGAGGAAACTTTAAGGCAGGTAATACGGTCACTTGCTACTTGCTACTTGCTGCCTCTATTAAGGATAGACGCATAGCATTGAGTATCACAGCTAAGGACAAACCCATATCCCCAACCGCTACCGCAAGCCACAGCGTCTGCATCCGCATATATTGTTATTGTTGGAATCGTATTGCTCCTATAGAGCTTAGAAGCAGTACAGTCAGCAATATCAAACTTTTCTTATCCATTTAGATCCAGTCTGTAACTCACCCCAGTTATAAAAATATTTCTCAGAGTGAATGATTTTTCGATTGGGATGAGAAATGGATCCTAGCGTTAAAACCGCGATTGAAAGCGAGATAAGGATTGTACTAAAATCTATAGAACTTGTCGAATCGGAAAAATTGATCGCTAAACCCAAGGGGAACCCACTAAGATTCCGAGGATCTGCCATTCGAGGATCGCGCGCCCATTCACCAAGTGTTCTAAAGCATCAACTTCATGCATTGATGTTGCTTGTGTTTCATCTTCCCCTTAAACATTTCTGTCTATGTTGTTTAGGTAAATGGTGTATGGTAGCCAGTCTCGGGCGCATATCATTAAAAAAGGTCGAAGGAATAAATGTATAGATTATAAATTTTAGGAGGGAAAGCCTAACTATGCGCTCATGCTTCTTTGCAACATGCCTTCTGCTTGGCATTCTGCTGATCCCCTTTCCAGTAATCCGGATAAAAAAGGCTTCTATACCACGTCTTGCGGTTTGGACCGTAAATCCGATGGTCCGGGTTGGCAGAAACGCTGAGCCGGGCGACGGACATCTAATATACCTAGAGGCTGCCAGGAACGAATGGGAACCATTCCAGATTGTTGTGTCAGCCCTTGAGGGAGACCTATCAAATGTTAACGTTGATGTAACCGATCTGGTTATGGTTGGAAACAGTAACGCCTTCATTTCCCGTAGGGATCACATCTTTCTCTATCTGGAACATTATATCCGTGTTTCAAATTCCTCCCCCTATTCTCCCCTGGCTCCAGGCGATATACCAGATATTTTAATCCCTTTCAGAGACCCCTACACGGGGGAAGACCTGAATGGCGATATTTATGATGCTGTTCCATTTAACCTGTCTAACGGTGAAAACCAGCCAATATGGGTTGACATCTATGTGCCCCCAGATACCCCTCCGGGAGTTTATGTAGGGAACATAAGTGTAGCAGCTGAAGGCTGTCAAGAAGCTTCTCTACCAGTCATCCTCAGAGTTTGGCCTTTCACCCTTCCCAAGACTCCACGTCAACGTTCATACTTTGGCATAAATCAAAATTTGATAGCTCACGAGTATGGGCTTAAACCTCACCAGGGGGGTGCAACCTTGTACATACTGTTGAGGAGGTACTACGACCTACTCTTGGACCACAGGCTGATGCCGGATCTACCTGCAGACGTCATCCCAGTAGTAGACGTGGAAAGTGGAGAAGCTGACTATGAAGCAGCCATTTACCCGGGCTTAGGACCAGCAGCCAGTAATTTAAACTACTACATGGAAATCAGGGGCATGAATTCCATTCAGCTACCACTATGGGAAGACTGGCCCTACCCCCACGCCCTTACATTTCAGCGTAACCTAACAATGCGCTATATAGCTGAATGCCTTAAGTTTTTCAGCTCAAAGGGCTGGAGCGACAGGGTCTACGCTTACATTGTTGACGAGCCTGGCAGCGCGTCTGAATACCAGCTTGTCAGGGAGTGGGGCGGGCTATTCGACGAGGTTGAAGAGAAGTATGGAGTCCACGTGGATTTTCTCGTAACCGAGCAGCCTGTCCCGGACGTCGAGTCATGGGGCTCCCTTGTTGGATATGTTGACATCTGGGTTCCCATAGCGGCCGCTGTCTGGGTTGACGAAGACTACTACGGCTCACATGCCATATCCCAAAGGATTAAGGAGGGTGAGGAGATCTGGTGTTACACAGCCTTAGTTCAACCATCTAGGACCTGGTTTAGAGTCAACAATTGGCCTAAAAAGCTTGTGGAAGACTACCCGCCCATATGGCTTCTTGATTACCCGCCTATGAACTACAGGATCCTCTCATGGATCAACCAGTACTACGGGATAACCGGCATCCTCTACTGGAACGTTGCATACTGGCGTGAGACCTCCGATGCCTGGCTGGAAGCCGGGACATACCATATTGGAGGGGAAACGTTTAATGGTGAAGGATGCCTCATCTACCCTGCACACGAAGACACTGTTGGTTTTGACGGTCCGGTAGCATCCATGAGGCTAAAATATATCAGAGAGGGTTTCGAGGACTACGACTACATAGGTATTCTTCGAGGCTTAAACCAGGAAGCCGCAGACAGACTGCTTAAGCTCCTAGTGAGAGGAATGTGTGACTGGGATTCCTCCCCAGAGCATCTCTATAAGGTTAGAAGAGAAATTGCTCTAGCCATAATCAAAGCCATGGGTAACGTTAGTCTCGCGCTATCAGACATTCAAGGCTGGAGTAGAAAGCATGAAATAGCCATTGTAGTAGGTTCAGAGAGATGCCACGGCCCCTTCCACAACCGTAGCAAAATGGATTTAGAAGCCTCAAGGCTCATAGCCTCAAAAATGGGAGCTGCCAAAATATTCCAGGACACAGAGCTCTCAGAATACAACCCTAAAGATGGCACCGTCGAATGGACTTCTAGAAGGGAGTCGTATAACTACATATTCGCGGTTGGAGGGCCGATAGTAAACCAGATAACCTACAAGTTCACCCCCCTCTCCATATTCCCATTCCTAGAGGAATACGAGGCAGGAAGCAGAATGCTAGAAATACTAATAGGAGATGGGGAAATATTTAGGGGCTATATTAACAGCAGTAGTTCCAACATAGTCCTAGAATACTCCAACGGAACCTTAAAGACTCTAGGGAAGATCGGAAGCGCAGACTTAATCATCTTTGAAGCCTTCTACGACCAAGAAACAGGGAGAAAAGTGGCAGTGCTCTATGGACTATCCAGGTACGGTACCCTCGCTGGTTGCAAATGGTTCGAAGAGAATTATGAGGCAATGATTAAACTCATAAGCGACAGCAGAGCTGCAGTCCTACTATGGCTCGACGATGGTGACAGAATACCCGAAGCAGAAGAAGTAACCATCCTCATAAAGATCTAAATCCCGCGGACGGCGGCAGACCATCCACAAACCCCGGGAACAACAAACAAGACAGACCATCCACAAACCCCGGGAACAACAAACAAGACAGACCATCCACAAACCCCGGGAACAACAAACAAGACAGACCATCCACAAACCCCGGGAACAACAAACAAGACAGACCATCCACAAACCCCGGGAACAACAAACAAGACAGACCATCCACAAACCCCGGGAACAACAAACAAGACAGACCATCCACAAACCCCGGGAACAACAAACAAGACAGACCATCCACAAACCCCGGGAACAACAAACAAGACAGACCATCCACAAACCCCGGGAACAACAAACAAGACAGACCATCCACAAACCCCGGGAACAACAAACAAGACAGACCATCCACAAACCCCGGGAACAACAAACAAGACAGACCATCCACAAACCCCGGGAACAACAAACAAGACAGACCATCCACAAACCCCGGGAACACAGAGAAAGACACCTCTCTAAACAGGCATACCGACGGGAATCACAATCAGCACGTGAAACCCAGATTTAACATGTTTCCACCCAACGGTGAAAGATGACATCATAAGGCTATATCTAGGGTTAACTCTGCTTAAGAACACGTGAATATCTA
>JAVCBU010000018.1:0-17213 GCA_037917685.1 Thermoproteota archaeon
CGCTGTTAGACTTGGCTCCTGGCAACTGAACCAGTTAAATAAATGTAGGGGTATCGGTGGAAATATCAGATACCCATCAGATACCCATTGGAGCCGTGCTGTCGAACAGGATATTGGTAATACTTTTATCTTTGTATTACAGTATTATCTTTATGGCTGTAATTAGTGTGAGGGTTGACCCTGAGACTAAGAGGAAGATGGAGGCTTACAAGCATATTAACTGGAGCGAGGTTGTAAGGGAGGCTATAAGGGAGAGGCTACGTGCCGAGGAGAGGAGCCTTGTCAGGGCTGTCCTATTAAATGAGAAGCTTAGAAGGAAGGCTCCCAAGGGTTGGAGTAGCGTTGAGGTTGTAAGGTATTGGAGGGAGCATAGGTATGGAAAGCCTCGTGGTTGACGCGTCCATAGTTGTCAAATGGTATATTGTCGAGAAATACTCGGAGGAGGCGCTAAAGCTCAGGGATATGCATGTTAACGGTGAACTCCTACTTGTCGCCCCCAGCTTGCTGCCATACGAGGTTCTCAACGCCCTAAAACATTCTAGCCTCTACTCCATGGACGAGCTCAAGCTGGCTGCAGAATCCCTGCTGAAATACGGCATACGCTTGGAGCCTCTAACCACCAGATATGCTGAGAAAAGCGTTGAACTAGCCGTGGAGAACGGGATCACAATATACGACGCGTCCTATATCGCTGTTGCGTTAATAAAAGGTATAAGAATGGTGACAGCTGACAGTGGACTGATCGAAAAGCTCAGCCCGAAGGTCAGGGAAAGCATACTACACATAAGTGAGGTTTAAAGCACTCATGAAGCCTCGCCAAGGAAATACACTCCTGGGCAGGAGAAGGCCGTGGGATGGTAAACCATTACGGACGCTGAAGGTGCGGATGACCTACGCAGATGCTTATGCTTACATATATGAGCAGAACTCAAATGATAGGTATGGAAGTAGGGATACTGGGGGATGGGGTTTCTCTTTCCTAAGCATATAATAGCCGGATGCGATAAATGTTTCGTCAGCTGTCCTTTCAGCTATGGAAGCTAGAGCATTCTAAGCGTTAATGAGACTGCAATGCCAAGGGCTAATAACAATAGTATTGAGAGAGCTGCTCTGCGCCTCGTCATCTCGTGAAGCTGGCCTATCCCCACCGTTATGATCAGCAGGGACCAGGGTATGGTGAGAACCATCAGCTGTGGTATAACCATGGTTGTTAGGCTTGGCGTGGAACCATAGGCTACAGCCTTAAAAGTCTGCCTGTACCCGGCTTTTCCGCCCAGGATCTTAACCGCCATGTGGAGCAGCGCTGAAGCCGCTGCCATCGTGGTAATACCCATTATGACCGTGAATGGTATAACACCGACCAGGGCTATTGGCAGTGCGGTTGCATATCTTTCTCGTGGCGCGATTCCCCGGAGGAAGGGCTCCACCATGTAGTATCCGACGGATGAGAGGATGGCGGCTTCTATCGCCAACAGTACTGTAAGGTACTGGATCGCCTCCTTAAACCCCTCCTTCTCAATCATTTTAAAGGATTCATAGGCTTTCCCTGGCCTAAACATGCTGGGAAATCTTGCTAGAACCTGTTTTAAACCCATCATCTCCACCTCTACTCTTTAGTCACATATCTTAAGCAGTACCTCCACAGTGGAATCGTACAGGGCCTATGGCTTTCGAATATGTACCCTACTATGCCTACAAGCTCGTAGCCCTCCTTCCCCTCGGCATACATGTCTGTGGATTCCATGTGGTCCCTGGACTTCTCATTCCAAAAACTGTAGAGAGCTACAGTCCCAGGAGGCTTAGGCGCGTTGGTTGGGTAGATATACCCCACGATCCCGGTTAGTAGGTAGCCGTCTTCAGGTTCAGGGTTGGTAGACGAGTAGTAGTCCTCAGTGTCAGGATTGTAGAAGCGGTATAGTGGAACTGTCCCTGGAGCCTCGTTATTAAATACGTAGCCTAATACCATGTCTCTGGAGTAGCCTTTAAGCGGTGAGAAGAGGAAAGTCCTCGTATAAAGGCATGGGTCCGTGGACACGATCTTTATAGACTTTTCACCTGCACTCACCATCATCCACAGGATTACAGCCTTATGCGCGAAGTCGCAGTTTACACAGTTAACTGATGGGATAAAGCCAAGGCTGTAGTCGGGTATGCCGTCAACCCCTCCCAGGTACATATCAGCGTCTCTAGCCACCTTGGTTAGATTAACATAGCCACCTGGGTCTGTCTCACTAGAATACCCCAGAAATCCCATGAGTACGTACGCCTGTAGGAAGTCCGTAACATCCCCGCTCACCAGATAGTAGTGCCAGCTATATCCATCCGTGTTAGGAGTTTTACTGCCATAAAGATATATTTCAACACTGTTTGAGGGTGGCTCGGTGAATATGTAGCCTACAGGCTTCTCTTTAAGGAAGCCATTGATAAATACGATTGTTTCGCCGCAAGGGTCCAAGCTTAATGCGTGCTTCCACCTCACAACCTCCTTTGGACATCCCCAGCCAAACAATGCACATCCTACATCCTTAAAGAAGTCGCCTATTGCCTCGAAAAAGCTTGCGATGGCCTCTCCTACGGCCTCGAAGAAGTCTCCCATGCTCTCGAATATGTCTAGGAAGAGGTTTCCCAGATTTTTAAGCCATTCTAAAGGATCCGTGAATAGAGTTTTAACATCTAATACCCCAGCTATATCATTGATAATCTGTCCAGCACTCATCAAGATACTCCCGGCAATATTGCCAAAGAATCCTGTGAAAAAGTCCATTCCTGGGACATAGCTCAACCCAACATTTATTATAGTTGTAATGCCTGATCCGACGGCTAAGACAAGATTACCTATTAGACCTACTACTCCTCCTAGCAAATTCCCCTCTTCAAAGTTATCAAGCCCCTCCATGAACTGAAATATGCTGTATGCCAGGGCAAGCTTGTCTCTGATATTCTCTACATCACCTGGTGGGAGTTCGTAGCTGTCTGGAGCAATTGCGATACATAGTTTCGTCCAAAGGTGGACACCTTTACATGTTGTCTCCTTCCAGTACTTGTCGATTACATATTCAGGAACTGCGATCTGACCCAGGTTTGGCTCGTAAAAACCTATGTAAGGCTCGCCCTCAACCATCCCATAGGATATTACGACAACCCAGTGGCCAGGACCATCAATCACATCCGTCGTGTCCGGTCTTGCTATGATATTAAGCATTACAGGGATTCCCCTCCTTACCAGGCTTCTCACAAAGTTCAGGTCTGCATTATTGTATATTTGAGCGTCAAGCCCCTGCATCTGCGCATAGTCAGCTATAGCCAAGGGGTCGGTTCCCATAACCACAACTGAGTCGTCCCTTATCCACTCGTCGACATCCCAAGGCATGACGTCCACCCCCCAGTACCTTAACACGTAAGCCAGGCATGTCGTTCCACACGCATTTTTCCTCTGGGTTGGAAGCCAGATGGAGTCTACTATGTAGTCTCTCATCACAAAATTCATTATGGAACCATTTTTCACATTGAGAATTATGCAATATCTGCCATGGATTCTAGAAAATCTCTCCTCTACCTTTTTACCCTTAAAGGTTTCGTGATAGCTGCCTTCATGTGTCCATATACTCCACTCCCACTCATCGAATTTAACAGTGCTTTCCTCCTTACCCTCAAATATGTAGTCTGAACCGCCGTCTCCATAGGAGATTGTAAAGCTTGGGAGGGGTTGATCGTCGTTGCCCAGCTTCTTACTTCCCGACTCTCCAACGTAAACTGATCTTACAAGGAAGGATTCCCCTGCCTCATTATCCTTAACAGTGAGTCTTATATTATATCTTGCAGCTGGGGTTCCATTCACAGTGAAGGGTGTACTAGTGGGGTTATAAGTGTGTGTGATCGGGGTTGGTGGTGGATTATCCTTATTATATGTTTCTACTGTTCCGTCGCCAAAGTCGAAGGTCCATTCTACTATTTCACCATCGTCATCTCTACTTTTGTCTTCAATTTCTACTTCCAGGCCGTTCACCCTAACTGTGAAGTCTGGGTAGGGCATCTTATTCACATGTATGTTTGCAGCATCCCAGGGTTTAGCGGTTAACTCTCTTAGAAGCTTGCCCTCTGAGTCCCTGTAGTACTGGCCTCCACACTCCTTTCTACCTATTAGCATGAGGCTGTTCTCCTCCCATGGAATAGGGATTCTAGGCTCCTCAAACCATTTTCTAGCGGTTGACGGCTCGCGTCCGTGGGCGGCTTCAGGACTCAATTTTACGTTGATTGTGGTGGAATATTCGTTGTCGTTCTCGTTGGTTTCAGCGACAGCCCCGTCTGGGTCGGCCTTTGCTTTAAGGTCGTACGTGCCTGCATCCACGAAGAACAGGTATTTTTCAAGTGTAACCCTGGTGATTCCGCCCCCGCCTATCGAGTTAACTTCCTTCCTTACGCCTTCGCAGCAGCTCCATCTTAATTCGAGAATGAATGGTCCTGACTCTTCGCTACCGGTGTTCTCGATCGTAACTGTTACGGTTATCGGCTGGAATATTGTGGGCTCCGGAGGGTCTATCGCTATACTTGTGACCTTAAGATTTACATCCGGCGTCCCGTATGAGGTGACAGCTCCTTGACCGGTAACTGTAAGGAGGATGAGGATTGTTAAGGAGATTACCCTTTCAAAGTTCATCTTTCACACCTCCCACGTATAGCTTGTCGTCTTCGTCTATTACTATTAGGATTTCATCCCTTCCATCGCCTTCGATGTCCCCGCATGCCAGCCCGTCGTAGGGTGTGAACCTCATGTACTGCACCTTCAGAAGGCCGAGGGATGCACTGTAAATGTAGACTGCATCATCTTCGTCTATTGCGACCACTATCTCCTGTTTCTCGTCTCCCATAACATTTCCAAGGTATACTCCATCCTTCTTTGTGAACCTTGCAGTTATAACATTTATTTCCCTGAGACCTACGCCAGGGACATACTCATACACATATATCTCACTGTCATCCCCGTTTCTGTTTCTTAGCATAACTATCTCGGCTTTCTCATCTCCTATAACGTCGCCTACCAGAAAGCCGTCGTAGGCGGAGCCCTTGTGATCCTCGCCGTACGTGTAACGGCAGCCTTCAAACTCCCAGCCTAGGACAGACTTATCAATATTTATGGTGCCTTCACCTGTGAGTTTCAGGTTTCCGGAGCTGTCTTTTACAAGGCTGTATATGTAGATCTTCTTATCCTCGTCAACCGCTATAAGAATCTCATTTTCACCGTCACCATCTATGTCCCCAACACCTATCCCGTCGTACTTCGTAAACCTTACGTCGAACTCCCCGATCTTAAGGCCGTATCTATTTTCTCCTTGGTATGCGGTGTAGACCCGGAGCTTCCCCCCGTCGTCGTTGGCAACCACTATAAGCTCTTCTCCAGGCCAGTCCTCGGCTACCTCTCCAACTATGAGCCTGTCGTGCCATGTGTAGAATGCTTCAAAGGTACACAGCAGCTCTCCAGCGTAGTTGTAGACGTAGAACAGGCCGTTGTCCCCGTCCGCATCCTCGTCTATCGTTATGATGATCTCATCTCCTGGGAGGTCTGGGAATATGTCTCCCGAAGCAATGTCGTCGTAGTGGGTGAACCTGGCTTCGAACACGCTGCTCCACCCGCAGCCGCACGGCACCCTCGTAATATTCAGTATCAGGGTGAACTCGCCGTGATTGCCGTCATGATCGCATATCTCCACCTTCAGCATGGCTGAGGAGCAGTTTCCGTAGGGCCCCAAACTGTATGATAGCTCCCTCCTGTACACCATCGGCTCCCGGATTGTAATCTCATCTATCACTTCCTCATGCTCGGCTCCATCCCTGGATCTTGAAGCCTCAAAAACCTTTATAGTGTAGAGCCCTGAGCCGCCCTCATTGTCCCTCACCACGATGTCGAGGTCAACCCTCTGCATGCTACTAATCCTCTTAACTATCCTCTCGACGGGGCCGGACGGTATCCCTGGAGCAGGCTTCCCAGATATCTCGAACCTTTCAATGCTTACTGTTGGCTTAACGGTCTCGCTTGGCCGGAAGATAAACAATGCCCTCGCCTCTGAGAAGCCTACGTCGAGTGTGATACTCTCAGGGCTACATGGTATCGAGGGCCTGACAACCCAAGTACCATGTAGAACCTGGGTAAATCTGCAGATGAAAATGTTGTAAGGCTCGCCTTCACGGTACTCGGCTGTTAAGCTTCTAGACTCCAAAACGTTGCCTCTGGCGTCAATCCTCTCAGCAACAACTACACACTCGTAGGTGGATAGGCATTTTGGCACATACTCCACTATAACTTTAATAGAGCTGTAGGCTGGGGCAGGCGTCGTTGTAGGCGGCGTCGTGGTCGGCGGTGGGGTAGTTGACGGTGGAGGAGTGGTGGTGGGAATCGGCGGGGCTGAAACCTTAATGTGGCAGGCATGCCAGTAGGGAGGGCCCTCCCTATATATCGGTGTCCCAGCCACCGCTGTAGGGATGAACACGATGTAGGAGGGCCATAAAATCCACTCCCCCTCCTCGTTCAGTACAACCTCGCTTGCAATGAGGGTAGCCGTCTCACCAGGATTCAGACTTCCAACTTCCTGCCTGTAAATAGGCTTTCTCTCCCCGGAAGGCGTCTCAGCCATCAGGACAAGCCCCCCTTGACCAAATGAAAACTCCTTCTCCTCCCCCACATATGTTATCTTAAAGGAGACCCTAAGCACCGTGGACGTGGTGACGACAGGGTCGAAACTTTCAACTTTGAAATCTGTAAGCTGGAGGTTATCATCTGATACATCTGGACCCTCATAGTGGCAGATGACGTATGGCGGCTGAAAACCCCTAACCGCAGACTTGAACAGTGTAAGAAGAGTCAGAACAGAGAGTAGAAGATAGACATCTCTTCTATTAAGACTCAAGCCAACCCTGTTCACAGTCAAAACCTTCCCCACTATTCACCTAATATCCATAAAAAAACTTTTGGTTCAATCTATATGATGAAGAGGTAATAGCTGTTACTGGTACAGGCTGGCTTGGTGGAGGAGCTAACTGTGCATTGATAATTCGTCCATCAATTTTGCCCGACGCTTGGTTCATCGTTGTAGAAAAAGGCATAGAAGTTAGGGAAATTATTACCATATCAAGACTAAAATTCTCTCAAAAGTTAATCTGTATACTTAGGAATTTGATACTATGAAGCCTTTAAGACTGAGGAACAAAGATCCCCCTACTTAAAGGGGAGTGTCAACAGCCTATTCTACTGCTTATTTTGTCTTCTATCCATGTTTATACTTACACCAGTACTGAATAGTGTATACTCAAACTTTTTAACCGTTCCAACACACACTACAGAAGACAATATAATGTCGTGGAAGACTGTTGTGGTTCTGATTTTAATATTAATAGCCGGTTTAAATGGCTGGAGATATATCCATAGTGAGAGTAGAAGTAGTCTGGATATTCCCCCTGAGTTTCAAGAGAGATACGTTCGATTGAGTCGATGGCTTGATGGAAAAATCGAAGAGTGGAAACCAGAAGAATATGAGCCGATGATTTTCTGCGCTCAACATATTGTTGCCAGCGAGCAGTCTGTAACCCTGACAAGCGAAGAACTGGATGTTCCCTACTTAGAAATGCTTAAGGAAGTAGGAGTGGATTGTATAAGATTGTCTATATATCCCTACAACTATGAGAAGTATAAGCAGAGGTAAGGGAATTTAATAAGGGAGATCAGGAGAAACGACTTAAAACTTATGGTTGCCTACATGGTTGGAGACCTGCCAAAAGGAGAGATTTCATCTTTTGAGGAGTATAAGGAGATTGAGGAAGCTTTCACAAGGGAGTTTGTCGGTAAGCACAAGCCGGATTACTATGCGATTGTTACAGAGCCGATAACAATGGAGGGATACATTCCGCGCGGTCTAGTATGCTCATAGGCTCATGGGCCCTCGCTTATGCTGGAGAATCTTAAACTTGTTCCTGAGCTCCGAAAGTTTATTCCCCGTGTTTTTAGCATTTCTTTTAGTCTTTCGTCTTCTTTGTAGTGTGCTTTGCATGGGTGTCCCTCAGCTATCAAGGCTTTCCTGTCATGTGGGAGTGCTATGAGGGACCACAGTGTCCCGAGTTTTATCGCTTCTGCGTGGGAGCAGACGTGTCCCTTATGGTCTGATAGTATTTTCTTTGCTAGTTTGGAGTTGACTTCCCCGTTGTTGAGGTTTATGAGTTCTGTTATGCGTTTGTATCTTGTTGCTGATGTAGGTGGCCTTTTTCTAACGTTTTCCGCGTCTTTCATCTCTGGATGTAGGAAGTGGTTGGTTGCGACTAGGAAGCCCTTTTTGGGTTTTTCTCTTACTCTTACCCCTTGTGAAGAAGCTTCGACGACAGCCATGTCTTCGGTTTCGTCAACCAGTAGGTAATTGTTTCCCGTGGAGAATTGTACATTTAAAAGAAGTTTGGTTGCTTCGGCGACGCTGGCGCACTTGTCTAGGACTGCTCGTACAGCTATGAACCAGTTTACCCCGGGCTTTGATTCTCTGGTGGGAACGGTAGACATGGCTATGGCTAATCCAGCCTCGTTGACACCATCTTCTTTGCCGATAAATATGGTCGAGTTGCCCAAGCTCCAATATGCATCTCTGGGCATTGTCAGGCGGGTTTCTGCGTACTTCTTATATGAGTAGTAAAAGTCGTAGTTTCTGCCAAGAATGGGGTAGGGTGAGGAAGCTGCGAAGATGCTGCAGGAGTTATGTTCCTCTGTGCCTAATGTTAGAAAGAAGGCTTTCAAATCTTCATATGAGATTTTGCAGCCTTCAGCGAATCCTTGGAGTTCTTCCAGGATTTCGGGGAAAAACCGTTTAACTTCCGCTTCACACTCCTTTACAAACTCGCCTATTTCCTCAGAAACCTTTGGCGGTTGATAACCAGCCCGCTTCATGATACTGCCGTACTTAAAACCCATCTCATAGTAGGACCCGGATAATCGGTGGTGATGCATCCTTTACACTTAGGAAATATCTTGAGGATGGATTATTTAATCTTGCGTGAAACAAAGTTTTACATAAATCTGGCTGAAGCTCCATTTGCGTGTACAAAGATGGTTACATTTTCTGGTGGGCAGATTAGCGGATGGAGGGTTGGTAGGGGTACCTATGGGTGCTGCTATTCCGGGTTTAGTTTAGTGTTTAGCTTATTTAAGCCTTTGTGTTATCATAATTTAAATTTTAGGCTTGCCTAGAATTGTTGATGGCTGGTAAGATAAGGGTTGCCCTGGCTGGCAATGCTAACGTTGGTAAGTCTGTCCTGTTTAACGAGCTTACAGGTCTTCATCAGCACATTGGAAACTGGCCTGGTAAGACTGTTGAGAGGGCTGAGGGTACTCTCCACTACCGGGGCTACGAGATTGATGTTATCGACCTGCCAGGTATATACTCGCTTTCAACCTTTAGTATTGAGGAGATCATTTCTAGGGAGTATATTGCTCTTGAAAGGCCCGATGTTGTTGTTAACGTGGTTGATGCCTCTAACCTGGAGAGGAATCTCGTTTTTACGATTCAACTCTTAGAGCTAGAGGCCCCAATGGTTATCGCATTGAACCAGATGGACATGGCTGGAAAGATGGGGATTAATATCGATGTTAGGAGGCTTAGGGAAAGGCTTGGCATCCCCGTCGTCCCCATGGTTGCTGTTAAGGGTGTGGGGATAAAAGAGCTGCTTGACGCTATCATAGATGTCTTTGAGGGGAGGGTTAGTCTTAAGCCCTTGAAGGTTAGGTATGGGAGGGAGGTTGAAAGGTACGTTGAAAGGCTCACTAGGATGGTTGAGCCCCTAGGCTTGCCGTATCCTGCTAGGTGGGTGGCCGTTAAGCTGTTAGAGGAGGACGGGGAGATAACGAGGCTTGTTTCCTCGAGGGATAGGTCTATTGTGGAGTATGCGTCTAGGTGTAGCAGGGAGATTGAGGGGATCCATGGGGAGCCCTGTCCACTGGTCATCTCTTTCGAAAGGTGTAATCTTGCCGGGTTGATTGCAAGGGAAGTTCAAACAATTAGGAGGCCTGTCAAGCCTCCCTTCTCTGAGAGGCTTCACATGGTTACGACCCACCCCTTGTTGGGCTATATTATAATGCTGGCCGTGCTGTTTTCATCTTTCTACGCTGTTTTTATGGTGGGCGGGGTTATCGCAGGTGTGATAGAGGACTATTATGAGAGTTTCTCCCTACTTTACACGCCTTCAAGCACGCTTGGCAAGCTGCTGTGGGAGGGGGTTGTTGAGGGGTTTATCGCGGGCCTTACCGTTGTACTCCCCTATGTGGCCCCGTTCTACGTAATTCTTAGCCTTCTCGAGGACTCAGGCTATCTTGCAAGGGTTGCCTTCCTTATGGACTCTGCAATGCATAAAATAGGCCTCCATGGGAAGGCTTTTATACCGCTTATGCTTGGCTATGGATGCAATGTCCCGGCGTGCCTGGGCTGCCGTATCATGGAGACTGAGAGGGAGAGGCTTATAGCAGGCTTCGTTGTGACTCTTGTGCCCTGCGCTGCGAGGACGGCTGTTATACTTGGGCTTGTCGGAAGGTATATTGGGGTGGGCTGGGCACTGTCGCTTTACATTATTGACCTGCTCGTGGTTTTCCTTCTCGGTAGGCTGGCGTTCAAAGTCGCCCCTGGCGAGCCTGTAGGCCTTATAATGGAGATGCCGCCGTATAGGCTTCCCTCCCTGAAGGTTGTTCTGTGGCAGTCGTGGGTTAGGGTTAAGGGTTTTATGGTTGAGGCTTTCCCCCTCATAGTTGCTGGTAGCCTTGCAGTTAAGATTCTTGACGTGACAGGGGTTATGAAGGCTGTGTCTGAAGCGTTCTCACCGGTGACCTCCGGCTGGCTGGGCCTGCCAATGGAGGCTGGCGCAACGCTGATATTTGGTATTCTCAGGAAGGAGCTTACGCTTGCAATGCTGGCAGCCTTGCTTGGTACATCTGATTTTTCCGTTGTGCTTTCCCCCGTCCAAATGTACGTTTACTCGCTTGTAGTTATGCTGTATGTCCCCTGCATTGCAACCATAGCAGCCTGTGTTAGGGAGTATGGGTGGAGGAAGGCTCTGATCATGGCGGGAGTTGAGATTATGTTTGCGGTTTTTATCGGTGGCATAGTTTTCAGGCTTCTCAGGGTGGCGCTTGGATAGCCATTCTTAGCAAATTTTTATAAACATAAAGTTTCATAGGATTCTAAATGTAAAACACCCATTTTTGTATTCACAAAATTACAGTTAAAATCTGTTGAAATCATACAGAAATATCATATACAACTGTGAAAAACCAATTTATACTAGTATTTTCATGAAATAATGTTTAGGTGCTGGTAGAACAGCCTAAAGAGACCGAAAAGCTTTAAATTTTCCATGTAGAGAAATATGCGAAATGCCGGTAATAAAGGGAACGTTTAAGGAGGCTTTGATATCAACAAGGGTTACGAGGAAGGTGGCTGACCTAGTTGAGGATTTGGCCGATGAGGAGGGGCTAACGGTCTCGGAATGGATGAGAAACCTGATAATTAAGGAGTTAAAGGAGAGAAAGCTCCTCTAGAACGGTCAACACTGACTGTGGCTACGTTGATGTTAAACGCTCGACAATAATGACTTGGCTGTCTCTGCTGCACTAGGGGTTTGGATTTTATATTCCTTACTGAAATAGTTGAAAATATTCGAGAGGTCTCTCTTTAAAAGAGTGAAAGCCTGATCGTAGCTAACTGGGACGGCCTGGGGGAAATCTATGAAGTATAGGTCTCCTTCCCCTGAGATTAGAATATTGTACTCGTTTAGGTCTCCATGGATGAATCCGGCTTTAACAACTAGGGTTTCAACGTCCTGCAGTATTCTGTCCAGTGCGTCCCTGGGGTTTTGGAGCCGGGTGTCCGCAATCCTCGGTGCAGGCATCCCTGAGTAGCTGGAACTGACAAACTCCATTACGACAGCGTGTCTATTGATTGAAATCGGCTTTGGAACTGTGACTCCTGCTTTATAGGCTGCCTCCATGGCTTTCATTTCAATTTGGGCCTTAGCCCTTGGAATATCTATTTTTGAATCTTCAAGGTTCAATTCTTCCCCCCTAAGCTTTACCGCTGCATAAGATAAGCTTCTCCTTATGTGTTTGAACTCTACACTCCAGTAGCGGTGGAACTTTACAACCACATCTCCCTGCTTGCTTGAGGCTAGAACTATTTCAGCTTCCTTGCCCTCTCCTATTGTATCAGCAACTTCCTCTATTACTCCATGTCTCTTAAAGTCCCAAAGCGCAAGCATATCGAAACCTCTCTCTAGGAGCATTGCCGCATACTCATTATAGAAGCCTATAAAGTTGTATTTAATGAGCCTGGCTGACTTTAGAAATCTAAGCCTACTTTCAATCTCCTTCTCCGGGAAAGGGAGCTTATCAACAATACTATTGAGCGGAACCCATTCGTAAACAGTCCTTAAACCCTCTACAACCCTGAGGATCGCTACATCCCTTTCATCAAGAGGTCTCATACATAAAGCTTGGAATCGGTTAGTGTTAAAAGTTCAGTCTAAGATAGACACCCTTTTCAATCATCCATAATTTTAGGTGAGCCTTGGATCCCGGTTGTAGCAAAGCTTCTATTCCAAGCTTTTACACGTTTCTAGAGCATCTCTGCCCATAAACTGTGTAATAAATATTAGTTTCTCAGGCTTTACATCGCTCTTTTTCATAGAGCTTTCCACTCCCGAAGAGTTCCCCCAACTCCCGACTCCCTAACATGGGATTTTATTTCAACTAGCAAATGTTTTACCCTTAACAGTTATGTCAACCTCAACCGTCCCTGGACACCCAGACACGAAACCCTCACTGTCGTAGACACTCCTCGCAACACTAAGATGCCTACCTGCTGTCTCACCTAGCCCTAAATGATTCTCACTTATAATTTACATTTGATACCTAAGCAGTTATTAGAAACCCTAACTATTTGAGACCCCTATTAAAATCTTCCCTCAGCCTTCTAATCTCTACACCATGCCCCTATAAGATTTACCTGCTCTTGTAAGGCTCTGCTCTGTTGTGGTCTATTAGAATCCTTCCTTGCTCCCCGGAACTTTTAGCATTTGTGTGTTGAAGCCCTCTCTATACTTCTTTATTTCTTAAATTATCTCTTTCATTTCATCATTGATGTGAGGTATTCTGAAGAGTAATGGCTTAATAGTTTAGTAGTTTTGTTGGGGGATGGAGGTTATTAAATGTGAGGGGTCTTGGAGGGCTTCCTTATTCTTTGGCTGTGTAGAAGGTTTTATATGCTAGGTAGCAGCTGTATACGTCGGCTTTGCTTGTAAGCTCGTAGGGGGAGTGCATCCCCATTACGCCGCAGCCTGCGTCTACTACGTCCATTCCTAGTCTTGCTATGAATACTGCTATTGTCCCCCCGCCACCCAGCTCTTCGTCAGCCTTGCTTACTAGTAGGCCTGGTTGCCATGGGACATTATTTTCGTCAAGTATTCTTCTGATCCATGCCATATACTCGGCGTGGGCTTCGGCTCCCCTGTACTTGCCAGCCATACTTCCAACCTTGCTTACTATTATTCCACATCCCATTCTACCGGCGTTAGCCTTATCGTATAGGTCTTTGTGCATTGGGTGGACAACTGTGTCAACGTCTGCTGAGATCGCCTTTGAGTTTACGAAGCATTTTATTAGGTAGTCCTCTCTGAACTCTCCCTTTCTCAAATATATTATCCTTGTTAGGAAGTCGTGGAGGAACAGTGACTGAGCTGAGGTGTTTGTTTCGCTTCCTATTTCCTCCTTGTCGACAACCCACATTAGACATGTATATTCAGGATTATCGACGTCAAGTATCGCCCTAAGAGATGTGAAGACTGAAACCCTATCGTCCTGCCCGTAGCCTGCAACCATGGAGCCGTCAAGTCCGACGTCCATAGCCTTTAACGCTGGAACTACCTCTAGGTCAGCGCTTAAAAGGTCTTCCTCGGATATGCCGTATTTATCCTTAAGCATTTTTAGAACGGCAGCCTTAAACTTCTCCTTTTCGTCTTCTTTCTCCAGGGGGATATTGCCAAGGATTATTTTCAGCTCTTCTCCCTTCACGGCCTGGCTTGCCTTCCTATCCTGAAATCTTTTCCTGCTGAGATGAGGTAGTAGATCCGGTATGAGTAGAACGGGTTCGTTGTTCTCGCCGATTCTGATATATACCTTTCCACCGTCCTTAAGGGCTACAACCCCGTGTAGGGCAAGTGGAATGTTCACCCATTGGTATCTTACCACACCCCCATACCAGCCTGTCTGTAGAAGGGAGACCTTTGCGTCCGGGTCATCCATTATGGGCAGTGGTTTAGGATCAAGCCTAGGAGCGTCACCATGCGATGCTACAAGACGGATTCCCTGCTCCTCACCCTTTTTACCTATGACTGCCAGGAGGACCATCTTATCCTTGTAAACCATGAAAACCTTGTCCCCAGACTCCAGTTTTTCAGCCTCATCCATGTTTTTAAAGCCGTTCTTCACGGCTGCCTCAACAACGTAGTCTACAACCTCTCTTTCGGTCTTAGCCCTGTCCAGAAAGTCTTTATACTCTTCAGCGAAGCTGTACACCTTGTCTCTTTCAGGGCCCTTTAAAGCCTCCCAGGCAAGCTTTCTCTCATACTTCTCCATTTCTTGTTATCCCATCTATGAAGAGCTGGAGACAATATTAATTTTAGTGGTCTGGTTTAGACGCTGAGCTTAAGATAAACCATGATCATCAAGGCGGAGGATGTCGAAATCAGGGATCTAAGGGCTATTGCATGGCTGTTGTTTTTAGGCGTATGATGTGGGGTGCAAATGTCGTCGACATTACTAGGAGCCTACCAGTCTGCATGTTCACAGTCTAAATGTCTAGGAGTGCAAGCGCCCCTTCAGCTGTCTTCCTGGTTAATGGCTGGTTGAACTCCAGTACGGCGGCTTCAAGGGTACCCTGCACGTAGGCTTCCACTAGATGACCCGCTATGGTTCTCTCCCCGTTAGAGAGGCTGACATGTATGTGGGCGTGAGGCTTTCCGTCTTTTAAGCTTATATTTCCAAGTAGGGATGCGACCTCGTGGAAGCCTTCTAGGGTTGTGGTTTCATACGTCTTTGTTTCAGGGTTGAACACGGCTACCTTAGCCTTGCTAACGCCTCCTATCCCGGCTACTATTCCCCCTTTGACACCTAGCTCTCTCGAAGCCTCAAGCAATCCCTTTATTATCTCATCTCCCACGTCAAGCCTTACCATATGGATCTTTGAAAGGGTGTAGCTTTTATGACCCATACAATGGTGCCAGCTGACAACAGGTATAAAGTTTCAGTAAGGTTAAAATGAAACATGCAAGATAGAATAGGGGATGCCCATGCTAGATAGAATGTTCTCCTCTGAGAAGACGAGGGTTCTCTACCCCTTTGCTGCTGGGCTGCTATCCCCGGCCTTAGGCCTACTCGCGGCGAAAATCCACCCGATTCTCCTTCCCTTAATAATGACTCTAGCCATATACCCGCTCTACTATAGGGATCTAGAGGAAGATATGGTTTGGCGGGCTTTCTGGCATGTACTCGCCTGGTCCCTAGCCTGTACAGTTATGATGATACTCCTAACCATATACTTCGGGGCCGGGATCTCGGAGCTCATACTAAAAGGCGGATCCTACCGCAGGGAGATGTACAGCTGGATAGCTACAGGCATAGGGGAAGAGGGGGATCCCAGACTGTTTGTTAAACCTAAAATTATTGAGATAGCTGTCTTCTCTGCCTTAAGCCTCGTGTCAGCCGGGTTTCTAGGCCTATTCCTCGGCTCTATACTTCTGAACTATATGAACTTCTACGTGGGATGCCTATTCCTTGACGCATTGCCAGGCTACTGGTGGGTTCCAGCGCTGTTCGGCTGGCCCATATACGCCATTCTAAGGGTTCCAGGTTACATAGCCCTTGGTATAGTGCTCTCAAGACCGTTGATAAGGCTCAAGAGTGGTGAAAAGATGCAGTGGGGGAGAGCTGGAAGACTCGCAGCATTGGCTCTAGCTCTCATCCTGCTGGACTTCGCCCTAAAGGCTACTCTGGCTAACAGGTTCTACCAGCCAATCCTTAAGAAGGCGTTAGGCCTATAGCCTACTCCACGATGGCACCGTCCTTAACCTCCCTTTCAGGTTTTATCAAGACGATATCATCGCCGCTTACAGCTGCAAGTATCATTACCTCGGCAAGCTCACCCATCAGCCTTTTGGGTTCAAGGTTTGTGACGAATACGTATTGTCTCCCAGCCAGGTCCTCAGGACTGTAAACTCCTTTCAGGCCAGCAACAGCCTGTTTTACCCCCGCTTCGCCGAAGTCCACCTTAAGCTTCAGAAGCTTCCTTGACCCCGGTATTTCCTGGGCTTCTACGATTCTCCCTACACGTATCTCAACCTTCTTAAAATCTGAGAAATCTATCTTCCCCATAAAGCCATACTTTCAAATTTAACCTTTAAATTTGACTAATAGGCCCGGGATCTTGCTCCAACTATAATCAATAGTACGATCAGGAAGATCGATGCCGAGACAACCAGCAGCAGGCGTATTGGAGGCTTAAATACGTAGATCACCCAGATCAGTAGCAGGCTTGCCAGGAACAAAATGATTATTGATAGTAGGTCGCTAGCTTTAACCACACTAATAATGCCTTTTAAGCTGGTATTTATTCCTTTCTATAACATTTGTAGGCATGTTGAACCCGTAATCACATGAATCAATAGGATAATCCTTGTTTTAAGAGTCTTATCTAAGCAGCGACAGAGGGTTACGGCGATGCATACATAGCTATACTGCATTTACACATGGTATGGTAGTATAATATACTTTGAAGCACTCTTAACTATATTAACATTTCCTTAAATTTGAAGGGTAAAATTTAACACATTCCTAGGTGTCTATTTAATGGCAATTTTATGTGTGAGAAAGGAAGGGTTAAAGATAGCATTAGGAGGCTTTCAAAGCTTTTAGAGGAGGGAAGGGTTAATATAAGGCCTGAGGATTTAGAGCTCTTAGAGGAGGCAAACGTGGAGTACGAGAAGATAAGGGGTTCCCAGAAGGAGGGGACAGTATAGCCTGTATCAATGTTAAATTTATTTTTCTAATTTTACAAACCACCAGAAAGCTATAGGATCGAACTCTACAATATACACTTTGTATTTTTCCCAATGGTAGCCATCATTCCAATCATGCGTATACAATTCAC
>JAVCBU010000017.1:0-16624 GCA_037917685.1 Thermoproteota archaeon
CCCCCACCCCCGCCTCCTCCGCCTCCGTTGCCGCTCGGGTTGACCTCTGTTGTTACTTCATTCGTTTGTGAATTGACAATTTGCCCTCCTACGGGGTCTTCCCATTGTGCTGAGGCCTGATTTATTATGGTTGTTGGGGTTGATAGGTCTGGGTTGACTTTAACCTGGAGTTCTATTGTCACTGTGCTTCCGGGTGGGAGGGCTGTGAGATTCCACGTTGCTATGTTGTCTCCTAGTATGTAGATTCCTCCGTAGTTTGAAGCGATGTATTCAACCTGTTCCGGGAGTGGGTCGATGATTGTTGTTGATGGTATCTCTACTTCCCCGGTATTTTCTATTCTTATCATGTAGGTTATTATTTCGCCGGGGTCTGCTGTGGAAGGTCCTGTTTTTGATGCCTCTATTTCAGATCTTAGTTTTCTCAGTCCTACCTCCACGGTTGTCAGGCTGTCCTCGTTGACTTCAGCCTCTACTAGTTTGCTGGTAGTGTTTATGTACCAGTCTGGGCATTCAACATTGACATTGTAAGTTCCCACTGGGATGTTTGTTAACATGTATGTTCCGTCGGGGCCTGTGGTTATTGTTATTGGTCCGCCTAGTTGGCCGTCTACTCTAACGGTGATGTCAGGTATCCCGTTTTCATCTGGGTCCCTTGCTCCGTTGGCGTTTGTGTCGTTGAATACTGTTATCTGCAGGTCTCCCCGGAGAGTGGCCACGAAGAATGACACCATTGCTATAGCTTCCAGCCCGCTTTCTACGCTGTAGTACTCTACGCCTGCCCAGTAGACGCCGTCTGGAGATCCGGTGGGCACTGTGTAGTCTAGGCTTTCTGACATTCCATCTGGAGCATAATATTCCTGTTCGAATATTCCCAGGCCGTCGGGGTCTTCTATGAAGAATCTAACATAGTCCTCTGTTGAACCTGCGGTGATGATCCATTCGAAGTGTACTTGTTCTCCTGGCTGGACGCTTTGGGGTGGGGCTGGGCTTCTAAGGAGGAGTATTGAAGCTCCTTGTCCAGGGCTCGCACTGTTAAGGTTTACTATTATGGAGGAGAGAAGTATGAGAAGTATAAGCCTCTTCATATGGCTCGAATATTCCCCGTCATTCCTAATCTAAAACTCTGGGGTTGAGGATTTTCTAATTTCCTATTATTTGTTGTTACTTTTACCCTTGTAAATATCCATAAGCGATGGTACCCTATTCCACCCAGAGGGGTTCGGCTTTGCCTTCGCTTAGATTCCAGACTTCTCTCTCCTTTTCTTCCTTCTTTTTCGGTGTGATCATGAGATATCTGCCATCCTTTAGCGGGATTAGGAAGTACTCTTCTACCTCTCCATCGTCCCTTTTAAGGGTTAATTTAAGCTTTTTATCCGCTGGCTGCAAGGTGTCAGGGTCAAGGTACTTGCATATGACAAATTCCCCCCTTGAGACAAGCGCTCTAAGCTCTATCTTACCCGATTTCCCCCTTGTGAGAACGGACTCCGGATACTTGGTCATATTCGTATCATATTAATTCTGCCATGTTAGATTTATTATCTTAAAGTGAACTGGCATCTGTGATATGAGAGCCAAGATAAATTGCATCATGATGTTATTTCTTGTAATGGCTTTAGCACAGGCTTCAATAGGCGTTGGAGGACAGGTTTTCCAGTTAAGTCCCATCCTGGATGGTTACATTTCTGAGTCCCTCCCTGGAAACTCCTATTTCTCAGGGGAGTACCTGTGGGTAGGGGGTTTTGAGGGGTCAAGGTACAGAAGCCTGTTATTGTTTGATGTTTCATCCATTCCAGTCGGCTCCGTAATAATAGAGGCGAGGCTTAAACTCAGCTTTAAAACCGGGAACTCAAGCGTGGTGAGAATACACAGGGTAACTTCTAGCTTCACCGGTAAGGCAACATGGGTTGAGAGAAGCCCTGGCTATACGTGGGCAAGTATGGGGGGAGACTATGACCCTGAACCAGCGGATACCATATTCATACCTGATGGAACGCCTGAGGGCTTCTATTTCGAGTTTGACGTAAAGGAAGTTTTAAACCAGTGGGTTTCGGGTTTAGAACCTAACTATGGCTTTCTCATAGAGGCCGATGGGGAAAACCCTGTGGTTTTCTACTCATCCAGGGCTTTGGAGGAAGCCTTCAGGCCTAAGCTCCTTGTAACCTATATTTCAGGCTTCAACCTGTCGGTTCAACCTTCAACGCCGAACTTAACAGTTGAACAGGGGAGCGAAGCCTCTATAGAGGTTAGTGTGATATCGCAACCCATCCCTGTTGAGGTTGTGCTTGAAGTTGAAGCGCCTTCAGGCGTAAATGTAAGCTTCAACCCCGAATCAGGCTTAACACCTTTTAACTCCACAGCTAGAATTACTGTAGGCCACGTCCAGCCTGGAAACTACACCATAACCTTGAGGGCTGTGTCAGAGTATGGCGAGTCCTCTACACAGGTCCAGCTAGCCGTTGTTAAAAGCGGGCCTCCACCCGACTTTAGCATCCGGATAATCCCTAACAATATCAGTATTGCTCCTGGTGACCTTCTAAAAGTCAATGCTACAGTAGTTTCCATAGGAGGATTCAGCGAAAATGTGGAGATCGAAGTCATGGGTGTAAAATGGAATTACACTGCTTCACCAAACAGTGGAGTTCCGCCTTTTAACTCAACCATAACCCTGTTAGTACCAGGGGACACGTCTCCAGGGGAGTACAGGGTGAGAGTGAAGGCTATATCTGACGGTGTCGTCAAAATAGCCATCCTCATAGTGCATGTCGAGCTGGAAGCAAGCTTCAACGTAAAATGTAATGATACTATGATAAATATTAGCCGGGGTAGAACGTTTGAGGCGATGATTCAAGTAGAGCCTGTTAAGGGCTTCAATGAGACTGTTACAGTTGATCTTCCAAGCATCGAGGGTTTAAAGCTTTCAATAGAGCCTGTTAGCTTCACCCCTCCTGAAAACCTCACGTTGAAGGTGAAGGCTCTAGAGCATGGCAGCTACAGTTTCCGGGTTAGATTCACTTCCAGCCTGTTGAACAGGACATTGGACTTCAATGTTTATTGTTACAAGCCTAAGATAGCTCTGATGGTTGAACTAAACGCCACAAACCTGGTTCTCTATCAGGGGAAGGTGGGGGCAGTCAAGGTATACGTTAATGGAACCGAAGGCTCTCAGGTAAGTCTAGGCTTGGTTGAGCCTCCCCTCGCATTGATGTTAAGGTTTACACCTGAAACCCTAACTGTCCCTGGCACGTCTATTCTCACAGTCAAAGCTGGAGAAGAAGTCGGCGACTATATTCTCAACATTTCAGTATCAGCTGGCGAATATACGATATACACTCCTCTTATAGTTACGGTAAAGGAGTCAAGGTGTTTCATAGCAACAGCTGCATACGGTTCCCCTGTCTCTAGGGAGGTTGAAAAACTCAGATACTATAGGGATCATATTTTCATGAGAAGCCGCATCGGATCAGGCTTTATCAAGGGGTTTAACCTAGTCTACTACAGCTTCAGCCCCCAGGTAGCTGACTACATCAGAAGACATCCAGCAGTGGCAGCAGCCGTTAGAGAGTGGATAAGAGGGCTACTAATAATACTTGACACCGCTGTAACGGCTACGGGAGGATCTACAGGCGAGGTAGCCGCGATAATAGCTATTACAGTAGCATCAGCATTATTTGGCATTACAAATGTACTTCCACTCCAGCTCGCCCTTGGCAGGCTTGCCAAGAGAAGGATAAACCTGAAGCTATCCTTGGCTTTGGGCTTTGCGGCACTCATAACAGGATACTGTACCCCTATAAGCCAGCTTGTTTTCATCTACGCCACTGCCGTTACCATATCCATATCTACACTTACATCAAGATGTATAAGTAGAGCTGTCAGACCACATGCGAAGGTAAACTATCCGAATTCGGTGAGATAGCAGTCTAGCTATGTCATACCCTATGGGTTAAACTTATGGAGACCCTGGGGTGGACATGTTACGGTGTAAACCTAGGCCATAAGCCTACCAGTAGAGCTAGAAAGCCAAGACGAATCCACTATTAACCATACCCGTAAAACCCTACGGTGGTATGTCTTCAGCCGTATTTCTTCTGGCTCTTAAATGCTTAAGAGTTTTGTTGGAGCTTATCATAGTTTGGAGCTATCCTGATGGTGTTGGTACCTTAGGATGTGCACCGTGTCGTGGGTGGAGACTGTAAACCCGAGTTTTTCATATATCTTTACTGCAGGGTTGTCTTCTTCGACGTAGAGACCTAAGACTTTAAGGTTGATCCTTCTAGCTGTTCTAGCCGAAATAGCTATGAGGTGTGACGCTAGGCCGCGTCTCCTATGCTCTGGAACAGTAGCTATTGGGCCTAGACACCCAATTATACTGTCGCCAAGTCTTCTTCTCGTAAGAATCACAGCTGAAACTATTGTTCCCTGATACCTTGCCACGTGAATCATCTTCTCGTCGAAGCCTGGATCCTCGGCCCTCCATTTTGCAATACACGCTACATTAATTCTCCTACTGCCATATGCTTTGTTTACGGCTTCTACGAGCTGTTCCACCTCGCCCGGCTGGAGGTGGCTAAAACTGTACCCGGGTGGTGGGCTACTTTCTATAGTTGTTGCAGGCCGTGTCATGAAAAGCCATCTTCTAGCCGTCTTGAATCCCTTAGCAATGTAGTATCTGTACATGGGTGATGAATACTTTTCTGAGCAGCAGAGCCCTTTCTCCATCACCTTTTCCAGGAGGGCGTTGAGAGACTCTGTGTCTAGGGCGTAATGGTGGAATATGAAATTCTTGCAAAACCAGGTCTCCCCTACTGTAATGAACCCTCTTACCTTCCCGTTGCTAACGGCTACAAGTACCCTTCTCGTCCGGTCGGGTATTTTAAAGGTTCTATCCTGTAGGGGTTTTAGGAATGGGCTTCTCTCGTACTGGCTGAAGATTCTTACCATGTCTTCCAGGTCTCTAGAGGAGTAAGGCCTTACCTTAATCATTAGCCCTAAACCTCTCAAGTAATGCTGATAGTTCCCTTTTTAACTGGTCTACGAGCCTCTTCCTGAAGAGGGCGGCCTCCTCCATGGATGGGATGATTCTTTTGGCTTCTTTCTTATAGAGGAGGATTGAGCCCACAGATGGGTAGACGTCGAGGCCGGGTTTGACATAGTATATCTCATCTTTTGATAGAAGGTTCTCTTTTACCCGCCTGGGATTTGTGGCTAGGATTAGTGCTGTTTCATCTATGCCCGCGTGGCCTCCGGGGGTTGAGAAAACATCCTCAGTCAGGCTTCCCGCATATATCCACCAGTTTACAACAATGGTCTTCAACCTTTTCTCAGCCCACAGCCTCCTACACGCCGACCTTACAGCTCTAAGGTGGTCTGCACTTCCATGCCCATTCATCACTATGAAATATTTGAAACCATGTTTTGAAAGGGAAAGCTGAAGCTCGTATAGGAGATTCTCAAGGGTTTCAGCGCTAATCGAGGCAGAACCTGGATATGCTGATAGAGACCCTACAACCCCTATTGGTATCGGTGGGTAAACAAGGGCTTTAAGCTCACCAGCGATTTGGAGGGACAGGTCCATAGGTATCATCCAGTCTGTTCCAAGGGGCAGGTGGGGTCCATGCGCCTCTACGACGCCTATTGGTATTATTATTGCATCATAACCATCTTTTACAGCCCTCTCTACTTCGACCCATGTCATGTCGGAAATTACGAGGCTATCCATACAGGGGGATACCGACAGGCATTACTAATAATGGCTTCACTGATTCTGGAAGCTGGAGTATTCCTGCAACTTCCTCGTCGTAGAACGCTCCCACGGCCACCGTGCCAAGCCCGAGGCTTGTAGCCTCGAGGTATATGTTTTCACAGACGCATCCAACCTCGATATGTACATATCTAACCCCTCTCTCCCCGTATCTCGCAGTTGTTCTCTCGTAGACTGCGCATATCACAATAGATACCGGGGCTTCTCCAACCCAATCCTGGCCTAGGCAGGCGTCCATAAGCTCAGCCCTTACGTCTCCTGCGAATATGAGTGTTAGGGTATGATTATGTGGGCTGTAATGGTAAACTCCGGGTTCGATCCCCTCAACTGCTCCGACAACCAAGTAGAGTTCCAGCGGGTAGGTTGCTCCAGCTGACGGTGCAGCTCTCTTTCCATCCTTGCTTGTGATCCCTTGGGCAGCCCATAAAAGCTGTGATATCTTATAGAGGGTTAGGGGCTTATCCTTGTAGCTTCTTATGGATCTTCTCTTTGAAATAGCCTCCTCGACAGTCATGCGGCCATACTTCTCAGGAGCTGGGAGCTTTATTATTAACTGCTGACTTGGAGGTGGACTTGAAGGCTCACCTACGCTGTAGTTTTCAACTTTACCCCTGAAACGGTGGTATACGATTACAGTCAGTATTGTAGCGAGTAGTATGATAAAGGCTAGGGTTATGTTTCTCATCACTTTTATAATTTGATCCAAGCTTTAAAACCGTGAACTATAATTATTTATGATCCCAGAGATGAACTTTAAAATGTGAAGATTCCCTACAGCGTTAAGGTTCTCGTAATGTGCTGGGACAACTTCCTCGTAGCCCTGATACTGTTAATTGTGTTAAAACTGTTTCTCCCAGAATACATGTTATACGGGTTTGTATTTGCAGCCCTTTTCCTCGCTGGCTCCTACATGTTTAAATATAAAGTTTACAAGCCGGTAATGAAGCGTGAAAGACTGCCCACAGACAATATTATAGGATCAAGGGGGTACGCGGTGACAAGCATATCCCCAGTCGGCGTAGTAAGGGTTAAAGGTGAGGAATGGACTGCTGTTGCAAGAGAGAAAATCGATGCCGGCACAATAGTTACTGTCGAGGACATAGAGGGTTTAAAGCTTAAGGTTAGAAAAGCTGACAGCTAGGCTTATCTTGACCTCACTTCCTCGCCCAGTTTGGCTCTAGCTTTTTGATACCTCCCATATAGGGTCTTAGAACCTCTGGTATAATGACTGAGCCGTCCTCCTGCTGGTATTGTTCTATGATTGCTATCATGGTCCTGCTAGTTGCCAGGGCTGTGCTATTAAGGGTGTGAACATATCCTTTGGGGGGCTGCCCCTCCTTGACCCTGTACTTAATGTTTAGTCTTCTAGCCTGGTAGTCCGTACAGTTGGAGTTTGATCCTATTTCCCTATATTTCCCGTCGGCCATCCATGCCTCTATATCATATTTCTTAGCTGCCACAGTGCCAATATCTCCTGTGCACACGTTCACAACCCGGTAGTGTATGCCAAGCTTTTGATACATTTCCTCACAGTTTTGCTGGAGCTTTTCATGCCACTTCCAGGACTCCTCTGGCAGGCAGAAGACGAACTGTTCAACCTTGTTAAACTGGTGCATCCTAAACAGCCCTTTTGTATACTTGCCATGGGTTCCAACCTCCTTCCTGAAGTTTGGGCTAACACCTACCAGGAGGATTGGTAGGTCTTCTTTTAGTATGGTTTCACCCATGTACATTGCAGCCATTGGGTGTTCGCTTGTTGCTATGAGGTAGAGGTCTTCACCTTCAACCTTATATAGGACGTCTTCAAAGTCTTGTAGGTCGGTGACACCCTCATAGGGTTCTCTATGCATCATGAAGGGGGGCTCTACAAGGGTGAATCCCTTCTTAACCATGAAGTCTATGGCGAACCTTATCAAAGCTAGATCCAGGAGGACTAGGGGCCCCTTAAGGTAGTAAAAACCTCGTCCTGCGACCTTAGCTGCTCTTTCGGTGTCGAGAAGGCCTAGCTTTGTGAGAATTTCAAGGTGGCCCATAGGTTTAAAGTTGAATCTTGGAGGCTGACCCCAAACCCTTATTACTACATTATCGTTTTCGTCTTTCCCATATGGGACGGATTCGTGGAGGAGGTTAGGTATCCTTAGGAGTAGGCTTCTTACCTCTCCTTTGAGTCTTTTCTCCTCCTCGGCAAGGTTTTCAAGCATGCTCTGAAGCTTCCTTCCCTTTTCAATAAGTTTCATGGCGAGGTCTTCTCTTCCCTCCCGTTTCGCCTTTGCAACTTCGCCTGCAATCTTGTTCCTCTCAGCTCTAACCCGGTTAAGCCTAGTAACAGTTTCTCTCCATTTAGCATCTACCTCGATAAGCCTGTCTAGGAGTCTAAGTTTTTCAGGGTCACCTCGTCTTCTAAGGTTCTCTCGGACTAGTTCCGAGTTGCTTCTGATAAGCTTAATATCCAACATTTACGTCTACTAGCCATTTGTATTCTCTTTAAATTTTTAAGGGTTTTTTATCATACGTAGTTGAGTTTTATGGACTGGCATAGCATCTCAGCCGAAGAGGTGCTTTATAAGCTTTCGTCTAGTGTCAGAGGTCTTAGCCGGGAGGAGGCGGAAGAAAGGCTTAGAAAGTACGGCTTGAACATGATCCGCGAGGAGAGGGGGGTCTCTCCTCTTAGAATACTTATCGATCAGTTCAAGAGCTTCCTTATAGGCCTTCTGATCTTCTCCATGCTTGTATCATGGCTCATAGGTGAGGTCTACGACGCCCTTGCAATAGCCTTCATCGTGGTTGCAAACGCAGTTATAGGCTTCAACCAGGAGTACAGGGCTGAGAAAGCCCTTGAATCTCTCAAGCGGATGCTTACGCCTACAGCTAAGGTTCTAAGGGATGGGAAGCTCAGGAAAATACCTGCAACAAAGGTTGTACCAGGAGATATACTTGTAATTGACGCGGGGGACCGTGTAGCAGCCGACGGCCGGCTTATCTACACCTCAAACTTCCAGGTAGACGAGTCCATGCTAACTGGAGAGTCAACCCCGGTGTCAAAGGACTCCAGGGAGATACTTAAACCCGAGACTCCCCTCGCCGATAGGGTTAACATGGTCTACATGGGGACGATAGCCACAAGGGGCACCGCCAAAGCTGTTGTGACAGCCACAGGGATGGAAACAGAGTTTGGAAAGATAGCTGGCATGGTTCAAAGGGTTGAAAGAGAGCAAACCCCCCTAATGCGGAGGCTCGAAAAATTCGGGAGAAAGCTTGGGATCCTCATTCTGCTCCTATGCCTGGTTGCAGCGGTAGTCCAGAGGCTGCATGGACTAGACATAATCCACTCCTTTATGACAGCTATAGCTCTAGCGGTCTCCGCTGTTCCTGAAGGATTGCCAGCGGTTTTAACCGTCACCCTAGCCCTTGGGATGAGGGAAATGGCTAAGAGAAACGCTGTTGTCAGAAGACTGGCGAGTGTTGAGACGCTTGGAAGTACAACCGTAATATGCGCTGACAAGACTGGCACGATAACTAAGAATGAAATGACGGTTAGGAAGGTCTACGTCGATGGGAGAGAATATGAAGTTACTGGGTCCGGCTACAACCCTTCCGGTAGCTTCATACTGGCAGGTCGAACCGTAGACCCACTTGAGAATAAGGTACTCGAAAGAATGATGCAGGTCTTCCTTTTATGTAATAACTCAGATCTCCAAGAAGAAGGTGGTGAATGGCGTGTAGTAGGAGACCCCACGGAGGGAGCATTACTGGCTCTTGCCATAAAATCTGGAATGTGGAAGGAGGAAATTTTCAAGGATTACCCGGAGGTCGCTAGAAACCCGTTTGACTCGAGAAGGAAGAGGATGAGCACAGTTCACATGCATAACGGTAGCACTTTCATGTTTGTAAAGGGCGCGCCAGAGGTTATAGTAGAACTTTCAGAGTGGATTGAAACCTCAGATGGGGTCAAAAGGTTGACTGAAGAAGAAAAACAGAAAATCCTCGGTAAGACCATGGAGTATAGCAGGCAAGCCCTAAGGGTTATTGCAGCAGCGTATCGGAGGGTGGAAGATGGGGTGGAGACAGGTGAGAAGGCTGAAAGAAACCTTATATTTCTTGGGCTTGCAGCTATGATTGACCCTCCCAGAGAAGAGGTTCCGGAGGCTATTAGAAAGTGTAGAGAGGCAGGAATAAGGGTTATAATGATAACTGGTGATCACAAGGAGACTGCCATAGCCATAGCTAGAATGATCGGCCTAGTAGACTCTAACCCTGATGTTAAAGTCTATACCGGCGTTGAACTGGACAAATTGGACGATGAAGCTCTGTGCAAGGTGGTTGAGGAGGTATCTGTTTTTGCCAGGGTGTCGCCTAGCCACAAGGTGAGGATAGCTCAAGCTCTAAAGAAGAATGGTCACATAGTCGCGATGACCGGTGACGGGGTTAACGATGCACCCGCGGTTAAGACAGCTGACGTCGGAGTTGCAATGGGTATTAAGGGAACCGAGGTTACCAGGGAAGCTTCAGACATGGTTCTACTGGACGACAACTTTGCAACAATAGTTAAAGCGGTTGAGATGGGTAGAGCAATATACGATAACATAAGGAAATTCGTGAGGTTCCTCCTTGCATGTAACTTCGATGAGATAGCAGTAATCTCAGTTGCAGGGCTAGCAGGACTACCATTACCTCTCAAGCCGCTACAAATACTATGGCTGAACCTTGCAACAGACGGCCTCCCAGCTACAGCTCTTGCATTTGATCCCCCGGACAAGGATATTATGAAGAGGAAGCCTAGAAGCCCCGAGGAGGGACTGCTGCACGGGATGACAAAGTTTGTGGCAGTGTCAGCTCTCCTACAGTTCCTAGCTACGATGATAGCATTCATAACAGCCCTAATATATATGAGGAGGCCTTACGAAGAAGCCAACACACTAGCCTTCACAGTGACTGTGATGTTTGAGCTCTTCGTAGTGTTCAACTGTAGGTCTGAAACGAGAAGCATCTGGAGAAACAGCCCCCTAACAAATAGGAAACTGTTCGCCTCAGTTCTCCTAAACATCCCTATACACCTTGCAATAATCTACTGGGCACCCCTCCAAGCAGCTTTCGAAACCGCACCGTTAACACTTCAAGACTGGATTGTGGCATTGATGCTTGGAGGCTTAGGGCTTCTTGTGATTCCAGAGCTCTTTATGAACAAGAAATCCGAAAATGAAACGTAGACTGTTTAAGCCCTCACTACTTTTCACTAAGCCCACGGGAGTAGAGTAGTAAGCTGGTTGGAATACTATTCAATAACCTTTCCCGGGTTTAAGATGTTCTTAGGGTCGAAAACCTCCTTTATCCTCTTCATGAGTAGTCTCTCCTCCTCACTTAGATGCATAGCCATGTCCTTGATTTTTACAGAGCCTACCCCATGCTCAGCTGTGATGGTTCCACCCAGCCTCATAGCTAGAGAGAATATCTCCTCCTTAAAGCTTGGGTAGAAGGACTTCCAATCCCCGGCCAACCCTGTTTTCAAAGGGTGTTGATGGACGTTTCCATCTCCAGCGTGTCCGTACTGTACTATTTTCATCCCGTACTTCTCGGCTATCCTTCTACTCTCATTGACATACTCTGCTATGGCTGAGATAGGCACTCCAACATCAAGTATTTCTACACTGTTATTCTTCAGCCCCTCATATATGAGGCTTCTAACCTTCAAGATTTGCTCCTGCCGGCTTTTACCGTCCGCCACGAAAACATCTATCGCCCCATGCTCCTGGCATATCTCCGCTATCCTCTGGCTAACCTCAAGAAGCTCTTCCTGCTTTCTACCCTCAAGTATTATCATTAAGTAGGCTTTCCCGGTGTGGATGGGCCACTTCTCGCCGGAAGCCTTCTCCCCGGCCCTCACAGCCTCCTCCTCAACATACTCCAGGGCTAGAGGCACTATTCCGCTTCTCAGGATGGGAGGAACAGACCCTATGGCCTCGTCGGCACCGTTATAGGGGATTATCAGCGTGAAAGTTTCCCCAGGCCTAGGCTTCAACCTTATGGAAACCTCGGTTATAACCCCCAGAGTCCCCTCACTCCCAATTAGTAGCTGCATAAGATCGTAGCCCATAACGTTCTTAACCATCTTACCTCCAAGCTTTAACACCTTCCCATTAGGCAAGACAACAGTCATGCCTGTAATGTAGTTTCGCATAACCCCGTACTTTACAGCTCTAGCACCCCCAGCATTACACGCCGCCAGGCCGCCTATGGTTGCCCCCTCATCCCCCGGGTGTAGGGGAAACCAGAGATCCTTCACGTTCTCATCAAGATATTGAATTATGTCTCCAAGGGTGACTCCTGCCTCGCATGTCATAATTAGGTTGTCCCTGTCAACCTCTATCCTCCTCCTCATACGTTCAAGAGACAGTATGATAGAGGGCTTAATTGGCACGGAGCCGCCTGAGAGCCCGGTTCCACCTCCCCTCGGCACCACTGGGAAACCTTTTTCATAAGCGTATCTCAGAACATTCGACACCTCCCCCGTATCCTTCGGCCTTACCACAATAACCTCCCTACATATCTCAGGGAGAACTTCGGGCGATGTTTCGTCTGTAAGGTAGGGCTCCACCTCCTCCGGCCGGCTCAGAACGTTCTCGGCGCCAACAATACCCTCCAAATCCCTAACAACCTTGGCATTCACCGGGGCCACACCTCATATCCAACCCGAACACTTAACTTAATAATAACATCCAGCCAGCAAGCATTAGGGATACAGTGCAGAGACAATAAGTCCTTAAAATCTTGAAGCTAGCCGGGGTCCCAGCTGGATTTCAACGTTTTAAATGAGTGGAGGTATAAATTAGTGATTCCAATTGAGGGGCTTCTCCGCCGAGGAGATAGCATGGCTTATACTCAGAAAGATGGGCTACAAAATATTGGAGTGGCATCACCAGGTAAAACGCGGCGATAGCAAAATAGCTGAAATAGACCTTATAGCTGAAGACGCCCAGAAGACAAAATACGGCGTTGAGGTTAAAGCCGGAAAGATAGGGGTCTCAGATGTGAGGCAGACCTACGGAAACGCTGCAATTGAAGGTTTAAAGCCTTTAATAGTCTGTCAGGGATTCTCCGAGGAGTCTGCGAAGCTCGCAGCTGAGGAACTAGGCGTAAAAGTCGTCACATTCAGCGAGTACTTTCTACTACTCAGCATAGAAGACCTATACATGGTTGTAAGCCGCGCGGTTAAGGACGTGCTAGCAAACTACGGGCTAACACCCCCAGTACTAGCCGAAATGATCTCACAGGAAGAACTGAACGTGATATCAGCCATATCATCCTCCGAGTCAATAGGGAAGGCCGCCCAAAAAGCAGGAATGGACAGGAAGTCCGTAGAAGAAGCAATATCAAAGCTAAAGAAGAACGGTGTAATCCCCCAGGGCCTAAGAGGCTACAACCAGCTTAGAAATGCATGCAGGAACATAGTATTCCAGCTGAGACTTCAAGCCACACAAAGAACACAATAGACCCGGACACTAAACACCCCGGAACGCATCGACCATCAAACATTCCAAATATCAATACATGCAGCCCATACCTATCTGAACTCCTATCTGAACCTCATACCTATCTGAACTTCCAGAATTATTAAGGCTTAAGGGTTTAAACGTTGCTGTTAGCCTAGAAGACATGGAAGTGCGCGCGCGTACTTACATTTACTATTTTACCTATCCGTTCCCTCCAGTTTCTAAGTATCTTTGCCCTTTCCCATGCCGTATCTAAGCTTCTCACAGAAATTTATCACCTCCTCAGCGAGCGAAATGAGGTATTCCGCATCTTCTTCATCGAAGACCTTGTAGAAATACCTGCTTGTAGGGTAGGCGTCTTCTAAATTATGAAGCCCTCTCTTTTTCTCTTTAATAAAATTTCTGACATTCTTTTCGTTTACACGTTTTAGTTCATTTAGCAAAATAACAAGGAATACGTTCTGTGAAAATCAGTATAGGAGACCGCTTAAATCACTCTCATATCCACCGCTTTAACTTTAAGCTCTTTTGAGTGAGTTACTATATACTTATCGCTTGTAACCATCGGTATATCGTAATGTTTGGCTGTTACAACATGTATGAATCGAAGTAATGAAGCTTCCTTGGCCCTCCATACACCGTATAAAGTTTTAAAGCTTCAATTACGATTTCATGAGTTATTGGTAGAGGTTCGTAAATCTACAATCTTGCTAAGAGGAACCTGGTTACTCCTTAAAGCCGAAACTATGTCGTTGTAAACTTCGGATGATGTATAAGCTCTCGAGGCGCCGGTTAAGAGAGCTTAAGCCTCAAAAAGAAGTTAAGAAAACATTAATACTGCAATGCTGTAGGTTTCCCCATTTATCCTAATATGGAATATTTATATGTTTTGGTAAAGATATGTGAATGGTAAAGCCATTCAGTGGCTTATGGCTGTCTTCGTATTATTTCAACTTTATATTTCAGGTTTAACCTTTGTTGCCTATACCCGATTTTCTTCTTTATTACCGGTAAGAGTTTTTCATTTATTTCGTATCCGATAGAATTCCGTCCCAGCTCTATTGCTACCTTCATCGTTGTTCCCGTCCCAAGGAAAGGATCCAGCACAGTGTCCCCCATTATGGAGAACATACTGATTAACCTTCTCGGTATTTCCTCCGGGAAAGCCGCAACCCTCCTCTCCACCTCAGGCACCTGCTGTTTAGCCCCCGCTATATCCCATATTTGAGTAAACCAGCGATCTCTCTGCTCCTTTTTATATCTACTTGCATATCTTAATGGATCGTAGGGTTTAAACCGTCTTATCCGGCCTTTCCTAAATATTAGAATATACTCGCAGTCAAGAGTTACATAGGCGTTTGGGGGTAACATGCCTGAACCTAAAAATGCTCCTTTACCCTTATACTTAGGTTTTGTCGTTGGCTTCTTCCACAAAATATAGGGTAGAGTTTGAAATCCAATCTTCTCGCATATTTCAATAGTTCTTGCATGATTGGGGAAAAGCCTAAAAATTCCGTTGAGAGTCCTGGTAGCATCACCTATATTAATGCAGGCGATCCCACCATCGATAAGGACCCTAAAAACTTCAGACCAGACAATTGCTAAGTTTTCATGCATAAGATCATAAATGTGCCTAACGATATTCTCCCTATTAGTTCTATCACTTTCTGTTTCAAACTTATTCCAAAGCGTATCTATTCTATCGTCAATCTTTCTAAAGAGATCATCCCAAATTTCAATCATCGGATAAGGTGGTGAAGTAACTATTAAATGGACACTTTTATCAGGAACTTCTTTTAATTCTCTTGAATCTCCGATTATGATTTTATGAAACGTTGGAAGCTCCTGCATAATCTCCACCCTTACCTGTTAAGATTAGTTAAACCAATACATTTAAGCCTATTTCTTGGGATAATGGCTTCGCTACATTTCATACAGGTGGATACCAACATCGCGAAACGCACTGGGATGATGGGAAGACTCATATTTTAATATTGGTTATCGCAAGGGGCTCCCCCAACCCTGCATAAAATTATAAGGGCAGCCATCCAATTATAGGCTGATGATAGTAGTTACAACACCCTCAATCCCTGGGTACAGGGTTGTAAAGATTATAGGCCCTGTCTACGGCCTATCAATAAGGACGAGGGGTTTCTGGGGGAAGTTTGTCGCGAGCATCGAGAGCTTTCTCGGCGGGGAGATTAAAAGCTTTATAGAGGAGTGTGAGAAGGCGAGGCTCCAGTCAATCAAGGTCATGGTGGAAAGAGCTGAGAAACTTGGCGCAAACGCGATTATAGGCGTAGACTTTGATACAAGCGATGTCCTAGGTACAGCTACCATATTCACAGCCTACGGAACAGCTGTTGTAGTTGAAAAAATACCAGGGGACGAATACAGCCAGAGTAGGGAGTGAAGCCATGCAGCCATGGCACCAAGCGCTGGAGGAGAAGATCAGGAAGTGTAGGAAGTGCCCCCTCCACGCCACCAGGCATAACCCGGTTGTCGGCGAGGGAAGCTTGAAAGCAGAGGTTATGTTCATAGGAGAAGCTCCCGGGAGGTGGGAGGACATAAGGGGGAGGCCATTCGTAGGCCAGGCTGGAAAACTGCTGGACAGCCTCCTGGGGGAAGCTGGGCTTACCAGGGAAGAGGTCTACATTACAAACGTTGTGAAGTGCAGGCCGCCCAACAACAGAGACCCAGGGAAGTCCGAGATTGAAGCATGCAGGCCATACCTAGACGAGCAGATAACAAGGATAAAGCCGGGGATAATCGTATGCCTCGGTAGGCATAGTCTCAAGGAAGTATTCAGGAAAGCAGGCTTAAAACCTCCAAGAATAACAGACGCGAGGGGTAGGCCGGTTAGCACAAGGGTACTAGGGATTCCGGTGACTGTGCTTCCAACACTACACCCGGCAGCAGCCCTATACAATCCAAACGTTAAATCCCTACTCGAAGAGGACTTTAAACTGCTAAGAACAATATTGGAATCCCCAGACTGACCACGAGGCTTTGGATGATAACATGTAACATGCAGGATAGCTGCAACCTTCAAACCTTTAGCTAAAAGCTTGTTCACCTCTTCAACGGCCTTAGGGGCTACATCTACGAATAGTTTAATCCCCGCTTTACTTACCATTTTAAGAGCTTCCCCAGTAATGGGAAGGGCGCCGTACTGGCCTGTTCCCACAACAAGACCGTCTGGTTTTTCAGCTATCACAACTCTAACCTCTTCGGGACCCAGAACGGTGTGTCCCCTACTGTAAGGCTTTGAAATCTCTTTTCTTCTCCTCGTTACACTACCATCTATCATTATCCATCTAAACCCTGTTCCCTGAATAAGCACGTTTATTCAACGTGCCTGCTATGTTCTTAAATC
>JAVCBU010000001.1:0-60824 GCA_037917685.1 Thermoproteota archaeon
CAAATGCTATCGAACTTACATACTCACTTATAGGTCCTGCACGTGATGTGTCAACAAGATCGATAGCAATTTTTAGAAAAGGAGCTCCATGACTTTTTCCTCCTCCCAGATGAATAAGGGTTCTATACATGAGATTTCCACTTATTCCATCTGGTGCTATTATTATATTTGCGTTGTCTTTTATTGCGTTTTCAATCAAAATTTCGTAGTGCTTGATACTATTCGTAATACCTTTGTCCTTTGCTACACTTACAACAAACTCACTGTCAGCAAGCATTCTATCTACTCGAGGTGACCTTCCTATGTCATCCCTTCTTCCACCTGAAATAATTGCAACTTTAGGTTCTAAGCCTAGCGCCTTAACTAAGTTAACGCCTTCCTCTACAAAAACTAATTTTTCGCCTATGCTTTCACCTTCATCTATTCCTACAGGCGCAAAAAAGAATTGATGCCCATTAGCAGATTCTAAAAGCGCCAATCTGAAAACTTTGCTCAAATTTAATTTTTCCTTTAGAGAGAGAAGAATTTTTGAAGCACCTAGAGATCCTCTAACTGCTGCATCGAAATTGTGTTCAATAAGGACTCTTATCATGTCTTCTTCCGGTTTAGAGCTCATAAATACATCGAATTCATCTTTATATTTTTTTAATGTTTGATGTTTGCCCATTAATGTGACCTTAGCATACCCTTCATTAATAGCTTTTTTAGCAGCGTTTACTGCTCTTATAACCTGGTCTTCTGTTTCCCCAGCACCTATTAGCACCTTTGCATTTGATTTCTTTGCAATTGAGAATACTTTGTCCATAATTTTCATTTTTTAGTCGACACCTCAGAGACGATATTAGCATAATTATTTTAAAGTTAATTAATATTTTGAAGTGAAATAGTGAGCATAGTGATTACAGTTGGACTTATAAAGAGATATATAGAAAAATTGTTGGTGAATAGCTAAGGATGGAGTATTTACATTAATAAACTAATGCAGTAAGGTTTGTTGCCGGGTATTCTTTGGTTTAAGACACATATGAAATCACGAAAAAGAATATAGAAAATGTAAATATAAAAATATGTAGGAAATGGAGGAAAATTAGTATGAAATTACGTGTTTCTGCAGTGCAGATAGCACCTAAACTAGGTGATTTAGAGAATAATATTGTAAAAACATGTATGTTCATAGAAAAGGCTATAGAGCAGGAAGCGAGACTTATAGTTCTTCCAGAATTGTCTAATTCGGGTTATAATTTGAAAAATAGGCAACAGGCATTAGAATCCTCGGAACCAATACCAAGTGGGCCAACTGTAAAAGAATGGGAGAAACTAGCTAGGAGAAATGATGTCTGGATTATAGGTGGAATAAATGAGAAATGTGAAGATAAACTATACAATTCAGCTGTGATTCTGGGTCCAGAAGGTTACGTTGGAAAGTATAGAAAACTCCATCTATTTGCTAAAGAAAAATTACTTTTCCAGCCAGGCGATTTACAATTGGAGGCTATAAAGACAAAGGATTTTGCATTTGGAGTTATGATATGTTTTGACTGGGCATTTCCAGAAGTTGCGCGGGTTCTTACCTTGAAAGGTGCGGAAATTATATGTCATCCTGCAAATTTGGTTTTGCCCTATGGCCAAAAAGCAATGCAAGTAAGAGCCCTTGAAAACCATATTTTTACGATAACTGCGAATAGAGTTGGTAAGGAAGAGGACCTTACATTCACGGGTCAAAGTCAAATAACTGATGTGAAAGGAAAAGTCTTAGCTAAGGGGAGCAGAAGTAAGGAAGAAGTAATAATTGCCGAAATAAACATAAAGGAGGCAAGAAACAAGAAGATAACTCTCTACAACGATCTCATAAAAGATAGACGTCCTGAATTCTATTCGCTTCTAACATCTCCTATAGGTTAAAACCTTAAACCTAAGCTTCAATTTAAAGTGTTTCTGCTTCAATCGGATGTACGTCAGTCTACAAATTTGATTACGTATAAGGTATTAAAGTTGTAATTATGCAGCTTTTCGAACAATTTGTGATGACTGCTTTTAATGGAATATTAAGGTTTGTTTTTGTCTTAGCTGATTTGAATTTGGTCAAATAAAATTATCGTATAGATTTTAATGAAGCTCATAACTCCTAGTTAAAATGTCAAAGAAAGACTTATATTCTTGTTTTTTAACTTAAAACCATCATAAAAATTCAAAGCGAAAAATAAACAAACAAAAAGGAAAAATAACTCTATAAGCTCTACATGAAAAATTTAAAAACAGGTAGAACTATTTTCTAGTGAGGTGGGCGTGAATGAAAAAGTTAACAGTTGAAGAACTTCTCGAAAAGGCTAAGAAACCTGCAAAATTAGCAATGGCATATCACCCATTTTATGAAGGAAAACTGCAAGTAATGCCCAAATGTGCCATAAGAAATATGTATGATTTCGCAATTTGGTACACGCCTGGTGTCGCTGCGCCATGTAGGGAAATCCATAAGGATCCTGAGCTATCCTTTAAGTATACTAACAGATGGAATTACGTTGCCGTTGTAAGCGATGGAAGCAGAGTTCTTGGACTAGGTGATATCGGTCCTGAAGCAGCTATGCCGGTCATGGAAGGGAAAGCTATACTCTTCAAATATTTAGGAGGTGTTGATGCTTTCCCGATCTGTTTAGCAACAAAAGATCCCAATGAGATTATAACCGCGCTTAAGTGGCTCGAGCCAACATTCGGAGGGATCAACTTAGAGGATATTGAAAAACCAAAATGCTTCCACATACTTGAGAAAGCTCGTGAAGAACTTAACATTCCAGTTTGGCATGATGACCAACAAGGAACTGCAACAGTAGTGCTTGCAGGACTAATAAACGCTCTAAAGATAGTAGGCAAGAAAATGGATGAAGTTAAAGTTGCTATGATTGGAGCAGGTGCAGCTAACTATAGAACTGCTGTTGTCCTCATCAAAGCAGGGGTTAAACCTGGAAACATTATTATGGTCGATAGTAAAGGTATCTTGCACCAAAATAGGAAAGATATTGAGGCTGAAAAAGATGAGAATCCATGGAAATGGGAAATGTGTATTAAAACTAATGCTGAAGGAAGAGAGGGTGGAATTCCGGAGGCAATGAAAGATGCAGATATTTGCATAGCTATGTCTCGACCTGGGCCCGGTGTTATAAAACCTGAATGGGTTAGCAGCATGGCAACTGACGCCATTGTTTTCGCATGTGCAAACCCTATACCTGAAATATGGCCTTGGGAAGCTAAGGAAGCAGGGGCTCGAATCGTAGCAACAGGTAGGTCAGACTTCCCGAATCAAATTAATAACTCTTTAGGATTTCCAGGTATATTCAGAGGAGTTTTAGATGTAAAAGCAAGGACTATTACAGATGATATGTGCATTGCAGCTGCAAAAGCGTTAGCTGAATATGCTGAGGAAAAGGGTATTCATGAAGATTACATAGTACCCACTATGGAGGAATGGGACGTATATCCACGAGAAGCTGTTGCATGTGCATTAGAATCCATTAAGGAAGGAGTTGCTAGAGTTAAGCTGAGTAAACAAGAACTTTGGGAAAGAGCGACTGCAATAATAAAAAGAGCTCGAGAAGCCACCCATCTATTAATGAAGGAAAGCATAATTCCACCACCACCCCCAGAAGAAGAAGTGTTGGGAAAGAAATAACTTTCTATTACTTTATTTTTAGTCTAATTTCTAGCAGCATTGTGATTAATAAATATTCAATGCGTTAGTTAAGTTGATGTTTTTAGGCAGCAACGAAAAACTTGTAAATATCGGTGGGGAAATTCTGATGGTCGATAATGTTCCTACTAGTGGAGAGTCTTGAAATTTAGTCTAGATCCATTTGGCTAGTTAATTATCAACATATAGCTTTACGTTTTACATTAGAGGACCTTACATATTCAACTTGTATCCGCATTACTACCTTTTAATATTACCTTGCTTATTGCTCCGTAAAGTATTTTAAGTAGTTTAAGGAATTCCTCAAGGAGGCGATCACGTGGCAGATTTCGTTCTTATACATCCACCAAGTGTTTATGATTTCAGGGAAAGAGCGTTATTACACGGCCCTATTAGCGATGTGGTGCCCTCGACCTCGGTTTTTGAATCCTACCCAATCGGGTTCATAAGTATGTTAAGTTATCTACGCCGACATGGATATAAAGTTAGGATCGTCAATATGGCTTTAAAAATGCTTAGCAACCCTAAATTTGACCCTGAAAAATTAATTAAATCACTTAACCCTTTAGCTTTTGGAATAGATTTACATTGGCTTGTTCATGCACATGGAAGCCTAAAACTAGCAGAAATCATTAAAAAATGGCATCCAAACACCCCTATAATATTTGGAGGACTGTCAGCGACTTATTTTCATACCCAACTAATTAAAGATTACCCCTATGTAGATTACATTGTCAGGGGAGATACAACAGAAGAACCTTTGCTAAAATTACTTAATTATATAGAGAAGGAGAAGCCTCCCGAAGATGTACCAAATATTACGTGGAGAGATGCTAATAGAATTCGAATCAACAAGATGTCTTTTGTACCCGAAAATCTTGATGAATATACGTTGGATTACGGAACGGTAATAAAATCAGCCATTAAAGATATGGATCTTAAAGGATATCTTCCTTATCATGACTGGTTTGAATATCCATTGACAGCTGTATTAACATGTAAAGGGTGTATCTATAACTGTATTACATGTGGTGGTTCAAGATTTAGTTATCAAAATATTTGCCATAGACGTCGTGCTGCGTTTAAAAGTGTTAAAAAACTTGTTGAAGAAATGAAAATTATGGGGGAATACGTTAAAGGGCCCATTTTTGTCTTAAATGATATAAGAATAGGTGGGAAAAAATACGTAGAAGACTTACTTATGGAAATCAAGAAAGAAAAAGTTCAAAACCCCTTAATAATAGAGCTTTTTAGACCCGCTAGTAGGAAATTTCTTAAAGACGTGTTAAAAGCATCGAACGAAGTAAGCCTAGAGATTTCGCCCGAGTCTCATGATGAAAAAGTGAGAAAAAGTTTTGGTAGAAATTATAATAATGCGGAACTTGAAAAAACGCTTTCTTTTGCCTCAGAGCTCGGTTATAAGAGAATTGACGTTTTTTTCATGATAGGACTCCCATATCAAGATACAGAATCAGTGTTGGATACTGTTCGCTACGCTGAGGTACTAATTCAACGTTACGGGAAAGATGGTAGGCTTCATCCTTTTATAGCTCCTTTAGCGCCGTTTTTGGATCCGGGAAGTTTAGCCTTTGAAAAACCGGAATCCTATGGATATCAATTGTTCTTTAACACTCTCGAAGAACATAGAACAGCCTTAGAAGCACCAAGTTGGAAATACACCTTAAGCTACCAAACTAGATGGATGACGAGAGATGAAATAGTTAGCAGCACATATGAAGCAGCAAGACTACTAAATAGAGCTAAAAAAGAACATATGCTAATATCGGAAAGAGAAGCAGAAATCATATTTAATAAAATATATCTCGCTGAGACAATAACCGGCAGAGTTGATGAAATACTAAAGTTGAAAGATGAGAAAACCCGTTTAGAGCAGCTACAAGCACTACGGGAATGGGCTAGAGATGCAAGTAAAGAAATCTTGTGTTCAAACAATGAGTTGCTTAGGTGGCCGTTCAAAAACGTACTTAATAATAAATTAAAGTTATTTTTCTCTGTAATGAAAGCCTTGATAAAAAACAGTATTAGATAAAAGACAAAGCTTTGAAAAAGGAAAATAAAATCGGCTTTTAAAAATAGTTAAGTAAGATGTAAAAGCAATGTTCTATAGGCTTTTATTTAATTTTTCTTTATGTTCGATTATATTTGCCATGTAAATAAGATAATTTTTAAACGGACTTTCCTTAAGATTATATATGCTTGTGCAAGCTTTATCTATATTTTCAACTATTTTTTCTTTGCAATATTCTATAGCTCCTGTGTTTTCGAGTTCTTTTAACACTTTTTCGATAACGTTTTTAGGTAGATCTCGCTTCCCAAAATACTCGTCCAAGAGTTTTCTTATGTCGTTATCTCCATGTTGATAAAGATATATGAGAGGAAGTGTTGCCCGCCCATTTCTCATATCAAGCAAGAGACTATCTGGAGCTATTAGGTCTTCAAGGTCATCTTTCAGCTGATAGGCTATCCCATAATACTCACCGAAATTTGCCAGCGACTCAACTTCAATAGCTGACCCTCCTCCTGCAATTGCACCACACTTCGTTGCTGCTCTGAATAGGCTAGCTGATTTCCCCTTAATTTTTACAAAATAGTCTTCTTCATCCATATCATTTAGAGATAACGATATGTCCATCATCTCCCCACTAGAAAGTTGTAAGCCACAAGCAGATGTTATTTTTATTACTTGCGGCCCATAATCTGCGACCAAACCTATCGATATAGCAATTAAAGCATCTCCTACAAGTATAGCATCATTTATAGACCATTTTTCATGTAATGTCGGAAGACCTCTACGTACCCTATCTCTATCTATAATATCATCGTGAACCAACGTTGATGTGTGTAAAACCTCAAAAGCCAGTGCCAATCGAATTACACTCTCTCTATCTCCTCCTACGCTCTGAGCACTTAAAATAGTAAGTATAGGCCTCAATCTTTTCCCACGTGATAAAAGAGCGTAACCTATACGGGCACGGAGACTAGGGTGAGGAATCTTCGAAACTAATTTTGATAACTTTTGATTAATTATTCCTCTTAGTTCACGTATGTATGCTTGAAAAGCATTTACAAAGTCCGAATTGAAAATACGTCGATATCTCTGCAACATAACTATCTCTCCTACGTTAGCATCCCGTACTGCCACTGTTATTAGCGTGGGGAAAAATTTAAATTTACCGCAAGTGAGAGTATGTGGGAACTATACATAACGCCGATCGCGTGGTAAAAATGGAGATCGTAAGCGAATCTATAGCTTTCTGGCTGTTTGCTTTGCTACTTGTCGTGTTGATGGTATTTCTGGTCATACTCGGAAAAATGTTTTCTCCCTCCAAACCTAATCCAGTGAAGACAACAACGTACGAATGTGGACAACCACCCATGGGAAAAGCTCATAGTTTTATGATAAGTGGTTCTATCCGGTATTTTGCGTATGCTGTGGTATTCTTTGCTTTAGATGCATTTTCTTGGATTTTAATGGCATGTTCAACAGCGGTGACAATTGTTAACATTTCACTTGTCACTATTTATACACTGATAATAACTCTTGGAATAATATACTTTCTCAAATCGTTGAGAAGGTTGGTGAGCTAAGTGTCCAAAAGCATGTCATCTAAAGGAACTAACATTTTTGACTCAATAAAACAAATTTTTAGAAGTGTAATAAGCTGGGGTTGGAAGTATTCTTTATGGCCTATTCACTTTGTTACTGGCTGCTGTTGCCCAGAATTTATGCAGGTAGCTGGACCTAGATATGATATGGAAAGGTTTGGAATGTTGCCGATGGCCGGTGCTCGGCAAGCGGATGTTATGGTAATTATTGGAGTTCTTACCAAGAAAATGGCCAAAAGAGTTAAGATGTTATGGGAACAAATGCCTGAACCGAAATTTTCTGTTGCCATTGGTGCATGTCCGATTGGCAAAGGCCCATTTTACGATTCTTATTCTCTTGTTAGAGCGGATGAAGTTATACCGATAGATGTGTATATTCCTGGATGCCCACCGAGGCCCGAAGCCATGCTTCAAGGTTTTTTGCTTTTGCAGAAGAAGGTGCAAGAGAAAATTAAGGAAGGAGTTTGAAATGGGTGAAGAAGTGGAAAGAGAAATAGTTGAAAACATTAAGTCAAAGTTCCCTGATGCTATCGAAGAGACAAAAGCGCTTAGGTCTAAAAGAATATCCGTAACTGTGAAGATGGAAAAAATTTTGGAAATTGCCCGTTATATTAGAGATGAACTTGGGTTCGACTATCCTATCTCGGCTGGAGCCATAGATTATATTAAGGAAAAATATTTTCAAGTTGTCTACTATCTGCTTTCATCGGAAAAAAAGATAGTTTTAATGCTTAGAGTTAATATTCCTAGGGATAATCCAGTTATGCCTTCCCTAATTCCTATATGGGAAGCAATGAACTTTCATGAAAGAGAAATGTGGGAAATGTTTGGAATAACATTTGAGGGACATCCCAACCTTACAAGGCTACTTTTACCTGAAGATTGGGAAGGCGGATACCCATTAAGAAAAGATTTCAAACTTTCATCGAAGGAGGGCAGTTAAGTGTCTGAAGAACCCTCTAAACAGGTAATGCGTATCAGCTGGGGACCACAACATCCAATGAGCGGACAGATTAGGATACTTGTTGATACAGATGGAGAAAGAGTTCTAAATATTATTCCAGACTTAGGTTTTACACATAGAGGTATTGAGAAAATCCTTGAGAATAGAAACGTTATACAAGGAGTTGTACCAGTAGAACGAATGGTTATGGTCGATACTGCTAATAATGCTTTAGCTTATGTAAGAGCTGTTGAAGAACTTTTAGGTATTGAGCCCCCCAAACGAGCCCAATATATTAGAGTTATTATTTGCGAGGTTTGCAGAATCCTTAGCCATCTTTATGGGTTTGGACTTGGAGCAGAATCGGGCGGAGGGTATCCTGCAGTATTTTTATGGACTACTGCCGATAGAGAACCTTTCCTAGATATGATGGAGAGAATTACTGGAACTAGATGGAGTTATTCCTTTTTTGTTCCAGGGGGGGTTTACAGAGATTTCCCGGATAAGATAAAGAATAGATTCCTAGAAACTTTAAGTTACTTTGAAAATAGACTTGAATCTTATAGACGTGCCTGGTTTGAAAATAAAATATTCGAAGCCAGAGCTAGAAATGTCGGTGTTTTAAAACCAGAAGACGCCATTAGATTAGGAGCAACAGGCCCTTCACTAAGAAGTTCAGGTGTTAGCTTAGATGTTCGTAAGGATGAACCTTATGAAGCTTATGAAGAAATAGATTTTAAGGTTGTTACTTTGACTGAGGGCGACTCTTATGCACGTTTATATGCTCGATATTTAGAAATGGTTGAGAGTGTTAAAATAATCCGACAAGCTATTGAAAACATGCCTTCAGGGCCGTATCGAAAGTCTGTTAACCTTTTTGGAAGACTTCCGAAAGGTGAAGCTTATTCGAGAGTTGAGGCAGCCCGAGGAGAACTAGGAGTTCATATAATTTCAGATGGAGGTTTTAAACCCTACAGAGTTAAAATAACTTCACCTACCTTAAGGAATCTCTATGTAGTTTCACAACTACCTAAAATCAGCGACATACTGCTTGCCGATTTACCAGTAATATTATATTCGTTTGATCCATGGTATTTAGATGCTGATAGGTAGGAGGGTTGATGATGTTAAATAGTATATTAAAGCCCCTAACGAAATTTATCGGGAATTTGTGGGAGTTTGCTATTCAATTGCTAATAGCTTTTGGCCCTGTACTTCTAATACCGGGATTAACATTCATATTAGTATTTGTTATTGTGGTTATCTGGTTTGAACGTAAATATCTAGCTCATGCAATGCTTAGAATGGGACCAGTCTACGCTGGGAGAGTTTTTGGATGGCTTCAATGCATGGCGGACTTTCTCAAAGTACTTACAAAAGAAATTATAGTGCCATCAGATACGGACAAAACTCTTTTTTACTTAGCGCCCATTCTTCTTCCTGTTGTAGATGGGATAGCTATAGCTTTCATTCCTGTTGCTCCCGATTGGGTCATTTTTAGGGGTTTTGGTTATGGATTGCTGTTGTTTCTAGCAATAGCTAGTTTGGGCCCATTATTCCCTCTAATAGCAGGATGGGCATCAAACAATAAATACACAATTATAGGTAGTTTAAGAGGAGCTTATATGTGCATTGCAGCTGAAATGCCTTTGCTTCTTTCAGCTGCAGGAGTCGCTATCCTAGCTGGATCATTCGACCTTGTCGATATAGTTGAAGCACAGTCGAATATGTGGTTCATAATACCTGGGTTCCTTGGCGCCTTAGTGTTTTTCATAGGTATTTTGGCGGAATCTGAACGTACACCCTTTGACATATCCGTTGCGGAACAGGAAGTAGTTTTTGGATGGAGAACAGAATATAGCGGGATCCTCTTTATGTTAACTATGATGGCTGAGTACATAAGTTTGCTAGCTTGGGAATTGTTATTTATAACTCTTTTTCTTGGAGGATATAAAGGTCCATTAATTTTTGGATCACAATTTATTTCAAATATTACGTGGCTTTTGGTAAAACTTGGAGTTTTAACAGCAATAATAATACTGTTGAGAACTGTTTTTCCGAGATTTAGATTGGATCAAGCGATAAAAATAGGTTGGCGATACCTTATACCGATTGCGATTGCAAATATTTATATAGCAATAATTATAAGGCTCTTCTTCCCATTTGCAGGCTGATGGAGTTGAGGAAAATGGTAGATTTGATCAAGAAACTGGTTCAACCATTCGTTGTGGTTTTTTCACACGTTCTTAGACGTCCTCATACTACTCAGTATCCCTACGAAAGATTAATCATCCCCTCGAATTACAGGGGCCGTCACATACTGGATATGGAAAAGTGTGTGGGATGTGGTGTTTGCGCCAGGGTCTGTCCTAATAACTGCATTACATTAGTGCAAGTAGTGGGTCATAGGTTTAAACATCCACAAATAGACTATGGTATGTGTAGCTTTTGCGAAATGTGTGTACGTTATTGTCCCCATGATGCTCTTTCAATGACAGATCTTGTTGAACTATCGGCTGTAAGTAGAGAAGAATTAATTTATCCTCCGCAAAAACTGGCTGTAAAACCATCTATTAAGGAAGTTGTACCTCATCTCAAGAAAGAGTTAACCGTAGAAGTAACAAAGTCGGGAATACGCTACATTAGGAGGAAGGTGTGAAATGTTCTCACTACCTTTTTTAACATCGTGGATGGACTGGGTTCTATTAATCTTGTTAGTATTAGCAGTAGTTTCAGCTATACTTTCTGTTGAACACCCCAATTTAATGTACGCTGTTCTTTTCTTGCTTAGTCTTAACATTTTACTCAGCATCGTCTACTATTTATTGGGCGCTCCTTTCGTGGCTTTCTTTCAGCTTTTCATATATGCTGGTGCAATAGTGGTGTTCTTTGTAATAACAATTATGTTAACTCGTGGAGGGAAATGGGAATGAAAGTAGATATAAATAGAATTTTCGGCTTCCTTGTAGCTGTAGCTTTGATACTTTGCTTAATGGAAATTTTCTTTAAGATCCCGGTTGATTTGCTTACAGTTTCACCGTTGCAACAATTCTCACCTCCTGAAAAAATTTTAAGTGCTGAAACAAATTATCTGTGGAATGAAAGGGGTCTTGATGTTGTTTTCTCAGGTGTAGTTGTATTTACTGCTCTTTTCGGAATCCTAGACTTAATGCGTAAGGAAAAGGAGGTAGAGTGATGGATATAAGAGTTTACGTAGCTTTCGCGATCATAATGTACGGTATCGGGACATACTGTCTCTTAAGTAAGAGAAATTTAATTCGATTGCTTATAGGTTTGGAAATTCTGGCAAATGCTGCAAATCTAAACTTCATTGCCTTCTCGACCATTAAATCATATGGATTCATAGACCCGTTACCTCACACTTTCGTAATTGTTGCAATAGTTATTCACGGCTGTATTATTGCAATAGGGCTTTCATTAGTCGTCATGATCTATCGAATTTACCATTCCATAGACGTTAAAAAATTAAAACGATTAAGGTGGTAGCGTTACAATGTGGGATATAACAAACATACTCCCAAACTTTGCACTTATAGCTTTAGCTGCAATAACACCGATAATAGGCTTCATAGAAAGGAAAAGTAAAGTTAAAGGCTTAACTGGTGCATGGACAACCTTTTCCTTTATTTTATCGTCGCTGCTTCTTTACCCATTGTATGAAAAAGTTTCCAGCGATGGAGAAATAAGACTACATTATGCAACATTTCTGCCGCCAGCTGGCGTGGAACTCAAGATAGATATGCTTGGTGTTTTCTTTTCATTTGCATTTCTCCTATTAGGTTTAATAGCAACTTTACATTCAATACGATATATGGAACATGAAACAGGACAAGACACGTATTTTGTCTTATTACAATTAATGGTTGCAGGTATGATTGGCATAGTTTTTGCAAACGACTTTTTCAATCTTTTCGTGTTTTGGGAGATTATGTGTATCTGCTCGTACAGCTTAGTAGGTTTCAAGAAATATCGATGGGAGGCAGTCGAAGCTGCATTTAAATACTTAGTTATGAGCACATTTGCTTCGGTTACAATGTTATTTGCGATGTCCTTCCTATACGGTTTAACTGGGTCTTTAAACTTTGACCAAATAGCACAAACGCTGTCAAACTTCACCGAGATCTCTATATATCAGCTACTTATCGGGTTGATCATTGCATCGTTTGGAGTTCAAGCAGCAATCGTTCCATTTCACTTCTGGTTGCCCGATGCTCATCCTGCTGCCCCATCCCCGATTTCGGCCATGTTATCTGGCGTAGTTATTACAACAGGTATTTATGCTATGTGCCGTTTTCTCTTCGCGGTTATTCCATGGCAAGTTAATATTGAAGTATTACTAGGGGCTGTTGCAATAGTCACGATGTTTGTAGGAAACTTGCTGGCCTTCCCTCAACGAGATATTAAACGTCTTTTAGCTTATTCAAGTATTGCCCACATGGGGTATATTATGCTGGGCGTAAGCACGGCAACTACACTAGGACTTATGGGGGCAAGTTTACATGTACTAAACCATGCTATCATGAAAGGGCTAGCTTTCCTTTCAGTTGGGGCTTTTATACATCAAGCTGAGAGAATTGTTGGAAGTGAGGAAAAAGCAAGGATAATAGATAATATTATGGGAATAGGAAGATTAATGCCTATAACAGGCGTAACTTTCGCTATTTCTATTCTTGCACTTATGGGAGTTCCATCACTTAATGGTTTTGTCAGTGAATTCATTATTGTATGGGCATCTGCTACTAAGGGTGGCATTTTCATTCTTTACGCTGCGTTGGCTCTTTTAAACATTGGGATGTCTGTAGCCTATTATCTGTTGCTTATCCACAGAATACTTTTGAGACCAGCTAGCGAAGAGTTGAAAAAGATACATGAAGCACCGTTTACAATGATAGTTTCCCTCGTCATACTTTCAGTACTTTGCTTTGCCATTGGTATCTATCCTTGGCCATTCATAGAATTTGCCCAGAAAGCAGTTTCAGTGCTAGTCAGCCCTTAAAATACTTTTATTCTAGCGTTTTCATGGGTGGGGAAATGTATTGACAAGCCGTGACTACGATGTAATAGTTATTGGTGCTGGTCCAGCTGGGGGGTCTGCTGCTAGAAGGGCTACGGAAATGGGAAGCAACGTCCTACTAATAGAGAAGCGAACCGAAATTGGAGTACCAGTACAGTGTGGTGAATATCTCCCAACCCTAGGGGAGTTGGTGAGACTTGTTCCACGTTCAAAACGTGTTGGACATGTTTTAAAGGTACCAAGAGAGGTCATTGATAATCATACGAAATATGTGAGTATTATTTCTCCTTCCGGCAAAGATTATACATTTAATTTTGATGCATATGTTCTGGATAGGAGTAAGTTCGATAAGTGGCTTGTCGAAGAAGCAGTTGATAATGGTGGAGAGCTTTGGATCGACACAAAAGCAATTGCCATTGACGAAAAAAGAGGAAAAGTACATGTGAGAAGAGGGATGGAAAAGTTTTCTGTAAAGGGTGATGTTATAATTGTTGGTGACGGCCCTTATTCTAAGCTTGCTCGATTACTTGGTTTGGATGTTAAAAAGTCACCTTACAATTATAGCCCTGCTATACAATTTTTAATGAACAATGTGGAAATTGATTCGGAAACAGTTGAAATGTACTTTGGCAGGGATTACGCTCCTGGGGGATACGCCTGGATCATTCCTAAAGGAGATAAAACAGCCAATGTTGGTCTTGGAATACGTACACCTTTCTATAAACCTGGAATATCCCTGTACGATTACCTTACAAGATTCATAGAGAAACATCCAGTAGCGTCTGAAAAACTTAGAAAAGGAAAAATTATTTCGAGGACTGGCGGGTTAATACCTGTAGGTGGACCAATACCAAAAACATTCACTAACAAAGCTCTTATCGTAGGTGATGCTGCAGGACATGTTATGGCTTCCAATGGGGGAGGCATACCAGTTGCAGTTATTTGTGGAGACATTGCTGGAGAAGTTGCCACTCTTAGACTACAAGACAAAAGCACCCTATCTCTTTACGAAAGAACTTGGAAAAAAGAGGTTGGAAAAGAGCTCCAAACAGCTCTTGAAATTAGGAAATTGGTTGACATTCTAATGAAGAAAGATGCATTTACAGAAAAAGCCTTCCAACTTTTAGGTGAAGAAAAGATTAAAGATGTTGTATGCTGTAGGCTGCCTTTCTCGATGAAAGTTATACGGACACTGCTTAGAAAAATTCTTAAACCCTAAGTAAAAGTAAAAACTGCAATCTTTATGTTACATCTTTGATAAAACGAGACGGAGTTTGCTAAAATGAAAACGAACGAATCTTTTCCAGGCAAGGTTCATGGCTCTAAAATAATAATGTTCTGTGGAAAAGGAGGAGTTGGTAAAACTACTTGTTCAGCTGCCACAGCCATTCATTTTGCTGAAAAAGGATTAAAAACACTTCTTTTGTCAAGTGATCCTTCTCCATCTTTATCGGACATATTGGAAATGGATGTTAGCAAAACAGTTACTGAAGTTAAAGGTGTAAAGAATCTATATGCATTTGAATTAGATTATGATACTGTATTAAAGATGTGGAAAGAACGTTTTGGAGAAGAAGTTTACGAAGTTGTGTCATCTTTTCTCCCTGTGGGTGAAGAAATTATAGATTACATTGCTGGTGCGCCAGGTATAGATGAAGAATTCCTCTTAAGCTACATACTTGATATTTATGAGGAGAGATCTTATGACGTAATAGTTTGGGATACTGCACCAGCTGGTGGCACTTTGCAACTTCTTAAACTTGAAGAAAAAGTCTATAAACATCTTGGTGAAGCTGCTCGTTTATATTTGAGGGTTAAAGGGGTTCTTAAAAAAATAAAGAGGAAGGAAGGAGGTAATCCATTAGATATTATTAACGATTGGAGAGAACTTAGTGAGAGAACTCTTAACATGTTAAAAGATGAAAATACGGAAGCTATTGTTGTAACCATACCGGAAGCTTTAGGTGTATATCAAACAGGGAGAATTATTAAAGAACTTGGAAGCGTAGGAATACGAGTAAGCAAGGTGATTGTCAACTACGTTTTACCTGAAGACTTATGTGACTGCGACTTTTTTAAGGAAAGAGTAAAAATGCAGAAAAAATATATTGACCTTCTAAAAAAGCAATATTATGAAGAACCAGGACTTATCGTTCTACCATTGTTACCCCAAGAAGTTAAGGGGATTGATACGATACGGAAAATAGAGAAATTTCTATTTAGAACGTAATCAACTTTTTTCTTTTCAGTAAAAAGAAGATATTATAGCGTTAGTTTTTAATGATTTAAATAGGACAAAAACTTTCAATAAGTAGGGAAAGTAAAAATGTTATTCCAAATGTCAACATCAGGTTAGATGTTAGAGCATCTGCGTTTTCTGGTACATTTGTTTTGAACGTCCTTATTAGGTTGATAGCTTTTGGTAATGTAATTATTGTGATCATGCTCCATAGTGAAATAATTTTAAGCGCAACCAAAATGAATGTAATCATATACGAAGCTATTATAGTGCCCATATAGGTTTTTAATGCTAAACTTCTTCCAATCACTATGGGCAGTGTTTTAATCCCAACCCTACGGTCATATTCCATGTCTCTAATGTTATTGGCTAGTAATACCACCGAAACTAGAAGACCTAAGGGAACTGATGCAGCAACTGCCTTCCAAGATAAAATCCCTGTTTGAACATAGTAGGATCCAAGAACCATGAGAGGCCCCCATATTATGAAAACAGCGGGTTCACCTAGAGCTTTATACTTATATTGGAAAGGTATTCCAGAGTACGATATTGCAAGTATGGCGCCTGCTATGGCAAGTAATAGCACAAATGGGCCCCTTACAAGTGTAAGGTAAACCCCCATGATAAACGCCGCAATTAACAAGGCACCGCCGAATATCCCGAGCTTATTTAGAGTCGTAAATCCTGATAAAAATGGATGGGATCTATATTTTGCAGTTGGGGCATCAACCGTGTCAACTTTATATTTTGTATCGTAATAGTCGTTTAAGACGTTAGCTGCTGCATGAGCTAAAAGGGTTCCGATTAAAGTAATGATATAGAGACACCAGCTGAATACTCCTTCAAAATATGCGAAAAGACTACCTAGCGATATTGAAATAATAGTCATAGGGAAGCTCCAAGGTCGTGTAGTCAAGAACCACATTTTTAACCTTTGACTCATTTTCATCACCCACATTTAATTATAATATTATCTTTCCTCTTTTGATAAGCTTTGGATTTAATTGAAAGCTTCAAAGCTTAAATCTTATATTTGTCTGAACTATTAAATCGTTTAATTCAGCTACCAAAATTTTAATAGAGGATAATATAAATCCTACGGTCTTACTCTTCCCTTGGTTAAAAATATTTTATAATGCTTGCATAAAAACTCAGATATTTCAATGCTACGTATAACACTTCGATAACGAAGTCGTCCATATTTGAGGAATTAAAATGATAATTGGAGATTCTATAGGGTTACCTAAAAGTTTTTGGTTAAAGGTTATAAATGCCCTGGAGGGAATCGTTGCATACTATGATTTAGGAAACAGGTTTCTCAGCCTCTTTCAAGATTGGAGGATTAGAAACAGGGCTATTAACTTTTTATTTTCTGAAGATAACATCTATAGTGTTTTAGACTTAGGTGGAGGACCTGGAACACTTGAACCTTTGCTTTGCAGCAAAGCAAAGCACGTTATTTATGTTGATGTCAGTTCTCTTATGATTTTATATGCTAAAAGGATTCACAAAAATTTGAAAAACGTGCAATATGTTAGGGCTGTGTTTGAACATTTGCCATTTAGAGATAGAATTATTGATGCTGGAATAGCGTGTTATTCGTTTAGAGATTCATTTAATTTGGTGAAAGCTCTACAAGAAGCGGCTAGAGTCTTAAAGAGAAAAATAGTCATTGCAGATATTGGAAAACCTGATAAAAAACTACAAGCTATATTAGTAGGTCTATATTTCAAAGTATTTGTACCTTTTGCAACTGCTTTAATTACTAGATGGATCAAAGAAAACCCTTGGAAACTCATTTATACCACATACCTATACCTTCCATCAAACTCAAAGTATAAGAAATTTATCGAAAAAATTTTTGGCAAAGTCTCGGCAAAAAAATTCTTAATGGGTGCCGCGGTCATTTTAATTGGAGAGAAAACCTAATGTTTTGTTACAAAAATCTCTAACATGAAAAGAAACTCATTCATCCAAGTTTATAGGCTTCTGATTTGCATAAAACTAAAGGAACTGAAACTAAATTTAGATAACATGCTAACCATGTATAGTTTTCTCTCAACTATGATTCGAATGCACTTTCATTTTAAAAGAAAAATATTTTTCTGTAATTCCAAGAACCTAAGTTTTAAATATAAAACTTAAATGAGTGGAAATAGGACGGCTAATCTTAGTTTTGAGGGTTAAAATTGAAGATTTTAATAGCTGGTATAGGCAATAAGCTAAAATGTGATGATGGCTTCGGTCCAAAAGTTATAGAAGAACTAGCTAAACTTAAGCTTCCACCTGAAGTGGATATTGTGGATTATGGTACTAGCGCGTTTAAGGTTTTATTTGATCTCGAAGACTATAATCTTGTAATTTTCGTTGATGTCGTCAACAGAGATGAAAAGCCTGGAGAAATTTTCGTAATCGAACCTCATCTAAGTAAAAACGATAAAGAAGTTCTAAAGATTAGTTTACATGAAGTAGAACTCGAGAAGCTTCTTAAAATAGCAAAAAGGCTCGAGAAGCTGCCAAGTGAAGTGATAATTGTCGGCTGCCAGCCTAAAATTTTATCCAACGGCCTTGAAATGAGCAGAGAAGTAAAGGAAGCCGTTAAAAAAACTGTTAAAATTATTTTAGAAATTTTGAAAGAAAAATTGAAAAATAAGCTTATTTTGGAAGATTGATGTACACTGGCATCTCTTTTACTATTTTACCTTTACCATGAAATATGTGAACAGTACATGCCAAACATGGATCAAAGCTCCTAACCACACGTACTACGTCTATTCCGTCCAGTTCGCCTTCAATAGGTTCAGTTACTGGCGTCTCTATTATTGACCCTTCATATGGTCCAGGATTTTCCCTCATACCTCTTGGCGAAGCATTCCATGTAGTTGGCGTTATGACCTGATATCTATGTATCCTACCATTACGCATTACACACCAGTGCGCTAAAGCGCCTCTCATAGCCTCAACTAGACCTACACCAATGCCGTTTTTCGGTCGTTTGTACGGGTTCCAGATCTTATTTTCTCCTTTTTTAACCATTTCAAGCGCTTCTAACAATAGGTTATACGCTACGTAGGCTGAATAAGCATGATAATATGCTCTTGCTCTAAGTCTCTCTATTGCGTTAACATTCTTGGGTATCTTCCATTCGAGTGTAAGTTCTTCTACGACTCTAAATCCCGCTGCATTGGCTTTTGGTAATGTGAATCTTAAACCACTTCCTGTTGATTCTGAAACCTTCCTAGCTGCTGCAGTTGCCCACAATCTTGAAATTGGGCCTGCTTCAACTACATTTATGTCGCCGTTAACCCTGTTCTTCCAATCGTGCCACCTTGGGGCCGTTGCCCAAGAGTACTTCTCGCTCCAGTTCTTTGGTGATCCTGGGCTTGGATTTGTTTCTTTGTTCCATGGATGTTCTCTTGCTATCTCGTTTCCTAATGGATCTTTTTCAAGATCCTTCTCTTTCCATTCCTCATAGTACGAATGATTTACAAACTCTCTGACTCCAAGGTTTATTTCAACTAAATCTGTCGTCGCTAGTCTGCCATTTATTATGACTCCGGGGGAAACCTTACGTTTTACGCCCCATTCGCTCATATCCTCATACTTCGCATTGTAGGCATAAGGATCATCGTAAGCCCCATAGCTGATTAAGTTGTTTTCTCTTACTCCGGCATTATCGTATCCAACATCAATTAGGAAGTCCATTAGGTCATCAAATACTGCTGTTAACTCTTTTGTAAAAGCAATTTGCTGTGAAAGCATCGTTGCAAACATTTCTAGATCTGAGACTGTAACTGTTTTAGCTACCCCACCTGGGATAAGAGTACCAACATGTGGGTGTTTAGCTCCAAAAACTATTGTCATTTTTCGTCCTAATTTTGCCATTTGTAAGCATTTGATCCAAAATGAGCCTGTAAATGGAGTTAATGCAGTCATTATATCCGCAATGGTTGAATATCCATGTAGGTCACTTCTTTCGGCTTTTCTTTTCTGAGCCTCATTCCACCACTCAGGATTAAATTTCTTTACTATAGTTTCGCAATAATCTGGTCCTTGAAGTATACCGCAACCAAGGGAAGCATCATACAATTGTTCGGCTATTAACATGAAATCTCTGATCGCAACAGCAAAAGGTGGGGGAGGAGCTTGATAAGTCATGTCAACACATTCAGCAGATGCCAATCCATGTGGAGTTGGGCACACGCCACATATTCTCTGGGTTATCCAGATAGCATCAGCTGGTTCTCTCCCCTTTAGTATTATTTCGATTCCTCTAAACATTGGAGCATATGAATGAGCTTCAACGTACTTTTTGGCTTTAACATCAGCTACTGCATGGATACCGAGATGGCCTTCAATTCTCGTTAATGGTTCGATATAAACTACCTTAGTTTTCTCGGATTCCATTAGATCTTCCTCCTCTTTAATCTATGAAGGACAGCGTAAATTTTACCCAAAATATCATGAATAGCTTCCCTAGCAAAAACTCCTGGTGGGGCCTTCTTAAAGAACGGTGAATATGGCTCATCTGGAAAATCAGGTTCTGTACATCCAATGCATATAGAGCCGGTAGTTGGACATCCTCCAACACCATCCATGAACCCTCTTTGTGGAACGTCACAATGTGTGATTGGCCCTTTACAACCCAATAGCCCCATGCAATATGGTTCACCGAAGTTTTTAGAGTATTTTCCTTCTGCAAAGAACCCTGCTCTTGGACAGCTTTCATGAGCCAATTTACCAAAGATGAAAAGTGGTCTATTATATTCGTCTAGAGCTGGCGGAGGTAAGAGTCCTCTAACAGTTAATACTAGGTGAGTTAAAGTTTCTGTAATGTGATCTCCTTGGGCTGGACATCCTGGTATACAAATTACTGGAATTCCCAGTTTACTTTTCCACTCTTTACCAAAGTACTGGAACGCGCCCTTAGCTCCCGTAGGATTAGGACGCCCATGGGGAATCCCACCATAGGCAGCGCATGTACCAACTGCAACAAGTGCTGCAGCTTTTTCGGCAAGTTTATCAAGCCAATCGTTGAACGTCAATGTCTTGCCGTTTTCTTCACCCATCATGCACCAAAAACCATTGGTTTTCTTGGCTAAACTTTCATCTGGAATAGATCCCTCTAGTACTAGCACGAATGGATCCAGTTTTCCTTCAATGGCTGCTTTTAGGTTTTTAAGAGCTTCTTCTCCGTGAGGAAGCATTAGAGTTGGATGATATTGAAGAACAATTCCTGTTGCTTGAGGAAGAAATCCATATAAAATGTCGACCAAGCTTGGATAAGCTGCGCCAGCTATTGAAACGGTGTCTCCTGTGCATCCTTGGCCTTGCAGCCAGATTACATTAATCCTCTCCACACTCAATTAGATCACCTTAAGTGCCTATATTTTAATGTTTTATATAATTTTTCTTTTGAACCTATAATATATTTCTAGTTGAGTTTTATTTACTTACTTCTCTTTTTTGTTTGCCTTTTACTTATATTTTATATTTTGAAAAATGTATTAAGTAAAGCTGTACAGTCAGATAAGTAAAATGATTTAATGAACTATGCGGCTCTTGTTACTGTTTTTCGGCCTGAAATTGTAGGTATTACTAAGATAATGCCTACGAGGTATTTTTGGATAAACTTTGTTTAATTATCCTTTGCCTAAGCCGGCAGAACGAGCATATATCTGTGGATGTTGCCATACCACATATTTTACACTTTTTGATTTTTTCTTCTCTAATGGTTTGAAGTGACGGTTTAATTTTTTTATAAAATCCCCTAACCATCGTTAGGGCTGAACCAGGCCTTATATCTTCAAGTTTTTTAATAATTGCTTTAAGTTTTAGCAATGGAGCGTCTTCAGAGTATGGACAAATTACATCAACGTAGTTTAAGTTTTTGAAGTTTGCATAGAGTGATATTTCATCTTCATATGTTTCAAAAAATGGTTTTATTCTGCTTACAAGCACATTTTCGAATGATGGTTGAACTGGTCCGAACTTTGAGAGTACATATATGTCAGAATTAATCAGGTTTTGAAGAAGAACTGTCGCTTCGTCGTCGAGGTTATGTCCTGTGGCAACTTTATCAGCAGAAAATTCAATAGCTTTTCTGTTAAGTACGTAGCGTTTAATTAGCCCACAAACGGAACACATTGGTCTTTTTAATTTTTCTGTGAGAATTTTGTCGATCGACAAGCCATATTCATCTTGTATTTTTACTATGTTAGCATCTAATCCGAGGCTTTTACAGTTTTCCTCTACTACCTTAACGCTAATTTGGGAATAGTTGTTGGGTTGAATACCTAAGTCTATAAACAGGGGGATAATCTCGAATTTCAAGACATTTTGAAAATTCGCGAGCAAATGGAGAAGTGTTACGCTGTCTTTTCCTCCACTAACTCCGAGCAAAACTTTATCTCCTTCTTTTATCATTTTATACTTTTGAATTGTTCTAAGCACTCGTTTTTCAAAGTATTCTGTAAAATGGTCCTTACATACTAGAAGCCCAGAGTATCGTATTCTTACAGCAGCGGGCTTAGAACAGAATTTACAGTATTTAACGAACATAGCAGCACCCGAAATTAACATTCTTAACGATCTAATTACCTAGTATGGAAATTATTGAAATGTAGTAGAAATTATCGTTAGCGTTTACATAAAATATGAAACTTAAAACTTAATTATAAATGCAATTTTGGTAGCTTACATAATGTGACGGTAATTTGCTATTTAGATACTTTAGCAAAAGAAAGTTCAAAGAAAAATAACTTAAATAAATAATGATAATAGTTACGTTTTAAAGAGTAAGCTAGCTACATTTACACGAAGCTGGGCTCGCAGCCTCTCGAATCTTGCCTCAAAAGTGTTATCAACTGTAAAGAGTTGGTCCTTTGACCTAACTATTACCCCACCAATGCTTCTAACCCTGTTTTTCGATATAGTAAATGAAGTTGGTCTTCCTGTCCGTTCTTCAACTTCTCTTGCTATTTTTGCTAAATCAAGATTAACATTTGTGTTTTCTGGAAGGAGGACCTCCAAATCTCCGCCACCTATAATCATTGCTGCATCTTTAATGAGATTTTCCAGCGCAGCCTTATATTGTGTGCTTTGTGAAAATCCTTTTAGCCTTTTAACGGCTTCATCAAAAACCTCTGATATTAGCTGTTCTTTAGCATTGAGTATCTTTAGTCTTGCTTCCAGTTTTGCTTCTGACAGTATGCGGCGGGCTTGGCTTTCAGCTTCAGCTCTTTTCCTATCAATTATCTCTTTTGCTGCCTTTTCTGCTTCTTGTTGAGCTTTATTAAGAACCTCTTTAGCTTTTTCTTTTGCTTTGGCTGTGATATTTTCTGCTTTTTCCTTTGCTTCTTTGATTATAATCTCTTCAATTTTTTCTACACGCTCGCTCAACTCGTTACGCCCCCAGTTATTACATTTATGATTAGTTTTACAGCTTCTTCAAATTGTCCGCGGACTTCTGTTCTTAATTTTTCTGCTTGTTTCTCCGCTTCCTCGATTATTTTCTTTGCTTCCGCTTCCGCCCTTGTCAAGATGTTCTTCCAGATTTTTTCTGCTTCCAATTGTGCTTCCTTTAAGACTTTTTCCCTCATATTTTCTGCTTCTCTTTTTGCCTGACTAATAATTTCCTCAGCTTTTTTCTCTGCTTCAGTAATTATCTCTTTTGCTCTAGTTTCAACCTCACTTATCATTTCTATGAGTCTACTAGCCAATTTAACCCCCTGCGTCAAGCTTTAATCCAAGTTTTTGGAAAAACTTAAGGTACTAAATTGTGTTTTAATTCTATCCTTTTAAGTATTAGGGCGAAAACTTTTTAGAGTATAATTACAATAAAACAGTGCACACAGCGATAGTAGCTCCAGCGAGGTATGGGAATGGGCTTAGGACTTACATTCAAAATTGCTCTAATTGCACCCTTAATTTTGTTTGTGGTTTTAGCTGGTAAATTAAAAAAAGTAGTTGATATGGTTGTTTTATTTAGTCTAACAAATACGGTTCTAAGCGCGATTTTCTACGTGTTTTATGTACCTCATTTGGCAGTTATTAACCCTCTAGTGCATATTGGTACTGTTTCGATTATTTTCTTGGCAGTTTTGGGTTTAATAACGTCTAAAAATTTGTTTGATATAATTTCGAATGTTAAAAATAGGAGATTAAATTGATGGGAGGCTGTTAAGTCATGTTGCCCCTAGCACCGTGGCTATGTTGGGGAATTCCTGTAATAGGTGCATTGTTAACACCCTTATTGGCGAAAATTCGTCCAAAAGTAAGAGATTATGGAGCAGTTCTTTTCAGCATTGTCGGTTTCATATTTGCCCTTTCAATGGTACCTGACATTTTCGCAGGGAAAGTTGTAAATTGGTTTACCGGCAAAGTGCTTAGCAACAGTATCCCATATGAATCAAAAGTGGTATGGATTTCCAAATTCGGTATTGAGATGGGAGTCTTGGTTGACCCACTTAGCGTATTTATGGCAAATATTGCAAATGGTCTTGGTGCTCTAATTATGGTTTATGCATTAGGATATATGCATGGAGACCCCGACTTGACCAGATATTGGTTCTTCAAGAACTTCTTCATCGGAGGAATGGTACTTCTAGTTATGGCAAATAACTTTCTACAAATGTTTGTAGGTTGGGAAATTGTCGGAATGTGTTCATATGCTTTGATAGGTTTCTGGCATAAGAAAACAGAACCCAGTCCAGTTCCAGACTACAAGACTGAAGGTGAATATAACGCTATGTGCGGAATGAAGGCATTCATTACGACACGTATAGGAGATGTAGCACTCCTAATAGCAATATTAACGATTTACGCTTCAACTTTAAAGGCGGGACACCCAACATTCAACTTTTTAGAACTTAGGGAAGAAGTAGAGTGGGCAAGAATCCTTATAGCAGGCGGATTACTAATACCGACGGTGATATTACTTTTCGGTGGACCAGTAGGTAAAAGTGCTCAATTCCCATTACATGTATGGTTGCCAGAAGCTATGGCAGGTCCAACAACAGTTTCTGCACTTATACATGCTGCAACAATGGTAAAGGCTGGTGTTTACCTAGTTGCCAGAGTATTACCAATATTTGTTGAAGTATTTAAAGTAATTAACTTTACTAACGCTTTATACACGTTTTCAATGATAGTTGCATGTATAGGTGCCTTTACAGCGTTCCTAGCTGCAACTATGGGTATGGTGGCAAGAGAAGTTAAAAAAGTGTTAGCTTATTCGACTATTTCACAAATAGGATATATGATGCTCGCACTTGGAATAGGAGGGCTAATTGGGTATGTTGCGGGAGAAATAGCTGAGGGATACTATGCTGGAACATTCCACTTAATGTCGCACGCAGTTTTCAAAGCACTTTTATTTCTTTCAGCTGGTGCAGTTCTTCACGCTACCGAGACAAAAGATATGTTTGAAATGGGAGGATTAAGGCAGTATATGCCGATAACATACAAATGCATGTCTATTGGTGCTTTGTCGCTTGCTGGTATACCTCCTCTCAGTGGCTTCTGGTCAAAAGAGACAATATTTGACGCTGCATGGGTACTTGCGAAGGAAGCTTACAAACATGGTTATACTCTTATCGGTGTAACTGGTTACATCTTACTTTTCTTGGCAGTGGTAACCGCTGCGATGACATTGTTCTATAGCATTAGAATGATAGCTATAATATTCATATGGCCTGAAAGCGAATATCTTAAGGAAAGGGAGCGAAAGGGTGAGCATGTACATGAAGCTCCTCCTGTAATGTGGGTTCCCTTAGCTGTTCTAGCTACTGTGTCAGTTATAGGTGGTTTATTTGCTCCTACATTTCAAGTTTTTATGTTTAAAGGATGGGAGGAAATAGAGGTTCATGTAGGAATTGAAATATTTCTAAAAACTGTGGCTTCTCCAACAATTTTTATGACGCTAGGTGCTTTTGCTCTTGGAGGGATTCCTGCATACTACTTCTATTTGGGCCGCAAAATAGATCCAGGAGAATTCTTAGAGAAACATGGGTTCTTCCGTGCTGTACATAGTTTCTTCTATAATAGATGGTATATTAACGATTTCTACACTAAGGTGATTGTTGGAGGATTCATAAAGCTTAGCAACGGGATTTACAAGTTCTTTGAACAAGCTGTAATTGATAGATTCAACTATGCGCTAGCGTGGGTAATGCGCGGCTTTACTCAGATATTTAGGAAATCGCATACAGGCGATTTAAATTATAATATGATCGCTGTAGCACTGGGTGTAATTGCAATATTACTACTACTATTCCTTGGTTAGGGAGGGAGAAAAATGATCGACCCGCTCTTATTTACGCTTGTCTTGCTTATTGTTGGCGCAACAATAGTTTATGTTATAGGTAGAGAATCAACAAAAGCTGCAGGATGGTTAGCCTTTGCACTGTCCTTTGCATCTCTAGCAATATTTTCAATAAGTATAGTGCCTGAGGTTCTTAAAGAAGGTTTATATTTGAAGGAATATTCATGGGCTGAGATTATTGGTTTAACATTCGGGCTACGGGCAGACAGTCTGAGTTCACCGATTGCAGGAATAATATTGCTTTTATGTACACTTGCCACATTATATTCCATAGAGTATATGTCACATGAACATGATCAAGAATTATATTTCGCACTTCTACTTCTTTATATAGCGGGTATGTTCGGCGTTGTTCTTGCAACTAATTTAATTCAATTTTATATTTTCTGGGAATTAATGTTAATTCCATCATGGTTGCTCATCGCGCGATGGGGAACATCGGAAAAAGCCGATTTAATAGCTTTTAAGTACTTTATGTTCACACATTTAGGTGCTCTCTGTATAATCCTCGGTATTGCTGCAACATGGAGCTTAACATCAACTTTTGACTTATACTCGGCAGAAATGGTCAGTGGTATCGCGGCAGCTCCAGCATCAACCCTTAAACTAATAGTGATTCTATTTATGCTGGGTTTCGCAGTAAAAATGGCATTATTTCCATTGCACAACTGGTTACCAGATGCTCATGCCGAAGCCCCCACCCCAATAAGCGTTATTCTTTCAGGTGTTATGATAGAATGCGGGACTTATGCAGTTGCTAGGATCCTTCTCACCTTCTTCGGAACTATATTTGTAACATATACGATAGCATTCATGACAATAGCTGTAATAACGATGATTTATGGAGGAGTACTAGCTTTAGCTCAAAATGACCTTAAAAGGTTATTTGCATGTTCAAGTATATCACAAATGGGTTACATGTTTTTAGGGCTATCTGCAGCTACGGAATATGGAATTGCTGGGTCGATGTTTCACATAATTAATCATGCTATATGTAAGGGTCTTCTCTTCATGGTAGCAGGTGTTCTGATGCATCAAATAGATCCAATAAAAGGTAGAGACATGAGTAAATTGGGAGGACTAGCTGGGAAAATGCCAATAACTGCCACTATAACACTTATCGCAGGATTATCAATAGCAGGGACACCGCCACTCAATGGTTTCTGGAGTGAAGTTTGGATCTTTGCAGGGGTTTTCGAATTAGGGTTCGCCTCGAAAGGCAATATGACTTCGGTGCTTTTAATTGCGGCATTAGCTGTAATTTCAACTGTGATAACTGCTGGTTATATACTGTGGATGATAAAAAGGGTGTTCTTCGGCCCGCCGAGAGAAGAATTCGAAAACGTTAAAGAACCTCCATTGACCATGTTAGCCCCGATGGCATTTCTAGCCTTCCTTGCAGTCCTATTGGGCTTCTACCCTGATCTTGTACTAAAAATAGTTGCCTCAGCGGCGGAAGAAATATCAAAACTAATTAGTAGATAAAAATAATTAAAAATAATTTATTGATGTTTGTATACGATGAATTCCTACTAAAGGCCTTGCCACGCAATAACCATAATTAGTTATTAGGCATAATAGTGCTAGGACATGGAATTATTGAAATACTGAAAAGTTTAATTTAATTAATAAAGCAAAAGCGTTAAAACATGTTTATGTTCCGATTAACTGCGAAAATAAAATAAAGTATTACTGTGGTGAGGCAGAGGTGAGTAGCGTATCAAAATATGCCTATATAAATGCGAAAGTCAGAGGAATGATGGGTAGATTACTTACCAAGGAAGCTATAGATTCTTTGATTGGTGCTGAGAGTTTTCAAACTATGGTGAGATTATTGGAACAGAGCGCTTACGGTTCAAGACTAGTTGAGTTACCTTTCGAAGAAATAAATTCAAGAAATCTAGATAGAGTTTTCTCCGAAGACTTTATAGAAGCTTTTAATGCTGTCTACAGGTCTTCTCCTAACAAAATACGAGAATTTTTAGATAATGTGCGGATGAAATTTGAAGCCAGAACACTTAAGACTCTTATAAGAGTTAAGGTTGCGAATTTACCGCTAGAGGAAGCTATGCGATATGTAATACCCGTCGGTATTCTTACAATGGATTTATGTGAGGAATTGTTAAGGAAGAAGGATTTAAGAGAAATGGTTGATGCTATTCCAATTAAAATCTTTAAGGAAGCCATAAAAGAAAAATGGAGATACTACGAAGAAACTGAAAACATCTTCCCTTTTGAGGTAGCTATCGATAAAACAGCTTTCGAAGAAATATGGAGATATATTGAGGATAATATGGGAGGTATAGATAAACAAGCGGCAGAACGTGTAGTAGGAACCGAAATAGATACAATAAACATTAAGATAATATTAAGAGGAAAGTCTTTAGATCTTAATCCCTCCACTATTCAAGACTTTTTACTTAAGACAAAATATAAATTAAAGAAAGAAGCTGTAGAAAGAAGTTTGTACGCAAAAAACATTATAGAGGCTGCCGAAGCACTAGCAGTTTACCCCTATGAAACCGTTATGCATAGAGCTCTAAGAATGTATGAGGAAGAGAAGTCTTTAACAGCTTTCGAAGTAGAACTTGATAAACTTGTTTACGATATGAGCAGGAAAGTGGGGCTTGGATACCCATTCCAGATAGGTACCATACTGTGTTATCTCAACTTAAAGTGGTTTGAGATAAAGAACCTAAAAACAATAGTTGTAGGGAAAGAAGAGAGAATTATACCACTACATATAAGGAAATACTTAATATATGGAGAATAATTATTATCTACCAGAAACCCCTGGAAGGACGTATCAATGGTGAATGAGGAAAGGGCTGCTTGGAGTGAACTTTTTAAATATTCTGGTATTGTGCTTGATATCGTAATTTTTGCTGCTATCGGATACATAATTGGCCAGCAATATGGTAATGAAGTTCTTGGTACATTAATAGGTACCCTTGTTGGCACTTTTGTAATGTGGTTTCACTTATTCTGGGTGACCGGAGTAATTAAAGGTAGGAAAAGAAACAAAATAAAATTTTAACTTTTTTGGCCACCTTATTATCTTTAGGGCTTAATGAAAATTTAGGGCTTTATATTTGCATCAGTATCATGAACGATATCAGAAGCCCGTATATAGCTAATGCTTCCGCTAAGACGACAGCAATCAAACTTTTTGTAAAAGCCTCAGGCCTCTCTGTCACAGCTCCAGACATAGCAGCACCCGAATACGCTATTCCAAAACCCGCACCCAAAGAACTTAATCCAACAGCACAAGAAGCTCCTAATACAGCTAACGCAACAGCTGTCATTTCCAATTGTTTAACCTCCCGATAAATGAAATTTAATTTGTAATTTTTATTTTCGCGTCTGTTTTTCGGCGTTTTAGGTTTGCGATAATAATTTAGGCTCTTCTATATAAGTTTTCCGATATCTCACAAGAATACGTAAGATAAAAATATCTAAAAAGGAAAGCGTATTTTTTCTTTCGTTTTGATCTGCTACAAAGTTGTTTTTAACTATAGCAAGAAAACTTAATGGACATCGAAATTTTAAATATAATGAAATTTTTAATGTTTTTTCATCTCTGTCTTCTCTAACTGTTTTATCATTGTATACATGGAGAGTACTCCTAAGAAATAGCCGAGTAGGCCGAATGGCAGGATAGCTTGCCAGCCGAAAGTTACATATCCAATATAAGCTAAGATAAATGTCATTATTGGGAGGTCGGTACTAAGTCCAAGTACTTTGAATACCTTTAATGAACTGTTTCTGTTTTTTGAAGAGCTTCTCTGCATCTCTCTCCCCGTGGACTTACTTTTATTGCATTAGCAACATGAACGCTATTAGCAAACCATAGATAGCGATAGCTTCTGCTAAGACGACCGTTATCATGGATTTGCTGAAGACTGTTGGTTTTTCAGCTATTGCACCGGCCATGGCACTTCCTGTTGAAGCTATTCCTATACCAGATGCCATACCAGTTACTCCTGTGATTGCCCCCGCGCACACTGCTTTGAAGGCGAAGCTCCACGTAGGCTCTCCACCAGTGCTTAAGATTATAAACGATACTAACATGCCATATATTGCGACGGCTTCTCCTAAAACTACTGGGATCAGAAGTTTTGCGAATGTTTCGGGCTTTTCTGTTATTGCGCCGCTAAGTGAACTACCTACGCGTGAAATCGCAAGGCCTGCTCCTACTGCTGCTAATCCGATTGAAAGAGTTATACCCAAATATTCTAGGAACATTTCCAGCATGAAGTTGACCTCCTTCTCGCGATTAATATCAAAAATTTTGTTAATAAATTTTACGATTGTATATTAAAATAAGCATTCATATGATGAATTTCGGCGAGATTCATATGTAAACATATTTACATAGTACATTTTGCTGCAAATGGGTGATATAATCCTTCTAAAACGGCGCAAATATATCTACATCATTAACTAATTACCAAATATGTGCAAAATACATTGCGAAATGCGGCAAAAGATATATATTTTATCGACTTATTTCGCTATTTAGATGCCGCAAAAAATAAAAAATGATGATTAAGATATACATACTTGGACGATGATTATAAGGATGCTCAAGTGATTCTGGAGGAAATAGCAAAATGTATAAAAACACACTTGATGTTATTGATGAAAAAATAATAGAGCTTTTGAGGGAAAATTCGAGATTGTCTTTTCGCGAAATAGCAGAGAGGCTTGGAAAAACAGAGTCGACCATTAGAAGAAGAGTTAAGAGACTCGTTGACACTGGAATTATCAAAAAATTTACCATAATAACTAGTTCTTCGAGAAGCGGACACGATGTCCACGCTTTTATCAGGGTTCTCACGTCAATGGATAAGTTAGACGGGGTAGCTGAAGAAGTAATTAAATTTGATGAAGTTAAGCAGGCATATTTCCTTGCTGGGCAGTGTGGTATAGCGATAATAGTGAGAGTACCATGTGTAGAAGCGTTAAACGAATTTATAAGAGAGAAACTGGCAGATATAGAAGGAGTTACGGGTATAGAGACGTGTATTATTTTGCAGGAGTTAAAAAATGTATTAGAAACGTGAGTTTTCATTTTCTATCGAATAAAAATTAAAAAGAGTTTTATTTTGTGATTGTATAATATCTTTCAATTTTGAATGGTTGGAATTCAATACCTTCGCCTTCGTAGAATTTTAGGAACCACTCGACCCAGTGCAACCTAAGCGTATGTATGAATGATAGAAGTCCTTCCATTATCATTACAAATATTGTTCCCACTAGAAATGATGCGATAAACATGGGGGTTATTGTGAAAGCGAGACCGTGTTCTGGACTAACTCCACCTAAGGTTATGAATGTTTTGCTGAAGCCTTCGTGAGCCATGTTGAGTGCCAGTATTCGGGCATAGGATATTGTGTTGGAAATTGATTCTATTAAGCTTTCTAGAACACTCATACCTCCTTCAATTGGACCTTCGGTTACTACTCTGCCGATGAACATCAGGATTAATGGTAGGATAAGCAGTAGGAACACCGGACTTGTTACAAACTTTGCTGGTTGTGATATTGGAGCATCTTTGAACCATTCTGTAAAGACTATATTTTCAGTGAAGACTATTCGTATAAGGCCTATGTAGAACCATAACCACATTCCAGGTCCTAAGATACCTTCTAGATATTCTCCGTGCCTTATTTTGTTGACAACGTCGAGGAATATTCCTAAGCTTAGATGTATCGCGCCTATTATAATTGAAAGTATGAAGAGCATCCATGGCTCGTGGAACGGGCTAAACCATATGGGTCCATGGGGTGGTTCTGGAATATATTCTAGACCAAGATTTTCACATAGTTCTTCGTTTGTTAGTCTTACTACTCCCTCATCGAAATCGAAGAGTATAAAGATGTATACTAGGATATCTCTAAGAAAGCTTAGCGATGGCCCGATACCGTGTGCGTACCAAGCTTCATGATATATTGAGAACCCAAAAAACTCTCCGTAGAGGATTCCAAAGAATATTGAGAATATGCTACAGAATAGAAGCAGTGTTGATCCTTTGATAATGTAGTTGCCTATTTCCCCTAGATCGACGTTTTTCCGTTTGCCTAGGAAGCCGAGGATCGATACGATGAGAAGAAGTAATCCGTGACCTATATCTCCAAACATAAGACCAAAGAATATCGGGAATGTTATTGACATGAGAATTGTTGGGTCTATTTCACCATATGATGGAATACCGAAGCTTTTTGTCAGGGTTTCGTAGGACTCTAGGGCTTTTGGGTTTTTGAGGAGCGTCGGTGGCTTCTCTTTTTCTTCATGTTCATCGTTTTCGACAACTTCAACGATTGATGATCTGTCTGAGACCTCCGATATGGTTTTTGTAACTGTTTCTACATTTTCAGCGGGTACCCATCCCTCTAAGATGTACGTTTTTTCTGTTTTCCCCAATAATGTCTTTGTTTCTTCTACTTCTTTTTCTATTTTCAGAACTTCTTCAAAAGTGAGAAGTTTTGTTGTATTTTTCTCCGCTATTTCGTCTAATTGCTTTCTTAGAGAATTTACTTGTTTTTTAACCTCTGGTTCGTCTTCCTTTTCTTTTAATGCTTCTATTTCTTTGTTAATTCTGGTGCTTTCTGACTCTATTTGTTTTACTTCTTCTTCTATCTCGTTAAGGAAGTTGTCTGATGGTGTTCTTGGCACGGTTGTTTTCTTGGTGGTAGGTTTCCTTTTTATCTGTAAATCGTCAACTAATCGTTCAACTCTCGAAAGTAAGCTTAAAATCTTATAGTATCGTTCGCCTGGCTCGACAGGCTTTATTTTTTCTTCAAACTCTTCTAGTTTGTCTCTTATATTAATTAGATGTATGACGCCGAGTTCTCCTATTGTCCTAACAGTGTCGTCAATGTATTTTTCATATATAATTGCACGAATCTTCTTCATTGGGACAGGTTTAAACATGGCTCTGTCCACCGCCCTTTTCCCTTTATCTACATGCTTTAATATCTTTTGGCAAGTCTTACGGCGGAGCATCTAACTATTATTTAGTTGCTATATTTTAATTTTATGCTGAGTAACTACTAAAGAACTTGGGATGAAAGTCTGTTCACATCTGTTTGCTTAAAAGAACACAAAAGTTATAAACTTTTAGATGACAGCGAAAAGTTTTATTAATAGCATGTGAAAGAAAGTGTTAAAAACCTCAACGTGCAAGATAATATGGACAAACTATATAACTGCCTTAGATTATTTTAGGGTCCCTTAAAAATTTCGTAAAGATACTCCGACAATAAATAGTTTGAATAGAAGAAATTAATGGATCACAGAACATAGGTGTAAATCGTTTCTTAATACTATTTGTAATTAATTAATGGCAACTTTATGGTGCTTGTAGAACATGAAACGTACATCTTTGGTAGAGAGGGTTAAAGGTTTTTTTAGGAAAACTAGGGAGAATTTTAGAACATATATTGAGATTAGTGGTTTGGGGGAAATAGCTAGAAGATATTTTGTTATGAATGCTTTTGACGGCGCGTTAACTATGCTAGGAGTTATAATGGGTGCTTTGATGACTCATCGTATTACTACTCCCGACTCTTTGAAGGTTATGATTGGTGCTGGTATAGGTGGAAGTCTTGCTATGGGTGTTTCAGGTTTCTTCGGTGCTTATATGACGGAGAGAGCTGAGAGGACTAGGGAACTAAGACATTTAGAAGTGGCTATGTTAAAGAGCTTGGAGAATAGCATACATGCGAAGGCTTATCGTTTTGCGATAGTGTTTGCTGCTCTCATAGATAGCTCGGCGCCCATGCTTTCAGCCTTTATTTCATTAATACCTTTCATACTTGCTTATGTTGGTTTGATTCCAATAACATATGCAGCTATTGCTTCCATAATTTTGATCTTTTTCATGCTTTTTTTACTGGGTGTTTTTTTGGGTAAGGTTTCCAAAGAAAATATCATTTTTTCAGGTGCCAAGATGCTTTTTGCAGGTCTGATAACTGCTATTATAAGCTTAATTTTGCAGTTCATCTAATGTTAAGCAATTTTGTTAGATTATTTTTTTAGCAAAAGTTATGTATCCTGTATGGGCTATCATGGAGGTTTCGGGACGTGTTCTTCCTTCTCTAACTAATATTCTTCTTGTGAAACATTCTATGGTTGTGATATCGTAGAAACCTGATTTTGAAAGGGTGGAAACAGTTTTTTGAACTTGTTCTATTGTTGGTGAATAGGTTACAAAGCTTCCTCCTTCCTTTAGAGCTTCGTAAGCGTGTGGAGCTACGAGCCAGGGTGTTGCCATATCTAGAATGACAGCATCTACATTTTTTTCATCAATCCCTTCGTTTATGTCCTTTAGCTTGAACGTTACGTATTTCTCTAAGCCGGCTTTTCTTACATTCTTCATGGCTAATTTTTGGAAATTTTCTCTAACCTCGTATGTATAAACATGTCCATCGGGACGTACGTAATATGCAAGAACAATTGTTAAAGCTCCGCTTCCAGTTCCCGCTTCAATAACTTTCCAACCTGGACCTATGCCTGAGTAGAGGAGAATTAAACCTATATCTTTTGGGTAGATGATTTGGGTTGCTCTTCTCATTTTTAAAATGTAATCTTTAGGTAGTGGTTTAAAAATTCGAAATTTTGCTCCAGTGCTACTTTTTATGCTGCTTCCGTAAGGTTTACCGATAACGTCACTTAAGGTTATTGTTCCTTTATGTGTATGAAGCTCTTTATCCTTTTCAACCTTAACCAGCCATCTTCTTTTCTCGTCAAATACTAAAAGGATTGTGTCACCTTCTTTTACTATGTTTACCGAAAACAATGTATTCACCTGCCTTAAGTTAAAAATCTCTTAAACTTATCGATAATGCTTCTTTTGACGTATTTTCCAATTATAGGAATTTTTTCTCCGCATTTTGGACATTCATTCTTTTCAGTTAAATTATACTTAACGATGTCGAAAATGTATCTTTTAATTAAGAGTTCTTTGCAGTTGGGGCAATACGTGTTCTCCCATGGATGCCCAGGTACATTGCCTAGATAAACATAGTTTAATCCCTCTTCCAAGCCGATTCTCCTAACTTCTTCAAGAAACTCGACCTTTGGGGGAGGAGCATGGTACATATATGCTGGGTAATATCTTGTTACGTGCCAAGGTGTATTTTCACCAAGATCTCTAACTATTCGCTGAGCGATGCTTCGAAGACATTCTAAATCGTCATTAACACCTGTTACAATTAAAGTGGTAATTTCAACATGTGCACCTAAGCGTTTTGCTTCTATGCAATTACGCCAAACATATTCAACATTCGCGCTACAAAAACGTGAAACCTCGTCCTTACAGCCCTTAATGTCCACGTTAAGAGCATCCAAACCAGCATTTATAAGCATCCTTAATGCGTCGACAGTCATATAACCATTCGTGACAAAAGTATTATAAAATCCACGCTCCTTAGCAAGTCTAAAAACATCTAAACTCCATTCAAAAAGAAGAGTTGGCTCATTAAATGAGATACTCGTGCCTTGACACCTATATTTATCAACCATTTCAATAAATTTCTCCGGAGAAATGTAATTAGCTTTTTCTGGGTCAGGAGGAATCTTACTAATCTCAAAATTTTGACAGTTGGATACTAAAAAACCATTTGCGAAAAAGTTATGGTGTTTTTCTATTGTGAAATCTCTTAAGTCTGTAATGTTCTTTATTTCTTTCTTACTTACGATTTTTTCCCACAGGAGTCCTTCAGGAAGATCCTTGTTTCGTTGCTTTAACCATTCGTCGAATCCTGGGAATGTTTCGCTAGTTTTAATTTTGTTTAAATTAATTCTCCTAGTTAGCCAAAGTACTAGATTCGCTAAACTTACGTTTCCTTGCATTTTTTCGTATATATCTTTAAGTTTAAGGCCTTTTTTCTTTAAAGAAATAGCCAGTTTATAAGCCTTCTTTATTCTCTCTATTTCTCTCCTTTTAAATAGAGAATATTCTAGTGCATATTTGGACAACGTTTCCCTTTCTTTACAATATCTATACCCGATTTTGCCGTAGAGATTGATTAGATTATCCATTTCATTACTGAAAAGGACATATAGTGTTACTGTCTTAATATTGTCCTTTTTCCTAACACTCCTCTCATGATAGTTAATTGAACTTATTTTCACTTGAAAATCGTGCAAGAGCTTTTCTAGATCCTTAACGAAATCGATAGCATTGTCCGAATATTCAACTGATTTATTTATGGAAAATATCGGTTGAAAGAAAGTTTTACCATACCTGTCCACACGGGGCTTTGACAACTCGCTGCCAAAATAAGCAGCTAGGAATTCTCTTTTTACATCTTTTGGCGCTTTAAATAACCATTTTGGTACTCTAAACGGTTTAATTGATTTATCGCCTATTGGAGCGCCTAGGGATATCATCAAGACACAAAAAGTTTTTGAGTGACAGTTAATATGGGTTTCAAAATCATTTATAGCATGGGAACTACCATATCTATACACTTTAGAAATTTTTCTCCTTCTAATTATTCCCGTTGTATTGAAGCCTAATAATTTCATATCTTCCTTAATTTTTAGAAGGTCTTCTACCTTGCCGCAGAAGGAGACATAAACTTTGTCTCGTTTCTGGGTTTTACTTAGAGAAATGTAGCCATCACCAAACAAGAAGCCAAGTAATCTTGCAACTGTTCTGACTTTTATATTTGACGTCTTTAGTGGCAGAAGTCCTTTCCTGCGTAGTTCCGAGATTATAAATTTCTTATTTGATCTTGGAAGATAGGTGTCTACTACCATCTCTATATCCTGTCTATTGACTATTGTCGATTCTTCTTCATTTGTGGAATTCTCAAAAGGGTAAAAAGGGTAAATTATGACTTTATCACCGATATTCAAGTCTTTTAGCGGTACAATACCCTTCTTAGTATAAATGGGGTGATCTTCAGATGCTACTAATTTTCTACCACAATCCGTTTCAATTTCATAGACCTTTAAACCTAGTTCCGCTGGGTTTATCCTGAAATATTTTAGAATTTTTGCTTTAACGATTTTTTTGAACGAAGCATCATAAGACAATAGTTCTTTGTGTTTCCAGTTATTATCCAAGGAAACTATTTTTTCTACATCATATTCGTCCTTGATTACATAGGTATCTGGGGAGACGCACCAAGGACAGGTAAAATTGCAGCTCCATGTGCCTACCGTTAGGGCGGCTGATCCTGGCCAAAAATGGAATAGTGGTTTCTTTTCTATCGGGTTTGCACTTATTGAGGATATGTCTCCGTAAACTAGAGTGTTTAGTTTGCCGTCTATGTTTTTTCTTGTTTTACAGAAGCCTGTTTCCCCTTTGCCTATAGTGCATCTCCTTTCGCAGACATTGCATCTTACCTTTTTGTTTTCTAGTTTTTCATAGAGTAGGGCTTCTTTGATCCAAGGTTTTTTCATACTTTACACCGTTCTAATATTTTTACAACACTTAATAGTGGCAAATTCTCATAAATTATTTGCACAAAACTTGATTTAGATATACGAGTTAGGATTTGCGGATACTTATTTAGAATGCTTTACGACAAAACTGATAGGGATTGAATGGTTGTTTTAGGTTACATTATAATTTTGGAGGCTTAATTACTTATGTTTTGGTTGTGTAGCTGTTTTTACAATGGCGAAAAAGTTTCTTTTTATTTTAACCCTTTTAAGGTCTTCGCTGCTAATTCTTTCAATAATAAAATTAGCTTTTTTCAGCAATTTTAGGAGTTCCCTTTTGGAGAAAAGGTGGTAAAATCTTTGGACTTCTTTATTACCGGCTTTCCATGAAACATATATATCGCCGAATTCCTTTTCGCTGTGCTTGAAGATCCTTAGGAAGAAATCCTTTAAAAAGTATCCTATGAAATTGGGTTGCCATTTTCGCCATACCGTGATTAAAGCTTTAGCATCCTTAACTAAAACCCTTTTAATTTCAAGTAAGCACTTCAACCTGGCTTTTGAAGATGGTATGTGATGTAAGGTGGCTACGAAAATTAGTCTTTCAAAACATTGGCCTCTTAGAGGTAAAGATAAGATATCTCCAATAATTAAATGGACCTCTTTTGATAAGTTGGCTTTTTTTATTCTTTGTTTTGCCGCTCTCAAAAGCTTTGAGGCAACATCTATTCCGACTGTTCTAAATCCTAAATTGGCACATAAAATGGAGTGTCTACCGTTACCGCATCCAGCATCAAGTATAAGCGCATCCTTAGATAAACCATTGAAAAATTTTTCACGCTTGATGAAATCTGTGAGAACTTTCCAAGGTTTTGCTCGCAACCTATCGTAGCTCTCAGCTATTTCATTAAAAGCTATTTTTACAGATCTCCTAATTTGCAACAAACCGGTTTCACCGCCTTAATAATAATCAATATTTATTTTATCGATTTGCATTAAGAAATGCAACCATTGAGTTGAGCTTTACAGTATCAACTTGACTTTAGAGCAAGCGATTACTTGATTAAGATAGTTGGTTGAAGGGAAAATATTAAATACATAACATTATCCTTTAAAGTGGTAATCTATTCTACTATTGCGATGTTAAAAGGGCCCGTAGCTCAGCTAGAGGTATTCGGGTGTGAAAACCGGCAAAGTAGAGCGCCGGACACAGGTGCTGAAGCGCCTGTGGGTGAAGCTTTTATCTTATGAGAAAGGGAGAAACCCGGTGGTCGCGGGTTCGAATCCCGCCGGGCCCGCCACCTACAGTGAACAAGTTCATTTTTCTATCAAACATTTCTTTTCAAAATTAATGTGCTACTCCTCAAAAATTATTTTAACTATTCACGCAAATCGGTATTCCGTCCCCTTTCATCTTCAATTACACGTCTCTGGAGTCGTGGCGCATCGTGGGGGGAGGGGGACCGAAAATCCTAGACAAGGCGCTCTTCACGGTGCTCTCTGCTATTTCTTTTGGAGTGAACCATCTTCCATGGTTTTTCCTAAGGATACAGACCATTACCTCTAAGAAAATTTGAGGTTAAGTTTAGAATAGAGGCTCGGAGCGGGCTGGGTGCTTGGAGAAGCAAGCTACAAAGCGTTCAGAGACTGCTCGACCATCTTTGGCGATACATCCCGTAGCGAAGGCTCACGTGAGAAGTACTTGCATACCCTCCTACAGCTCTCCAAGTGTTCTGGCCTCAGTCCAGAAGAACTTTTAAGACTCCCAAAAAGGGAAACTGAGCTTCTAGTTCAAGGGTTTGCAGGCAGCATAGCTAGGAATGGTGCAAGCCCCGCCTATGTGAATTCGGTCATCATGAGGCTGCGAATATTCTTCCGTGTCAACGGGTACGTTGGTAAAAGAGAGTTGAAAGTGCATGGTTATTTTGTTCCCAGCGCGGTGCCGTAAGGTTCCAGAGTATATTCCGACTAAGGGTGAGGTCTACCGCATGGCTGATGCTGCTGGTAGTCCGAGGAATAAGGCTGTTACCCTTGTTCTTTGGAGTAGTGGTTTAAGGGTGAACACTTTGTGCGCCCTTAACTATGGAGATGTGGCGGAAGAGCTTGAGAGGTGAGAACCGTATGTCATGATACTGGTTTATCCCTGAGATGAAGCAGAGGGTTCCAGATATATGTAGAAATGAAATATCGTGATCAACACGTTTAACAGTTAACTATAACTTGAACTTCTTGTGAAAACTTAACTATTTATATATCGGTCAGTCGACTTCTAACGTCTTTGTAACATTAAATGAAAACTAGTGAAAATCATGTAAATGCAACGTAAAATACCGTTTAAAGATATTGTTAACCGCCAACTAACAAGTTATTTATCATTCTAACTATGAAGCACCATAAATTTACTTTAAATCACACGTATTCATTCCCTAATTTTGGTATGAGAAGTTAAATGCAAAAAAGCATAAGGGATTTTTATAGTCTAAATAATATCTGTAATTTAATCGATTTAAGAAAAAGCCATTATACAAGGAAAAATATTTAAAAATCAGAATATAATATAATATAATGAGAATAAAGAAAATAAGAACTCGTGGGTGATCACCATGTGGGTGATACCCCACGAGTTCTTATGGGGTGACAGACCGCCTCCACAACATGGCTTTTCTCCTATTTTTGAAAAGTACTATGAAATTGGGTTAAAAACGTTTGTCTTTATGGAACAAGAAAAACATAGTTGCATAGCAGTTTTAAGGTTGTTAAACGACGTAATAGAGTCATCCTATCGTTAATACTTAAATTCAATAGAGATGTTATTTTAAAACCAAGATACCTTTATCTTTTTCGTAAGTATTACTTGCAGTTCTCCACTTCTTACTTTTACTGTCCAACTCTTATTTTAACTACGGCTTTTGTTTAAAAGTAAGTTCTTACAAGGTAAACTAGTATGTGCTGCCTACGTTTGGAATTACACTTTGTTGAAATCGTACGGTTTTACTGAAAACTTCTTTACTTGTTTCACTAAAAATAAGAAATGAGTTGGAGCCGCCGGCGGGATTTGAACCCGCGACCACCGGATTTCTCGTCTGCCGTTATTAACGCTACGTTACGAGTCCGGCGCATTCGGCTATTTTATCTACCGCTGTGCTACGGCGGCATTTCCTATTTTTTAAAAGTAGGTAAAAACTTAAAGTTTTCGTCCAACATTTACATTCGTGATATGTTGGGTGGTGTTTGCTTGAAGGTTAAAGATCTTGGTGAACGAGGTTTAATTGAACGTTTTTTTAAGATTATGGGCAAGTGTGAAAGGAGTGTTTTGCCTTTAGGAGATGATGCTGTAGGATATCTCATCGATAATGAACATGTTTTGGTTGTTAATGTTGATATGCTTGTTTGGAGTACTGACGTCCCTCCTGGGATGTCTTTAAGACAAGTTGGGCGTAAAGTTGTTACAATGTGTGTCAGTGATGTTGCTGTTAAAGGTGCAAAACCATCAGGCATTCTCGTTTCCATCGGGATACCGGAAAATTTCCAAGTTGACCACGTTGAGGAAGTTATTAAAGGTGTTAACGAAGGAGGGCATGAATACGGGGCGTGCTTTTTAGGTGGAGATACTAACGAGTGTAAAGAGCTTGTTTTGGATGGTGTAGCGTTTGGCGTAGTAAACAAAAGTTATCTGATATCTCGTAGTGGAGCGAAAACAGGTGATATTTTGGCCATTACTGGATACTTTGGCTATACCGCTGCGGGACTTAAAATATTGCTTGAAAATCTCTCTGCTCCTAAAAACATAAAGAGAAGGTTTTTAGATGCTGTCTATAATCCTAGGGCGAAAGTAAAGGAAGCGGTTTCATTAGCCCAAAGTAGGGCGTTGACATCGAGTATTGATAGTAGTGATGGTCTTGCATGGTCACTATATGAGTTGAGTAAGGCTAGTAATGTTGGTTTCATTATTAGAAATTTGCCAGTTCCTAGGGAAATTGCTATTTTTGCAGAAGATCATGGTTTAGATCCTTTTGATTTAATTTTATATGGTGGGGAAGAATTTGAGCTTATAGTGACAGTGAAACCAGATATGTGGAATGAAGCTGTGAAAACTGTTGAAAAAGTAGGAGGAACCCTTATTAAAATAGGGGAAGTAACAAAAGAGAAGAAAATAGTTCTCATAGATGAGGAAGGAAACGAAAGAAGAGTAAAGCCTCGTGGATACGAACATTTTACTCGCAGTTGAGGTGAATAAAGTAGTGAAAGTAACTTTGCTAGATGGATATGTAGATGAACCTACATGTCTTGGCGTGCCTCCCTATATTTCCCCCTATATAAGATATACAGCAGGAGCTGTATGGGCAGCGAATCCACAGGCTCAAGTAAGGTACTTTACCATTGATGAAGTTAGAAGAAACGTGGAATTTTTCCTTAAGGTAGTAGAAGATTCTGATCTATTCATTGTTGTTTTTGGTGTTTCTGTTCCAGGAAGATATCTTGGAGGAAAACCGGCGACACCTAGGGAAACTTATGAATTAGCGTTGAAGATTAAGAATCCTGTTAAAGTTATTGGTGGTCCAGTTGCGAGATTTGGGAGCGGCGTTAGAGGTGGTATGGTTGTAAGGGACACAGGCTTGTTTGAAGAAGTTTTTGATCTAGTTGTTACTGGTGATTTGGAAATAGTAATTCATGATTTAATTTTGGAGAAATTGAAGGTTAATAAAGTTGATCCTACTCGCATTAGAGAATCTGCACATAGTATTTTTGAATACGCAGTTAAAGGTGCAAAGGTAGTTACGCAACACCCAAGATATCCGAGGGTTATTTGTGAAATCGAAACTTATCGTGGATGTAGCCGAAAAATTACTGGTGGATGTTCTTTTTGTACTACTGCCGCATATTATGGTTTACCAGATTTTAGACCTGTAAAAGATGTTGTATGCGAGATAGAGGCACTATATCGACATGGTGTAAAGTATTTTAGGCTTGGTAACCAGCCAGATCTTTTTGCATATCAGGCAAAGGGTGTAGGAGAATTGGAATTCCCAAGGCCAAATCCAGAAGCTATAAAAAAACTGTATCAAGGTATTAGAAATGTTGCTCCCGACTGCTACTTATGGATGGACAATGTGAATCCCGGCACAATTACACATTATCCCGAAGAGTCAAGGAAAATAGCGAAAATAATTGTAACATATAATACACCAGGGGACGTTGCAGCCTTTGGCATAGAGTCAATTGACCCGAAAGTAATAAGATTAAACAATCTCAAGTGCACCCCCAAAGAAGCTATGAAAGCAATAGAAATATTAAATGAAATTGGTAGAGAAAGGGGGTGGAACGGCTTACCTAAACTTTTGCCTGGGTTAAACTTCGTTTTTGGGCTTATAGGGGAAACAGAAAAAACCTATGAATTAAACTATTTATTTTTAAAAGAAGTTTTAGAAAAAGGTCTTCTTGTTCGCAGAATAAATTTACGGCAAGTACTTGTGTTTCCAGGAACAAAGATGTGGAAAGTTGGGACAAAAATTCTACGGAAAAATTATCATCTCTTTAAAAAGTGGAGCAAAAGAATAAGAGATGAAATAGATATTCCAATGTTGAAAAAGGTAGTGCCGGTAGGAACTGTTTTCAAAGAAGTTATAACAGAAGCCCATTTTGGAAAAAGAACATACGCAAGACAACTAGGCACATATCCAATAACTACTGTAATCCCCGATGAACTGCCCTTGAATATGATGATTGATGTAAAAGTTATAAATCATCAAGCAAGGTCAGTAACAGCAATACCCTACCCTCTCGATGTAAACAAAGCATCAATAAGAATTCTTTCCGCAATACCGCAAATAGGAAAGAAAAGAGCTGCAAGAATAATAAAGAATAGGCCAATAAAAAACCAAAAACACCTTGAAACCGTTTTAGACAACAAAACACTAGCAAAACAAATATACCAAAACTACATAAAGAAGTGAAGAAAAATGGCGGGCCCGGCGAGATAAGCCCGCTGTAGTGAGCGGATACCTTAAAACTTTTCATTTCAATTTTCAACCAGCAAGCTATGCTACTCACACTGCTAATAATTCTAAAGCACCATCTTATATAATGATCGATTAATAATACTTGAGTGTGCAAGCGTATTCCTAAATACAAAATATAATAGGTAGCAGTTGAAATCTGCTAATTTTAATTTCTTCTAGAGCAAAATTATGGGGAATAGCTGTCACCTCATAGATAATAGAAAAACCTATATTCATGCAGCTGTAAATGGATTACAAGTCTGATATAGCCTTTACAACAAATAGATGAAGGGTATTAAAATTATTTAATAAGTTTCTTCCTTCGTCTAAAGCATTGGAATAGAAATTTCGATCAATAATTCCCAAATTTTCCCTAGTGCGCGTTCGATTAGATTAAAAGCAAATCAAATCTTATTCTTCAAAGAAGAATAGGCAGAACATAGGGTTTTGGTCTCTAATCCAAAGCTTAAACTTAAATACCGAAAGAAGCAAAATATAAAGTTCACTGGGGAAAAGAATTCAAGAGAAGGTAAATCAAAGAAGATTTGAAGCTAAAAATTAGTTCTACTGTAGGATGAATAAATGGATTAAATACCTTAAATAACCACTTAATTCTTTATTGTAAGATTATTACAAGTTACGTTTATACTTTTCTATAATCTTAGGTTTAGATGATGTTAAATGACAAAGTATTCGGGGCATATTTTCATATTTCGAATCCAGAAAGACACTTGTACGTCTTTTACGTGTGAAATGTTTGTAACTTTGAGAATTAGGTCGTATAAGTGCTCGAAATCCCGAATCACACCAATTGCCATGAGGTCACAGTCTCCCACGATTTTTGTTGCTAAAATTAGGTCTTTTATCTCAATTAATTTATTTAGAACCTCTGAAGAATATTCAGGTTCTGCATCGATCATGAGAGCTACCATGCTTTTATATCCTATTCTTTCTGGGTTGATTACAACTGTTGAACCTTGAATTACACCTTTTTTCCGCAACATTCTAAATCTGTTCACTATAGTATCTGGTGAGACTTTAAGCTTTCTAGCAATTTCTCTGAACGAGGTACGTGCGTCTTTCTTAAGCTTTTCAATTATAGTTAAGTCAATTTTATCCATGTAAATACCACCTCTCTAAAGTTTGAATTCGAAATTTTCTGGGCAAAGTAGAACTTGTCCGACCCAAATATTCGTACTCAAGCTTTTTACATGTGGATGGCTTTTAATAAGATCTCTTACTTCATTTAAACGGGTAATATTCTTAAAAATTGCTATACTAAACAAGTTACATCTACCTATTGATGGAACACAGAAGAGCACCTCAGGTATTTCTCGAACAAACTTAATTACATCGTTTATGTAGGGATAGTTGACATCGATGCAGAAACTAGCTATATGTTCATATCCGAGTTTCTTTGGGTTAAGTAAGATAGTAGTTCCAGAAATTATTCCCATTTTCTTCATTTTATTAAACCGTCTGATTACTGTATCTGTGGAAACCTTACACTGTTTTGCGATAGCTGTAAATGGAGTTCTACCGTCTTGCTGAAGGATTCTCAATATTTTAACATCAATTTCATCAAGTTTCGCCCTCGTCATGAACTTTCCACCTTGCGAAGCCCCTGATCTGACATTATAGTATATATTTCAGTTTAAAAACTTATAGCGTCCGACGAGGCCACGTTTTTCGGTCATTTTACTCTCGCTTTTTTATCCTTAGATGTGCGAAAATGTCAGATATTAACTCCCATATATCGGACGAAATCTTTATTAATAACTGTAAATAACTGTACTACCCCAAATTTACAAAGGTGAAAGCATTGAGCATCGGACATATACTCGAAAAAGAGTTGAGAAAGAAGCGATATTGTTGTGCCCACTGTGGTTATACATGGATCGAGTATGTTGGTCTTATCATTGAAAAAAGAAAGGGGTCAGATGATTTACATCTTCGGATAGGATACGGCATGCCCTCTGAATGTCAAGAATGTGGATGTGATCTCGTATACGAAGTAGCACTCCCCGAAGAAAATCAGCAAAATGAAGTTAGTTTTGAAGGTATTAAAAGAATCATAAAAGAAAGAATGGAAGTATAACATTTATGATTAAGTAAGATGGAGGTCGCAAAATGAGGAACATGACTGGAGATATACTTGTAATAGGTGGTGGAGTGGCTGGTATATCAGCGTCCTTAGAACTCGCCGAGAAAGGGTTTAAAGTTTACTTAGTGGAAAAGGAACCTTCAATCGGAGGACATATGGCCCAACTGGATAAAACTTTTCCGACGCTTGATTGTTCTATATGTATTCTTGGACCGAAAATGGTTGAAGTTTCCAGACATCCTAATATAAAACTCCTTGCATATTCTGAAATCGTAGATGTAAAGCCTATAAAAAACGGGTCTGCATTCCAAGTCAAAATACTTAAAAAACCACGGTATGTAGATGAGGAAAAATGCACCGGGTGCCGAAGATGTGAAGAAAAATGTCCAACCAAAGTTCCCAGCGAATTCGAAGAACAAATGGGCTTAAGAAAAGCAATTTACATCCCTTTCCCGCAAGCTGTGCCAAATATTGCGACCATCGACAAAGATCACTGTCTTTATCTTACTAAAGGAGTTTGCAGAGTCTGTGAAAAAGTGTGTCCAGCAGGTGCGATTAATTTCGACCAAAAACCTCAGGAACTTGTGATGGAGGTTGCTTCCATAATTGTTGCAACTGGTTTTTCTCTCTTGAATCCATCCGTTTTGCCACAGTATGGGTATGGTAGATTTCAAGACGTTATAACATCATTACAGTATGAACGCCTTATGAACGCTGCTGGACCTACGAGTGGAGAGATTATTAGACCGTCGGATAAAACACATCCAAAACGAATTGCAATTATTCAATGTGTTGGGTCCAGAAACAAAAAAATAAAGGATTATTGTTCACAGATTTGCTGTATGTATGCAGCAAAGCAGGCTATAGTTACGAAAGAACATGACCCAAGTATAGATGTGATAGTTTTCTATAATGATCTGAAAGCATCTGGTAAAGGTCATGAAGAGCTAATAAGAAGAGCTGCCGAAGAATATCAAATTAAATACATAAAGGGATTGCCAAGCGAAGTTTTATGGAACGAGAAAAGTAAGAATTTACTAATAAGGTATGCTGATCTTCCCAATGGAGAAATTAAATCTGTAGAAGTGGATTTGGTAGTTCTTTGTCCTGCAGTAGTCCCGGGAGATGATATGTCCAAATTAGCTGAAATTCTCGGAATAGAATTGAATGAGTTTGGTTTCTTTAAGTCTACTGGAGGCATATCAGTTAATACTAATGTTCCTGGTATGTATGTATGTGGCGCGTGTCAAAATCCCAAAGATATTTCTCACAGTGTAATGCAAGCACTAGCTGCTGCAGCTCAAGCAGCAAGTAGAGTAAAACATGCGAATAGACAAACACGCACTTTAAGCAAAGCAAGTACGTCGAAAAAGGGAAAAACATTAGCTCAAGAACCAAGAATAGGTGTTTTTGTATGTCATTGCGGTCTTAATATAGCTGCTGTTGTAGACGTTAAGTCCGTCGTGGAGGAAGTAAAGAAACTTGACAATGTTGTTCATGCAGAAGATTTAATGTTTACATGTTCTAAGGACGGAACAGAGCGAATTAAGGAGGCTATTAAAAAATACAATCTTAATAGAGTTATAGTGGCTTCATGTACTCCAAGAACTCATGAGCCGTTATTCCGCACAGTATGTGAGGAAGCAGGATTAAATCCATACTTATTTGAAATGGTTAACATTAGGGAACACGTTGCTTGGGTTCATAAAAATTATCCTGAAGAAGCAACTGAGAAAGCAAAGGAACTTGTTAGAATGGCTGTGGCAAAAGCAAGGCTTCTAGAACCATTGGAACGGATGGAAGTAGAAGTTACTCCTGCTGCCCTTGTTATTGGAGGAACAGTTAGTGGTCTTATAGCTGCGAAAAACATCGCCGACAGTGGATTTAAAACATATCTTATCGAAAGTAGAGATAAAATAGGATATGACTTACATCTTTACGGATGCGATGAAGAGATTAAATGGGTTTCTCACCTAATTAACTCTATAAATAAACATGAAAACATTGAGGTTCTTCTCTCCACTAAAATAGAGGATATTAGGGGCTCAATAGGAAATTTCAGCGTTAAACTAAGTCAAAATGGATCCAGTAAGGAAATTAAAGTTGGAACAATAGTCGTAGCAACTGGTGCTGAAGAGCTTAAGCCAATGGGACTATATGGTTACGGAAAATTTAACAACATTTATACTATGTCTGAGTTCCAGCAAATAGATGACAACCTGAAAGATGGAGAAACCATAGTATTTATCTTATGTGCTGGTGCTAGAGAAAAATCTGGTCTAACATACTGTTCTGCTATTTGCTGCGAAAAAGCTCTAAGAGAAGCAATTAAAATCAAAAACAAGTATCCAAAGCTGAATGTGTACGTTTTATACAGAGATATAAGGTTGCCAGTTGAAGGTGAAAAACTTTATCGCCAAGCTCGTGAAGCTGGAATAGATTTCATAAGGTATGATTTAGATAGAATGCCTGAAATCCGTCAAGAAGACGGAAAATTCGTTATGAATGCTTATGACGTTACGTCCCAAATAGATTTGGAAATATTCGTTGATAAAGTTGTTTTAGTTACACCAATTGTACCTATTGAAGAAAATCGCGAACTTTCATCTAAACTCAAAGTCCCTCTTGACGACCACGGGTTCTTCCTAGAAGCTCATCCAAAACTTAGACCCGCAGATTTCGCAGTCGATGGTATTTTCCTCTGTGGACCAGCCTATGGTCCGCAAAGACTAGATGAAAACATTTTCCAAGCATTAGCTGCAGCCTCGCGGGCTCTTACCCCACTAATGCAAGGAAAAGTAATTACCGAAGCTATTATAGCTGATGTTAATCCAGAACTTTGCACAGGTTGTGGACGATGTGAAAATGTTTGCGAATTCGGTGCAATCAAACTAGAATTCACTTCAGATAAACGACTGGTGGCTAAAGTTGATCCATCACTATGTAAAGGATGTGGATCATGTTCAGTTGAATGCCCCGCAAGAGCTATAACGTTGCATCACTTTAGAAATGACCAGATTTTGAGTATGCTTAGAGCTGCATTTGAAAAACCAGCACCAAGAGATAAGCCTAAAATTATAGCTTTCTTCTGCAACTGGTGTGGTTATGCCGCAGCGGATACGGCAGGTGTAAGCCGCTACGAATATCCACCAGCTGTTGAAATCATTCGTGTTATGTGTAGTGCCAGAGTAGATCCGCTTCACATACTTTATGCCTTTCTACTGGGGGCCGATGGTGTATTAATTGTCGGATGCCATCCAGGTGACTGTCATTATATCTCTGGAAACTTAAGGGCTGAAAGACGCATACTACAGGTAAAAGAATGGTTAAAAGACATTGGTTTAGAACCAGAGAGAGTTAGACTTGAATGGGCTTCAGCCGGAGAAGGATTAAGAATAGCTAAGATTATTGAAGAATTTACACATCAAATAGAGGAACTTGGGTTAAATCCTTTGAGAAGGGGGGTTAGTTCATGAGTAAAACTGTAACTTCTTTCAAATCCACCGAAGTAGATTCTAGCTTGAAATTTAAGATTGCAAATACAGAATTAGGAGGTAAAGCTTTCTGGTGTGTACAGTGCGGTGTATGTACCTCTGGGTGTCCTGTTGCTGAATTTCTGAAGCCTCATCAAATAGTTAAGATGGTTGCGTTAGGATTAAAAGAGCAGCTAATTAACTGTAGGGAGATTTGGCTGTGTACTACCTGCTTTACATGTTCACAGAGATGCCCACAAGAAGTTGATCCAGCAAATATCCTATTTTTACTGAAGAATATGGCAGCAGAACAAGGTATACTTCCTAAAGGATTGATAGATATAGGTAAGAGTCTAACTGAAACTGGAAGGGTCATTAAGATCAGTGCTGGTCGAGAAAGGAAAAGAGCGGAACTTGGGCTTCCAAAGGTTCCGCAAGTGCATGTTGAAAAAAATAGGAAAATTTTGGAAGAAACTAGCCTTATAAAAACTTTGGAGGGGGTAAAGCAATGAAATATGCATACTACTTGGGATGCTGGATTCCAGCGAGATTGAATCAATATGACTTGTCCACCCGTGTCATAGCAAGGAAACTTGGAATTGAACTCGTGGATCTGGAAGGTGCAGGTTGTTGCGGTACAGTACTTGTTCGCTCTGTAAACTTTAGGACTAATTTGATGATGAGCGCTAGGATATTAGCGCTAGCTAAAAACATGGGACTTGATCTTCTTGTCCTCTGCAACGGTTGCTACGAGTCTCTCACTGAAGCGGAGAACTTGATTAAAACAAACGAAAACTTTAGGGAAGAAGTTAACGCCCTACTCAAATCCACAGATAACTTGGTTTATGAAGACAATAAAAAAGTTAAACACTTAATTCAAGTTTTGCACGGTGACATAGGGCTCGAAAAGCTTAGGGATGAAATCAAAGAGCCGCTTGACGGTTTAAGAGTAGCGGTTCACTACGGTTGCCATATCTTACGACCATCTGATAGATTAAAATTTGACGATGCCGAGAACCCAAAAATACTTGATGAACTTGTTGAAGTCACTGGTGCAAAAAGTATTTACTGGCCTCTTAAACTCTGGTGTTGTGGTTCACCAATATTGGCAATAGATAGGAACTTAAGTTTATCTATAGCTGGGATGAAGCTGAAAAGCGCTAAGGAAGCTGAAGCTGACTGTATAGTAACCATCTGTCCATCTTGCCAGATTCAATTTGACACTTTGCAGCCTGAAATAAGCAAAGTTACTGGAGAACAATACAATATACCTGTACTTCTTTATCCCCAACTGCTTGGACTTGCTATGGGATTTACACCTGAAGAAGTAGGTTTACATCTTAATAAGATAGGTGCAGATAGCCTACTAAAACTTCTAAGTAAAGCTTAGAGGTGGAAATCATGGTTAAAGAACTTAAAAAGAATGTTTGGAATGTAAATAGATGTAGTGGATGTGGAATGTGTGTTTCAACATGCGCAAAGAACGTTATACGATTTCCCGAGGAGGAAGATCACCCAGTTTTAGATATCAGAGAAAAAACCGTTGGGTTATCACACATAGTGGTAGATACGTGTTTCTTCTGCGAAAAGCCATGTGAAGACAGTTGTCCTAAACTAAAAGAATGGAAAAAAGGGCCTGTAATTCGTACAGTTTCCGCGGTTTCAAAGTTATCGGATGGTAATGTTATTAATGCACTTCTGGTTTCAGCACTTAGATACGGGCTCATTGACGGGGCGATTTTATGGGATGTAGAAAGAAATTATTTTAAACCGTTACCTAAAGTTGTAACAACCGAAGAAGAGATACTAAAAAGTGCGGGTTATCAGCATTTGTGGTTTCCAGTTCTCGGAGCTTTAAATGATGCCATCTATGGAAGGGGATTAAAGAAAATAGCAATTGTTGGGCCACCATGTGTCGCTCAGGCAGTTAAAACTGTGCTTTCATCCACGAATAAAAAGCTTGAAATTTATAGAAAGCGGATACGTTTAACCATTGGATGGTTCTGTGACGGTGTTTATTCTTATCGGTTGATAACTGACGAAGTAGTTAATAGATTTAACATTAAGCCCTACGATATTAAAACGATAACTGCAGATCTTAGAGATGAGTTACTGAGAATTGTATTACATGATGGATCCGAAAAGACTATCCCATTGTCAGATGTTCGAAAATATATGAGGAATGGTTGCGCTCGCTGTACAGACTTCGCATCCGAATGGGCCGATGTGTCCGTTGGAAATGTGGGCTCAGAAAAAGGAAAAACCACTATCATTGTTAGGACCCCCATTGGTGAAAAATGTTTTGACTATGCTGTCAGGGAGAAAACTATAGAGATTATAAATGTTCCTGTTGATATGGAAGAGATACAGAGGTTTGTTTCAGATAAGGAAAGAAGAAAACATGCGCAAGAAATAGATTCACTTCTTTTGTCAACGTTGAATGCTTTGTCAGGTGTGAAAAGTAAAGAGGAAATTGAAGAAAAGTTGGAGTTGATTAGGAGGAAGTAGATGATGGAATATAGAGTGGATGCGAATGGTAAAGATTTAAAGGCGGTAAATTCTGAGATTAGGAAAGCAATTAAGGATGGAGCTGAGAAAATAGTAGTTGAAAATGCTTCTCATATTCATGGACTTGCAGCAGGGTTAAACCGCGGCAACATTGTCATAAACGGAAATGTAGGAGATTACACAGGTGCATTAAATGACGGGGCAACAATTACAATAAACGGTAGCGCTGGTAAATTTTTGGCTGATAACATGACTAAAGGCACGATTATTGTTAATGGAAACACAGGATATGGAGCTGCGGAATATTGCTACGGCGGGATAGTGGTAATACGTGGAAACGCTGAAGATTTTCTAGGCGCCCTAAATAAGGGCGCAACAATACTAGTCGCGGGAAACGCTGGAAACGACATAGGGACTTACATGGTGGGAGGAGAAATAATAGTAGTTGGAAATGTAGGTGAAAATGTAGGCAATTGGTTTATTCGTGGCAGCATTTTTGTTGGCGGGAAATGGCAGAGTTTAGGGCATAACTGCAAGAAAGTGCCGATAGAAAGCCAGGATGTAAGAAGACTTGAAGAATACTTTAATAAATTTAATATAAACGCAGATCCGAGGAAATTTAAAAAACTGGTACCTATCTCGATTAAACCATTCTATAAGTAAGGGGTGATAGTAATATGCCTATATTAGGGTCCTATTGTGTTACGATGGATAAAGAACGTTGTATTAGTTGGAAAATGCCTTGGAAATGTTCAACCTGCGTAGAGGTTTGCCCTAATTCTGTTTTTTCTGTAGACGATATGGGCAGAGCATATGTTCTCAACGACCTGGCATGCGTTGGTTGTAGAATTTGTATTGAAAACTGTCCTAACAATGTAATTCATATCCGACCAGCTGAATCTGAACATTTCTCAAGAGGGTTATGGACATTTCAAGCCATTGAGGAAATTCACTATAAGGCTGAAACCGGAAAATATTTACTCAGAGGATTTGGAACCATGGGGTTAATGCCACACTTCGACGATTTAGTTATTGTACCAGCTCAACTTTATCCGCCTGCCCCTAAGGACAAATATAGAGAAGAGTGCAAAATGGATGTTGTAATTGGCGAAGGAAGGGTAAAAAAGCCTTTAAAGCTTAAAATACCCATTATGTTTGCTGCCATGTCATACGGTGCAATTTCAAGAGAAGCTAAGATAGCTTTAGCTATAGCAACTGCCAAAATGGGAATTGCTGCATGTACAGGTGAAGGGGGCTCTTTCCCCGAAGAATACTATCTTGCACATGGTTATAAGAATGAAGAAGACTTCAAACGTGGTAAAAAGAGCTATGAACCAGGTGGGCAGCTAATAGTTCAGTGGGCTAGTGGTAGATGGGGAGTTTCCGTTAATTACCTTAACAGGTCAGATGCTATTGAGATTAAAATAGGACAAGGAGCAAAGCCTGGTATGGGCGGCCATTTACTTGGAGAAAAAGTTACAGAAGAGATAGCTAAGATTCGTGGTATACCAGTTGGTACAGATTGCCTTTCACCTTGTCGTCACTATGATATTTGGAGTGTTAAGGAAGATTTGAAAAAGCAGATTGCACTTCTTCGAGATGTAACAGATTATGAAAAGCCAATTATTGTAAAACTAGGTCCTGGAAGAGTTTATAAGGATGTTAAACTTGCTGCTGAGGCAGGCGCAGATGCGATAGCTATAGATGGTACACAAGGCGGAACAGGGGCTGCTCCAGAAATGGCTATTCAAGCTGCTGGAATTCCAACAATAGGCTGTATTCCACCTGCCGTTAGAGCACTTGAGGATCTTGGTCTACGTGAAGAAGTGAAGCTTATTGCTATGGGTGGAATTCGTAACGGGGCAGATGCTGTAAAGGCTTTAGCATTAGGTGCTGATTGTGTAGCGATAGCTTCCGCAGCTCTGATCGCGATGGGATGCCGTGTATGTACGCAATGTCTCAGGGGAAGATGTCCTTATGGTATAACATCTCAAGACCCTGAACTTCGAAAAAGGCTTCAACCTGAAAAGGCTGCTGAACGATTAGTTAATTTCTTAAAGGCCATGTCCGAGGAGATTAAAATGCTTACGATGCTCTCAGGCCACGATGATATCCATCAACTATCAAAAGAAGATCTACGAGCCTTAAATGTTAATGTTGCAGCTATAACAGGTGTAAAACTTGCAGGTTTCGAGAAACAGATCCCCGAAGGATGGAAATAATTCACTCAGAACAATTGCAAACTACTATATAGCAACTCCTAAACTTGACGATTATTAGATAGGTAACCACTTAAAATTTTTAAAAACAAAGTGCAAACTAACTAAAGTCCACGATGTAAATGACGAAGATGGAATCAAGTTAATAGAATTACATGGGCTGTGCCAGCGCGCATAACCTAATCCTTTTATACTAACTTAGTTGCTGAACATGATGTTGCAGATGTTTAAAACTATAATAGCTTCTTATAACACCCTTCCTACCCTAACAGTAGCCTCCCGACTCCTCCTAACAGCATACATGTTCAGGCATACTCTTCTCTAATGTCCTAAATTTTTGGCCATTAACTGATCAAACATTTTTGACTATTTATTTGACCATTATGCTTCTCCGACAATGTTTCTAGCTCGTCTAATAGTTCTTCAAGAGGTTTACCTACCTTCTATTCAAGAATTATTAGCTTTATTGCAACGTTCACAATCTTATCCTGTGAGTACTCAGACGTGGAAAGCTTTTCACAAAGTTTAGTTCAGGGTTCCACGTTGGAAGGCTTAATGCCAAGTTTCATCAACCTTCTCATGAACACCGTTGCAAGCAAAGCATGGGAACCTTTAAACCTAACTTCCTCAGCTCAACGGCAAGATCCCTAAGCACATCGACCTGACCCAGTAGGCTATTAAATTCAGGACAAATACCTTTCTTTAACTTATCAATAATGTTGACCACGGAGCTCTTCGAAATCCCACATGCATTAGCTATCTTATTGCAGGATTCACTTTCGAAATAGAGTTTCAAAACTTCACATGCCTCAAGACATGTAAAGGTGTAGTATGGAATTCGGCCTTCACAAGCATCTGGAGCCATTTTGATAATTATTACCACATTAAAAATCCCGTATTCGTTACATTATTTTTGTGTAGGATAATGGAATTGGGAACTTTATGGTGCGGGGGTTAGGTTTATACACTCGTTTTGAACCCTCGAATACACATATTGACCCATAGCTAGCATAATTTTAATATCTTTCTTAAATCATCTATTTTCTACCAACATATAATCCGTACCCTCCCAAGTATTCGAGAAGATTCTTAGGAGCTCTCCTCTTCCCTTTTATTGACCTTATGTAACTAGGATTTGTGAATAAGGATAATGCTCTATACAACACTCTTAGGAAATCTTTTAAACCTAACCTCCCGATTTCATTAATTAGATCGCTCAGAACATTAATTTTATAGGTTCTCCATACTATATCTCTTAATCCAGAGCTTTTCAACAATTCTACCCACCCATCAGAGGTTTCTGGTTTAGCACCATAAGTGCGAGATACGTACTCAACCAATTCTGGTGGAGGAGGTGTCTTCATCCATGTTTCCTCATTGAGACCAACATATCCTCCTGGCTTCGTAACCCGTACATACTCGCTTACCGCTTTCTGTTTGTCTTCTAGAAATGTTGTTATTGATTCACCGATAACCACGTCGAAAAGGTTGTCATTGAAAGGAAGATTTTGCGCATCGGTTACCAAAAGTTCAACTCTACTCTCTATGTTCTCTCTTTTCACCCTTTCTTTTGCCCACGCTATCATCCTTTCGGAAATATCTATGCCAACCACACTACAACCATACTTTTTAGCAATATAGCAAGTAGTTATTCCAACGCCACAACCAACGTCTAAGATGCATTTACCTTTATCTATATGACATAGCTCTGCTAGCTTTCTTGTGGCTTTTAGACCTCCTACGTGTCTTGAAAATCCTAGGTAAGCGTACGATTCGAATAGTTGACGCGAGAATTTAAGTCCTGAATTTTCTTCCAGTGATAATTGTTTTTTCTCCATTTTACTTCCTCCCAACATATATTCCATATCCAAAATATTCTGAGAAACTCTTCAGAATAACCTTGGAGGGCCCCGCTTCCTTCATAAATTTCCAGAAATCTGGTCTTCTGAGACCTAAAGATAAAAATCTGTAGAGGGAGTTCAGGTAATCTATCAATCCATACATTCTTAGCTCGTCGATCTTGCTCAAGAGCGTGAGCCTGTAAGTCTTCACTGTTAAATCTCTCAGGCCGGAGACCTCCATCAACTTTTTCCATTCTTGAGAAGTTTCGAACATTCCACCAGTAACTTTTAACATATACCCAACCAATTCGGTTGGGGGAGTTTTCATCCAGGTTCCCTCGTTGAACCCCACGTATCCACCAGACTTTACTACGCGTCTACACTCTCTTATGCCTCTTCGCTTGTCGTCCAGAAATGCGATCACAGACTCACCGATAACAACATCAAAAGCACCGCCCTCAAATGGCATATCTTGCACATCCGCCACCCTAAACCTAACCTTGCTCAAACCTCTCCCCTTCGCCCTCATCTTTGCCTGCGCTATCATCCTTTCGGAAATATCCACACCAACAACCCTGCATTCATACTTTTCAGCTAAGTAGCAGGCAGTCGCCCCAACTCCACAACCAACATCCAGCACATAATTATTCCTCTCTATTCTACATAACCGGATCAACTCTTCTGTAGCCTTCAAACCCCCACCATGCTTAGAGAAACCCCAGAGAGACTGCAACTCAAAATAAGGAGATTCCGACTTCTCTTTAACCAATCGCCTTTCTCTCATTTACCTTACACTTTAATTTACACCTCTCAAACTTTTATTCATTTAAGAGTGGGTTTACATTATTTCTATCAGTGTATATTGACCAGAATTAGGCTTAAAATGAAATGATTCCTTTTCATTTGTAAAAATTTGAGCAAAAAGATTAGCAATTCCCTGCCAAAAAAGAGCTCGGAAACTGCTTATTTTAGGCTCTGGATATGGTGCGGGGGTGGGATTTGAACCCACGACGGGACAGCCGCCTCAAGGGGGTGCCATCAGTAGTAATTTTAATTTGCCCACCTTCTACAAGCATAAACAATATAAAACTTGACGCTGTAATATATATATCATGAGGCGGTGACGTAGTATGATCACACAATTCTCAACCCATGTGGCAAAGGAAAAATTGAAGATAAACACCGTAATAAAGCTGTTTACCCTGGTATTGCTGTACGATGGCCCGAAGCACGGCTACGAGCTCATGAAGTTCCTAGAAGTGAAGCTCGGAACGAGGATAGGCCCCTCCCAGGTCTATCCCTTCCTGAGACAGCTGGAGAAGCATGGCCTCTTGAGGTCCGTGAAGGTAGGGCCTAGGGAGAAGAAGATCTACGAGCTTACTACGGAAGGAAAGTACTTTGTAAAAGACCTGCTGGAAAGAGCGATAGAAGTAATACAGACAAGTGTCAAGGCTTTGGGCCCGGAGAGGGTCTGCCCATAGTGCTAACCTTCTCGTCTGCGAAGACGAAGGCGAGCAGCTCGTCTACCTCCCTCTGGTCGAGCTTCTCGTACCTCTCGGTGCTTCCAACGTCATACCAGAATGCCTCCGTGACGTAGGCCTCGACCCTCAAACCGCGCCTTATAAGTAAGGGTACAAGGTCCCTCATTATATCGGTCTGACCTCCGTAGTCAAGTAGCTCTTCGACAAGTCCCACAACGTCGGTCTTGAGCGCCAGTATGCCCATCACGGCGGGCTTGCCCAAGGGGGGCTTCTCGACGAGCTTCACTATCCTGGAGCCCCGAAGCTCCGCCACTCCCACGCTGACCGTGTAGTTCTCAGATAGGGCGAGAGTCGCTGCGGCCTCTCTATCCTTATGTATCCTTAACAGCTCAGATATGTTAATGTTGGACAGTATGTCTCCATAGTAAACCACTATGTTGTGGGAGTCGCCCAGGTAGCCTCGGATGTAGGCGTTATACAGGGCTCCGGCGTTTCCCGGGTACCTGGGATCATCCTTAAGATACTGGATCTTCACGCCGAATCTAGATCCATCGTCAAAGTAGTTTATTATCTGCTCGGCCTTGTAGTCTACGAGTAGTACTATCTTCTCAATTCCGTGGTAGCTCAGCAACCTGACGATGTACTCAAGCAGGGGTTTCTGCCTCATGCCGACGGGTATCATGGACTTCTGGAAGTAGTAGGTGAGAGGCCTGAGCCTCGTGCCCTTGCCGCCGCACAGAATCACGCCTTTGATATCCCCCAAACGAGTCACCCTTAGATAAATGGAAGTCAGAAAGGTTAATTAATATTTATTAGGCGAACTTCTAGACGTTTCAAGTAAAAGAGTTTTCTGCTCTTCCATACGATATTGTCACGCCCTGGAGGCGAATGGTGTTCTTCTACATTCTACCACCTTGCGAGCACCTTCTCGGGAATCGCACACGCCCCGCGAAGGGAATGTTTATACACGTGAGTAAGTACTGAGAATGAGAGGTGAGGACATGTACGAGCTCGACGATTTTATCATATCTTATGTCAGGGGCCGATGGATCCTCGATTCGAGAGGAAACCCGACGGTGGAGGCCGACGTAGGCACGGCGGGCGGGGGGATGGGGACGGCCGCTGTGCCATCCGGAGCTTCTAGGGGGGCCCACGAGGCCCTGGAGCTGAGGGATGGAGGGGAAAAATTCCTCGGAAAGGGGGTGGAAAAGGCGGTGAGGAACATAGACGAGGTAATAGCTAGGGAGATAGTCGGCCTTGACAGCAGGAACCAGAGGGAAGTAGATAACGTAATGATATCCTTAGATGGCACGCCGAACAAGTCCAGACTAGGGGCAAACGCCATACTAGCAGTTTCTCTAGCAGTCGCGAAGGCCGCCGCGAACACCTACGGCCTCCCCCTCTTCCAGTACCTGGGAGGAGCCGTGGCCAACGTTATGCCAGTCCCGCTCATGAACGTGATAAACGGGGGGAAGCATGCCGGGAACCAGCTAAGGATCCAGGAGTTCATGATCGTTCCCGTAGGCGCCGGCTCCTTCTCGGAGGCCCTGAGGATCGGCAGCGAGGTCTACCATACTCTGAAGGAGCACCTGAGGGAGAAGTACGGGAGGGGCGCGGTCAACGTGGGCGACGAGGGGGGCTTCGCCCCACCTATGAAGGAGAGCAGGGAGGCTCTGGAGGCGCTGGTCCAAGCTATAAAGGGCGCCGGTTACGAGCCAGGAGGTGACCTGTTCCTGGCACTGGATGCGGCGGCGACGGAGTTCTATGATGGCGAGAAGGAGACTTACGAGGTGGATGGGAGAGAGCTGACAAGGGATCAGCTCCTTGAGTACTACCGAGGCCTGGTCGAGGAGTTTCCGATAATCTCGATCGAAGATCCCTTCCATGAGGAGGACTTCGAGGGATTTAGGGTAATAAGGGAGGAACTTAAGGATCTTCAGATAGTTGGCGACGACCTCTTCGTGACCAATCTAGAGCGTCTAGCCAAGGGAATAGAGTTAGGGGCTGCAAACTCTCTGTTGCTGAAAGTTAACCAGGTAGGCACGCTGTCCGAGGCGCTCGATGCCGCCTACAAGGCTATGAGAAATGGATACACGGTCATAGTAAGCCACCGCAGCGGCGAGACGGAGGATAACACGATAGCCCATATAGCTGTGGCGCTCAACTGCGGCCAGATAAAGACTGGCGCCCCGGCGAGGGGGGAGAGGACGGCCAAATACAACGAGCTCCTGAGGATTGAGGAGTACTTGGAGGATGCTGCCACATTCCCCGGAGCCTCGGTGTTCAAGAGAAGGTGGTAGCCAGGTCAGATAAGTCTGCACGCCGCCAGAGTTGCGAGAAGCGCCACGGCCACGCCCCCCACCAGCTGGGGGAGGGAGTGTGCCCCCATCTTTAGCCTCGACCAGAATACGGGGATGATGAGGATGTAAAGTACATAGAACCAAGAGCTGAGCATGTTGGCTAGGAGGGTTGTCGGAGTCACGATCCCGGCTGCATGGATGCTAACCTTCCACCACCTGCTGATCAACAACAAGATAAAGCTGACGAACATCGATACCAGGAATAGCGTGACGAACTGGCTCAGCGAGAGGACGGCAGACGCCGCCAGACCCAGGATATAGGAAAGCTCTGTTAACAAGAAGTACTTTAGTCTCTTTTCTCGCTCCGATACGAACACGTCTACTTCCCCCGCGAGGGCGTCCGTGAGGATGAATAGGAAGGGGAGCACGCTGGCGAAGAAGGAGGCGGCGGCCAACGCCACAATCCCTCCCTCATATCCGCTCCCAATCCAGAGCAGCGCCACTACCACAAGGCTGTAGGCGTGCGGAGACAGGATCAGTGAAACCAGTGTTGCCAGATCTACCTTCATGGCCGTTCCATTTGGACACTTGGTTAGACAGTTTTATTTACGTTATAAAACTATTTCCTTGGTATGGATGTTCCACCTCTCCGAATACTAGGCCTCCCCGAAGAGCTGTCGTGGATGCTTGTAGGAGAGGTTGTCATCATTCTTGTCTGGGTATCCTATGGGTTGCTTAGGTCAAAGGTGAGGAGGTTTAGGCCGGAGGCATCCCTTTTCGGGGAGAGCGAGCTTACGAGCGTAAATCTCTCAGACATACTGATTTTCGGGTTGGCCAATTCGATCGTCGCGGCCCAGTATGCCTCCAGTGTGTATAGCCTAATTCTCTCATTTTTCATCCTTCAGATCGCCTTCCAGCCTTACTCGGCGACTCTCGTCTGGCTGTCCCTGCTAGTCGCATTAGTGGGAGCGGTGCTTTTATACGCCGGATACAGGAGATCTAGGGAGATAGCTAGGATCGAAAAGACCAGGATAGAATTGAGGAGGCGAGGCTTGTGAGGCTGAAGCGAACTTTTGAGGGATATAGCTTCTTCCTACTGGACTGCGACGGAGTTGTGTGGAGGGGGGACGTTCCCATAGGGACGGCTATAACGGCGATAAAGGAGCTTGAAAAGGCGGGCAAGATCGTGGCCTTCCTGACGAATAACTCCTCCCTTACTAGGAGGAGCTATGTTGCCAAGCTCTCCGGAATGGGCCTCAGCGTCTCCGTCGAGAGGATATTTACGAGCTCTTACGCTACGGCGTTACTGCTTTCGCCAAAGGGAGGGAAGGCCTTTGTGGTGGGCGAGGAGGGGATAGCCGAGGAGCTCGAATCGCAGGGGATATCAGTCGTCGAGAAGGGGTGGGCGGACTACGTAGTCGTAGGAATAGACAGGAGCTTTAGCTATTGGAAGCTGGCCAAGGCCATGAGGCTGATAAGAGGTGGAGCCATCTTCGTTGCTACCAACACGGATAAAACGATACCTTCTAGGGAAGGGGAACTTCCCGGGGCTGGGGCTATGGTTTCGGCCGTCGAGGCGTGTGCGGGCAGGCCCCCGGACGTGGTCGTTGGAAAGCCGGAGAGGACGATATTCGAAATCGCCCTGGGGG